>JBJYWP010000134.1:0-61847 GCA_046259485.1 Promineifilaceae bacterium (SeqCode) | reverse complement strand
CCGAGACCTTATACCATGTCACGCTGCACAATGGCGAGACCGGCTTTTGCTGGCAGGCCAATGTCAACGACGCCGGATCTGTCGTGAACACGGGTCTCGAAGCCGGCATGCTGCCTGAACTCGCCAATGCCGCCGCCGCCTACTGCAAAGATCAGGGATATACCTACACGGTAGCTGACCAGTCGGACGGCACCCAATGCGGCGTTTGTACTTTCGACGACGGCCAAAGCTGCAACGCCTGGGCCTACTTCCAGGGCATTTGCGGCCCGGGCTGAAAACGCTTATCCGGGCCGGATGGCGTTGTGTGCAGCCCTTAGGCAGCCGTGCGCCGGCGCAGGAACCATTTTTCGATTTCGATAGCCCAGAAGGCGGCGCTGCCTAAAAACACGGCAAGCAGCAGCTCGCGGACGCCCAGGGGCACAACTTCAAAGAAGCGGTCCAGGAAGGGTACATAGATCACCACCAGCTGTAGAATGACGGTCAGCACGGCCAACGCCAGCAGGACGGGATTGCTGGTCAAGCCCATCGTGAAGAAAGACTCGCGGCTGGAGCGTGAGGCCAGGGCCTGACCTACCTGCAAAAAAGCGAGCGTGGTGAAGATCATCGTCTGCCAGGTGTTGTCGGGCAAATCGAGTGTTAACCAGCCGGCCAGAAGGGCCACGGCGCCAATCAACAGGCCTACCCAGAGTACATGGATTCCCATACCCCCGCTGAAGATGCCCGCCTGCGGGTCGCGCGGCGGACGGCGCATGGTGCCCTTTTCCGCCGGTTCAACCCCCAGACCCAGGCCCAGCAGACCGTCCGTCATCAAGTTGAGCCATAAGAGCTGCAGGGGCAGCAGGGCCACGGGCATCGTAAGCAGCAGAGGCGCCAGCAGCATGACCAGGACCTTGCCGATGTTGCCGGCGATGGAGAACTTGACGAAGCGGCGGATGTTGTCGTATATGACACGCCCTTCTTCGACGGCGGCGACAATCGTGGCAAAGTTATCGTCCAGCAGCACCATGTCTGAGGCTTCCTTGGTCACATCGGTACCAGCGATGCCCATGGCGATGCCGATATCGGCCTTCTTGAGCGCCGGGGAGTCGTTGACCCCGTCGCCAGTCATGGCCACTACATGCCCCTTTTTTTGCAGCATATCTACGATTTCCACCTTATTGGCCGGGGAAACTCGGGCGTAAATCGAGACCTCGTCTACGGCTTGCTCAAACTCCTCCTGAGACATTCCGTCGAGCATCACCCCGGTCTTGACCCGGCCGTTTTGGGAGATGCCCAGGTCATAGGCGATGAAGCGTGCTGTCAGCGGGTGATCGCCGGTGATCATCACCGGCCGGATGCCGGCGGTGGCGCAGGTGGCCACGGCTTCTTTTACTTCCGGGCGCGGCGGGTCAATCATGCCCGTCAGGCCCATAAAGACCAGATCAGACTCGGCCAGGTGCGCGGGATCCTCCAGCCAGCGGTAACCCAGGCCGAGAACACGCATGCCGTTTTGCGCCATCTGTTCATTAGCCTGCTGGATCCGGCCATGCCATGCGGTGTCGAGGGGCAGGACCCCATTTTCAGTCCAGATTTGACTGCTGATGTCCAGTAAGCCATCAACGGACCCCTTGGTGATTGATAGATAAAGCCCTTCAGGGCGCAGCGCGCGGAGGGTTGGGCTGACCTGCGCCGGGTCAGCGGGTAGGCTGTGCACCGTGGTCATACGCTTGCGGTCTGAGTCGAATGGGAGTTCGGCTACGCGGGGGAGAGCCTTGTTCAGAGCTTCGAGTTCTAGCCCGGCCTGCGCCGCGGCCACCAGCAGCGCACCTTCTGTGGGATCGCCAATCACGGCGTAGCGCCCTGTTTCCGGGTCTGGACGCAATGTGGCATCGTTGCACAAGGCGCCGCCGGCCACGGTAAGACCAATGGCCGGTGGCTGCCCGGCAAGGTCGGGGGTTGATCCCCCGCCGGTCGGGTTGAGTGAAGGCGCCGGGTGCATAGCGCTGGTGCCGGTCAGTTCCAGGTAATGTCCGGCTACATCGATCACCGTCACCGTCATGCGGTTTTCGGTCAGTGTGCCGGTTTTGTCGGAGCAAATAACGGTGACCGCGCCCAGAGTCTCCACTGCAGGCAGTTTTCGGATCAGCGCGTTACGGCGCAGCATGCGCTGCGCACCCAGGGCTAGAGTCACGGTGACTACTGCGGGCAGCCCTTCGGGCACCACGGCCACAGCGACGCTGACGGCCGTGAGGAACATCTCGTCCAGGGGCTCGTTGAGATAGACACCGATTGCCAGCACGAGCGCGGCGGCGATCAAGCCAACGATGGCGAGCAGTTTACCCACCTGATCCAGGCGCACCTGCAGCGGCGTTTCGCCCGGCCCCACGTCCTGGATGAGGTTGGCGATCTTGCCTAGTTCGGTGCTCATGCCTGTTTCCACGACCACGCCCCGGCCACGGCCGTAGGTGGCTACGGTGCCCATATAGGCCATGTTGCGGCGGTCGCCGAGGGGCATGGTTGCTATCTGGTAGGCGGCCGTCTCTTTTTCAACGGGTTCTGATTCACCGGTTAGGATCGCCTCTTGGATGCGCAGGTTAACGCTCTCCGCCAATCGCAGATCGGCTGGAATGGCGCTGCCCGCCTCCAGCAGGACGATATCGCCGGGCACTAGCTGGTTAGCGGCGATTTCGCGCCTCTCACTACCGCGAATGACGCGCACGATGGGAATGGCCAACTTGCGCAGAGCGGCCATGGCCTTTTCGGCGCGGTATTCCTGGGCGAAGCCCAGAACTGTGAAGAGAATGACGATCCCGGCGATGGCAATCGTTTCTGTGACTTTGCCCAGCAGTGCAGAGACAATGGCTGCGGCGATAAGAATGAGCACCATCACACTGCTTATCTGGTCCCAGAGAATAGCCCAGGGGCTTCTGCCGCCCCGTTCTTGCAGTTCGTTCGGCCCGACTTGCTGCAAGCGCTGCCGCACCTGATCTTCAGAGAGGCCACTCCTGAGATCAGTCTGCTGGACGGCTAGCGTCTCTTCAACGGTCAATGTATGCCAGGCGGTTTGTGTTGTGTCTGCCATATTTCTTTATTTTATACCCTGAGGCACTACAATTGTTTTTAATATCTGGAGATTGGGTGCGCAACTTGCGACTCTGCCATGAGGAGGTAGGACCGTTCTATATATTACGTAGAACCGGCACTATGATAATAAGGCGAGCGAAAATGAGTTGGCATCCAAACAAATATTGCCTGATTATGTTGCGATAATTTTCCAGGTCAAGACTAATGACAAAAAAATGAGATGGATTTTGTGAAATTTTAAGCTGGTAGCCGGGGGTTGAAGAAAATCCCAGTTCCCGCTTGACTTGCACCCCAGCTCATGCTAAAGTTGTGGTCGGCGCATTTTGCGACTAAAGAACGGAGGTTCGTTAATGACCAATACAACGTTAATTTGGTTACACATCCCAGCATACGGCGATGTTGATGTTCCTTCTCGAGGTGCGCCTGTTGGCTGATTGTATCACCATACAATTTCAAGGCCGCGGCGCACAACGGCG
Source organism: Promineifilaceae bacterium (SeqCode) (assembly GCA_046259485.1). Classification (GTDB taxonomy): domain Bacteria; phylum Chloroflexota; class Anaerolineae; order Promineifilales; family Promineifilaceae; genus JAACFF01. The sequence goes on along the minus strand of JBJYWP010000134.1, from coordinate 58,308 downwards.
CCGCGGCCTTTTTTTGTCCCTGTTGAAAAATACAGGTTTGTAACCAAAAAGGACGTGGCCCGTAGCCCGTCCTTTTTGATTTCAGTTGAGGTCAAATGCGGAATGCGCAATTTATTTGGCCACTTTGCAACCTTGCAACTTTGTACAATGACAAATCGGCTATTGGTTAATGGTAATTACTATGGCAACAATACAAATAAACGAACCCGATTATGATTTGAAAAAAGCGGTATCGGAAAACCGTATCGTTGGTTTATGGCGCATGCTCAACGGCTATCGCGGCCTCTTTATCGCCGCCACGGTGGCCATTGGCCTCTCGGCCGTCTTCCAGGTTAGCACCTTCTACCTCATTCGCTACTTCACCGACGATGTCCTGGGCAGCGAGGAGGATTTGGTGCGCCAGCTCGTACTCGTCGCCCTGGGCATCATCGGCCTGGCTTTGCTGCAAGGGTTCTTTACCTTCCTCAGCGGCCGTTGGGCGGCCGAGGCTGCCGAAGGTGTGATCGTACGCCTGCGCGACTATCTTTACGATCACATCCAACGCCTTTCTTTTGCTTACCACGGCCGTACGCCGACCGGCGAGCTCATCCAGCGCGCCACTTCCGACGTGGATGCCATGCGCCGTTTCTACGGCGAGCAAGCCATCGGGCTCGGGCGCATCGTGCTCCTCTTCCTGGTAAACTTTGCGGCGTTGCTCTACCTCAACTGGCAGCTGGCCCTGATCTCGGTCATTATCGTCCCCGCCCTGCTCATCGTCTCCATAATCTTCTTCGGCAAGATCGCCGATCGTTACGAGGCTTTCCAGGAGCAGGAAGCGATCCTCTCTACGACGCTGCAAGAGAACCTGACCGGCGTGCGCGTGGTGCGCGCCTTCGCCCGTCAGGATTACGAAGAAGCCAAGTTTGAGGCCGATAACATCGAGAAATACCGCCGCGGCAAGAGACTGCTCTTCATGCATGCCTACTTCTGGCCCTCGACCGATATCCTGGTCGGCATCCAGCTGCTGATCGGTTACTTCGTGGCTGCCACGATGACCATCAACGGCACGATTTCCCTGGGTACCTACCTGGCTTACCTGGGTATCCTGGGCTGGCTGCTCTGGCCATTGCGCAATCTCGGCCGTCTCATCGTCGAGGCTACGCGCGGCATGGTCTCCTATAACCGCGTGATGGAGATCATTCGCGAGGATACGGAACCGCTCGAAGAGGGCAGCTATCGCCCCTCCGGTCCGGTCAAAGGGAATATTCGCTTCGACGATGTCTGCTTCCTCTATGAAGACGAAAAGCAGGATCCTGACGCGCCGGTCTTGAACAATGTCAGCTTTACGGCCGGTGCGGGCCAGGTCATTGCCCTGGTCGGCGGCACAGGTTCGGGCAAGACCTCGCTGGTCAATTTGCTGCCCCGTTTTTATGACTACAGCTCGGGCAGCATCACCCTCGACGGCGTCGAGCTGGTAGATTATCCGCGCCGTATTCTGCGCCAGAACATCGGTATCGTGCAGCAGGAACCCTTCCTCTTCTCGCGCACCATACGCGACAACATTACCTACGGCGTAGACCGTCCGGTGTCCGATGCCGAAATAGAGGAAGCTACGCGCGCCGCGGCCATCCACGATGTCATCCTCACCTTCCCCAAGGGTTATAACACCCTGGTCGGTGAGCGTGGTGTGACCCTGTCCGGCGGGCAGAAACAGCGCCTGACCCTGGCCCGGACCTTTTTGAAAGACCCGCAGATCTTGATCCTCGACGACGCCACCTCCTCGGTGGATACGGAGACGGAAGCCGAGATTCGCGAAGCATTGGAAGTGCTGATGCCCGGGCGCACGACATTCATCATCGCCCACCGTATCCAGACGGTGATGAACGCGGACTTGATATTGGTATTGGAAGACGGCCGAATCACGCAAAGCGGCACGCATGACGAGCTGCTGGCTCAAGACGGTCCCTACAGGCGAATCTATAACCTGCAGGCGCAAATAGAAGACGAGCTGGAAGCAGAGCTCTCAGTCGTCAGCGATCAGCTGTCAGTTGTCTGATATTTCGATTGCGATAACGAAAGCGAAAGCGATAGCGATCCCAATCGCTATCTCTTTCGCAATCGATTATGGGCGCTCCGCGAAGCGCCCATATAAAACTAACGGTGAATTATGAGCGAAATATATTTTGAAGAAGAAGAATTTGAAAGCGATTTTAACGGGCAGACCGTCAAGCGTATCTTAATGCAGGCCACGCCCCACTGGCCTCTGCTTGCCGGTTTCCTCGTTGCCATTGTCGCCGTGGCCCTGATCGATGGCTTATTCACCTTCCTGAGCAAGGAGATCATCGATAATGCCATCACGCCCCAAGATCGCCAGGCTCTGGTGCGCTTCCTCTCTATGTATGGCGTGCTCATCTTGCTCCAGGCCGTAGGCGTGTTCCTGTTCATCACGCTCACAGGCGTGCTCGGTGAACGCATTCGTTACGACCTGCGCCGGAAGCTCTTCAATCATTTGCAGAAGCTTTCCTTTTCCTATTTCGACCGCACGCCGGTAGGCTGGATCATCTCCCGCGTGACCTCGGACACGGAGCGCATCGCTGAACTGGTGACATGGGGCCTTCTGGATGTGACCTGGGGCATGACCAGCGTGATCATCTCCATGGTCTTCATGTTCCTGATTAACTGGCAGCTGGCCCTGATCATCCTGCTGCTGCTGCCCATATTGATCTATGTTGCCTTCCAGTTCAAAAGGCGCATCCTAGGTGAGTTCCGCGAAGTGCGGCGCATCAACAGCCAGATCACCGGCGCCTATAACGAAAATATCAGCGGCGTGCGCGTGACAAAAGCCCTGGCCCGCGAGCAGCTCGATCTGTTGGAGTTCCAGGATCTTTCTTCCGACATGTACCGCGCCTCGTACCGCGCCTCATGGCTCTCGGCCCTCTTCCTGCCTGTGGTGCAGCTGATTACCGCCTTTGGCGTGGCCGCGACCGTCTTGTTTGGTGGCCTGCAAGTTGAATATGGCACGATGACCATTGGCGACATTCAGGCCTTCATCGCCTACGTTACCTTCATGCTCTGGCCGGTGCAGGAAATGGCCCGCGTCTTTGCCCAGATGCAGCAGTCGATCGCTTCCGCCGAGCGTGTCTTTTCGCTGATCGATGCCGTACCTGATATCGAGGACAAAGAGGGTGCCGTTGCACCTGACAATATCAGCGGCGATATCCGCTTTGAAGACGTGGAGTTTTTCTACGAAAAAGGCAAGCCGGTGCTGGATGACTTCAACCTGCACGTTAAAAAAGGTGAGACAATCGCCCTGGTCGGCCCGACAGGCGGTGGCAAGTCAACCATCGTCAACCTGTTGTGCCGTTTCTACGAGCCCAAAAACGGCCGTATCCTGCTCAACAACATGGACTATACCGATCTGACGCAGCAGGCGATCCAGTCCCGCGTGGGCATGGTCTTGCAGACCCCGCACCTCTTCTCGGGCACCATCCGTGAAAATTTGCGCTATGGCCGGCTTGAAGCCACGGACGAGGAGATCGAAGCCGCCGCCAAACTGGCCGGTGCACACGACTTCATCAAGGCCCTCGAACATGGCTATGATGAGGATGTTGGTGAAGGTGGCAACATGCTCTCTGTAGGCCAGAAGCAGTTGCTAAGCCTTGCCCGTGCCATCCTGGCTGAGCCCGACATCTTCATCATGGATGAGGCGACCAGCTCTGTCGATACCCTGACCGAGGCCTTGATCCAGCAGGGCATGGAAGCGATCATGGAAGGGCGCACAAGTTTCATCATCGCCCACCGCCTGAGCACCATCAAGCGCGCGGACCGAATTCTGGTCATCGAAAACGGCCGTATTACCGAGTCCGGTACGCACGGTGAGCTGATTCACAATCGAGGTCATTACTACAACCTCTACACCAACCAGTTCCGCCGCGAACGCGCTGCAGCCTATGAAGATTTGGCCGTAGCGGGGTAAAATAGGGGCACAATCAAGATTGGTCCAATTTTTAAAAATCTATATCCGTAATCATAGAGCGATTGAAATTGGACCAATCTCGTGACTGTTTTAGGTAGTGACTTGAGTTAAATAATTAACAGGATCAGGGTTTTTGAAGAGTAGATAGTCGAAAGCGATTGCGATAGCGATAGAGACGTTATCGCAATAGCAAATCCGACATCCGACATCCGAAATTAAGATAATGTTTTCCTTGCGCCGTATGGGCGCTTTTGTACGGCCGTATTGGCTAATCTCTACCCTGCTGGTGCTCAGCGTCATCCTGGCCGTAGCCATGGAGCTGGTGGTGCCGCGTGCACTGCGTTACGTCATTGATTTTGGCATCACCCCCGGCGATATGGGCGGTATCGTGCGCGGTGTGCTGGTCATGGTCGGCGCCGCTCTAGTGGGCGCCTTAACCACGCTGGGGCAGGGCGTGTTCCGTGCCCGACTCTCGCAGGGCCTGGCCTACGACATGCGCAGCGCGCTCTTTGCCCATATCCAGACCTTCTCCTTCGCCAATCTGGATAATTTGCAGACCGGCGAGCTGATCACGCGAATCTCCAGTGACGTTGAACTGGTACGTATGTTTATGGGCAACGGTCTGGCCCTGTTCTTGCGCGCCATTCTGATGATCGGCGGCAGCGTAGTCATGATGTTCTTTGTCGATGCCCAGCTGACGCTGATGATGTTCATCATCCTGCCCCTGGCCGGACTCATTATCTGGGTAACCATGCACCTGGCCCAGCCACTGTTCACCGTTGTCCAGGAGAAACTTTCGGCCCTGAATGCTATCGTGCAGGAGAACCTGGCCGGCGTGCGCGTCGTTAAGGCTTTTGTGCGCGAATCCTACGAAATGAACCGTTTCCGGGACTATAGCGACGATTACATGATCCAACACATCCGCGTCGGCCGTCTGATGGCCGTCGTCCTGCCGCTGCTGACCATCCTCACCGGTCTGGGTACCGTGGTCGTGGTCTGGTATGGCGGCTCCAGCGTCATCAGCGAACGGTTGACGATCGGTCAGCTGGTTGCCTTCAACAGCTATCTCTTGATCGGCATGGCGCCCTTGCTTCTCCTGGGCAATATCTTAACTATGTTCTCGCGTGCCGACGCCTCGGCCAGCCGCGTTTGGGAGGTGTTGGATATGCAGCCTGCGCTGCCCGTCGCCCCGTCCCCGCACACGGCCGCAAAAATGCAGGGACATGTGCAGTTCCATGATGTTTCTTTTAATTACGAACTCTCTGGAACCCGGGTTTTTTCAGAGAGCTCCTCTGAAAACCGGAGCGTTCCCCCAAATCCGGTCTCTAAAGAACCAGAAAACGCGCTTTCTAATAATGGCCTCCCCCTGAAAAACCGTACTGTTCTGCACAATATCAACTTTGATACCCAACCGGGGCAGCAGTTCGCCTTGCTGGGGGCTACGGGATCAGGCAAAAGTACATTGGTCAATCTCATTCCCCGCTTTTACGACGTAACCGGCGGGAGCATCACCATTGATGGCGTGGACGTTCGTGATTGGGACCTGGAGACGCTGCGCAAGCAAATCGGCGTCGTTTTGCAGCAGACCACGCTTTTCAGCGGTACTATACGTGACAACATCGCCTACGGCCGTTCCGAGGCATCCTTAGACGAAGTGATCGCCGCGGCCCAGGCGGCACAGGCCCATGAGTTTATTATGGCCATGCCCGGCGGCTATGATGCCATTGTCGAAGAGCGCGGCGCCAACCTTTCCGGCGGTCAGAAGCAGCGTATCGCCATTGCCCGGGCTATGCTTATTTCCCCTGCCATCCTGATCCTTGATGACAGTACCAGCGCTGTCGATGGCCCGACGGAAGCGCGTATCCAGGAAGCGTTGAAGGAGTTGAAACGGCAGAGCACGACCTTCATCGTCGCCCAAAGGCTCAGTTCGGTGCTCGAAGCGGACACTATTCTCATTCTCGAAAACGGCCGTCTCGTTGACCAGGGGACGCATGAAGAATTGCTGCGTGACAGTACCATCTACCAGGAAATCGTTGCCTCTCAGGTGTCTCCTTCAGGAAGCGACCAGGAGGAAGCCTTGTGAGTAAGGGTGAAGCACCGAAACGGCTGCGCCTGGGTTATGGCGGCGGTCCGTCAACCGGCGAAGAGGCCGCCGACGTGCGCGGCACGGTCGGCCGTTTATTCGCTTATGCCCGTCCCTATACACCGCAGCTGATTATCGTAGCCCTGTTGGTTATCGTCGGCACCCTGGCCGACCTGGCTTCGCCTATCCTTTTCGGCCGTGCTATCGACGATTTTATCACTCCGGGAGACATGAGCGGCCTGGGGCGCATTGCCCTGATTCTCCTGTTCACTATCCTCGTTAGCGGCTTGACGGCTGTTGTCTACGGCGTGATCATGGTCAACATTGCCCAGCACGTTGTCGCCGATATTCGTGTCGAACTCTTTAACCAGCTGCAGGCCCTCTCTATGGAGTATCACGACCATCATCGCGTCGGTGATTTGATGAGCCGCGTGACCAACGATACCGAGGCTATCAACCAGGTCCTCTCCAACGGCCTGATCCAGTTCATCACCAATGTGCTCACTCTAGGCGGCATCATGGTGGCCATGGTGCTGCTCAACTGGCAGCTGGCCATCGGCACTTTTATTTTGCTGCCGATTATGCTCTATATCACCATGCTTGTTACCCGCCTCAGCCGCGTTGCTTTCCGCGATGTGCAGCGTTACATGGGCGATATGAATGCCGTGATGGAAGAGAACATTGCCGGCATTCGCGTGATCCAGGCTTTCGCCCGCGCCGCGGATACAAAGGCCGAGTTTGAAGTAAGCAATGCCGCCAATCGCGAGGCCGGCACGAAGGCCAACATCATTACCGCCGCCCTAGCTCCTATGTTCACCACCATGAGCACGATCACCATTGCCGCCACGGCGCTTCTAGGCGGCTGGCTTTCCCTGCGAGGCATCGTCTCCGTGGGCGTGATCGCCACCTTCGTGGTCTACATCATGAACTTCTTCCGTCCCATGCGCGCCATCGCCATGCTTTATAACAATTTGCAATCGGCTCTGGCCGGCGGGGAACGCATCTTCGCCGTTTTGGACACTCCGCCCGCTGTACCCGACCGGCCGGATGCGCAGCCGCTGCCCAAGGTGCAGGGAGCGGTGCGCTTCGATAACGTCAGCTTTGGCTATGACCCGCAGAAGCCGGTTCTTAAAGAGGTCAGCCTGGAAACGAAACCGGGCCAGACAATCGCCCTGGTTGGCCCGACCGGGGCGGGCAAGACGACGATCATTAATCTGCTCAGCCGTTTTTATGACGTAGACTCCGGAGAGATTTCCATCGACGGGCAGGACATTCGCGCTGTAACCCAGGACTCCATCCGCAAGCAGTTAGGCATCGTCCTGCAGGATACCTTCCTTTTTTCAGGCACAGTCTTGGAAAACATTCGCTATGGCAACCTGGAAGCTACCGAGGAAGAGGTGCGGGCGGCGGCCACATTAGCCAATGCCGACTGGTTTATTCGCCACCTGCCGCAGGGCTACAGCACGGAAGTATCGGAGCAGGGACATAATTTCAGCCAGGGGCAGCGCCAGCTGCTAGCCATTGCCCGCGCCATCCTCGCCGATCCGCGCGTCCTCATCCTCGACGAAGCGACGAGCAGCGTGGATACGCGCACGGAAATGCTCCTGCAGGCGGCCCTCTTAACTCTCATGGAAGGCCGTACCGCCTTTGTCATCGCCCACCGCCTGAGTACCATCCGCCAGGCCGACCAGGTGTTGGTCATCGAAGACGGCCGTATCGTCGAACGCGGCACCCACGAATCCCTCTTAGCCCAGCAGGGTTCCTACTACCGCATGCATCAAAGCCAGCAGACAACAGAAAACACAAAACAGAAAACAGAAAACGGAAAACAGGGCGATTAAATTCCGAAATCCGAAATTCCCAATCAGCTCCCTTTCTCAAAAAAATCAATCAGCCCACTTTCCAAATCATACTCTGCCCCGACGATGCGCAGCCTATCCTCGTGCACGAGCGCTTCCAGGATAGGTGAGGCATGGCGCAGCTGGCTGGCCGAGGCGCGCACATTCGCCCGTATTGCATAATAAAGCAGCGCCTGCGGATCGTGGCGCAGGTCTGTTTCGAACAGCGTTTCCACCGACGGCCGTATGCGGTCGACGATGGAGGCTAGATTCGGTGATCGTTCCTCCGGACCCAGAGCCAGTTCCTTCAGCGTCGCCTGTACCGCCCCGCAGTAGGAGTGGCCCAGAACCACGACCAGCGGCGTGCCGAATTTCTCCGCGGCGAACTCCACGCTGCCTACGAGCGAGGGCGCGACGACATTGCCGGCCACGCGGATCACGAACAGGTCGCCCAGCCCTTGGTCAAAAACGATCTCCGCCGGCACCCGCGAATCGGAGCAGCCGAGGACAATGGCGAAAGGTTTTTGTCCGGCCAAAAGTTCTCGCCGCCGGTTGGGAGAGAGAGTAGGTTGGTCGCTGCGCCCGGCGGCGAAGCGGCTATTCCCTTCACGCAGGCGCTCAATTGCCTCAGAAGCGGAAATCATGCGCCGATCATAGCATTACGCCTGACCGCTCGCCACCAACAGACAGAAACCATCGCTAACCCAATCCCTTTAAGCGTAGCGGCGCAATCGCCCAACGAAACACTCTTCACTAAATACAACTTACTGGTTACCCAATGCCCTCAAAACCTCCCCGCCATCCTTAGTGATCGAATTGCCATGTCCAGGCCCGATCACCTCCACATCCAGAGCGGCCATGCGCCGTAGAGACTCCCATGACTGCCGTTTGTTGAGCATCGTACTCTTCCAGCCGGGCACTACTTTGGGCCAGGTGACAAAAGAGTCCCCCGTGAACAGCGCTTTGCGTTCCGGCCAGTAGAAGGCCAGGTGCCCTGGGGTATGGCCTGGGGTGTGCAGTACCTCCATTACGCCGACTTTATCCCCTTCATCGATCAAATGGTCGACCGGGACGCCCTCGAATGGGTTGAGCGGGCCCAAAATCTGGCCGATAGTCGTGATCGGCCAGGTTTGGATGGGCTTGAAGGCTAGGATGGAGGGGTTCTGAAACGGCCGCTCGCCGGAGATAATATCCGCTTCCCAAATATGGCCATAAACAGGCGCGCCACTGAGGCGCTTTAACGCTGCCAGCCCGCCCAGATGGCCGCGATGGCCGTGCGTCATCAGGATATGCTTGATGTCCTTTGGCGAACGGCCGATTTGGGCTATCTCGTCCATGAATAACTGCGCGTCATCATCGTAAAAAGTATCGATGACATATAACCCATCACCATCATCAACCAGGAACGCCTTGGTATATCCGGCCTTAAAATAACCGCGCTTTTTGGCTCCAATCTCATAAATATCGGGTGCTATTTCCATTTCATGCCTCTTTGGGAACTCTTATCGGACAGCATAGAGGAACCCGAAGTCACTGTCAATATTGTGAAAGTTTCCGCAATGTTGATTATGAAACTCTCCTGATCTATTATGGCGATTAAATTTCTGTCCTGACTTCGTCAACAACAGATGCCAGCTTTCGGGTAGAAAATCAAGTACGTGCCTTGTTATCTAAGTAGAAGCACGCATCTTTAAACATCTTTTGCTGGAGATATAACTATGAGCAATCTAGAGTCTTTGTTTTCAGATTTACGAGCTAAATTGGACGATGGCTTGCAGTGGTATGAAATGCCTAAAGCTTTAGGATTGTTATGGCTGCTCACACTCCGTGACGAGCTACGTGCAAAGAATCTTTTTGATACCGAAGATCCCCCTTTTGAGGAAAATCCCAATCCTGATGCCAGCCCGCCGGAGAAAGTCAGGTATCGTTCCTATGATGGATCGTATAACGATCTGAAGTTCCCGCGAATGGGTGCTGCAGGCACAAGATTCGGCCGTAATTTCTCACTGGACAGGGTGCGCCCCGATACGATCCATTTAATGGACCCCAGCCCGCGCCTGATCAGCCGCGAACTATTAACCAGGGAAAAATTCCAGCCTGTCGAATACCTCAATCTGACGGCCACTGCCTGGGTGCAGTTCATGGTCCATGACTGGGTAGCCCACAGGCCGGGGCGGAATGAAGACAGTCACGAGATTCCCCTGGATGCGGGAGACCTCTGGCCGGAAAACGGGATGCGCGTACCGCGTACGCCCGCCGAACCGCAGAGGAGGGATGGGCTGCCTACTTACGCCAACATCAATTCACACTGGTGGGACGCCTCGCAAATCTATGGCAGTGATGAAGCGACGGCCCGCAGGCTGCGCTCCGGGCGACATGGCAAGATGAAGATGGGGGAGGAAGCACGGCTGCCCCTGAACGTGGAAGGCGTGGAACTGACCGGCTTTTCCGATAATTGGTGGATTGGTTTGAGCATGCTGCACGCCCTTTTTGTCAGCGAGCACAACACCATCTGTGATCAGTTGCGGCAGGTATACCCCGCCTGGTCAGATGAGCGCCTTTTCCAGCAGGCGCGGCTCATCAACGCTGCTTTACTGGCCAAGATCCACACCGCCGAATGGACGCCGGCCATGCTTCCCCATCCGACGGTAGCCGCGGCACTACGTCTCAATTGGGCAGGCGTAGCCGGGGAAGCGCTGCAAGAAGAGTTTGAATTTCTGGACGACATCGAACTCCTGGGCGGTATTGTAGGTACCACGCCAGATCACCATTCAGCCCCTTTCTCGCTCACCGAGGAATTTGTGGCCATTTACCGCATGCACCCGCTCATGCCCGATGACTTCACTTTCTATTCCCTGGACACAGGGCAGCAAATTGGTACGGCCACACTGCCCGAGGTTAGCCTGGGCCACACGCGCGGTATCCTGGAAAAATACGCCATGCAGGATCTCTTTTACAGTTTTGGCCTGGCCCATCCAGGCATGCTGCGCCTTTTTAATTACCCCAAGCACCTGCAGTTTTTACGCAAAGACGATGGCAGCGTCATTGATCTAGCGGCGATTGATATTCTGCGCGACCGCGAGCGCGGCATCCCGCGCTATAATGATTTTCGCGAGATGCTGCGCCTGAAGCGCGTCCGCACTTTTGAGGAAATGACCGGCGATAAAGAACTGGCCGGGAAGATGGAAGCGGTGTACGGCGATGTCGATAAGGTGGACCTGATGACCGGCGCTTATGCCGAACCGCTTATTGCCGGATTTGGATTCTCGGAAACAGCCTTCCGCATTGCCATCGTCATGGCCTCGCGCCGGCTGAAAAGCGATCGCTTCCTAACTTCCAGCTTCAACGACGAAGTTTACACCCAGATCGGCATGGACTGGATTCGTAACAACTCAATGCTCACCGTTTTACTGCGCCACTATCCGGCCCTTGAACCGGCCGTTCGTGGTTTAGAAAATGCTTTTAGTCCATGGCACGCGGTAGCCAACAAGCTGAGATAAACGGCAAGATTGCCCATACAAAAGACCGGCGGGGTAGGTGCCCCGCCGGCCTTTTTTAACTGCTTCGTTTTGTGTCAATTACTCGGTTGCCAGCATAACATTGGAAGCCTTAACCATGACATAGACTTCCTTGCCCACTTCAATACCCAGTCGATCGCAGGAGCTGCTGGTGATAATCGAGGTCATTTCGATTCCTGGAGCGATTTCAACGATGACTTCATCGTTCACTGCCCCTTCCTTATACGATTTCACCGTGCCCTTGATCACGTTACGTGCACTTAATTTCATTTTCTTACTCCTTCGTTTTGTAGTCAATTGTTAATTGGGATATTCAAATTTCAGTTTAGCAGCCGGCCGCCACCTTAACCAATCTGCTAATCAACCTGTCAGCCAAGACTGACCAACTGACCAACTGAAAAACTGACTACCTGAAATGCTCCAACACCCTCATCGCCCGCAGTGTATTCCAACGGCTGGGGCCGCCCGTTTTTTCCATATCGAAATGGACCTGTCCGCCGTGTTTGGCCTGCACGGGCCATGTCCCATCTTTACGCCGTTTTTGGCGCAAGATGTCGAGGGCTTCTTCCATACGCGGGTCATAGGGAAGATCGGCCGTTTGAAAATACACCAGCGCGCGCAAAATGTCGTAGAACCAGCGGCTGGGGTAGGAGAGCATCAGAAAGCGCTTATTAATGATTTCGCCCGTGCGGTCGGAACGAAAGAGGCGGTGCTGCAGGATGAATTCGCGTGACTGTGCTGCCACGGTTAGCAGTTCCGCCAGGCAGTAAGTGTAGCCGTTGGCGGCATATTCGTGAACGCCTTCCAGTAGTGAAAGCGTGGAATGCAGCGAGCTGTGCACCGCGCCGCGATGGTTAAAATTACAGTTGAAACCGCCATCCGGAAGTTGTTGGGTGAGGATGAAATCGACGATTGAGTGCAGGCTCGCCGGATCTATACCGAAATAGCAGGCGTAATTGAGGAACATGCCGTTGATGCAAAGATCGCTGTTTTTGATCGTCTTGCCCGGATTGATGCCGCCATCCTCCGCCTTGTTATGCTTCAGAATCAGGTCGATTGTCTCGGTGGGCGCCGGATGGTCGGGCGGCAGCTGCAAATACCTCAGGTCGAGAAGCGTATAATGGCTGGAGATCCACTTCGGCTGGTAGAAGCCACGCCCCCAATGGCCATTTTTATTGCGTGCCTGTAAGAACCGGTAGCCCCAGCCTTCGCCGGCGATACGCTGCTGCAAGGCTGGGATATCCTGGCCCAGCAGGTCGCGCTTGACCTGGTATTGGATGGCCACATCACCATCCAGCAGCCATTGCAGCAGCTGTTCGTTGTCCATGGATTAGCTGATTAGCTGACCACCTGACCAGCTAAAAAAGCACTTCCGCGCCACGCCCTTGTTGAATAAGGGGAACGTATGTCTCCAGCTCTTCCTGAACGGCCGGATCGGTCAGGTCAATGGTTACCCCTTTCTCGGCCGATAGGTAGGCGGCCATCACCAGCTTCGTGATCTCCAGGCCATAGCGCCAGGAGAGGAAGCCATCTTTGCCGGCCAGGAAAGCGTCTGCCGCGTCGCGGTTTTCATCTGTGTAGCCGTAGAGATCGGCTTCGTTGTACTGGACGGCCAGCAGGCCGCGGGAGGCGGTCGCTTTTTCCAGGGCCATTTCGGCGTCGGCGATGGCATCAGCCGCTTCGTCGCCGATGAATATCTCCAGCGTCGAACGCAGGGTGTTGACCTCGAAGGCATAGCCAGGGCCCATGCCGTCCATGAACAGGCGCAGGCCCTGCTTTTCGAACATCCATGAGTCGGTAAACTGCGCTTTGGAGAGCTGACCCGTCTGCGGATTTTTATAGGTCACCATGCCCGTGGTGAAGTCCTCGGCCGGCGTTTTGGTGTAGTCAACGCCGAAGCGGTCCAGCAGCTTCTGCCGCCATTCGGGTAGGCCCCATTTGAGCAGCGAGGTTTCGGCCGTTACGGATACGGGCTGCAAGTAGGTGGGTGGTTCGCCCAACGGGGTCAGCACGTACCAGCCGACGGCGATGCTGTGACAGCCCATATCGGACAAGACGCCGCCACCCTGTTGGGTCGGATCCCAAAACCAGGGTTCATGCGGACCGCCGTGCTCTTCGGCCGATCGGGTTAAGACCAACGGACCCATGGTTTCTTGCTGCGGGGCGAGCTGCGCCATCTGGGCCTGGATTGGCTTCATGAAAATCTGGTTTTCGAAGTAGGCGGTGCGCAGGCCGGCTTCGTCAGCCAGCTCGACCAGGCGGCGCGCTTCGCGGACGTTGCGGCCCAATGGTTTTTCGCAAATGACGCCCTTGAGGCCGGCGCCTTGCTGAACGGCGTCCGCGATTTGTTCCATGATGTCGATGCGCGTGTAATTAGGCGTATAAATGGCGATAGCATCGACGTGCTTGGCCATCTCGCCCACGCTGTCATAGACAACTGTTTCTCCCAGCCCCATGTCGCGGATCTCCTGGGCGACTGCGGCGGCGTTCTTTTTATCCAGCGAAGTGATGCCGCTGATTTCCATGTTGCGAATTTGGGCGATGGCCCGCACCTGAAAGCGGGTGATAAAACCCGATCCAACGATACCGAGTTTGAGTGTTTCCATAATTATTTTTCCTCCGAGTCTAAATAATTGATCTAAGTTGTATCCTTAAACATATCGTGTCATTCGATTGGTCAAATTTCAATCGCTATATGGTTACGAATAAAGATTTTTAAAAATTGGACCAATCTCGGTTAGATGTCATTAGATTGGTCCAATTTCAACCGCTGTATGGTTACGAAAATAGATTTCTAAAAATTGGACCAATCGGGATTATTACTGTCTCAGGCCGCGTTGACGGCCGTAAACTGAAATTAAAACCAATAAAATCACCCCCAGCGTCATCTGCCGGAATGCCTGGGGCAGCTGCATGGTCGTCAGTAGGCTGGTGATGAGCGTCAGGACCAGCGCGCCGGCCATCGTGCCCCAATAGCTGCCTTTGCCTCCGGAAAGGGCCGTGCCGCCGACGACCACGGCCGCTACGGATGGGAAGAGGTAGGGGCCTCCGAGGTTCATAAAGACCGTCTGGGTGAAGCCAAGCAGCATAAAACCGCCAAAAGCGGCGAGCAGACCGCTCAAGGTGTAGGTGATGATGACCATGACCGGCACGCGCACGCCGGACAGCCGGGCGGTGGTGCGGTTGACGCCGATCGCATAGAGCTGCTTGCCGTAAGCGGAGCGCTCTAAAAGCAGCCAGATCAGGCCGGCAAGAATAAACCAGATGAAGATGACGCCGGGAATGCCGAAGACAAGCGGCGATGAGATAAAGCGGCCCATGACAGGCGCCGTATCGCCGATCATTTCTCCCTGGGTGATGGCCAGGATGAGGCCTTGCACGACGCCGGCCATGCCCAGGGTCATGACCAGGGGCGGCACGCGTAGAAAGGCCACGCCGACGCCATTGAGCAGGCCGATGAATGTTCCGGCCAGCAGGGCGACGGCCATGGCTGGTAGGACCATTGTATTCTGGCCGTCATTAATGCGAAAGGTGAGAATAGCTGCCAAGGTAACCACGGCGCCGATGGAGAGGTCGATGCCTTCCCCACCGCTGAGGATAACCAGCGTCTGCCCGGCGGCGATGATGCCCAGGAAGGCGGCCAGGCGCAGAATATTGAAGGCCTGGTTGATGTTCAGAAAACCGGGCTGAATGAGGCCGCCCAGAAAGAATAGGGCCACGGCTAATAGGAGGGCGATGAGCGGTGGGTTTAGTTTCAGAGATTTGATAGTTTCCATTAGACGCGTCGCCTCCTGAGAAGTTGGATGAATCCGGGCGCGGCCAGGGCAATAATGATGATCAGGGCGTCAACGAGGGTCTGGTACCAGCTGGGTACGTTGGCAAAGGAAATGATATTGCGAATCAGACCGAGGATGATTACGCCGAGAATGGAGCCGGCGATACCGCCTTGGCCACCGCTGAGGCGCGTGCCGCCGAGGACGACGGCCACGATGGAATCCAAGGTCATGGCCTCGCCGATGCGCGGATCGCCGGAACTGGTGCCAAGGGTGAGCGCCAGAGCGGCCAGGGCGGCCATCAGACCGGAAATAACATAAGTGCTGAAGAGGACGCGCGTGACCGGAACGGCCGTTGCGTAGGCCGCCTGGGCATTGCCGCCTACGGCGAATAAATTGCTGCCGTAGCGAGTGCCGCGCAGGAAATACCAGGCCAGGATCAGGGCGGCGGCGATCCAGATGCCCAAGGGAATGCCCAATGGCGTCGCCTGGCGGTACCAGCGGGCAAATGTTTCGGGCATACTGCCGCCGGGGCGGGGTAAGATCCAGAGCGCCAGGCCGGAGAAAATGAAGGCGGTGGCGTAAGTCGTGACGATGGGCGGCAGGCGAAGCCAGGCAACGCCGAAGCCGTTCAGGGCGCCGGCAGCCATGCCCACACCACAGGCCAGGAGGATGACGAGCACGATCTGGCCGGCGGATGCATCCAGGGACATGCGGGTTACGAGCACGGCCGTTACCAGAGAGACTATCGCCCCTATTGACAAATCAATGCCGCTGCCCAGGATAACGATTGTCTGGCCCACGGCGACGAAAATGAGCGGTAGAAAGGTGCGCAGATTGCCGTTGAGCACGCGCAGCTCCAATAGGTTCGGCTGCAGCAGCAAATTGAGGAGCATGGCCACTACCAGCAAGACGAGGGCGAGCAGGAAGGGGTAGCGCAGGGACACGTGTTTGATCTGTAGTCGCTCTCTCATGATGCCGCTGCCTCAAGATGGCCGGTACTCATGCTGGCCGAGACCAGCTGTGAGTGGGTCAGGGTCTCGCCGCTGAGTTCAGCACTGATACGGCCGTCCAGCAGCACCAGCACGCGGTCGCACAAGCCCAGCAGCTCCTCGTCGTCGCTGCTGTAAAACAGGATTGCCGTTCCTTCCTGGCGTAGTTCGGCCAATAAATTATAAAACTCGCGCTTGGTATGGACGTCCACGCCTTTGGTGGGGTCGTTGAGCAGCAGCAGTTTTGGCCGGCGCAGCAGCCATTTGCCGATCACGACCTTTTGGGCATTGCCGCCGCTTAAGCTGCTGACCGGCGCGTCCAGCGATTCGCGCACCAGGCTTAAATCATCGGCTATCTGCGTGGCGTCGGCGCGCGCGGCCTCCATGCGCAGCGGGAATCCGTACCCTTTCCAGGAAGGAAGCTGGATATTTTCCAGAATAGAGCGGATGAGGAGCAGCCCTTCATTGCCGCGGTCGCCGGGCACGAAGGCGATATCATGCTCCATTGCCTGGCGCGGGTGACTGAAATGCACGCGCAGGGCGCCTCCGGTGCCTGCGCTGGACAAGGTCATGTCGCCGGTGAAAGGGATGTCGCCAAAAACAGCGTGCAGCAGGTTGGACTGTCCTTGCCCTTGCAGGCCGCCGATGCCCAGCAGCTCGCCGTCGTGCACTTCCAGGCTCACGCCTTGCAGTACATCAGAATGAATGTCTTGCAGGCGCAGGCGTATGGGCGCGCCGGCGGGGACGGGTTGGTGGGCCAGCCGGCGGGGAACGGCCGCTGCGTCGCCGACCATCATGTTGACCAGCTCGTTTTCATCGGTTTCACTGATCACGGCGCCGCCAACGGTACGGCCGTTGCGCAGCACTACCGCGCGATCGGCGATACGAAATATCTCGTCCATACGATGGGAGACGAAAACGATGGCTTTGCCTTGTTCTTTCCAGTTTTCGATCAGATCGAACAGCCGGTTTACCTGCCGGCTGTCCAGACTGGCGGTTGCTTCGTCGAGGATAATCAGGCGCGGATCGAGGCTGAGGGCCTTGAGGATTTCGACGATCTGCCGCTCGTCAGGCGGCAGCGCGGAAACAGGTTCTCCCGCTTGCAGAGACGGCTGCACGGTCCCGGCAAAGAGATCAATGAGTTCCTGGGTTCCGGTCTGCACAGCCTTTTTATCCACGTAGATGCCCCATTTCAGCGGTTGATGACTGAGCCAGATGTTTTCGGCGACGGTCATGTCGGGGATGAGGCTAAGCTCTTGGTAGACGACGGCTATGCCCCGGTTTTTGGCCCCCTGTGGGGAAGCAAAGACCACCGGCTGCCCATCAAGGATCAATTGTCCTTCATTGGGGGCGACGACGCCGGTGATGACTTTGCTCAGCGTGCTCTTGCCACTGCCGTTGGCGCCAAGCAGGGCTACTACTTCGCCGGATTGGACCTCCAGGCTGCCGTCGGACAGCGCCAGCACACCGCCGTATCGTTTGACGATGTGCTGGGCAGATAGGGAAACGTGGTTTTCCGCCATGGAATCTCTTGACGGGATACTGCCTCATACATGAGGCCTCACGCGTGAGGTTTCGCGTGCGTGAAGCCGTATCCCGTTTCTTAACTGTTTACTGCGACATAAAGCCGGCGGCATCAGCCTGGCTGATCATGCCGTCCAGGGTGTAGGAGTCGGGTAGATCCTTGATCTTTTCGTACTCCGCTTCAAAGTTGTCGGCCGTTACTTCGCCGGGGATGGCTACATAGAGCGAGTTGCCGAACGGTCCGGCCAGCTGTGCCTCATCGACTGTTCCCCCTTGCAGAAGTTCCAGGGCCACGCGCAAACCGCTGGCGCCGATTCCCGGAGGATTGACGACGCCGATGCTGGTGAAGTCGGGATTGGTTGATTCCTGTACTTCTTTCCAAAGTTTCATGTAGCCGGCGCGCGCTTCACCGGAGATGACGGGCCAGACGGCCGGATTGGCGGTGTTGACAGCCTGGAGCACACCCAGGGCCATACCGTCCTGGGTCCATACGCCGTCAATATTGGGCAGGGAGGCCAAGAAATCGGACATTACCTGCTGGCCCGTGGCCTGATCCCAAGAGCCGGTCTCACGGCCGACGACGTTGATATTGGGGTAATCGGCCAGCACTTCTTCAACACCGGCCATCCGCGCTTCATTGGCCGGGTGACCGACAAAGCCTTCAATCAAAACCACGTCGCCTTCGCCGCCCAACTGCTCAGCAAACCAGCGGGTGCTGATCCGCGCCCATTCGGTCTGGTCGATGACCACATTGAGGGCTCCGGGCGCCGAGATTTCCTGATCGACAGCGATGACCACGATGCCCTGGCCGGTCGCCTCTTCGATGATTGGATTGAGCGCCGCCTGGTCGTTGGGGTTGATGATGATGGCATCAACGCCGCGGTTCATGAGATTCTGGATTTGCTGAATCTGTCCCTGAACGTCGACGTCCGCGCTTTCGATGACGAGTTCATTGGTCAAACCTTGATCCATGAACTCCTGGTTGATCTCTTCTAAATCCTGGATCATTTGCGTGCGCCATTCGCTGCCGACGAAGCCGTTGGAAATACCGATGGTGAAAGGCTCATCGGTCGTTTCCTGGGCGCCGCCGCAGCCGGCCAGAGCCAGTACAAAAAGTGCTAATAGGACAAAAAGGACTAGTTTCTTCATCATTCCACCTCCGTTAGTGGGAATACATCTTGCTTTTAACGTGAACCGATAAGAATCTGCGAACGTACCTTGTTGAGTAATCTACTGTTTTGTTCTCACCTCCTAGCTGTTTGATGTCCAAAAAGAAAATTACGCCTCTATGGTAAACACATGCTCCAAAGCGAGCCAAATCGCGCCAATCACACCGGCATCTTTGCCCAAGGGAGAAAACTCAATGCGCAAGTGTCGTGTGGAGAGGGCGGTGGAGCGCCTGAGAACGGCCTGGCGAATGGCGGAGAGCAGGCGGATGCCTATATTGCTGACGCCGCCGCCAATGAGAATTAACTGCGGATTGAAGAAGTTGACCAAGCCGGCGAGCATGCCGCCAATCATGCGGCCGCTGCTTTTGACAATCTCGTTGGCCGCGCGATCCCCGGCTTTGGCGGCGTCGCCGACCATCTGGGCAGTCATGACCCCGTTGTTGGCGGCGAGGGCCGCGGCCAATTGTTCACTCTCCCCGGATACGGCCGCTCCCAGACCGCGGGCAGCGATTGCCGGGCCGGCGGCCATAATCTCCAGACAGCCGGCGTTGCCGCAGTGGCAGACTGGGCCATTGTAATCGATGCAAATGTGGCCGACGTCGCCGGCGGCGCCGTCACAGCCGCGGTATATTTGGTCCTGGCATATGATGCCGCAGCCGATGCCGGTGCCGATTTTGAGGAAGAGAAAATTGGCGATCCCTTTGCCCGCGCCGGCGTAGGATTCACCGATGGCCATCACGTTGACGTCATTATCAACAGTGATATTGGCCGCGCTGAATCGCTGGCTCATGAATTCTCTGATGGAAAAGGATTCCCAGGCGGGCATCAACGGTGGGGCAACGAGGACCCCTTCGTCAAACTGAACCGGACCGGGTACGCCGATACCAATGGCCAGGACTTGTTCGGCAGAACCGCCGTGTTGTTCGATCATCCGTTCAATTGCGCCAGCTGCCCGTCCCAACAGTATCTGCGGTTGCTCGTGCACATCGGCCGGTTCAGCCAGGCGCTCTAGAATGACGCCGTCAAATCCGGCCAGGGCCAGATCGAGGCTGGTGGCGCCAATATCGACCCCGGCGACGTATCCTAAGCGGCCGTTGATGCCGTAAAGGCGCGGACGGCGCCCACCTTGTGATTCGCCCAGCCCCAGTTTTTCAATGATGCCCCGCGCCAGAAGATTTTTGATTACGGCCGTGATATTGGCTCGCGAATAGCGCAAATGCTCAGCGAGCTCAGCTCTGGACTGCGGCCCGGATTGGCGCAGCAGGGCCAGGACTCTGGCTTCGGCGAGTGATAGTGTGCGGTCTTGAAGGTTTAGCGGCGCAACCACGGGAATAGTTATCCCTATCGGCAGCTTTGGGTTTGTGCTGCCTGTTTATAAGCCATCTTCTGCAAAGCGCCTGCTAGAAAAAACGGGCTTATGCAAAATCATCAACAACTTTTGCGTAATTTAAACAAAAGATGGCAAAACTGTAACATAACCCGCAGGGGGTGTCAAGCATGAAATAGAGACGAGATTTTGGACGCGGACTAGAGCGGATGAAAGCAGAAAAATAACCGTTTTCAGTGCTCGTCAGCTCTCGCCAGCGTCCTTATTGTAATAATTGGATCAAACACGATTGAAGGAATGACGAGGTGACAGTTTGAGTTAACTATATAGGAAACTGTCGCCATGGTTATATTCCATGGCGACAGGAGCAGATGCTATTTTTGCTTGCTTTGAAGCGAATTTGTCTTGGTACTATCCTAGCTAGACTTGAGCATGCCATTCTCCCATGCCTTGGCCTGCAGGCCCTTGACCAGGAGCCAGATGGCCAGCAGTATTTCGCCAAAGAAGGTGAACAGGCTCAACGATATGCCAAAGTCAGGAATGAGCAGCGCTGTAAAAGTGTCAATCGTATAGCCTGCTCCGCAAATGATTACCAGCAGCCCCAGGATTTTGGGCATGTTGCCTGACTTGAAAATGAGATAGCCGACGATAACCAGGTGCAGGCCGAAAATGGCTAGTCCGGCATCCCAACCGGCGCTGAAGGAATTGATTGCCAGCATCATTTGTGCCGGTACCTGTTCGGCCGTAAACAGTCCCGCGCCGGCCGCAGCGGTTACCAGATTGAAGCCATTTACCAGGCTGACCA
Organism: Promineifilaceae bacterium (SeqCode); assembly: GCA_046259485.1. Taxonomy (GTDB): domain Bacteria; phylum Chloroflexota; class Anaerolineae; order Promineifilales; family Promineifilaceae; genus JAACFF01. Next base: position 37,324 of record JBJYWP010000134.1, on the reverse strand, counting down.
GAGCGACAAAGAATATCGCGGAGTAAACCAATCGGAACCAGCCCCCTAGCAGAGAAAGACTCCAATTGACCGGTCGTAGAAATACGGTGAGACTCCAGGCTACTATAATGTCCAGGATGATCACGAGCATCAGGCTGAAGATGCCCCAGCGCAAAAGCGCTTCATTGTTCAGGATGTTTTCGGCCGTTAGCGCCGCGTTTCCCGGAACGATAAGGCCTTCGATTACAAAGAAGTTGGCGAACATGGCCAGAACCGTCATGAGCAGTAAACTGATGCCGGTTATCAGGGCCGCCGTACGCTGTGAGGTGCCGGTGGCATGCTTTATTGTTTCCAATCCTTCTATCGTGCTGTTGAGTACCATGATTAATCTCCTTATGTGTTTATTTTAGGCATTGACCTGGGATGTTTTCGATTCGCCGGGTTGGCTGCTGGAGAATGATAGGAGCGGCAGCCCCATATCGCGTATCTTCTTCAACAACCCGTACAGCGCGGCCTGATCGACCACCGGACCGCTCAATAGCGTATTGCCGTTTTCCTCGGGCGTGATTGCCAGTCCGTCAAACCAATCGGCCCAACGGCCGTCTAGATGCCCCTTGATCCTGATCTCCACGACCATGGGCTCCTCTCTATTGGTTTGTGTGTTGGCTTCCTGTGCCATACGCTTGTTCCTCTCGTTTCCGGTCATACCCGTTTATTAATATGCCCCTAGCATACCTGCCGGGTGGTGTGCGCGTACAGCCACTAAAGTGTTGTTTGAGGTGTTGTTTTGAGTGTTATTGAAGGGGAAAACCGGAAAATTCAGATGTTGTGGCCGCCTCCCGAGCGCGCCACCGTCATTAACCGGTCATTCTGAAGAACAAAGTGATGAAGAATTACCACCTAATGCGCTTCACAGCAGCCCCAGTTCTCGGGCGCGGGCCACGGCTTCTGTGCGCCTTTGCACCCCGAGTTTGCTGTAGATATGGCGGTTGTGCCCCTTGACCGTATCCAGGGCTAGGTAAAGCCGCTCGCCAATCTCGCGGTTGGATAAGCCCTCGGCGATGAGCTGCAGTACTTCGAGTTCGCGCGGGCTGAGAGGGTCAGCGATTTCGGATTTCGGATTTCGGATGTCGGATGTGGGGGAATGCGCAACCGTGAATTCGGATTGCGGAATGGGGAATTCATCCAGCAATTTGTTCGTGTAAACAGGCAGCGTGCCGCGAAGGGCCGTCGCCGTTAAGAGTTGGGCCATTGGCCGGCCTTCGTCGACGAAGGTGCGCACAAAGCCGCCGCTTTCGGCCAGGGCCAGCGCCTCGGCCAGCCGCTGCACGGCCTCCTCTTTCGCACCTGTGGCATGTAATGCGAGGGCTTGCATGACCAATCCCTTAAGTTGTTCATCCGGCCTGTGCGCACGCTCCATCTCCTGAAACCATGCCTCTAAGAGCTGCAAGGCCGCGGGCGCATCACCCTGGGTCAGGAGTACGCGGGCCTGACTGAGTGGCAGTTCCTCCCTCTGCGCCAGCTCGGCGGCCGAGGCTATTTCTCCCTGAGCCAGTAATAAGCGCACACATGTGGCAGGGATCTCGGATATGCTATGAACAAAGCTTTGTTGAACCATAAATTGTTCAGCTTCTGTCAGCAGTTCATCCGCGCCGGCCGTATTGCCGGCGACGAGCTTCAAGCGCGCCAGCAGCGCCATGCAGGCCGCCGGTGTGTCCACCGTCTCCATCTGCCTTCCTAGGTGCATGGCCTGCTCAGCATATGCCTGGGCATTCTGGAGATCGTTCCATTCGTAATGGATGCGCGCCAATCCAAGATAGGCTTCGGCGGCGGCCGGCAGTGGTGGATCGCCCGCTAGCTTAATAACTTCGCGGTAATTCTGTGCGGCTGCTTTCAGCTTATTTTCCGCTTCCTGTATTTGCCCCAGGCTGGTTTTGGCGGCGATAGTGAACATGAAATTACCTGAGGCTGCGCCGGCGGCCGCTGCTTCGCGATAAGCCTGGACGGCCGCGATCCGATTCCCCTGGTATTGATAAGCCAATCCCAGCACCCAGGTAGCTCCGGTGCGCGCGGCTAAGTTGTCAGGGCTGAGAAGTTCCAGGGCCTGGCTCGCCTGGGCCATCATAACCTCGGCCTCGCGTGTGGGAACGGCCGACATCGCCCTGATGGAAGCTATTTGCCCTAAGAGATCGCGGTTTTTATCATCCATATCTGTATCTCGCAGCGCCGTCTCCGCCGCTTGCAGCACCGCTTCAACCTCGCTGATCGCTCGACCGGTCATCGTCAAGGCTGTGGCATAAGTAACCCACAATGCTGGATTGGCATCTAGTTCTGGCTTGGGCAAGGAGGCCAGCCAGTTTATTACAGGTACTACCGCGCCGCGATAGTGCAGAGGCATGCCTCCACCCTCGACTAGGCGCGCGGCGCGGGCAACGTCGCCGGCCGCGGCAGCATGGTGGAAGGCCTCTACTTCCAGGCCGTTCTCTTCATACCAGGCGCTGGCCCGGCCGTGCAGCTCGGCCAGTCTGTCCGGGAATTGGCGCTGGGCGCGCTGGCGCAGCAAATCGGCAAAGAGATGGTGATAGCGGTACCAGCGCCGCTCATCGTCAAGGGGGATGATAAACAAATTGGCCTGCTGTAAATATTCCAACATTTGCTGGCCGTCCATGCGTGTTTCGGAGAAACAGACGGCAGTTCCTGGGGAACTCTCAGGTGTTTCGAAGAAACACACGGCATCACACAAAGGGCCGTTGAGGTTGTCGAGAACGGCCGTTTGCAGCAAAAAATCTTGCACGTCCTGGGGCTGGCGGCTCAATACTTCCTCAAGCAGGTAATCCAAAACGAAGTGGTGGCTGCCCGTAAAAGCGTCAATAAATGCGGCCGTATCCGATCGTCCCTGCATGGAGAGAGCGGCCATTTGCAGGCCGGTGATCCAGCCTTCGGTACGTTTTTCCAGGGCTGCCACCTCTTCGGCCATCAGCTCCAGGCCCATCACTTGGTTGAGAAACTGCGCCGCCTCGTCCGGTGTGAAACGCAAATCGGCGGCGCGCAGCTCCGTCAGCCGGCCGCGGGCGCGTAGTCGTGACAGAGGAAGAGCGGGATCCTCGCGAGTAGTGATGACCAGGTGCAGCGTAGGCGGCAGGTGATCGAGCAGGAAGGAAAGTGCTTCATCAATTGTTTGATTGGTTACAACATGGTAATCGTCGAGAACCAGAATGATGCCGTTGGCGACGGTCGTCATGTCATTGAGCAAGATGGTCAGCACAGACTTTGGCGGTGGTGGTTGGAGAGATTGCAAAGCCGCCAAAGCTCCTTCTCCAATTCCCGGCTCAACCGTTTGTAAGGCGCTGATGAAGTAAGTGAAAAAGCGGATTGGATCACCATCCCCTTCGTCAAGAGCAAGCCAACATGTTTGCCAATTCTGTTTTGTGGTTTGCGAGGAAAAATCCGCAATCCGCAATCCGAAATCTGCAATCAACGTTGTTTTGCCGAAGCCGGCCGGAGCGGAAACAAGGGTCAGTTTATGGCCCTGCTGCAAGCCCTGGTTGAGCCGTTCGATCAGGCGCAGGCGGGGGACGAGATTCGGCCGCGGCGAGGGTATGTGTAGTTTTGTGTGTAGAAGGCTGTCCAGCATGTGCCCATTATATTCGAAAACGGCCGAATTCTGTTGATGTCCTCCTGACCTGGATTTGGACGGTTGAAAATTTGCCTTAGACTTTTGTTACCTCCTTGCGCTGCCTGCGCATGAAGAGTTTGATGACTTCATCAACCAGCAGCAGGGCCAGGGCAAAGCCGAAACAGAGGAGCCATTGTTCCAGGCTGAGAGCCTGGAACTCCAGAACTCGCTGCAGGAAAGCAAGCACTGTCGGCAGCAAAACTAGCAAAAACGACAGTCCATAGAGCATGAGTTGGTGTCTGTCATGCAGAATGTCACGATTGAATACGGAGGCTGTCTCGCTGCGCGCACTGAGGGCAATCGCGATATTCAACAGTGAAAAGACGACAAAGCCCATCGTGTAGGCCAGTATTTCGCCGGACGATTCGCTGGCCGCTTCCACATATAGGGTGAATATAGCCATCAGGAGGCCAATGAAGATGATACGCAGCCATTGCGATCGTAACAGAATCGGCTGGTTCAATGGTCGTGGTTTGCGCTGCATCAGGTCCGCAGCCGGGCTGTCAAAGCCAAGGGCGATAGCCACCGGCACCTGTACGGCAAAGTTGATCCACAAGATCTGCAGCGGGGCGAAAGGAATGCCTCCCAGAATGACAAAGATGGCCGCACCCAGGAATGTGGCAATAAAGGCTACCAATGCCGTCATCTGGAAGCGAATGAAGTGCGAGAGGTTGTCATAGATGGCACGGCCGTATTCCACCGCCTTCACAATCGTCGCGAAATTGTCATCGGTCAGGATCATCACCGCCGCGCCTTTGGAGACTTCCGTTCCCGTAATGCCCATGGCTACGCCGATGTCAGCCTTCTTCAGCGCTGGCGCATCGTTCACACCATCACCAGTCATAGCCACAATATTTTCCTGTTCCTGCAGCAGCTGTACTAGACGAATCTTGTCTTCAGGTGCCACGCGCGCTACCACACCAATATTCGGTAGTTCCTTCAGCAGTTCTTCATCGCTCATGGCCGCGAATTCCGCGCCGGTTAGCGCTTTGCCCTCAATACCCAGCTCGTGCCCGATGGCTGCCGCCGTGACAGCGTGGTCGCCCGTGATCATACGTATCTGGATGCCCGCTCTATGACATTTGGCTATCGCATCTTTCGCTTCGGCGCGCGGCGGGTCGACAATGCCCACCATTGCTAGAAGTGTCAGGCTGTTGACTTCATCGATCAGATTACTATTTGGATGGAAAGTTTTTGGATCGAAATCCTTGCGCGCCACGACCATGACGCGTTCACCGGCAGCGGCGATTCGCTCATTCTCATCCAACGCCAGCTGGCGGTTTTCATCGGTAATAACTGCAATATCTCCTTCAGGAAGCCAATAAGAACCGCCGCGGGCGATCAAGACGTCCGGTGCACCTTTTACAAAGCAGCGTACCGTCTGCTTGCCCTGCTCGTTCACCATATTGTGAAACGTGGCCATAAACTTATAATCGGAGTCGAAAGGCACTTCGGCGATGCGCGGATACATCTCGCGCGCGCCGTCTACACTGATACCGCCCTTTTCGGCAAGAACAATCAGCGCTCCTTCGGTGGGGTCGCCGATCAAAGCACCATTATCAAGCCGCGCATCGGCGCATAAGGCCATCGGCAGCAGGATTTGCTTGAGATCCACTTCCTCGCCACCCGCGCTGAGCAGTTTGCCTTCCGTACTGTAAATCAGTGTGGGCTTTTGCCAGGGCTGGGCACCGGGAGTCGCCTCGGACAGGGCCATCACTCCCTGTATGCCATACCCCTCACCGGTTACCGAGAAGCGATTGCGGCCGGGAACCGTGAACTCCCGCGCGGTCATCTTGTTCAGCGTCAGCGTACCGGTCTTATCGGAGCATATTGCCGACACAGATCCCAGCGTCTCCACCGAAGGCAGGCGCTTGACGATGGCATTCATTTCTGCCAGCTTACGCGTGCCCATGGAGTACATGGTCGTGACAACCGCGGGCATGCCGGTGGGGATGGCCGAGATGGCGAGGGCGACGCCGGCGATGAAAATTTCATTGAATGGTTGACCGTTGCGCAGACCTAAAACTACCATCAAGAGGAAGGCGACGCCGGCGATGCCGGCGATGATCTTGGTTAAGTGGTCAAGCTGCTTTTGTAGGGGCGTTTTATCCGCTTCCGTCTTGTTTAGCAAGTCGGCAATGTTACCCATCTGGGTTGCCATGCCTGTGGCAGTGATGATGAACTCGCCTCGGCCGCGGGTCACCGAGGTATTCATAAACGCCATATTCGACTGATCGCCCAGCGGAACTTCTTCTTCTGCGATAGCCGCAGTATCCTTGGGCGAAGCCACGCTTTCACCCGTAAGCGCCGCTTCCTCGATTTCAAGCGTTGCAGCGACGAATAGACGGCCGTCGGCCGGTACGCTATTGCCCGCCTCCACCAACACGATATCGCCCGGTACCAGCCCGTTGGCCTCGACCTCCAGCGCCCGGCCGTCGCGGCGCACGCGAGCGATATCCTTCATTGTTTGCGCCAGTGCGGCCAGGCTCTCTTCCGCCTTGGCCTCCCCACGCAAACCCAGTACAGCGTTGAAGATGGTCAATCCAATAAGGACAAGGGTCGTGCCCCATTCGCGGGTGACAACAAAGCTGACCACCGCGGCAATTAACAGGATGATCTGCATCAGATCCTGATACTGGCGCAGGAAGGCCTGCAGACCCGTTTCTTTCTTCCCTTCGGCCAGGACGTTGGGGCCATACTGCTGCAGCCGCTGCTGGGCTTCAGCCGTATTCAAGCCCTTAGTTGGATCAACTTGCAGCTCTTGGGCAACCTCCGCCGCGGTCAGCGAATACCAACTTTTTTCTAGATCGATGTTATAGGACATGGATGATCACCTCCGTGATCTTTGGCTGCCACTAACACACTCTTTTTTGCCACCGCTTGGCATTCAAGTGCTGGTGAAGTCGCTTGAATCCTCTGTTATATTATATATAGAGATGCTCGCTTGTCATTAGGGTAATTATTGGCAGTCGCTGTTTCTCGATATTGCAACCGTGTACCCGTCATCACAAAACAGCGGCCCGAGAATTATAGAGCAAGAATCGGAGTGAAATCTCTTGTCCTGGACCGCATAATGGAGTCATTGAAGCTTTGTAAAAAATAAAATCGTAGGGTAAACCAGGCGGGTGCAGATCTCGCCAACGATGAAGAGTTCGTACCGCCTGCTTTGTCCGCCAGGCGCTTCAATTAAGAACAAGGTCACAATTAATAAGAGGTCACAATGCAATATTCTGTTTTATACAAAACGCAGGAAACGATAGAATGGAATCATGATCGCAATCATGCCGGCGGGCCAACCGCAAACGTGGGCAGATATCTGATGAATTCCAAACGGCCGTACGCAACCGATGATTCCCGCTGGCAGGCGGTGGTCGACCGTGATCTGGAGGCTCGGGGGCATTTCCTGTACGGCGTCAAGACCACGGGCATCTACTGCCGGCCCGGATGTGCGTCGCGGCTACCCAGGCGCGAGAATGTGCGCTTTTTTGATGACGCGCAGACGGCCGAAGCGGCCGGTTTCCGGCCCTGTAAACGCTGCACGCCCCAAATAGAGCCGGCCGATCCCGCAGTAAAGGCCGTAATCCAGGCCTGCCGCATGATTGAGGAAGCGGAACAGCCGCCCTCGCTGGATGAACTGGCGGATGCAGCCGGCTTCAGCAAGTACCATTTCCACCGCCTGTTCAAACGTATCGTCGGTGTGACCCCCGCCCAATATGCCGCCGAGAAGCGCAGCGATCGCCTGCGGGGTGAGCTGCAAACCGATTCGGCGGTTACGGATGCGATATACAACGCAGGCTATGAGTCCAGCAGCCGCTTCTACGAAACGGCCGTCTCTTCTCTGGGTATGAAACCAATGGAGTATCGCGACGGCGGCCCGGGAGTCTCAATCCGCTACGCTATCCGCCAAACGTACCTGGGCCTGGTTCTAATCGCTGCCACTGAACGCGGCATCTGTAGAATTGATTTTGGCGATACCCAGCAAGGTTTGTTGCAGCGGCTGCGCGAAAATTTCCCCCGGGCTAAACTGCAAGCAGACGATCCACAGTTTGCCGCGACGGTCAATCAGGTCCTCGCTTTTCTGGACCGGCCGCAGGAAGGGCTCGATCTGCCCCTTGATATCCAGGGAACGGCTTTCCAACGGCGTGTTTGGGACGCTTTACGTGACATCCCGGCGGGAAAAACCATCTCTTACGGCGATCTGGCCCGGGAGATCGGCCGGCCAAAAGCCTCGCGCGCGGTCGCCGGCGCCTGCGCGGCCAACCAGATCGCCGTGGCCGTGCCTTGTCACAGGGTCGTGCGTGGTGGTGGCGGGTTGGGCGGGTACCGCTGGGGCCTGGCTCGCAAAGAGGCGATCCTGGAACGGGAAGCGGAATAAGGATTCAAAAAAGGGTTTTACCGACCCCGGCAAAACCCTTTTCAAAGAATAGTTAAACAACTTATATCTAAGGCATAGATGCCGGATAGTATTCGTTTTCCCTGCGATACTTGATCATTGAGGACCACTTCATAATATCCAGTAAGAGGCCCAAGACGACCCACATCCACTCCCAGCCGGTGACGCCGGCAGGGGCTGACCAGGCCAGCATATACATGACCGTCGTATAGGGCAGAAAGATGATGCCCAACAGGGGAACCAACCAATCACCTCGCCACACGATATCCCAACGGGTGCTGAAAATCCAGGCCAGTATGAGGAATATACGCGGCGCCAGGCCGATTCCCAACGCCAATAAACAACCACAACCAAGTCCTAGTAACATTTTTCCTTGCCTCCTGCCTATGCAGAATGTGCCATCGGTAAACCAACTGGCTGCTTCCAAGAAGTCGCGGCTCCAAGGGGTAAGAAATGGAGCAACCTTCATTGAGTAGACCGGTGACTGTTAATAATTAATTCTGATGATAAATTAGCCGTTGTTGTATGTCAAGCTCTGTCACTGCCGAATGGAGCAAAAATGGTCCTTAGCTTCTGGAACATGTGGTTTGAATTGCCCAGGTTATGGGATATAGTCTTCGTGGGGGTCCGACAGCTGGTCTCCCCGCAATCAAGCTGGAGCGGCTCGGAGAATGTTATGACTGTCACTGAAAACCAGGAACAGGAAATGCCCCATCTAGGAAAGTCTATTCCCCGGCGCGGCAACCGGTTCAGCAAGACCGGCGCGCGTGCTGTGCTGAAAGCTGCCGGTTGGAGGATCGTGGGCGAGGTGCCTGATGAGCCAAAGATACTGCTTGTCGGCGCGCCCCATACCTCAAACTGGGACTACATCTTCACCATGTTGACCGTTTTTTGCCTGGGCGCGGATATCCATTTTGTGGCCAAGAAGTCGCTTTTTAAATTCCCATTGGGTGGCGTAATGCGCTTTTCGGGCGGTATCCCGCTTGACCGGGAGGCGTCAGCGGGCTTTGTCGATCAGATGGTTGACGAATTTAATGCGCGTGACAGTTTTGTGCTGGCCATCATGCCCGAGGGTACGCGTGCTCGCGCAGAAGCATGCCAGTGGCGCAGTGGCTTTTACCATATCGCGCAGGGGGCGGGGGCGGCGATTGTGCTGGTGATCTTCGATTATGGCCGTAAGACCATGCGTCTGGGTCCAACTTTCTGGCCCAGCGGCGACTACGAAACCGATCTGGACGACATCCAATCCTATTTTGCCGGGGTTCAGGGTAAGCACCCGCGCAGCTAAGAGATCGAGGTAAGCCGAACGCTGTGCCGGATTTTTGCATGACAATTCGCATAGTCAATATATTGAACAGTTTAAACAGCATAAACGCAAGGCGTACTGGACCGCAGTTCATGAACTGGGAGGTAATGCAACATGGATAAATTTGAAGGGAAAGTGGCCGTTATTACCGGCGCAGCCAGCGGCATCGGACGGGCTCTTGCCGAACGCTTTGCACGGGAAGGGATGCGTGTTGTTTTGGCCGATGTTGAAGAGCCTGCTTTGCTGCAAACGGCCGTGGCTATGCAGGAAGCGGGGGCGGAAGTGCTGCCCGTCGTGACCGATGTCTCTAAAGCAGAAGATGTCGAAGCGCTGGCCCGATGGACGCTGGAGGCCTATGGCGCTGTGCATTTGCTCTGTAACAACGCCGGCGTCGCGACCGGTGGGACTGTTTGGGAGAGTTCTCTAAACGATTGGCAGTGGGTCATCAACGTGAATCTATGGGGCGTTATTCATGGCCTGCATACGTTCGTGCCTCTGATGCTGGATCAGGGGAGTGAGGGCTACATTGTTAACACTGCTTCCATCGCCGGTTTGCTCCCCTTCCATTTCAATGCGCCTTATCATGCGACCAAGCACGCCATAGTCGCTATTTCGGAAAAGCTCTATTACGATTTGGCCGCTCGAGGTGGGCGGATCGGCGTATCCGTCTTGTGCCCGGGGTGGGTGAGCACCAAGATAGTGGACTCCTGGCGCAACCGTCCTCCTGAACTGAGCGATGAAGCGGTGGAGATGACAGCGGAAGCACTGGCTGCTTATACGGCCGTACGGCAGGAATGTGCAGCGGGCATGGACCCGGCAGATCTGGCCGAACAGGTTTTTCAAGCTGTTCGTGGCGGACGGTTTTATATCCTGCCTCATAGAGAGTACTCGCCCCTGATTCAAGCGCGCGCGGAAGCAGTTGTTGAAGGAGGCAATCCACCGCCGCTGTCATAGCGCAAGAATCCATCTCACCTATCCCTTGACTCTCACGTAACGTGATGTTTTACAATAAGGATCATGGAGACAGTTAGAAAAGGATATACCGTCAGCCAGCTGGCCAAGTTGGCCGGGGTCAGCGTGCGCACGCTGCACCATTATGACGAGATCGGGCTCTTGGTTCCGGCGGCACGCAGCGATGCGGGTTACCGGCTCTATAATGAGGAGGATTTACTGCGTTTGCAGCAAATCCTTTTCTTCCGCGAGCTTGATTTCCCACTTGATGATATTCGCCAGATCTTAGATGATCCCGCTTTCAATCCCCTGGCGGCGCTAGAAGAGCATCGCCGGCTGCTGCATGAACGGGCGGGACGTATCGGCCGTCTCCTGAACACGATCGATCGCACAATTGCCAAACTAACGGAGAATGATATGGATGATAAAGTAACAGATGAAGACCTCTATGCCGGGTTCAGCAAAGAACAGCAGCAACGCTATGAGCGCGAAGTGCGCGAGCAGTACGATCCCGAGCTGGTCGCCGAATCGAACCGCCGCGTGCGCAATATGACCAAAACGCAGTGGCAAGCCCTGAAAATGGAAGGCGAAGAGGTGCACCAGATTCTGGCCGGCTTAATGGATCGCCCCGTGGATGATCCCGAGGTCCAGGCCGCGATCGCCCGCCATTACGCGATGATGAACCAGTTCTATCCGGTCTCGGCCGAAATCTATCGTGGGCTGGTGCAGCTCTATACGACCAACGATGAATTCCGCGCCTTTTACGACAATATCCGTCCAGGCCTGGCCGATTTCATACAGCCGGCGATGGCTTACTATGCGGATCATACGCTTGTCGAAGAATAAAGTTTTACACGACCCCATAAGAAAACGGCCGTCATCAGCTACCCAGGTAGATGACGGCCGTTTTCGTTCCTCCTAAAACCTTTTTGCTATTTTCTGCGTATTCATGGATGATTCCTGGCGAGGAAGTGTGGATCAGGCATAGACACGAAAGGGAAACAAATGAACCGTGTTTTAAAAATCGCGGGATTAATAGTCCTGAGCCTGATTTTACTGGCCGTCATTGCCGCGGCCGCTCTCTTTTTCACGACCGCAGGAGATTATGAAGTCCCGGCGACGGTCAGTCTTGATCCTGATTTACCACAGGTCGAGATTGACGGCATTAAGTACCATGCGCAGACATTTGGGGATGTGGGCAATCCCGTGGTCATTGTTTTGCATGGCGGTCCGGGGGGCGACTACCGCTCTCTATTAGGACTGCAAGATCTGGCGGATGAGTATTACGTCGTTTTTTACGACCAGCGCGGCGCCGGATTGTCTGAGCGGGTACCTGCGGAGCAGCTGACCTTACAATCCTCTCTGGAGGATCTGGATAAGTTTGTCGATCTCTATGGTCAGGGAGAAGCGGTAAATTTGATCGGCCATTCCTGGGGCGGGATGCTCGCCTCCGCGTATCTGGGTTACGCGCCGCAAAAGGTGGACAAAGCCGTGCTGGCTGAACCGGGCTTTTTAAACGCCCAGGAATTTGAAGATTGGCGCGCCTATCAGGGACAGATACTTAGCGGCATGGAATACTTTTGGGTTGCCCTGCGCTCCGGTTTTGCAGCGCAGCATGTTGATGGGCCGGATGCGGATGCCAGGAATGACTTTCTTCTCGGTGAGGGCATTTTGCCTTATTTCACCAACCATCCCAATAATCCTTACCATTGTCCAGGCGAGCCTTTCGACGCTCCCCACTGGCGTTTCGGTGCCACCGCCAGCAGCGCTATCCCGGCCGCGGCCACGGAAGAGGATTTGAATTCTTTGAGCGCCCAAGCCGGAGAGTATCCGAAACCTGTGCTGTTCCTAGCCGGTGAGTGCGATACCTGGATCGGGTCGGAACTGCAGGCTAAACACGCGGCACTTTACCCCAACGCGGAACTGGTCGTGATCGGTAAATCCGGACACGATATGTTCTGGGATAATCCGCAGGAGACATTAACGGCCGTGCGCGCCTTTTTGGGGCAGTGATATTAGAACGCAGTTCGCTAAACAGGAGATTCTTTTGAAAGTTTCAGTTTACATAGCCACGAGTCTAGATGGTTTTATAGCCCGTTCGGACGGGTCGTTGGATTGGCTGCCCGGCGCTGAAGGTGAAGAGAACAGCGATAGGGAAGATTACGGCTGGGCTGCCTTTTGGGATTCTGTCGACTGTTTAGTGATGGGGCGCAAGACGTTTGAGAAAGTATTAAATTTAGCCCCCGGAGCCTGGCCATATGAAGGAACGCGCGTGATCGTTTTGAGCAGCACGCTGACGGCCGTTCCTGACGCCATGGAAAGCAAGATCGAACTGGCGGCCCCTGATCCGGCAGCGCTGGTGGAGATGCTGGCTCAGGAAGGCTACAAACATCTCTATATCGATGGTGGAGCGACGATCCAGACCTTTTTACGCCGGGGCTTGATCACGGATATGACGATCACGACCATACCGATCCTGATCGGCGAAGGTATTCCCCTCTTCGGCCCGCTGGCGGGAGATGTTCAACTGAAACTCGTAAAAAGCCAATCCTATGCCTCTGGTTTTGTGCAGTCGATATACGAGATTTAACCCGCCGCATGGACCTTGATTTTCCATATTGAGCCTCGCTAAATAGGGCTTTACTAAATCTAGCCAACGGTCGAAAATAGGGTTCAATTAGCAAGGTGTTGAACAGCCAGGAAAAAATAAAATGGTCTATGTATTACTCACACTGAACTCCCTGCTCATGATAATCATGCCCCTGCTGCTGGGCATCTGGCTGGTGCATCGCTACCGGGTGAGCTGGAAACTTTTTTTGATCGGCGCGGCCGGTTTTGTCGTATCACAAATCGGGCATATCCCTTTGAACCAGTTTGTGCTTGATCCATATGTCGCCGGCTTGTTGGAACCGGGAAAGACGATCGGCCGTATTCTCATCGTGGCGCTCCTGTACGGGCTGTCCGCCGGTTTGTTTGAGGAAGTGACCCGCTATTTCTTTTACTACTTCCGCAAGAGCATGCGCGGTTGGGATGAAGGCTTGATGTTTGGCGCAGGGTGGGGCGGTATTGAGGCCATTCTCTTAGGTTTGCTGGCGGCGATGACGATCATCAATGTTTACATCTATCAAAATGGGCTGCTGGAAAATTTCATGTCTGCTGAACAATTGGTGGGCAGCGCGCAGGAAATCGCCGCTGTTACGGCTCAAATTGAAGAGTTGGTCAGTTCGCCGCCGTGGATGTTCTTGCTTGGCGCGGTAGAGCGCGTCTTCGCCCTGATCGTTCAGATGTCGCTCTCGATTTTGGTGCTGCAAGCTTTTGTGCGCCGCAATATCCTCTGGCTTTTTGCGGCCATAGGCTGGCATACCCTGGTGGATGCCGTTGCTGTATTCGGCCTGCTGCAAGAATGGGATCCGCTGCTTATCGAAACGGCCGTTGGCTTGATGGCCATGATCGGCGGGCTGTTGATCATCCGCTACTTCAAGCCTGGTGAAGCCGTTCAGGCGGTCAGCGAGTCTGGTGATCAGCCGTAAAGCTGAGAGGACGATCGATTCCTCCTTCTTCCTATTTAAAATTGGTTCAGTTATCATGTATGCATGAAATGGCCTGGAGGTACTAGACTATGAAATTAGCCGAAGCCTTGATCCAGCGCGCGGATTACCAGCGGCGGGTTGAGCAGTTGAAACAGCGTATTATTAATAATGCCAAGGTACAGGAGGGCGATGAACCCGCGGAGGATCCCAATGTCTTGCTGGCGGAGATGGAACGTATCACCGCGCAGCTGGTAGAATTGGTCCAGCGCATTAATCGCACGAATTCGGCAACGGTGCTGGGACCGGATGATATGACCATCGCCGATGCCATCGCTGAACGAGATAATTTGCGTCTGCGACAGGGTGTTTATAAATCCGCGGCTGAGGCGGCCGTGATTCGCCAGGATCGCTATAGCAAATCGGAAGTGCGCTTCCAGAGCACCGTCAATGTTGCTGATATGCAGCAGCAAGCGGATGACCTGGCGCAGGCGATCCGCGAATTGGACACGCGTATCCAGGAGGCAAACTGGAAAATCGATCTCCTCTGAAATAAACAAATTTAATAAGTTGGTAGCGATTTAAGCAGAGGCGAGTACAACCCGCGCCGACCGGGTAAGCCGGCACCTGATGGCGTGAGGGGCCACGCCTGCGGCAAACCCGCATTCAATGTGTAGGCCCAGTAATGTCACCAGCGTACAGGGTAATGCGTAATGTTACGACCACCGTACTGGTCTGCTTCAATCGTGAGGGTGGGATAGGGGTTTTCGATAGCCCAAAATTGGGCCATAACTACGCCTTGTCGGGTAATCTACCGAGGTTGTCAGGATATCGTTATATTGTACAATCCGTAATTGCTAAGAAATCTGGCTTAGCAATATTTATTTTTCTGTTTGATCCAAGTATTCAAATAAAGGAGTGGAACATGACAACAGAAAGTTTTAGTGGGGATAACGTGGTTTGGAGCCGCGTGAAGCTGCCGCCCTGGTGGCTTGTCCTGATCGAAGGCATTTTGCTGATTGGCATTGGTATATTCTTTTTCGTCAGCCCTTATCGTACCCTGGTCACGGCCGTTTGGGTGTTGGGCCTCTACTGGCTCATCCGCGGTATTCTTGACCTGGTGTCCCTTCTCTGGGACCGCGCGATGTGGGGCTGGAAGATATTCGCCGGTATTTTAGGCATCGTCGCCGGCTGGATTTTGCTCCAGCAGCCTCTGGCCGGATCCCTGGTGCTCTCAACCACGATGGTTTGGCTGGTAGCCTTCATCGGTTTGTTCATCGGTATTTCTTCCCTGATTCGCGGCTTTCAAGGCGCGGGTTGGGGCACGATTATTCTGGGCGTCTTTGAGATCGTGCTCAGCATTATCCTGTTCATGAATGCTGCCGGCGCTGCAGCCTGGATGCCCTGGGTATTGGGCGGTCTGGCCATTCTCGGTGGTATCCTTACCCTCATCGCCGCCTTCGGCCTGCGCGGTGTGGAGCACCAAATAGAAGACGCTAAGGAAGAAGTAGCGGCGCAGGCTAAGGCCGCGCGTACTTCCATGGCCGCTACGGCAGCCGCAGCCGCAGCAGCCGCTGACGATGCCGCCGACGAGGTGGACGAGGTATTCGTTGCAGAGCGCATAGTCGAAATTGAAGAACCGTTTGTTCAGGATCTGACCGCGATCGAAGGCATCGGACCCAAGACCGCTGCTGCCCTACAGGCGGCAGGTGTCAATAACTTTGCCGATCTGGCAGCCATGTCGCCCGAGCAGATTCACGCCATTGTGAAGGGCGCCGGTATCAGTGCCGACCCATCGACCTGGGCGGAACAGGCCGAGTTGGCTGCAGCGGGTAGGATGGATGATCTGAAGGCTCTCCAGGACAAGCTGCAAGGTGGTCGAGAAGCTTAATTAGGCTTATCTCAACCGCGCAATCGTATTCGTTGGATACGTGCAGCGCCTTACCAATTATATAAATCTGTAAAGAAGGAGCATCCCAACCAGGATGCTCCTTTTGCTTTGCAGCTTATACTCCAAAGTTAGCAGTGTAACAAAGAACAAAGTTGTTTTCTAAAACAATTTTGCTTATAATTTTGTAATGGAAAAAATCTCTACTCTTCCCCAACCGGCCGTGCAGTGGAAATTAGATGCCCGCAAACCGGGCCAATCGCTGCAGACCCAGTTGCGTCTGGCGGCTATGGCCGCGCATATGCAGGTTGACAAAACGGCCGCTCGGCGTGCAGCCCTGATCGATTTACTTGCCGATGGACGGCCGCATACACGGGAAGAGATTTGGGATAGTGTTGCCCAACGGGTAGGGAAAGATTGCTGGGGCAAAATCCCGCGCGAGGCACTGGCGCGGGACTTGGCTACCTTGCGTAAAGGCGGCATCCGCATTGCCTACTCCCGCCGTCCTCAGATCGTCGGCTATTATCTGCAATACCCCCCGTTCGAATCTTCGTCTACATGGCCTGAAGAACCGATTAATTGGACCTTGATCGATCGCCTGCGCCAATTATCGCCGGCTGAGAAAAATAATCTTGCTTTTGCCGCGGCCGATTTCGCGCTCAACCAAAAAAAGCTCATCTTGGCCGAAGAAAATCCAGATTGGTCATCCACGCGCGTCGATCATGAAGCTCGACGATTGGTTTTTGGCGTGACTCCCGAGATGCTCCCCTGATGGAATACGATCAAAGTCAGGCTTTCGGCGGTGTAATTGATGTCTTAGAGGCCGTGGGGGCTTGTTACGCCATCTGGGGCGGGATGACGGTTATCACCTATGGTGAGCCACGCTTCACCCAAGATATGGATATCTTGCTTAGTCCTGCCGGTCTTGACGTTACCTTGTTTGTGCGCACGCTTGAAAAAACACATTATCATGTAGATGAAATAACAGTGCGCAGAGCGATGGGCGGCGGTTTCTTTAACGTGATTCACCAGCACTATCAAATGAAAACAGATTTCTATGTGCCGGTCGACCCGCAGCTGCGGGCGATGATTGCAGAGAGGATCTATCTACCATTCGATCAAATCCGCCGGGCTGCTTATATCACGCCCGAGTCCGTTATCATCACTAAGCTGCGCGCTTTTGAGGATAGTCAATCTACCCGCCATCTAGAGGATATCGCTTCTATCGTGCGCATACAGGGCAAAAAGCTCGATCAAGAAAGGATTGATATCGCCTCCGCGCGGATGGGACTCTTGGGTGTTTGGCGGGCAATTTGGGAAGAAAATCAGCCTCGTTAGAGATAATCCGCGCGCATTGCTTCCATCCGCGCCACGCTTTCACGGAAACCCCCGCTGCGGTTTCGCGCCATCCAGATAGTCTGGAAGCGATCGATCAGCTCCTGCGCCTGCGCGGCTAGATTCTCTTCCGGGGTAGGAGCGCCGTCCAGCAGCCACAAGGCGCGATCGCAGGCGTGGCGCAGCATATCGGCCGTCCAGGTGAACTCATCATATAGCAGCTCGGCGTCCGGGCGTTTCATCTGCGCCTCGCCAAGGGGAGCCATTACCTGGTCGATGCGCGCGCGCATGCGCGTATAGTTTTCCCGGTCTGAAAGATCGCCGGCCAGCACATCCTTGCGCAGCTTTTCCATTTCATTCGGCCGTATTTGCAGCACATAGAAGAGGACGGTCCCGTTGGGTACGCGAATATCCGACGCTTCATAGACATTGCCCAAATCATAAGCCAGCCGGCCCATGACCTCCGCGCTGTCGCGGAAGGTGTAACGGCTGCCGGCAGCGGCGATGTCCAAATCGCGGTTGCTCTCATAGTGCCAGCTCAGCGCCGCGCCGTAAGCAAAACCCAGGTAGCTGACCGGCAGAGGCTGCCAGTGGCCGTTGTCACCCCAATCCGTGGTCAGGAAGCCCGTTGCCCCGTGATTGAGCCCATTTTCGGCGGCATTGCGCATATTATTAATGGCGTTGCCGGTACGGCCGCCGACGGTATTCCAGCTGGAAGTTCCCGGGCAAACGTAAAAAGGAATACCCGATCGGGCGAAAACATCCCCATGTTCGTGAAAAGCATGGTTTGCTTCATAGCCCCATTCGAGGGCGATTATGTCGCGCGGCAGTTCGGCCACTAAATCCGGATGTTCGATGACGATATCGCCCCAGAACTGCATCGTGCGCTCACGAATACGTACCTCGCGCCGGATCTGATTTAGGAAATCGAGATAAACCCTCCCGGCCCCTTTTTCGGCGACCGCTTCCCGGCTACGTCCCTGTCCCACGTCCACCGTCTCGTCGCAGCCCACGTTCACCTGCCGGCTCTGGAAGTGCGGCAGCAGTTCGTCCAGCATATCTCGCACCAGCTGCAGGCTGCCTGGATCGCCGGGGCAGAGGCTGAAAGGCTCGTCAAAGTGACCCCAGACCGTGTCGCAGCCCTGCGGGCATTCGGCCAGGTGCCGGTAGCGATCGTGCACCAGCCAGCGCCGCATGTGGCCGAAGGTGTTTTGATTGGGCACCAGTTCGATGAAGCGCTCCCGGCAGTAAGCGTCCAGAGCCAGGATATCGGCGCCGGTTAGGGGTGAAGCATCGGCCCAGACGAGCGGGTGTTTTTGATAGGCGAAGGTGTGTTCCGTGTAAAGCTGCAGCTGGTTGATCTTCCAGGAAGCGAACATATCCACCAGCCCATGAAGCGTCTCCATCGTCGGCACCTTGTCGCGACTGATATCGAGCATCACCCCGCGGTTGGGGAAGTCAGGCCAGTCGAGGATGCGCATCGCCGGCAGCGTTTTGGGATACTGGTCCAAGAGCTGGATCAAGGTCGAGACGGCATAGAAAATAGCTGCCGGTGTCTGCGCGACCAGGTGGATCGCCCGGGGCGTGATCGTTAATTCATAGCCCTGGATATGGCGCACCGATCCCGGCGTGACGTCCATGGTGACGCCAATCCGTTCCGGAGGCAGCAGCGCCCCGGCCGTAATCGCCCAAGAAACACCTGCTTTAGCCAGCGCTTGCTGTAAGAGAATGGCCGAAAGACGCAGCGCCGGGGCATTCGTGCCGTCGAGGACAATTAAGCGGCCGTTTACGAGTTCCAGTACGCCCTTGTCTTGAATCAGATAACGTGGTTTAGGTAACAGCAAAGGGATAGCGTTCATTGGTTCACAGCCTCTGGTTTGATAGATTGAATTATCGCCCTTATAGGGGTAATAAACAATAAAAGAGGATTCGCCGAAAGCCTGCAGTTTTGAACCTGGACATTGCTTTTAACACATCAATCTGGAACGATTATTCACTCTGGTGGAGAGTTATGCTAAGATAGAAACATGCAATAACATTCCTCAAATAGAGGTTACCATGAGTAAGAAAAAATCGCTGCGCAAAGCCTAAGAGCCAGACGATGATTCCATGGATGGAGCCGAATGGGTGCTGCCGTTTGAGCAGCAGATGTTTGATCCACGTTTGATGGATAAATTTATGAACGACATCACACGGATGTTGGATGACCAAGAGTTCGAATCGGAAGAAGAGCTAAATGCTTTTTTTCAGCAGTTCATGGAATCCGGCCAACCTATTCCTCACCATAAACCGGAGACCCCGTTGGAAAAGGCTCAGGAATTGGTGTACGAAGCCTGGGAGACAGAGAATTCCAGTAAGCGAGTTCGCCTGGCACGGAAGGCACTGCGCACTTCCCCTGACTGCGCTGATGCCTATTTACTCCTGGCTGAGGAGAGCGCCAATTCCCCAGAAGAAGCTTTGGAACTGTATGAGAAGGCTGTACAGGCCGGCGAAAGGGCATTAGGTCCCGATGCTTTTAGCGAACTCGAAGGTCATTTTTGGCTGGCAACCGAGACACGACCCTATATGCGTGCCCGCCTGGAGTTGGCGCAGCTGCTGTGGTTTTTGGGAGAGTCTGGGAAAGCGATTGACGAGCTTCGAGATCTCCTGTTGTTAAATCCAAATGATAATCAAGGCGTCCGCTATGTACTTCTACCATATCTCCTACAAGAAGGTTACGAGCAAGAAGCGGCGGATTTGTTAGAGCAATTTAAAGAGGATTCATCAGCAGCTTGGGCATATACTCACGCACTGACTCTTTTCATGAAGCATGGCCCCGGCCGCAAGGCGAATTCGAATTTGAAAAAGGCTTTGAAAGCGAATCCCCACGTTCCCGATTTCTTACTCGGCCGTGAACAAGTTTTGAGGGACCTACCGCCACTTATGACTCTGGGCGATCCGCTTGAGGCAGCGTATTACTATGTAGATTACCTGCCCTACTGGCTTCGTGTAAGAGGAGCCATTGACTGGCTGCGTGATTTTGCTCCCGAGGCTGAGGAATAGCGATCCACTTGAGGGTTTCTTATCGCCCCATCTTGCTTGTATCGCAATTTGTCTAAATTGCGCGTGACTTTGTCTAAATTACGCGCTTTTCTTAATCTGAGTCTCCTTGTCAGCCCCATGATCAGATTGCTACAATGTCTTCGGGGACTGATGCACGAGTTTCCTATGAACAATTTCCAAACAGTACGAAATAAAAGAAAGGAGTTAGATGATCATGGCAATCAATAAAGTAAGGCGCGCGGACGCCCATTGGGAAGGTACCTTGAAAGACGGCGGCGGCTCATTAAAGTTGGAAAGCGGCGTTTATGAAGGTCCCTATACCTGGGCCGGCCGTTTCGCCGACGGCAAGGGCACAAATCCGGAAGAGCTTATTGGCGCCGCCCACGCCGGCTGTTACACCATGTTTCTATCCGCTATTCTGACCAATAACGACTTTAATCCCACACGATTGGACACGACGGCTGCCGTCCACCTGGAAGATGGCCCGACAATTACCAAGATTGAACTGAATGTTGAAGGCGTTGTCGATGGCCTGGATGATGCGCGCTTCCAGGAGTTTGCTCAGGAAGCGAAAGAAAAGTGCCCCGTTTCTAAAGCCCTGGCTGCCGTGCCCGAGATCGTGCTCAACGCGCACCTGGTGAGCTAATTTTGTAAGCAAACTGCGGGCTCCCATAAAATTGGGAGCCCGCAGTTTAAAGAAGGAGAGTATTAAGGCAGGGTCGTTAGGGAAAGCGCGTGTTTTATCCGCTGCGCCCGCTGCGGCCGCTGCTATTTCCCAAACCGCCACCATTTCCACTTTGGCCGGTGCCATTCCCACCCTGGCCGCCGCTACGACCGCTGCGGCCGCTGCCGTTTCCACGAGCCTCGCCTCCGGTGAAAGTTCCACCGGGGCCGTTCCCCTGCCCAGAGGTTGTGCCGATTAGCGCCTCATACGCTTCTTGGCTCATGTACTGCGGTACGTAACTGCTTCCAGTCTGGCTTTCGTAGTTTCTGACGAAGCCGTTCAGATGATTGATTGATCCGTCCAATAAATTCTCGAAAACCTGTATGAGCGATGGATTGTCAATCTCAGCGATACTTTCTTGCAGATCTAGGATATCAATTTCTTCAATGGTCCCACCTACCAGCAAAGCGGCTTCCAGGGATTCCTGACCCTGGGCGACCAGCTGGTTGTAAAGCGCCTGTAAATCTTGGTTTTCGAATTCGCCGACCGCTTTGCCTGCTGCCGGATCATCGAGTCCATACGATTCGATCAGGTAGAGAACAGCATCCGTATGCGCCTGCTCGCTGGCGGCGATATTAGAGAAGATTGCCGTGCCCCATGTCTCGTACAAGGTAAGATAAACATCATGGGCTAACTTTTCTTCTTCGCGCATGTACAGAAGATCGGCGATTTCTGCATCGGTAAGGTCACCGCTAGGGGTGACCGGTGTGCCCTGGCCGGTTCCGCCTTGTCCGTAACCATTGCCATTAGTGCCGTTTCCCGCAACGGCCGTGTCCTGATTTGTGTCCACGGATAGATCTTCTGAAACATCTACATCTTCAACGACAGGCTCTGCCACGGCCGCCGCTGCCGCCTCTTCCTGGACTACGTCATTTTGTTCTTCATCGACCATGCCGACTGCCGCTTCAACAGCCTCACTTTGTGCCGCGGATGCCGTATCGGCGGCCGTTCCACAGGCGGCCAGCAGCATCGAGGCGGCCAGTAAGAGGAGAATTATCAAATAGTTTGGTATCTTTTTCATCATGTTTTCCTTTACTAAAACGCCCACTTAAAAACAGTTGGTTGTTGTGGGCGCGATAATGTCATTTACAAAGTAAAGGATATCCCCCAGTTGTGAAGAGGGTATGAAGATGAAATAGAAAGGGTGTGAAGTATAATAGATTGGTCCAATCTTACTACTAAAAGATTGGACCAATCTCGGCATAGAATAGGTAGGCTGGGGTATCTTATGAAATCTTTAGAAACCATCACCCTGATCGCCACGGCCAGATTCGGCCTGGAGGCGCTGGTCAAACGCGAGGTGGAGGCCCTAGGCTTTACGGATTTGCGCGTCAGCGACGGCCGAGTTGAGTTTGAAGCGGCGGTCGAAGATATCCCACGCCTCAATATCTGGCTGCGCTTCGCCGGCCGCCTTTTGCTCAAAATGGGCGAGTTCCCGGCGACCACTTTTGATGATTTGTTCGAGGGTGTGAAAGCGCTGCCCTGGGAGAGCTGGATCACCCAAGACGGCCGTTTCACCGTCAACGCTCAATCGGTCAAATCAACCTTGCAGAGCGAGCGCACCAGCCAGGCCATCGTCAAGAAAGCCGTCGTCGAGCGTTTGAAAGAAGCGTATGCCGTGGACTGGTTCGCCGAGACCGGGCCGGAATTCACCATCCAGGTCACCCTTCGCAAAGATCAGGCCCTGCTGACCATCGACACCTCGGGCGCCGGTCTGCACAAACGCGGTTACCGTACCGAGGCCGGTGAAGCGCCGCTCAAGGAAACCCTGGCCGCGGCTATGGTTCAGCTTTCCTTTTGGGATCGCGACCGCCTGTTGGTAGACCCCATGTGCGGCTCGGGCACGATCCTCATCGAGGCGGCCATGATCGGCCGCAACATCGCTCCCGGCCGCCGGCGCACTTTTGCATCCGAGGAATGGCCGGCCGTGCCCCGCGAAGCCTGGGAAAGCGCCCGTGAGCAAGCGAAAGCGGCCGTCGATCATGCCGGTGAACTGCAAATATTCGGCTATGACGTTGATGCGGGGGCTATCGAATCCGCACGCCATAATGCCCGCCGCGCCGGCGTGGGATCCGACATCCAGTTCGAGGTGAAGGACATTCATGACCTGTGGATAGACCAGCAGTACGGCATCCTCATTTCCAACCCGCCGTACGGCCGTCGCATGGCCGAATATCGTGAAATCAACGCCATCTATATCACCCTCAATAAGATGCTGCGTAAGAAAAAGGGCTGGTCGGTCTATATCCTGACCGCCGACAGTAAATTCCCCGATTATTTCAAGCGCGGACGGCCGAACCGCGTGCGCAAGCTTTACAATGGCACCATCCGCGTTAACTATTACCAGTACTACGGCGAAAAACAGCCTGATATCGCCGGCAGCTAATGGTTGGCAACGTTAGCGCCTATTACGAGATATTCAGATCGACCCCCCGCAGCGTCTGCGCGTTAATGGCCACGATAATCGTGCTGATCGACATTAATAAAGCGCCTACTGCCGGGGAGGGGACAATGCCCCAAGGGGCCAGGACGCCCATAGCCAGGGGGATCATGATGATGTTATACCCCGCCGCCCACCAGATATTCTGCACCTGCTTGCGATAGCTGGCTTCACTGAGTTTTAAGATCTTCACCACATCTAAAGGATTGCTCTGTACTAGAATCAGCCCAGCCGATTCCACGGCCACGTCGGTGCCGCTACCGATAGCGATGCCTACATCGGCGCGTGCGAGCGCCGGCGCATCATTGACGCCGTCGCCTACCATGCCTACTTTGTTACCCTGCTTCTGCAGCTCGATGATCTTGCTGTCTTTATCCTCGGGCAGCACCTGCGCAAAAACCTGGTCGATATCCAGCTCTTGGGCCACCGCGTCAGCCACTTCCTGGCTGTCCCCGGTCAGCATGGCCACCTCCACGTCCATATCATGTAGTTCGTCGATCGCTTTCTTGCTCTCAAGGCGGACGATATCGGCCAGAGCAAACGCGGCCACGGCCTGGTCATCTCTGACCAGGTAGACGACGCTTTGTCCCTTGTCGCCGGCGGCTGCGGCGAAATCGGCCAGTTTAGACGGCCGTTCGGCGTCCAGGTACTCCAGCAGGCGCGGTCCGCCCACGTAGGTCATATGTCCGTTGACGCCGGCCGCAACCCCGCGCCCCTTTAAGACTTTGAAATCAGCCACGTCCGGAATGGCCAGCTCTTTTGCTTCAGCACTGTTGCGGATGGCCTGGGCGATCAGATGCTCTGAATCCCCTTCGATGCCCGCCGCTTCCGCCAATGCCTCATCGGCCGTCACCCCACCGGCCACCGCCATATCCACCACGCCGAACTCTCCTTTGGTGAGGGTGCCAGTTTTGTCAAATGTGATTACACCCAGATCTTTGGCCGTCTCCATGGACTGCCGATCGCGGATGAGGATGCCGTTCTTGGCGGCCAGGGATGTCGTATTAGCCACGACGAGCGGGATGGCCAGACCCAGGGCGTGGGGACAGGCGATCACCAGCACTGTGACGACGCGAGCCACGACCTGCGCGCTGAAACCGTTTATAAGAGTCCAGGCCACGGCTGTTACTACCGCCGCAGCGAGGGCGGTGTAAAACAGCCAGGCTGCCGCGCGGTCGGCCAGCAGTTGGGTCGATGATTTGCTCTTTTGCGCCTCGTCAACCAGGCGCATGATGCCCGATAAAGCGGTATCGTCGCCGACTGCCGTCACTTCCACGCGCAGGCTGCCGTCCCCCGAATTGACCGTACCGGCGATAACATCGTCACCTGTCCCCTTGTCCACCGGTTTTGATTCACCCGTGATCATCGCTTCGTTGATCGTTGTCTCGCCGTCAACGACACGGCCGTCGGCCGGCACACTGGCCCCGGGGCGCACCAAGACCCTATCTCCGGTTTTGAGATCGCTGACCGGATGTTCCATCACCTTGCCGTTGGACATGATCACCTCGGCCGTATCCGGCAGCAGCTTCGCCAGCGCATCCAGCGCACCTGATGCCTGGCGGATGCTGCGCATTTCCAGCCAGTGTCCCAGGAGCATGATGTCGATCAAGGTGACCAGCTCCCAGAAAAAAGCCTGGCCGCTGCCCAGGAAAAAGACGGCCATGCTGTACACGTAAGCCACGATGATAGCCAGGGAGATCAAGGTCATCATGCCCGGCTGCCGCTTGCGCAGTTCCATAAGCGACATGCGCAGGAAGGGCAGGCCGCCGTAGATAAAAATGAGGGTGGAAAAAGCAGGCACGATCCACTGGCTGCCCGGGAACACCGGCGCTGTATACCCTAACCAGCCTTGAATACTTTCACTATAAAGAAGGACCGGAATACTTAATAGTAAAGAGACCCAAAAGCGCTTGCGGAACATAACCTCATGGCCTGCATGAGCATCGTGCCCGGCATGGTCTTCATGCCCGCTGTGTTCTGTGTGATCGTGGTCCATATCACCCATCTTTACGGATTCGTGTTCATCGTGCTGTGCTGTCATAGTTTCATGTATTCCCTTAACTCAAGAATATAAGCCGAAATATCCTTTATTCTGCGAACCTATCATATTTTATCTTAAGGCCTGATCTCTTTCTTATCAATAGATAAAGAACCATCTGCCGGCACATTACTAAGCACGGATGACTGGCGGTATAATATCGATCCAATAATAGAAGCGAATTTTCGGCCGTCGTAAGACCCACGACGCCCGAATTCCTGATGGCAATGGGAGTAAAAAATGAAGCGTTCAGAGATTAACGAAATTATTAGTGAGGCCGAAGCCTTTTGCCGCGAGCACAATTTTAATCTGCCGCGATGGGCGCATTGGACGCTGCAGGATTGGCAAAACTGCGATGACGATGTTTCTGAGATTGTGCACAACACACTGGGTTGGGATATCACTGATTTCGGCCAGGGAAAGTTCGAAAGCCTGGGCCTGGTTTTGTTCACCATCCGCAACGGCGATCCCAAGGGCGAGGACAAGAGCAAGATTTACGCCGAAAAACTACTCATTGTCGACCCTGATCAAGTGACGCCACTACATTATCACTGGAAGAAGACGGAAGACATTATCAACCGCAGCGGCGGCGACCTGGTAGTGAAACTTTATAACTCAACCCCCGATGGCGGTTTGGACGATACTGAGGTGGAAGTCAAGTTAGACGGCATACTGCACCACGTCGAAGCTGGCGGCCTGCGTGTGCTCAAACCAGGTGACAGCATTACCCTGGTGCCCGGTCTCTACCACGCCTTTTGGGGCGAGCGCGAGCGTGTCCTCGTCGGCGAGGTCTCCTCCGTCAATGATGACGCCGCGGATAACCGCTTCTACCAGCCCGTCGGCCGTTTCCCCGATATCGAGGAAGATGTGCTGCCAACGCGCCTGCTGGTCAACGATTACCAGAAATTCTTGTAACGGAACCTATAGAACAATTTGCCAAATTGTTTCGCGCCGGAAGGCGCGTGGCCGTGCAATCCATTGCGCACACGCTGTTTCTACACTCCTTTCAACGGGACCGGCAGGAGAACTAATTCGCCTGATTTAATGCCGCCTGCATTACAGACCGCACCGATATGAAGCGGAAGCATTTGACAGCCCTATTGATTTGGACCACTTTGTGGGCTATCTTTTTCGCGACGTTGCTGCTGGGTATTGAGCGTTTACCAGGCGGCGATTTGACCGGCCAGTATTATGCATTCGCCCAGTTTCAGGCGCGTGAAATTGCTGCCGGTCACCTGCCCATCTGGTCTCCCGGTAGCTATGGGGGAGTGCCCTTTGTCGCTGACATTCAGTCGGCATCTTTTTATCCACTGCGCTGGCTCACAGTTCTACTGACGCTGCCGTTTGGGTTTTCGTTCTATGCCCTGGAATGGGAAGAATTACTCCATGTTTGGTTGGCCGGGACCTTCACTTACATGCTTGCTTATGAAATTACTCGGTCATACTCACAAATTGAGAAAAGTCCAGGCGAGGGAAGAAGTGCAGACCCCGCTGTCCTCGATCTTGAACAGTGGGCTGGGTTAGTTTCTGCGGTTGCCTTTGGTTTAGGAGGCTATTTGACATCCTACCCACTTTTGCAGTTGACCATCCTTGAAACTGTCGTCTCGCTGCCCCTCATTCTTTTTTTGCTGCGCCGTGGCATACGGCCGAACCAAGCATCTGCTCTTCAAAACCAAATCAACCAGGTGCCTATTCTTGGTGCTGGTTTAGTGCTTGGTATAAGCGCTTTGGCCGGACACCCGCAAACTTTTCTCCATGTGGCTTATCTATCCGCTGCCTATTATATTTTTCTTACCTGGCAGGCGCGCTGGCGATGGCGCTGGGTGTTTGGTTTGGGTGTAGCAATTACGGCAGTGGATCTGGGGCTGGCCCTGGTTGCTTACTTGCCGGCGATTCGTTTTGTGCCCGAGACCGTACGCAGCGATACCACTTACGAGTTTGTAGCCAAAGGGTTCCCGCTGCGTGATTACATTCAACTGTTCATACCAGGACCTCTTTCATTTTGGCTGCCGCAGTATTCAAGTTTGGTGGTCGTCTTTCTGGCGATATCGGCCGCGTTCGGCCGGGGTTCCTGGCCGGACCGCGCCCGGCGAGCGGAGACGGTTTTCTGGTTTGGCGTTGTTATCATAGCTGCCTGGCTTTCCCATGGTGGTAAAGGCGGGAGGAGTCCCCATTAGTTGTCTGGTCGCAGCCGGATTGGCTGGAAATCTTGAACACCGATGAAATCGCTCGTTTTGATAGCCAAAATCTCTTTTATGCCGATGTAGGTGAAATCTATGATCTGCAGGACGTCAAGGGTATCAGCCCGCTAAAACCTAAGTTTACAAAAGAATTCGAGAAAATTCCGCGTCCTTTGCGCTGGCAGCTGCTCAATGTCAGTCATGTTCTGGCTCCGGAACAGATAGAGGCACAATTAGTAGAAGAAGCGGCCATTGAAAGCTCTATCCTACCGGGAGAAGCTGTACAGGGCTTTGTCTACCGTTTCTCTGAGGCTCTCCCACGCGCCTGGATGGTCTATGAAACCGTCAGTGCCGGTATCGCTGATGATGCTTTTGATCTTCTGAGGTGGAATGAATTCGATCCTACCTCACAGGTTATCCTGACCGATGTGGATGGAGTCGGCTTTCCTGCTGCAGTTGAACCTGAGATCCCGCCGGAAGTGAAAATCAATTCCCTACCAGGTGGAGAGCTGGAGATATCAGTAAATACCGAAACGCCGGGTTT
This sequence comes from Promineifilaceae bacterium (SeqCode), assembly GCA_046259485.1. Classification (GTDB taxonomy): domain Bacteria; phylum Chloroflexota; class Anaerolineae; order Promineifilales; family Promineifilaceae; genus JAACFF01. The sequence goes on along the minus strand of JBJYWP010000134.1, from coordinate 9,301 downwards.
CCTTGTCATGAGTGAATGGGCTTTCCCCGGTTGGAAAGCGACCTTGGACGGCCGTATACTGCCTTTACTGACAGCCGATTATGCGCTCCTGGCGCTGCCGGTTCCATCGGGGCAGCATGAAGTGATCATTTCCTACGAAGCGCCGGAAGTTTATATGGGTTTGCTGCTCTCCCTGTCAATATTGCTGGTCGTGGTCCTTTTCATCTGGCGCTGGCATTCCCTAAACTCAAATGATCAACATCTCCACTGATTTGCTGGCCGGTTGAAAATAGGTTCCAATAATCGAATGAGTGCGCGAACTAAAGTTGTGCCGGCTGTCGTCTTTCTGGCTGTGCCGCTTATCCTCTCGATAACCTGGGGCACCTATTTTGGCGACTCGGCATTTGTTACCTTGTCGGCGGCACAAAGTGTGTTTGGCGACCTGGGCCGCCTGGCCCCGGGGTTTGCTTTAGGGATACCGGGGCAGGCGCCGCTCACTATCGGCCTCCTGGCGGCCGCGGGACGTTTTGCGCCGCAGTTTGGTCTGTTGTTCAATGCTCTAGGCTGGAGCGCTACGGCCGTTCTGGTTTATTACTCCCTGCGCGCCGGCGGACGGCCGCTTGGGGGGATGATCACGGCGTTCCTGCTTGTCTTGAATCCCCTGGTCCTTATCACTTCGGGAACGGAATACGCTTGGGTGCTGGCTTTGGGCCTGGCAGCGCTGGCCCTGACGTTCTTTCCCTGGGGCGGTTCGCGCCTGGCCGTTTGGCTGAAGGCCCTTTTGCTGATTTTACTGCTGGGTCTACACTTTAACGCGGCGACGATTCTTTTTGCCCTGACCCTGCTGGCCATGGACGTATACAACGGCCGTTCGGGCTGGCTGCCTTTTATCCTTGTGGCCGCGCTTTCGTTGGTGTGGGGCCTCTTGATCCTCCCCCGCAGCGGTCGTTTGCCCGCTGGCGCTCCTCTCTTCTGGCTGCAAAACGGCCGTACTTTTCTGGCCAAGAACCCGCTTTATTGGCTCTATCTACCCTTTAGCCTGATGGGCCTGTGGGATTTATGGCCATGGCGTCCGGCCGCCGCCGGGGACGATTCGCAAATCGCCCCACCAGCAGGTCGCCATTTCTTGGTCCTGCTTATCCTGTGGGCTTTAGCCGCTTCTCTTGCACTCAGCACATCGGCACCTTACCTTGCGGCCGTGGTGGCGATCATCCTGAGCGGCCTGGGGGCGGCCTGGCTGTCGCGAAGGATCCTGGCTTCCGGCCGGGTGCAGCTTGATGGGAGCAGCGCGGCCATCTTGGTCCCGCTGCTGGTTGCGATGCCCTTGCTGCTTGCCGGCCTCGTGGCTATCTATAAGCTTTACGATACAAGGCCCATGCAGCAGGCGGCCTTACAGGATCAGGCGGCGGCCTGGCTCTCAGAAAACGCGGATGCGAGAGCGATTCTCTATGCCCCGCCGCGCGTGGGCTACGAAGCCGGCCTGGCTACGATTCCGGCCCTGGTGGATTGGGTCCGCGACAGCAATGTCGCTGCGCTTTACGAGCAGTTGATGGACCATGACCCGCGCTTCATTGTCAGCGAGGATTCCCCGGCCTGGGATTACATCATTCGTACAAAGTGGTTTCAAGAGCGTTACCAGGAAAGCGTGCGGTTTGCCAATGATTATGCCATGGATTCGCCGGTCACGGTCTGGGAGTATACGCCATCGACTTATGATGAAGGGCAGCGGCAAGAGATTTCGGCTGTGGTTGACGATCGCTTCGCCCTGGTAGGCTACCAGTTTGCACCGCGGGTCATTAAGCCGGGGGAAGATGTTTTCTTGACGCTCTATTTGCAGGCTTTGCAGCCCCTCGACCATGGCTTTATCAGCGGGGTTCATCTCAGCGCCGCCGATGGCTGGGTTTGGGCCTGGCGCGAGGAGCGCACGCCGCGTTCCATCGCCGGACAGTGGTGGGAGCCGGGGCAGGTGATCCCGGAGCGCATTCAGCTGCAAACGACGGACGATATCCCCCTGGGCGCCTATGATTTGCAGGTATTCTGGCGCGCAGGCGATGATAAAAATAATTGGCCGATCATGCTTGACGGCGGCGAACAGGTGGTTGATCGGCTGAGTCTGGGCTACGTAGTCGCGCCGCCCGTTGTTGATAACGGAGGGGCGACGCCGGTCAATGCCCAATTTGGGGATTCTATTTTGCTCGATTCGTACGCGATCTCCGCGCCTCCCGCTGCCGGCAAGACAATGGGCGTGACCCTCTATTGGCAGGCCTTAAGCTCGCCGACGGCCGATTACACTGTCTTCGTGCATCTGCTCGACGAGCAGGGGCAGATTGTGGCCGCGCATGACGGTATGCCCGCGGGCAACAGCTTCCCCACGAGCGCCTGGCCCGCCGGCCTTTTGGTCGAGGATAAGCACACCATCGAACTTCCCTCTGATTTGGCCTCCGGTAATTACAAGCTTAACGCCGGGCTCTACATGCTGGAAACCGGAGAGCGCCTGCCCGTTTGGGACGCCGACGGGGTTGAACAAGCCGACCGTTCGCTAAACCTGACGACGGTGACCAGTGAGCCGTGACCGGTAACCAGTATCCAGTAACCAGTTGTCAGTAAACTGCTCACTGATTACTGACAACTGGCACCTGCACGAAATCGTCCCCCTCTTCATTAGGCAAAATTTCGCCGCTGGAGGATTCGTATAGGCCTACGTGCAGCGTGATCTCGGAAAGCGCGGCCGGTTCATTGAGGGCCAGGTAATGCACGTCGCGGAAGGATTCACCGACCGGCAGGACGGACGTGGGGCGGTGGGCGTCGGCCGGCCAGCCGTCATGCTGGCCGATTAACGCGCCGTTGGCGTTCAGCGCGTGGACGAAGACGGTGTAGTTTTGATCCATCTCGCCTAATACCTGCCAATAGAGTTCCAAGCGTAGGATTGTTCCGGCCGGTAGGAGTGGTTCGCGAACCGCCCCTACGAAAAAAAATGGTTCTTCAGGGAGGGCGGCGGCGGTCGTCAGCCCTTGCAGCTGCATCGCCTCGGGCCAGGTGTCGGCTACCTTTTGCTGGGGCACGACCTCTCTTACGTATTTGAAGGCATAAAAAGTGTTGATTTGTTGATCGATGTCATATTCCGTGCTGGCCAGGTAGTCGTTAAAGAGGGTGCGATATTCATCCGGCCCGATCGGGTAGGTGCGCATCTCGCTGTCGAGAAGGACGTAATCCGGCTGGTTGCCGCCGCGAATCCAGGGCAGGAGATAGATTTGCTCGCGGTGCGAAAGATGGGGCACGATGGGATCCTGGGCCATGACGATCGCCTCATCGGGGATCTGGCGCAGGGCTTCTAAAACCTGGCGGTCATGCTCGGTGACCTGATAGAGGGAGATATCAAAATACCTACCGGGCCACATTTCGCTTCTGGTCAACCAGCCGGCGAAGCCAGCGACGAGCAGCAGCACCAGCGACGACCTCTGCCACCTGGAGGGTAGGCGGCTCAGGCCTATCCCGACAGCCCAGAAGAGGATCACCAGGATCACCGTGGGATACCAGCCGCCGAGGCGACCCATGCGCGGCACGGTACTGGCCAGCAAGAGTCCCAGATTGGGCAGCATGAAAAGAGCGATTTCCGGGGCCAATAAGAAGAAGAATGCCGTGGGCCAGAAGAAGTTGAAGAGGGCCTTCAATCGCCAGGGATCGCCGATGTAGTCCCAGAAGATTAACGGCCGTGTGCGCAGCGTGGTCATGATTTCCGGAAGCGTGTCCCCCAAATAACTGAAGGAACCGGCCGCGTGCTGGTATCCCTCGATCTGATCGTGAGTCATCAGCCGCGGTAGGAGGACGAAGGGCACGAGAATGAACCAGGCCAGGCCGGTGGCCAGAGTTATAAAGCCGATTTTGAACTCTCTTTGAAAGACGATGATGTAGAGACCGAACATGGCCACCAGCAGGCTCAAGTCTTCTTTGCTCAGCAAAACAAGGGCCAGGCCCAGGGCCATCCAGCCGTACTGGCGGCGTAAGAGATGGTAAAGGGCGAACGAAGTGGCGAACGCGGCCAGCGTTAAGCGGCGGAATTCGACAATGCTCACCTTGTGCAGCTGGGGATGCATGAGGTAAGCGGCAAAGACGACCAATCCCAGCAGAGGCGCCTGGCGGCGAAAATGCCAATAAATGAGAAAACCGGCGCCACCCAACAGCAGGCTTTTGACGATGAAGAGAAAACGGATATCGGGCCACAGCCAGTATAAAGGCGCAAAAAGGGCCAGGGCGGGCGAGAAATGGCTTTCGATGACCAGGTCTTCGCCAATCGTGATCTGGTACGGCCGTCCGCGCGAGGTGTTCCAGATACTCTGATCAAATTTAGCCAGGTCCAGGGCGTTGGTGTTGAAGCTGTTTTGCTCGCGAATGTTCAGGGTCGAAAAGACAACCACGTAGAGCAGCAGCAGGCCGATTGCCAGCCAGTCATATCTGCTGAGGCCCGACAGGCCGTGGCGGAGCGACTTAAAGGTAAACGAGCGCGGTAATTTCCAGTCAAAACTGCTCATACTTACATCAAACCCGTATTCTGGTATGATCCCTGAAAATTGCAAGGTATTATTCAGTTTAAAGCCATGAACCGCAGCGCCAGGCGCTTGGCCGCCGTACTTTTTATCATCCTCATAATTCTCATCCCTATGCTGCTCAGCGCCGCCTGGGGCAGGCAGTTCGCCGATGACGCCTATCCCCTCTTGCAGGCGGCCAGGGCTTTAGCTGAAGGAAAGGGCGTGACGCTCGCGTCTGGAGAGAGTGCCGCTTCGCCCTCGATGCTCTTCACCTGGATGGCCGGCGCCGCCGCTCGTCTGTTTCCAGGCACCGCAACCGGACCTGATGCCGCCGGCGCCGCGGCCGTTTTAAGCGTCCTGGGCTGGAGCGCCGCCGCATTGGCCTTCCTGGCCGTGGGCAAGTCCATCCAGCGCCTGCCCGGAGCGGCCGCCGGCGCGCTGCTGCTCTGCTTTAATCCCATCGTCATCAGCTCGGCCGGAAGCCCCGCCTCGTGGATTGTCGCTCTTTCCTGGTGGGCTGTCGCTCTCTTTCTTAACAGGCGCTATATCTTGCTGCTTGTGGCCATCGCTGCCCTGGTTTTAATGACGCTGCCGCTGCCGCCCGGCCTTCCCGTTCAGCAGGCAGGAATGCTGAGCGCTTTCGCCTGGTCCCTGCTCCTATTCCTGGTGGGTATCGGCGCGGAGATGGCCGCGCGCCGGCTGGCGGCGAATATGAAACCGGAAATCGATCCGCAGCGGGCGTTCAGATTGGCTCTGCTGGCGATATTTTTGTTGGCCGGCGTTTTCCAGCTGTTGAGACTCAATGATCTGTTTCAGGCAAGGCCGCAGGATCGCTGGGCTTTGGAAGAATACGTGGCGGCCTGGCTGCGAGAGAATACAGAATCGACGGCCGTTATTGGGGCGAGCGAAAAAATCGGCTATCTGGCCGATCGTCCCTCTTTTGCCCTGGAATCGTTAGCCGCGGATGACACAACGGGGCTGCTGCAAAACCGGCTGCGTGCAGGGCCGGTCGATTACCTGGTGGCCGGCAATGCGCTGCCCTGGCGGCTGTTGACGGATTGGCGCTGGTTCCAGCTTAATTACCGGCCGCTTGCCGAATTGGATGACGCTTATGTGGCGGATGCGCCCTATACGATCTGGGGCTACCAGCCGCCGCCGGCGGAACTCGGTTTTGCCCATGCCTTGAACGCGCGTGTGCCCAACCGCCTGCGTATCCTGGGCTACCAGGTCGATCAGGCGGATTTAGAGCGGACGGGTGAAGCGCTGCTCACGCTGTACCTGGAAGCGGAGGCACATACGATCACGCCGGTTAGGTCATTTTTGGTCAAGACGCGCCTGCTCTCAACGCTGGATGGGGGGACGCTGGCCGAATGGGATAATGTGCTGCCCCAATCTGTGGGACCTGAAGAATGGGGGCCTGGAGTACGAGTGAGAGAACAAATCACGATTGATGTTCCTCCCGATCTCGAACCCGGCGCTTATCCGCTGAATATCTCGCTGGCAGATTCGGAATCGGCCGAATTTTGGCCTATTTCCCTGGATAATGATATCGAGCGCCTCGATCGCCTGAACGTTGGCTACCTGGTTGTGCCGATGGCCGTTGACGCAGCGGCGATTCAGGAACGAGAGGCGACGTTTGGCGATCAGGTTAAGCTGCTTGGTTACATGGCTTCCGAACCCCGGCCAGGGGAGGCGCTGGAATTGACGCTCTTCTGGCAGGTGAGCGAGCCCCTGGGGGATGAGGCGCCCGCGTTGAATGTGTTTACGCATATCCTGGACAGGAACGGACAGCTCGTGGCTAACCATGACGGAGTTCCCGGAAACGGCCGTTACCCGACGCCCTCATGGATGCCGGGAATGACGATTGTCGATACGCACACACTCACGCTGCCCGCCGATCTGGCGGCCGGCAGCTATGAAGTTTGGGTTGGCCTGTATGATCCTGAAAGCGGGGAGCGGCTGGCGGTGGTTGGTAGAGATGGAGAAGCGTTTCCTGAGGGGGCGCTGCCGTTGATGGAGATTGTAATAGCAGATGGGACCGCAGATAGCGCAGATTACGCGGATGGGACCGCAGATTACGCGGATGGGACCGCAGATGGCGCAGATGGGACCACAGATTACGCGGATTACGCAGATGACGCGGATGGGACCACAGATAGCGTTGATGACGCTGATGGTGTGGATAGGGGTGATTATTCCATGTGGCGGAGGGCTTTGTCCAGGTAGGCGTTGAGGGGATAGAGGGCCTGGTAGAGGGCGATCAGTTCTTCGTGAAAGTTTTCGGCGGTGATTTGCTCGTCGCTGAAGCCGCGCGTGGCCGTGAAGCTCAGCAGGCGCAGGAGTTCGATCGCCGGGTGGTCGGGGCTGACGCCGCGGGGGGCGGTTTTGAGCTTGTTGCCCTGATCTAGGCCGCCGGGGAAAGCGGCGCGGAAGGCGGGGTCGTCGACGATAGCCTGCAATTCCTCGTAGGTCTCGTTTATTTCGGCGCGGATGGCTTTTAGCATGGGCGATGGGGGGCGGTAAATGCCGCCGCCGGCGAAGCTGTTGTCATTCGGCTGGACCTGCAGGTAGTAGCCCGGCCGCTCGCCGCCGGGGGAGATGAAGCCGCTTGTCATTTTTTTCAGTGGTTCTTTGTTGTTGGAAAAACGCACGTCGCGGTAGATGCGGAAGACTTTGACCGTGGCCAGGTCGTCGAGATGGTCGGCGACGCGCCGGTCGAAGAAGGCGATTTCCTGGGCGGTCTCTTCCATTTCGGCCGTAAAGGCGGCGCGCAGGCGTTTGTACTGCTTTTTGCGGGGGTTGAACCATTCTTTGTTGTTGTTCTGCGCCAGTTCACGCAGGAAGGCGAGTAATTCGGGATCGATCATGGGAGATGTCCTGGGATGATGGTATCGTGATGGTTTTATATCCTATTTGATGGTGAAGTGCACAGTAATTAGTATGAGGCGCCATGGGAGAGTTGTCAAGAGAGAATACAATAAGGGGGATACCCTCCAGGAAACAAGAAGCGAGATTATCTAAAGCGGCTGCAATTCAGCCTCCAGGTTTTGATTAAAGAAAAATGCCAGGGTCACGGCCGTTGTGCAACCCGGCAGCAACCACAGAGCTACGGCCAGGAACTTACCCGGCAGGCTTTCTAAAACAAATAATTCAATACCCAGGCGATCGGCATTGACATAAATCAGGGCAAAGAGAGCCCAGCCGGTGATATTGGCCCAAATCCACCACCCCGCCTGGGGCACCCGTCCGCGTAGAACCAGCCACTGCCAGAATCCAATTGACAGGCCGAGCAGAAGAAAAATCACATATTCCGACCAATGCCCATTAAAGTAGACTTCCATCGACCATAAGCGGGAGACCACTTGCATTAAACCGTCATTCAGCAAATATCCCACGGTCCAGCCCAGAACTGTCACCAAAATCCACCAGCCTATTTGCAGCAAATAGCGGCGCAGCAAGGCATATTGGACCAGCCCCACCAGTAAGCCGGCTACGGATAAGAGGATATAAGCGAAGAGGTAGTCTTCCGTAATATGGCGGACCCCACCGACAGTGATATGGTCGCCAATGAAAAAGGTAATGCTCTTGATAATCGGGATGGAAAGCAGAAAAGCCACGGGCAGGCAAAGCCCTGTCAAAATAATCCAGGCCGCGTAAAAAGGCCACTGCGGTTTCGTAATTGAAGTCACCAGGTCCCAGGCTTAAGGAAGATCCAAATCCTGTTGTTAAGTTTTAGTCTAAACGACGGGCGTGGTAAAAGTCAACGGCCGTTTTTTTAGGTTGGGTTGCAAATCGGGCATCGCGCATTCATTCGCGGCTATTACGGGAAACTTATTGTAGAACATTTACAAAATAATAGGCGTTAAGGAATGCCTGTAGTTGTAGCGCGATTTGCCGAAATCGAGCCGCGATTTGCCAAATCGCGCTACAAATCCTTCGGTTGTTGGACTAAATTTCCGTGGTCTCGTTCCCCAAATCCTCGGCGATGAGGCGGAACTGCTCGAGGGCGGATTCGAGGTCTTCGACGATTTCGGCGACGTTGATGCCGTCGGCCACGGCGCGTTCGTGACCGTATTCCATGACCAGGTTCTGGTCAAAAAAGCCCACCGTCTGCTTGCCCGGCGTGGCCGTCAGGCCGATGTAAAAGGCATCAAAATAATCGAGCACCTGGCGCCAGACGGTGTAGATGGAACGGTGGCATTCGTCGATAACGATGAAGTCAAAGAACTCCACGGGCAGGACGCCGCGAAAATTGACCGTGCGCGGTTCCAGGGATGGTTCGCTTTGTAGGGGCAGTTCGCGAACCGCCCCTACGCGTTCATACAATTCGTACATGGAAAGCGCTTCGTAGGCTTCATCCAGCTCTTCATCGCGCAGCATGGCGTAGAGGCGCTGCACGGTGCTGATGTAGACGCGGTTGACATCGCGCGGCACATCAATGACGTTGTTGGTCAGGTGGCGTATGTTGTACAGCTCGGAGAACTTGCGCCCTTCCGGCGTCTGGAACTGGCGAAATTCCGTCTCCGCCTGCAGGCCGAGATTTTTGCGGTCGACGAGGAAGAGCACGCGCCGGGCGCCGGCGTGCTTGATCAGGCGGTAGATGAAATTAACGGCGGTGAAGGTCTTGCCGCTGCCGGTGGCCATCTGGATTAGGGCGCGCGGGCGGTTGCGGGCAAGGGAGTCTTAGAGGTTGCTGATGGCAACAGCCTGCGGATCCCATAAACCTTCAGCATCCAGAGGTGGCATGGTTTGCAAACGGCCGCGCAGGGTCGTGGATTCCTGAACCCATTCGCGCA
>JBJYWP010000133.1:0-10454 GCA_046259485.1 Promineifilaceae bacterium (SeqCode) | reverse complement strand
CCTGACAAATGAAAAGAGCTGCCCGGTTGGGCAGCTCTTCTCTGCTTCAAGCACAAAAGGAGGCATATGACATGAGCATCCTTAGAATATCTCAAATCCTCCTCAATAACTTTAAGATAACCTTATGATCGTCTACTACTTACCTCAAGAAACGGCCGAAGGATGGCGGATTGCGGATTTAATCCACTACAATAATGCCCTAATTTGAGAGAGGGAAATGGTCAGCATGGTCACTGCAATTCTGACTTCCTGATCACCTGACAACCTAACCGCCCGGCAGTTATATCTCCGCCAGCGCTGATCGTCCTTCGCCGCATGTCTCGTAGGTTTCAAAAAACTCCAAAAAACCGGTGATGAACATTGTGTCGTAAACCATCTCTGTCAACCCGCAGAGCACGATATGACCGTCTTGTTGACTGATCTCGCGATAAAGAAGCAGCAGTGTGCGCAGCCCCATACTGGAGATATAGGTCACGCCGCTCATTTCCAGGGCGATTTTACATCCCGGCTCCACGAGTTCCAGGAGCTTCTCCTGAACTAAATCGACCGTCCCGCTGTTCATCTCACCCACCAGCCTGACCACAGTTATCCCCGCCTTCCTCTCGATCTCAATCTTCATTACTGCGTCCTGTTCATCATAAACGTATGGCGGTTCGTTCCGCCTATGCAATCATAACGATAAGCATCAACTCCCTGCCGCGCCAGGTAAATGCCCAAACCACCCGACGGCCGTTCTCCCAACTCCTGGTCTCCGAAATCCGGCGGAGGTGTCTGCCGTGGATCATAAGGTGGGCTCGTGTCTTCCAGCACAACTATCAGTGTGGTAACCGTTTGTTCCGCCCTGAGCACCAGTTCCCCTATCTGCCCTATTTTCTGGTATCCGTGAACAATGGCATTAGTCGCGATCTCATCGACGGCCAGGCGCAGCCCATAGGCCGCCTGTTCATCTAATCTCGCCTTCGCCGCAGCCTGGATAATATAATCACCGATGGCGGCCAGCGAACCAACCCTTCCCGGTAGTCGCAGGGTCTTCATGCCTGCCAGCCTATCAGCCTATTACCATTTCAGCAAATCAGTTAAGGCGGACAACTGGTAGTCTGATAATCACAGCTCGACATCGGACTCCGGGCTAAGGAAATAAGGCTTGGGACTGCCCGGATAGAGATGACATTTTGCAGTGCGGAATATGACAACTGACACATGACGTCCCATATTTTTCACCTTACAGTATATGGACATAGAAACGGCCGTATTCCCACACGGCCCATTAACAGTCAACAGCCATTAGCTAAGCGTCAACGAACGCAGACTATCTGACTATTGACTTTGGACTATAGACTAAATTAAAGGAGACCCACTATGTCCGCACTGGATAAACAAGCCGATCTGGCCGGTCCCGGCATCGGCAACTATGAAGACCTGGAAAAGGTCCTCCCCGAGGATTACAGTTCGATCCTCACACCTAAAGAAACCCAGCATGCCCTGTACGCGGCCAAGCACTATATCGAAGACAACCTCAGTAAAGATCTCAACCTAATGATGGTCCAGGTGCCGCTAATCGTTGATTCGCTAAGTGGGGTCAATGACTATCTCGATCGCGATGGTTCGCGTACCCCGGTCAGCTTTCACATCAGCAATGATTATAACCAGCACCCCATCGACGCCGAAGTCGTACAGGCTGCCACCAAGTGGAAGCGCATGGCTTTAGCTCAGTTTGACATGGGACCCGGCGAAGGACTGCTCACGGACATGCGCGCCGTACGCAAAGATTATTTCCTCGATCACGATCACAGCGCTTACGTCGATCAATGGGATTGGGAACGCACCATCACGACCGATCAGCGCAATCTCGATTACCTGACGGAAACTGTGCAAAAGATTTGGAAGGTTTTGAAAGGGGCGGAAACGCTGGTGCAGGAAATGTATCCGCAGTTAAAAAGCGCTAAATATCCCAGCCTGCCTGATGAACTGACATTTCTGCATGCCGAAGATATTCTGGATATGTACCCCGACCTGCCGCGCAAGCAACGCGAAACCAGGATCTTACAAGAATACCCGGCTATCTTCATCTATGGCATCGGTTGGACATTAGCCGACGGCTACCCACACGAGATGCGCGCGGCCGATTACGACGATTGGGTCACAGAAACTTTGTCCACAGACGGCCGTCCCATGCACGGGCTGAATGGTGACATCCTTGTCTGGAACCCAGTCACGCAACGACGCCATGAACTCACCTCCATGGGCATCCGCGTCAGCCCTGAAACACTGGTTCAACAGCTGGAGATCACGGGCCAGACCGATTTCCTGGAGCTGCCCTATCACCAGGCGATCCTGAATAATGAAATCCCGCTCAGCATCGGCGGGGGTATCGGCCAATCACGCACCTTAATGCTTCTTTTACGTAAAGCACACCTTGGCGAAGTCAGCGTCACTGTCTGGCCGCAGATCCTCAAAGATATCTGCGCCGAACGTAATATCTTCGTTCTAGAATAAACAACACAACCAGGAGGCAGTACACCTTCGGTGCCAAGCATTTCCGTAAGCGCAGCGGCGCAAAATCGAAAGTGCTTGGCATCTACTTCTATAAATCCACACTACCTACTTGCTCTCAGCTCCTGCAAGCTGTCGCAGCCCCTCTTGCATCTGTCCCAACAGCTCATCAAGCCCCATCTCCTTCAGCGGCACCGTGACCGGGAAATCCATCTGCACCGGGATCTGCGTCTCAATTGGCAACTCCGTATTGACAGGCACCTCAATCAATAAATCGATCGGGATTTCCGCCTCCACTGGGACCTCAAGATTTACTGGTACTTCTATATCCATTGTCACCGGCACGTCAGCATTGATCGGTACTGTTACAGGTACGGACTGGCCAAGAACAGATAAGTTAATCTGTACGTTGCGATCGAGGTTCACCACTTCATCAATGGGCACGCTGATCGTTTCATCCACGGCGATAGAAGTCGAAACCGGTATCGTCGTATTAATGGGCACAACAATTGTGTCGCTAAAAGGAATGGTCACGGCCACATCCAGTGTCTCATCTACGGCAACCGGCACCTCCAAATTCTCCAGGGTCACGCGGTCCAGAATCTCCGAAGCTCGACCGGCTTCCTGTCGCACAACCTGCTGGAAATGGTTTAATCCCACCAGCAAGTAAATATTCAGCGCCAGCGACGCCAGCGCGATCACCCACAATAAAATGTAATGCCAAGCAGGCCGGCTGTCCGGCTGTTTATCCGACTCTTCCATAAGAACTCCATCTTAATTTTTTATTTATCGAGAAAATATCCAAAATAAAACAACCCCGCAACTTCGCTGCTTTATAACGGTTTGATCAGCTGCGCTCAGCCTGCTTATGGCTGCGTAAGAACAGCTTCTCCATTCTACATTTTTTATCTCAAGTTTACGTCTATCTTGCTCCCTGTTATACTCCTCCTGGCTAAATATCCATATAACAATGGGGATCGCGAATCAAACTCCGATTTCCACATTCAAAAATCCGAATTATGATTAAGCTCGCTCCCTCAATCCTCGCCGCTGATTTCACCTGCCTGGGCCGACAGGTCACAGATGCCTTAGAAGCCGGGGCGGACTATGTTCATGTTGACGTGATGGACGGCCGCTTTGTGCCTCCTATCACTTTTGGGGCACCAATCGTTCGCGCTGTACGGCCGATAGCCGATCGTTACGACGCCTTAGTCGACGTTCACCTTATGATCGAGCAGCCCGATCGCCATTTAGAAGAATTCGCCGAGGCCGGCGCCGGCGGTCTTACCGTACACGTCGAGACCTGTCCCCATCTGCATCGTACGCTTCAGGCTATCCGCGAACTGGGCATGCGTCCCGGCGTCACGCTTAATCCGGCCACGCCGTTAAACAGCCTGGAAGAGATCCTGCCCGATGTGAACCTGGTATTGATCATGTCTGTGAATCCCGGTTACGGCGGCCAGAGTTATATTCCCGGCAGCACGGATAAAATCCGGCGTCTGCGGGCCATGCTCGACGCCATCGGCTCCACGGCCGATCTCGAGGTTGACGGCGGCATCTCCCCGGCCAACGCGGCGCAGATCGCAGAGGCCGGCGCTACTGTCCTCGTTTCAGGAACGGCCGTCTTCGGCGGTCCCGGCACCATCGCTGAAAACATCGCCGCCTTTCGGCAAGCCCTGGGAGAATGAGCAGCAATTAGGGACCGTTTTCCTCCGTCCGATAATTTTTCTAGAACTAAACAGTATCGAAAGCCGGCGGCGTAAAAACATACACCCCGGCGCAGAAGGAAACGGGGAAATAGGCCAGTGCCCATCCGCGAGGCTCAAAGAGGGCGCGCGTCTCATCCGTCAACCAATAAATCTCATCATCCCACACATCAGAAAAATCCTCTTTGGCTTTCTTGAGGGCAGGCAGAGTGGGAAACATGACATCACCGATGACAATACGGCCGTCGGCATGCAGATGATCTGTCGCCAGCAGTGTCAGGATATGCAGTTTAGTCTCTAGAGGGAACTCATGGAAAGTGTAGTTGGACACAATGCGATCAAAACGGCGGTTAAGCGCTGTGGGCCATTCATCCAGGGTTAAATCAGCCTGGACAAGTTCCAGCTTTGGAAATTTCTCCCGCGTCTTAACCAGCATCTCCGCCGAAAAATCGACTCCCAACACCTGACAGCCGGATTCCATAAATAACTTTGCAAGATTGCCCGTTCCGATGCCCAGGTCGAGGACGGACATACCCGGATCAGCTTCCACCTTCTGCCACACCGTCTCTAAAGCACGATCATATCCGGCAAAAGGAAAGTCATCCGTCGGTATTCCGACCTCCTGATCATAGGTTTGAGCCCAATTGTCAAAATCCGCCCTGAGTTCTTTTTGTGAATGCTCATCCTGGTAAGTCATTTCAAACCTCCCATCTCGGTTTACAAGCCACCTTATCATAATTCCCGCCATCTTCGAAACTCGGGTATCATTCCTGACGATGAAAATAAGCAATTCAGGTGCAACTTCGTTACCTTTCTTTATAAATCCCAAATCCGCGATCCAAAATCCGCAATAACCATCGTCTGATTTCCCCATTCTATGTCTTCTCGATCCCGCGCCGTCATCGGCCTTGTTTTCTCAGTCTTCCTCGGCAGCACCAGCGGCGTGCTGATCAAACTCTCTAGTTGGGATGCGATGGCCCTCAACGGCGCGCGCAGCTTCGTCGCGGCAGTCGTTGTCTGGGCTTACTTGCGCCATCCAAATTTTACCTGGTCAAAGGCACAAGTTGGTGGCGCTGTTTTCTTCGCCTTGCAGACCATCACCTTTGTCCAGGCCACGAAGTGGACCACCGCCGCCAACGCCGTCTTCATACAGTTTGCATCGCCCATCTGGGTCGCCCTATTCAGTATCTGGCTCTTAGGCGAACGGCCGTCGCGCCGGGAGTGGATGACCATCGCTGTCGTCGGCTTGGGGATGCTGCTTTTCTTCAGCGGCGAGCTGACTCAAACCGGTATGTGGGGCAATTTGATAGCCATCCTCAGCGGCGTCTGCACCGCCTTGGCCCTCATTGCCATGCGCGCGCAAAAAGACGGCTCGCCGACGGAAACGATCTTACTGGGTAATTTGATTGCCGGTTTTGTCGGCCTGCCTTTTATCTTATTGGGCGATAACACGGTCGACATCCGCGAAGTCGGGATCATCCTCTACTTCGGTATTTTCCAGCTAGGACTAACTTTCATCATCATTTCCCTAGCCATCAAGCAGCTAAGCGCTGTAGAGACGATCCTCATCCAGACCCTAGCGCCGATTCTGCTATCCCTCTGGGTTTTTCTGATCATCGGCGAAAAACCCTCTCCCCCGGCTATGGCCGGCGCGGCTATCATCACTACCGCCGTCACCATCAACGCCATCGGCAGCGCGCGTAGTAAACCGGCTATCACCCCTCCCATGTAGTTGTCATCCAGCCAATACCTCCAAGCGACCGGCGCATAATAAGATCACCAATGCGGATGGGGCATCGTTGATCTCATTGGCGCGGGCCATTTTTAACACCTCCGGAATCGATTTGAGATGCACTTCGATCACTTCCGCCGCTTCGTGAGCGGGTTCAGATAAGGTGACGTCCATAGCCAAAAAGAAATGGCCGACTTCGTCGCAAATGCCGTTGGCCATATAGGATTGGCCGAGATATTCAAGCAGCCCCGCCTGGCCGCCCACCTCTTCCGCCAGTTCACTGCGCGCAGCGTTGGCCGGGCTTTGTCCCGTCTTAAGGCTCCCGGCCGGGATTTCCCAACACCAATCATCAACTGTATAGCGATAACTGCGGATCAAGGCTATCTGTTTCTCCTTGGTCACGGGTAAGACCCATACGGCCGCTTCTTTTTGCACAACGTTGTAGACACCAGGACGGCCGTCAGGCAGGACGATCTCATCCTGGCGAACGCTGTACCAGGGACAGGACCAAACGATCTTTTGGGAAATTGTTTTGAAAATCATGGGGCGTATCTTAACTTAAAAATGGGGAGCATGATACCTTGATCAGCTATCGGCCGTCAGCTGTCAGCCATCAGCCGACGGCTGATCACTCTCTTGACACAGATTGCCGAAATCTGTTACTATATCGTTATACGATATAGTATATCGCGAAACGATACCAAGGGATTTATTTACCTATGCCAGGATCAAGAGATAATACAGCACAGTATCTTCCGCTTACCCCATCCGTGTTTCATATTCTCCTGGCTCTGGCCGACGGTGAAAAGCATGGCTATGCCATCATGCGCGAAGTGGAAAACAGCACCGCCGGCCGCGTATCAATGGGGCCTGGTACACTCTATGGGGCAATCAAGCGGCTGTTGAAATCAGGTCTTATTGCAGAAACGGCCGAACGCCCCGACCCAGCGCTGGACGATGCGCGCCGCCGCTATTACGCGCTGAGCGGTCTGGGGCGGGATGTGCTGGCCGCGGAGAGCGAACACCTGGCCAGGATGGTGGCGATTGCGCGCAATAAAAATGTGATTGGGGCGGCGCCATGAAAACGGCCGAACGGCTTTACCGCGTTTTACTGCACCTCTATCCGGCGGACCACCGTGAAACGTATGGCCAAGCCATGCTGCAGCACGCCCAGGATCTGGAGCGCGACGTGCGGGACAAAGGACGCCTTGCCGCTGCCGCGCTCTATCTGAAACTGGTTGGCGATGGGATCGCTAACGCCGGAAGGGAGCATTGGGCGGCGCTGCGCGCGAGTAATTTCGATCCTGTTCCCTGGCCGGCCGTGTTGATGGCCGCCGTTCCCGGACTGTATATGGCGCTGTCACGCCGCCACGCGGATCTATTCGGCCCGGCGCTTAACGTGCTGGGCGTCGTCTACATCGCGCTGTTCGCTCTAGTCCTACCAATCATGGTGTGGCGCAGGCGCTGCTTCCCCGTTTGGGCACTGCTCCCGCTGGGCATGCTGGCCTGGGCACTGACTTTCATGGCGGGCACAAGCCTGTCATCCCTGGCCGGGCCGGTTGCCGGGCCTGACCTTTCGATGGCCGTCACCACGATCCTGAACGGCATGCTGGCTGTGGGCATTTTCTACACCCTGCTGCGCGGGGATCGTATCCCCAAAAGCGCTCTTGTTGTGATGGCGCTGATTCTGCTGAGCGGTCTTCTGCCGCTGGTTCACCTCAGCCAGCGTGCTCCGGTCAATCTCCGGCCGCACGAAATTCTCGCCGCCGCTCTCTTCGAACCGCTGCAAGCCTTGATGCTGGTGGCCGTGGGCCTGACAGCGGCGCGGCGGTACAACATCCTGGCGCTGCCGGCTGTTTTCGGCGGCTATATGCTGCTGTTTGGCGACAGTGATTATCTGTGGGGATCGCCCTACCGTGATTGGCCAGGGCTGCCGCTCTACATGGCAGGCATGGTTTTTCTATTTTTCGTCCTCGCTCCCGCCGGTCTGCTGCGCGCTAAAACGGACCTGGGCCGGGCCACGGCCGTGTTTGCACCGGCGATCGTTTTCCTCGTGGGGCGCGTCGCCGTACCGGCCTTCGTATTAGGTGAGGCGGCCAGGATCTACCCCGGTGAGATCGTGTTCTCCGGCACCATCCTGCTCAGCCTGGTATTGGGCTGGATCCTGTACAGGCATATCGGCCGTGCCCCCATTGAAGAGCGGCTTGAAAGGCCGCAACCGGTCCTCTAGGCCATTGAACAGGGTATTACTTTCAATTATTCGCGCGTTCTACCCAATCTAAATCAAATCCAGTATCCCATCGAAAGGCAATAACATTATGAACTTCTGGTGGCAGCGTAAATAGAGCTTGTATTTCCCCGGTTTCTATATCTACGATTTGCATTCCCTGACCAAATCCTTTGCTGTCAGGAGCCCATCCGGTAAAGTGATGCCAATCAGGTTCTACCCTAAACTCTTGGGTTTCTAAATTGAGTACTGAAGTACCACTCCCATCAGTATTCCTCCATATAAGCCATTTATCATCTGGAGAAAAAGCATAATCACCTAAATAGAAATTTTTATTTTCAGGATTGGGAATGCTTGCCAGGTGAATTTCTTCGTCTTCATCGATCGGTAGTAAAAACAGGTCAAAAGTCCCATTTTCTAAATTTGAGCGAGAAAAAAGAATCGCATGCTTATCGGGTAGGTAACCAAATAAGTCGTCGTAAGGATGGGTGGTTTCATCAGGGGCATTGATAGTTAATCCAGTTTCAGAACCATCGGGATAGGTTATTTCGTATTGGTTGACATAACAATGTGGATTATAAATAATCATGGTTTCATTATTCTCTTCCATCCATTTTGCATGGCAGCCCTGGCCAATGTAATAAGCTTGACCATCAGGATATGATGTACTCCAGATGCCTCCATTTAAATCGCTTGGGGATACAAGCTTATAAAGAATCCAGTTTCCGTCAGGAGACCAGGTTATAAGTTCAGCTATGGCGGCATTAGCCGCAATTCTTCTTAAGGTAAGAATCTCTCCCGTGTCCGTATCGTATACCGCCAGGAAATGCTGCCCTTCCACTTCAGTTATAAATGCTATCAGGCGGCCGTCTGGCGACCAACTTGGAGTTGCCGGTACAGCAGGTGTCCCTTGAGCAAAGTAATAAGGTGCTGGAGCAACGGCCTTTGCCGTTCCAATGTTGTTGCGCAAGAACATAGGAGGTGTAGATCGACTATTACTGAATACTTCATCCACATAGAGATAACCGTTCTCACTTTCGTCATAGCCGACATAAGCAATTCTTGGCACTGCAGTCATTGAATCCGCACCATTGATTTCCTGCCATTGATTATTCACTAATTTATGTGTTGGCCCTTCATGGTGTCTGGCAATGCCTGCCGTCAATTCGGCATTTTCGTCGTAAGGAAATAAATAAAATTCATTATCACCATAAGAATTTAGGACGACGACATAATCCGATGCGGGCTCGGGTTTGGCCGGTAGGTTAAATGCACTCAGATCTTCGTCGTACGACAGAAGAACACCGGCAAATTCATCCGCATACCACAGCCGCGATCCATTTTTTTCAACGGCCGTCAAGGGCTTGTTGTTTCTCTCACTCCACAGCAGTTGAACATCCGTCAAATTGCTGATAATGCCTAATCGTTCCAGGGAGCTGAGATTAAGAACTCGCCAACCCCATCTCAATGAAACAACACCCTGCTCATCCTCTTGTGGTTCAAAAGTAAACAAGAAAAAGTCCTTGCCCATTTGGGATGTAAAGTAGGGTCGCCAATAGATGGTGCCGTCTTCGGCCGTGTACCAGGCATTTTTTATGTCTTCCCTTGCGACGGTGACGTCCTGGCTCTCTTCATACCAGGAGAGGATCTCATCTTTGATCCGCTCTTCGTCAGGAAAAGATGGGCGAGTGTCTGTGTCTGTCCCTTCCCAGCCGAAATTAGCGGGGGTGAGTGGTTTGGGTGTAGGTGTGGGTATAGGCGTGTTCGTCGGCGTAGGGGTAATTGTCGCGGCAGCCGTGGGCGGCAGCGGCGTGCTTGTCGATGTCTCCGTAGGCTCTATTGTCGCCGTCACTGTTGTTGTCGCTGCTGCAGCTTGGGACAGTTCAGTGGTTGCCGATTCACTCCCTTCAGCAGCCTCATCGTTTTCTTCCAGCCTGCTTGACTCGAGAGGTTGCTCGATATTCTCCCGATTCGAGGTGCATGCTGCACTTAGCAATAAAGCTATGAGTACAATAAAAGAGAAAAACCGTTGTTTCAACATCGTAAACTCCTTACTGTACTTTTAACCGGTACTGTATTTTTCGAGAGCGTAAAGATTCTGTGTGCAGCTCACCCATTCGATCCTTAAGCAAGCAAACCAGGTTGCCTGCTTCATTAACCATTTCCCGAACCTTAGCCAACGTGAAAGTGGCAATGGTTCCTGTTTTTTTGATTTCGCCGAGCCCCATTAAATAACTTTGGGCCAATGCTGTGCCGCCCCGTATCAGCGGATAATGAATGGTATGAACACATCCCC
>JBJYWP010000132.1:0-4311 GCA_046259485.1 Promineifilaceae bacterium (SeqCode) | reverse complement strand
AGCCGCGCCGCTCTCCATACCGGCCGTTATCCGCATAGTGTAGGGATGTTAGGACTTGCCCACGATCCCTTTAACTGGCGCCTTCACCGCGAAGAAGCCCATCTCGCTGCCTTGCTGCGCGATGCAGGATATGAAACTGTCCTTTATGGTGTACAGCATCTTACTGAAACACGGGAGGTAGCCGCCCTGGGTTACGAAAAATTCGACACGGCCGATCCCGTAGTTCCCGCCCCTGACCTTGCCGCCAAAGCAACGGCTTACCTGCGAGATTATAAGGGAGATCGGCCGTTTTACCTGGAAGTTGGCTTCTTCGAGCCTCACCGACCCTACAATTGGGGAGGGGCAGTTCCCGATGACTATCTTGGAGTCGTCATACCGGATTATCTGGTACAAGATGAGGCTGCCCGGGAGGAGATTGCTGCCTTACAAGGCGCGATTCACCGCATGGATCAGGCGCTTGAAGAAATTCTTCAGACCTTGAAGGAGCAGGGATTGGCGGAGAACACCTGGGTGATTTTTGCCGTTGATCACGGTTTGGCCATGCCTTGGGCCAAATGTACGCTCTATGATCCTGGGATCCAGGTCGCCCTGATCATGCGCTGGCCGCAAGCGGGCATTCTTGGTGGACGAAGAATCGGAGAAATGATCAGCTTCGTCGATGTTGTGCCCACAATTTTAGATGGGCTTGGATTGACCACCTCCAATAACCTTCACGGCCGTAGCTTCTGGCCGCTGCTCAACGACGAAGCCTACCAGGAAAACGAATACATATTCGCCGAAAAGACATTTCACACAGCCTATGAGCCGATGCGCGGCATCCGCAGCGATAGATTTAAACTAATCATCAATTTTGAAGTAGATACCCGGATCAATGTCCCAGATGACATTCGTGAAGGCTTGATCTACCCTGTTATGATCCCCGAGCTAACCGGGCACCGCTCTCATATTGAACTCTACGATTTGGAATCAGACCCGACCGAAGTAACCAACCTTGCCGGCAAACCCGAGTTCGATGATATCGAACGCGAACTTAAACGCGAACTGCTGGCCTGGATGCAAAGGACTGGCGATCCACTATTGTTTGGTCCGGTTGCCTCACCTTTTTATTCGAAAGCGATTGGGCTGTTGGTTGAGCAGTAGCACGTAGAAGAGTCCGAATTTGGGCGGCCATCGAGTAGATAAAAGGCACAAGGAACAAGATGACAGCCAATGCCTATGAAGGTTTGAGCGCCTATTTTGGCGATATTCATAATCACAACAACATCGGTTATGGGCATGGTTCCCTGGCTGATTCCTTTCATAATGCGCGCCTGCAGCTGGATTTTATGGCCGTTACCCCCCACGCATATTGGCCGGATTTACCCGTAGAGGATGAGCGGCTTGCCGATTTAGTCGCCTACCACCAGCGTGGATTTGAACGCACACGTGATCAGTGGCCTACCGTCCGCGAGGTGGTTGATGCGAATTACGAGCCGGGGAAGTTTGTCACCTTCCTGGCTTTTGAATGGCATTCCCTTGAATATGGCGATCACAATGTTTACTTCAATGGCGCTGAGGGGGACATTATTTATGCGGCAAACCTGGAGAAAATGCGCGAGGCACTGCGCGCCTACCAGAGCCAGGGCATTGACTGTATGGTTCTGCCCCATCATATTGGTTATAAACAAGGTTTTCGCGGGGTCAATTGGTCCGCTTTTACGCCGGAATTCAGTCCACTGGTGGAAATCATGTCCATGCATGGTGCTTCAGAGAGTGATTCCGCGCCTTACCCTTACCTCCACACTATGGGGCCGCGCGACTGGCACAGCCTTTATCAGTACGGCCTGGAGCTAGGACACCTGGTTGGTTTGATGGGTTCGACCGATCATCACAGCGCGCACCCGGGCAGCTACGGCCACGGCCGTATGTTAGTCTGGGCAAAAGAGCTGAACCGTGAGTCTATTTGGGAGGCGATGCAGGCTCGCTGCACCGTTGCCCTCACGGGTGATAATATTCAGGTTAAACTGGCCGTTAACGGCCGGCCAATCGGTTCGCTAGCGCCGGCTTCCGCGAACCGCCAAATCGCCGTTTCGGTCGAAGGCGGTGGGGAGATAGATTATGTGGAAGTAATCCACAACAATCGTATCCTTCACCGCTGGCAGCCACGTTTTGAGTCTAATAAAGGTCCTGTGAAACTTCATCTCGAAGTTGGGTGGGGCCGGGAGGGGATTGATGAGGATTGGGACGTTGATCTTCGTGTGCTGGGAGGTGATCTGCTGGGGGTGGAACCACGCTTCCGTGGGCACGAAATTGTCGACCCACAGGCCACCGAGCAGTTGAAATACGCCTTTAGTAATTGGACCAGAGTCGATGATCAAAGCGTACATTTTACAACGCGCACCTGGGGGAACCTGACGACAACGACGCCCAGTACGCAAGGAATCTGTTTGACGATCATGCCCGGAGAAGATACGGCCGTTCGCGTTGTGGCCAATGGTGTGAAACAGGATATTTCATTAAGCGAACTACTTGCCGGTCCCTATTCCTTCTATCTCAACGGTTTCATGACGCCCGCCGTTTACTTACACCGAGCCGTCCCTCACCAGGAATGGTCCGGATCATTTGAAATAACGCACCAGGCTGAAGGGTTACAGCGTGATTGGTATTATGTGCGCGTGCGCCAGACAAATGGCCAGTGGGCCTGGAGTTCTCCCGTCTGGGTAATGCCCTCGATTTAGGTCACTCTGGACGGAAACCATGTAGGCAATGCCTTGCAACTTCATCGATCAGTTCTTGATTAAATGATAAAACACAAGCTGTAAAAATTAGTAAAGGAGACCATCATGTTGATCGTTCACGTTTTTGTCCACGTTAAAGAAGATCAGGTTGAGGCGTTTAAAGCGGCGACAATCGAGAACGCCAAAAACAGTGTGCAAGAACCGGGAATCGCCCGCTTTGACGTCATCCAGACCCAGGATGATCCAACCCGCTTTGTTCTCGTAGAAGTCTACCGCACGGCCGAAGATCCCGCGCGCCACAAGGAAACAGCGCATTATATGAAATGGCGTGACACCGTCGCCCCGATGATGGCCGAACCCCGATCGGCCGTTAAATACAGTAACATTTTCCCTGACGAAAACGGGTGGGATTCGAAATGAACTTTGAATTCGCTACGGCTAATCGCATCATCTTTGGACCGGGCACAGCGGTTAAAGCGGCATCATTAGCAGCCGGGTTGGGCAGCCGGGCGTTTGTCATTACTGACTGCGAAATCGAGCGTTCCGCGCCTCTCCTGGATCAGATTAGAGACCAGGGCGTTGATGTGACCCAGTTTTGTGTAGCCGGCGAGCCAACCACTGACCTTGTTTTACAGGGTGTACAAAAAGCGCGCGAAGCCGCTTGCGATGTTGTCATCGGGATTGGTGGGGGAAGCGTAATTGACACGGGAAAAGCCGTTGCTGCCCTGCTGACGAATGGTGGCGAGCCATTGGATTATCTTGAGGTGATTGGCAAAGGCGAGCCCATCACGAAACCATCCGCACCATACATCGCGGTGCCAACGACGGCCGGAACAGGAGCGGAGGTCACGCGCAATGCTGTATTAGCCTCCAAAGATCATGGTGTCAAGGTGAGTCTTCGAAGTCCATTTATGCTCCCCAATATTGCCATTGTTGATCCCGATCTAACCCATTCAATGCCGCCGAATGTTACGGCGAGTACCGGCCTGGATGCCTTAACTCAGGTAATGGAGCCGTACGTATCCAACCAGGCGAACCCGTTGACCAATGCTTTTTGCCGTCAAGGCTTGACTCTTGCCGGCCGATCATTGCTAAGAGTTTATGAAAATGGCTCAGATGTCACCGCGCGAGAGGAAATGGCCCTGACCAGCCTGCTGGGTGGTCTGGCGCTGGCCAATGCCAAACTGGGGGCTGTGCACGGCTTTGCCGGGGTTATCGGTGGTATGTACCCGGCCCCACATGGGGTGATTTGCGCCCGTCTGCTGCCCTTTGTCATGGAAACCAACGTGCAGGTGCTACAAGCACGTTCTCCCGATTCAGAATATCTGAAACGTTACCGGGATGTGGCTCAAATCCTAACCAATGACTCTACGGCAGCAGAAGTTGATGGTGTGCAGTGGGTGCAAGCCCTTTGCCGCCAATTGGATGTTCCTGGATTGACGGCCTTCGGCGTCAAAAGAGAAGACTTCCCCGAAATTGTGGCGAAGTCTCAAAAAGCAAGCAGCATGAAGGGCAATCCTATTCAATTGACCGCTGATGAATTAACATCTATTTTGGAACAGGCTTATTGAGTAAAGTAAAACACATTAAGTCT
>JBJYWP010000131.1:0-77841 GCA_046259485.1 Promineifilaceae bacterium (SeqCode) | reverse complement strand
TAGGAAATGAGAACCTGGTTTCCTTACCGCTCTCATATAACTTCGAACTCAGGTTGATTAAGTTTTCAACTTCTAACTTTCGTAAGGTTCGCTGGATAACATCGGTCACTGTCCCCAATCTAGCTGCCAGTTCATTTTGTGTGTACCAGGATGGCCGGAAGAGTGTGTCCCCATCCGCCTCATCAAGAATTAATCGGGATAACCGATTTATCACCGGATGCAGGGACAGATCTTCAACCAGGGAGACGGAATTGCGTAGCCTTTCAGACAGTACGTTAATAATCAGTTGTGCGAATGTTGGATCCTGCTGAATTAGCTGTCTGATTGTGTCTCCTGGAACTTGCCATACTTGCGACGATGTTAAGGCAACCACTGAGGCCGGATTTGGTAATGTTGTAAACGACCCTACTTCATTGAACGTTTGGCCTGAATGAATTAGATGTAGGATTTGTTCTCGACCCGATGTTGAGTACTTTACCGCTTTTAAGGTACCTGTTTGGAGCCAATATAAACCCTGGGAAGATTCTCCTTCCACAAATATGGTTGAACCGGTTTGATAGCGAGTTCGCCTCGCCTGTGCTCCTAACAAAGACAGGCCATCTTCACTAAGCAGTCCAAAGAACGGGCTTTCCCTTAAATTTTCAATAAGTGAGGCTATTGAATCTTTTAGATTTGACATTAGACTGCATTATAAGTTAGGAACGAGGGCTAAACTAAAGTTCTCTCCTTACAAACTTTGGGTTGGAAAACGCTCCAGCCGAGCGATTGATTGCCTGGCAAAATAGACACTTACAACACTGCATTTTCTGTTTGGACATTCGTGTGTAGGAATCGTGACCTTTCGCTTTGCATAGGTCTTACCCAGAATGTAAAGATATTGGGCGCGCATCGACTTGCGGTACTAAGGAGCCAGGCAGTTCAATCTGCCGTTTCACCAAAACCTTCCGATTCTGAAAGCCAATCGGGTTTTTCAATAGCGGATAGGGATTGGTGGCGGAAGTAGGTGTTGTAGAGGTCGGCGTAGTGGCCACCCTGGGCGAGGAGGCTAGCATGCGTGCCTTCTTCGATGATACGGCCGTGATCCATGACGATGATGCGGTCGGCGTGCTTGACGGTGGAGAGGCGGTGGGCGATGACGATGGCCGTGCGCTCGTCCATGATCTCGTCCAGGCTCTCCTGGATTTGGGTTTCGGTGAAGGGATCGACGCTGGCTGTGGCCTCATCGAGAATGAAGATGGCCGGGTCTTTGAGCACGACGCGGGCTAAAGCGACGAGCTGGCGCTGGCCCATGGAAAGATTGCTGCCGCGCTCGCCGACGTCGGTATCGAGGCCGTTGGGCAGCGAGTCCAGCCATTCGCCGCCGCTGACATGGCGGGCGGCTTCTTCAATTTCTTGGGGCGTGGCTCCAGGACGGCCGTAGGCGATGTTTTCACCCAGCGTGCCGGAGAATAGGAAGGGTTCCTGGGGTACAAAGCCGGTTTGCAGGCGATATTGGCTCATGTCCAGGGTGCGGATATCACGGCCGTCGATGGCCAGGAGGCCGTTTTGAAATTCGTAAAAACGCATCACCAGCTTGGCGATGCTGCTCTTGCCGGCGCCAGTGTGTCCGACGAAGGCTACCGTCTCACCTGGTTGGATGGATAGGGAGAAGTCGGGTAGAACGATTTCTTTGTCCGTGTAACTGAAGTCTAGATGATCGAAATCGATGCTGCCGGCCAGCTTCCCCACCGACTCGTCGGCGATCTGCTTGACCTTCGGCTCTAAATCGATCAGGGCAAAGACGCGTTCGGCGGCGGCGAGACCGTCCTGGAACTGGCTCCAGAATGAAGCGACATTCATCATCGGGAACCAGTAAAAACCGACGGCCTGCATAAAGAGGTACCAGTCGCCGATGGTAATGCCGCCGACCGGATTGCGGGTGGCCATGCCGCCAAAGAATAAGAGTACGGCCGTGCCCAGGCCGGAAGCCAGACCCATAATCGGGAAGATCGATGAGAGGGTCAAGCCGCGCTGGATGCCGGTGTCGTAGCCCTGGCGATTGTTTTTATCAAAGGTTTCATAGATGGCCTGCTCCTGGCGGAAACTCTTGGCGACGACGATGCCGCTGATCGATTCCTGAATTTGGGCATTGATAACGGCCGTGGCCCGTTTCGCATTCTGGGTGACGCGGCGGGCGATGCGGCGGAAAGCCAGAGCGATGATGATGGCAACCGGCGTGAAGCCGATGAGCAGCAGAGTCAGGCGGACGTCGATTGTAAAGAGCCAGATGGTGAGCAGAATGACCAACAAGACCTGGCTGAGTAAATTTAAAGTCAGGTTGACAGTTTCGGCGAAGTCCTGGGTGTCGGACGTGATGCGGCTGACGACCTTGCCCGAGGGATGTTCGTCATAAAAAGAGAGATCGTGGCGAACGGTTGCTGAGAAAACATCTTTGCGCAGCTGCAAGACCACATTCCCGGTCACGCGCGCGGAAAACCATTGGCGGATGAAATTGAAGACCCAGGCGGAGACGCCGAGAATAAGCACACCCAAAGAGAATAGTAGAATGACCTGGGTTGATGGCGTTTCACCTAAAATATCGATCGCTTTGGCGATCAAGATCGGTCCGGCAATCGACGCCGCCGAGTTGAGCGTAATCATCACCGCCACCAGAACCATCTCCTTGGTATAGGGACGGAAATAGGTAAGGATGCGTTTCACTAACTCCCCGTCGCTGTACTGCCGGTCGTAGTCCTCTGTGTCTAAGCCGTCAAGAATAAAGCCCATGCTTTCTCTCAGTCATAGCGGGCGAAAATGCGCTGGTAATCTTCGCTGCGCTCTAATAATTCTTCGTGTGTTCCCTGATCAACCAGCCGGCCTTGTTTAAGCACCAGGATGCGATCCGCCCAGCGGATCTGGCTCAAGCGGTGGGTGATCAAAAAGGTCGTTCGCTGGCTGCTGATGTGGCGCATGGCGCGCTGAATCTGGTCTTCCGTTGCGCTGTCGATGGCGCTTGTGCTGTCATCAAGAATCAGGATGCGCGGATCGGTTAGAAAAGCGCGGGCAATGGCGATGCGCTGGCGCTGGCCGCCGGAGAGCATGACGCCGCGCTCGCCTACTTCTGTATCGTAGCCATCTTTAAAGCTGTTGATGAAATCGTTAGCCTGGGCTTCGCGCGCGGCCTGTACAATCATCTCCCGCGAGGCGCCCGGCTGGCCGAAGGCGATGTTTCCGGCAAGTGTTTCTGAAAAGAGAAACACATCTTGCTCGATGGTCGATATTTGTGAGCGCAGGGATTCCAGATTCCAATCGCGGACATTCACCCCATCGATCAGCACCTGTCCTTCATTGGCATCAAATATGCGGTTGATCAGGCGGGTCAGGGATGTTTTACCCGAACCCGTTTCGCCGACGATGGCGATGGTCTCGCCTGGATTGGCGCTGAAGCTGATATTGTGCAGGACAGGCTGCCCATCATAAGCGAAACTCACGTCTTCAAAAACAACCTGGCCCTTGATGGAACCGGAGACCCCGGCGGGGTTTTCATCCAAATCACTGCTGGCGTTGATGATTTCCAGAATGCGCCTGGCGCTGGCGATGCCTAACTGCACCAGGTTAAAG
This sequence comes from Promineifilaceae bacterium (SeqCode), assembly GCA_046259485.1. GTDB lineage: Bacteria > Chloroflexota > Anaerolineae > Promineifilales > Promineifilaceae > JAACFF01. The sequence continues at coordinate 74,241 of JBJYWP010000131.1, read as the reverse complement.
GAAAAGATGGAGATGAAGGTTGGGAAGCGCAAAGTGCCCATCAGGCCCATGTAGGCGACCACTGTGCCGGCGCTAATTTCCCCCTCCTGCCAGAGAAGCGCTCCCAGTAGGAACGCGCCTGCCCAGGCAACACTGAAGACAAGCATGGGCAAATAGCGGGCTTGAATCTCACCCTGACGGACGAAGTAATCCTTGAATTTGGTGGCGTCGCTGACGAATTTCTCTTCTTCGTAGGCTTCTTGCGCGTTGCTTTTTACGACCTCGATCCCGGAGATGGTCTCGGCCAGGCCGGCGTTCATGATCCCGAATTGTTCGCGCATAGCTGTGCTGACCGGGTTGAGCTGGCGCGCATAGTCCCAGACGGTAATGACGAAGAAGATCAGGAAGAGGAAGGGCACCAGGAGCAGCCGGTAGTCTAACAGGGCAATCATGATCAAGGGGATAATGATGCCCATCAGGGAATCGACGATCAACATTAATCCGGGGCTGAACATGAAGTTCAGCTGGCGTACATCATTGGTTGCACGGGCCATGATGTCGCCGATCCGTTGACGGCCGTGGAAACTCTGGCTCTTACCCAGCAAGTCCACGTACAGTTCATTACGGGCGTCGCGTTCTACCCGTTGGGCAATAAATTCTGTGGCCCAGTTGCGGACGAGGCCGGTTAAGCCTTGCGAGGCGGCGGCGACGAAGACCCCGAAAGCGATTAGCAGCAGTGAATTTACTTCCCATGAGCTGGTTTCGATTAGATCAAAGGCGCGGCCGGTAAGAAGCTGTATGGAACTGTAAGCGACGTTATTGAGAATGGCTGCACCGAGAATTGTGAGCGGTAAAAGGGGGTAGCGCATCACGTGCGAAATAATCCAGCGCGCCGGGCTTTCCTGATTGTAGTCATATTCAGTTTCCAGCCTGAATTCTCGTTTGCTCAAGTCGTCACCCATGATCTAACAAAGAGTAGAATTATACTCTATTCGGTGAGTTGGATCGTATTTCTTCTTTGCCGCTGCGCACTACCCTCAAGTACAATCAAGTTCTGAAAGGTAGCGAAATCTATTAGAACGAAAAACGGGGGTACTTATGCTGTCACATCCATCAACACAACGAATCGCCGTGATTGATCTCGGCTCCAATACGGCGCGAATGGTCGTGATCAGTACCGTACCCGGCTACGCCTACAATTTGAGCGATGAAATTCGTGAAGTGGTTCGCCTGCGAGAAGGAATGAGCCCAAGAGGCTTAAGCGCAGAAGCGACGGAACGGGCCTTTTTCACCCTGCGCCTGTTCAAGGATTATTGTGACAGCGCCGGCGTTGATGAAATTATCGCCACGGCTACGAGCGCCGTTAGAGATGCCTACAATGGCGCTCTTTTTGTCGAGCAGGTTCAAGAGGAAATCGGGTTGTTGCTGCAAGTGCTTGATGGCGAGCAAGAAGCGTATTATGGAACATTAGGGGCATTGAATGAGGTGCTCGTTTCAAATGGTTTTGTGGTGGATATCGGCGGCGGCAGCGCACAGATATCTGAAGTAGAAGACCGCCGATATCAACGTGGCTCTTCTGTTCCCCTGGGGGCGCTGGCGCTCACGGAGAAGTTTGTCGGAAGTGATCCGATCAAGAAGTCCGATTATTCGGCCGTGCAGCAGGAGATCGATCGCCGGCTGGACAGCATTGATTGGTTGAAAGAAGCTGCTGTTGAGGGCAAAGAGCTTGTAGGCCTTGGCGGCACCATCCGTAATCTAGCTCGTATGCAGGCGATGCGCGAAGATTATCCTCTGAACACACTGCATGGTTATGTTTTGACGCGATCGGCCCTCGCGGAGAGCATCGATCTGCTGGTGACGCAACCCCTGGCGGATCGGAAATCCCTGCCCGGCCTGAACAGCGACCGCGCTGATATTATCTTGCCTGGAGCTATGGCCATGGCCACGATTATGGACCAACTTCAGAAAGATAGCCTTACTATATCGATCAATGGGCTGCGTGAAGGGCTGTTTTTCGAGCGTTTTTGGGATCATCTGTCCTACCCAGTAGCCGGGGATGTGCGCCGTTTCAGCGTGCTCAATATGGCCCGTGTTTACAATTATGAGAAAAAACACGCCAATCATGTCAGGTTTTTGGCGGACAGGCTCTTCGAGCAGCTGCTACCCCTACATGGCTATGACCTCGATGATCTGAGTTTGTTGGATGCCGCAGCGATACTGCACGATCTGGGATCGATCATCGACTATTATGATCATCATAAACATTCGCAAATGCTGATTACCAATCGCGGATTGGCCGGCTACCAGCCGCGGGAAACGGCGTTGATCGCACTGCTGGCGCGATACCATCGCAAGGGAAAGCCGGGTTTGGAGCCTTACGACAGCCTCATGGAAGAGAGTGATGAATTGAGGCTTATGCGTTTGGCAGCAATGCTGCGCATGGCGGAGTTTTTAGAGCGCGGGCGTAATGGTAATGTTGACGACGTGACGGTTTCCTGGGATGAGACCACCCTGCGCCTGACGGTCGTCGCCGATGAATATCCAGCCGTTGAGCTTTGGGAGGCGGAAAAGAACGCCTCCAAATTAATTGAAAAAGCATTTGGCAAAGAGCTTGTGCTGGAAAGCACGGCCGCTCCCGCCCCCTGGGTAGCCGCCAGCTTTTAGCCGGGAAAACAGCCGCCCATCCCTTCATAATCCTGACTATTACAGAACCAGAGATGGGCGGGGAATTTAATTGTTCTTGTGAATAGCCAGTAGATCGCCAACGATCGCGTAACCTGTTTCCGCCCGCCCGGCTCCAGGACCGAAGAGGGTGACATCGCCTAAGAGATCGGTCGAATAGGTGATGGCGTTGGTCGCGCCGCTGACGGAGGCCAGCGGGTGGCTCAAGGGCAAGCGCAGCGGTTGGACGCTGGCCCGTACACCCTCATTTGTCTGTTCAACCAGGGCGATGAGTTTCCAACGTTCCCCCGCTGCAGCGGCCTCGATGATATCTTGCGGCGTTAACTTGCTGATACCCGTCCTTTGTACATCGACCATCTTTAAGCCGGCATCCAGCAGGAGATTAGCCAGGATGACGGCTTTTCCGGCGGCGTCGAACCCTTCAACATCGCCGGTAGGATCCGCTTCCGCATAGCCAAGCGCCTGGGCGTCGGCCAGAGCCTCGGTATAGGATGCTCCCGCTTCCATACGGGTCAGGATATAGTTTGTGGTGCCATTGAGGATGCCCTGGATTCGTTGAATACCGGCGCCGGCCAGTAAATCATTGCCCAAGCGGAGGGCCGGGGTACCGCTCATGACCGTGCCTTCAATACCGATTTGCAGCCCTTTTTGATCAGCCAGCGTTTTTAATTCCTGATAATGCAGGGCAACCGGTCCTTTGTTGGAGGTGATGACGTGTTTGCCGCTTTGGAGAGCGGTTCGAATATGGTCTAATGCCGGTTGTCCCGTTTCCAGGTCCGTATAGCTCAGCTCGATAATAACGTCGGCATTGCTGCTGCGTATCGTTTCTAACGCGTTCCAGCCTCGCTGCGGCGCCTGTACTTTGTCCAGATTTCCGTCCGCGCGCACGGCTGTCAATAAGTCCGCCGGGTCTAAACCCTGGGGATTGTAAACGCTACCTTTAAAGAGATCGCTTACAGCGACGATTTGTAGTTGGAGGCCGTATCGTTGGGCAAGTTCACTGCCTCTTTCGACAAGAATTTCAGCAAATCCTTGCCCAACGTTACCAAAGCCAATCAGGGCCAGGCGCATCTTACAACAACTCGTCCATCATTTTCTTCAAAGATTCGGCGGAGGGTCTGATTTTATCGGCCCCGAGATGCGCCAGAGGAGTCTCCGGTAGATCGGCCGCTTCGGCCAACGACTCGCGGACGTTGTTGAAGTAAATCAAACCGGTGATAAGTTCTTGTTTTTGTTCAGCTTGCTGCAAAAGCGTCAGAGCAGCCGCTTTATCTGTTGGGTCGTAATCCTCTTCCAGTTTACGCAGCCGGATGTGGGAACCATCAGGCATTTCAATTTCGCGCGTATCGCCAGGCTCATGATCATTGAGCTCTATTTCTTCTGCCGGCGGTACCCAGCCGAAGTCATGTATTTGGACCTCGTGTTCGCGGCCATAGCTGTAGCTTTTTGTTGAGGTATCGATGTTGTTAAAGGCGACGCAGGGGCTGATGATGTCGATTACGGCCGTGCCGCGGTGGCTCATGGCCGCCTTCAGTAATTCTCGAACCTGCTTGGCATCGCCGGAGAAGGAGCGGGCGACGAAACCGGCGCCGGCGGCGATCGCTTCCAAACAAATGTCGATAGGCGGCAGTTCGTTGCGCCCGGCGTATTTCAGTACCTGGCCTTCATCGGCCGTCGCCGAAAATTGACCTTTTGTCAGGCCATAAACGCCATTATTTTCGACAATATAAACCATACGCACATTGCGACGCAGCAGGTGTTTGAATTGACCGAAGCCAATGCTGGCCGTGTCGCCGTCACCGCTAACGCCGATAGCCCGTAAATTGTGGTTGGCCATCAATGCGCCGGTGCCGATGGAAGGCATACGGCCGTGGAGGGAATTAAATCCGTGGGACATGCCCAGGAAATAGGCCGGCGACTTGCTCGAACAGCCAATGCCGCTCAGCTTAACTATTTCATGCGGGCGGATATTCAATTCGTAAGCGACCTGAATGATCTGGCTGGCGATCGAATTGTGCCCGCAGCCATTGCATAATGTAGATGGCTGGCCCTTGTAATCATTTTTGGACAGGCCGACTAGATTAACTTGCGGTTGTCTCGTTCTCGTTCCCATCTTATTTTTGCTCCTCAATCAAAATCGTCTCGACGACCCGGCGCGCCGTCAGCGGCATACCGTCCAGATGAGCGATTGATTTTAGCTTGGTTGCCTGTTCTGGTAGTTCGGTCAGTAAAATGCCATGCATCTGGCCGTCTCTATTCAATTCCACGACGTAAATTCGGTCGTGGTTCTCCACAAAAGATGCCACCGCTTCAGTGATGGGCAGGGCACGCAGGCGTAAAAAGCTGGTGGATACCCCGCTTTTAGCAAGGCGGTCACGCGCCTCCTGTACGGCATATTCCGTCGTGCCAAAAGCAATGATGCCTATTTCGGCGTTTTCATCTTCATCAATGATTGGTTTGGGAACCATGGTGCGCGCTGTTTCAAATTTGCGCAGGATGCGGTTCATGTTTTCAACCCAATCTTCCGGTTTTTCACTGTAGACCGCGCGATCGTTGTGCCCGGTGCCGCGCGTAAAGAAGGCGGCCTGCGGATGGTCCGTACCCGGCAGCGTGCGGTAGGCAATCCCGTCGCCATCGATATCCCTGTAGCGGGCGAAGCCCTTTTCGGCGACTTCTTCGGCCGTCAGAACCTTGCCGCGTTTTATGGGTTCCTCAGGATATTCAAATGGTTCAGACATCCAGTTGTTCATCCCCAGGTCGAGATCGCTGAGGACAAATACCGGCGTTTGCAGCTGTTCGGCGAGGTTAAATGAAATAGTGCCAAATTCGAAACACTCTTTGACTGAAGCGGGCAGCAGAACTACATTTTTTGTATCGCCGTGCCCGAGCGTATAGACAAAATCAATATCGCCCTGTCCGGTGCGCGTCGGCAAACCGGTGCTGGGTCCAACACGCTGAACATCCCAAATAACAGCGGGGATCTCCGCGAAGTATCCCAAGCCGGAAAATTCGGACATCAAGGAGATGCCTGGTCCGGAGGTTGCGGTCATGGCCCGCGCTCCGGCCCATCCAGCACCAAGGAGCATGCCGATTGCCGCAAGTTCATCTTCCGCCTGGATTACGGCGTAGGTTTTGCGACCGGTCTGCGTGTCGATTCGGAGACGTGGTAGATAGGTGTTTAAGGAATCGACGACGCTGGTGGAGGGGGTGATGGGATACCAGGCGACGATGGTTACACCGCCGTAGACAGCGCCCAGGGCGGCGGCCTCATTGCCGGTCATCATGATCAGGCCATCAGTTTTGTCCATGGGTTCGACACGGTATGGATCCGTTTTCGTGAGGTTTTCGGCCGTCCAATCATACGCTGCTTTGACAACGGCCATGTTGGAATCTACCAATTTGCGCCGGCTCTTAAAATGAAAATCGAGCGCTTCATCGATAGCTTCGAGGGTGATACCCAAGATCTGTGCCAATGCCCCCACATAAACCATATTGGCAATATAGTCTTTTAGTTTGCCCTTCATGCCTGTATCGACCACAAATCGATTTACCGGAACAGGGTAGTAGGTGATGTCATCGCGCTTCGGAATGGAGCGCCAATCATCGTTGTACAGGCAGATGCCACCAGGCGGTAGGCTGTCAATGTCGTCCTTAACGGTGGCTAAATTGAAGGCAACCAGAATCTCGGAGTTTTCTTTGCGGGCGATATATCCCTCGTGACTGACTCGAATATGGTACCAGGTCGGAAGGCCCTGGATATTGGATGGGAAAATATTCTTGCCATTCACCGGAATTCCCATCTTAAAGAGAGCCCTTAAAAGGGCTAGGTTTGCCGTCTGGCTGCCGGTGCCGTTCACTGTGGCGGCGACGATCGAAAAATCGTTGATGACCGGCGGGCGTTCGTCGACGGCTTCTATTGTTGGCGCCGCTGTACTTTTACCCATTATCTGATTTCTCCTTGGTTACTTACTAGGGTTTGGGAACCGTCGGCTGAAACTTCTTCAGTAGTCGCCGGCAAAGATCGCAGCAGCGAAAAATGCTCGACAAGCAGTCGCCGGCTCTGTTCAAAATCTTTATTACACAACGCCTCCACGATATGTTCGTGGTAAGTCCAAACTTTGACCCAATAGGCGTAACTGGCAAAGCGGGTGAGTTCACTGGCTTCATACGCATCCCAATAGGCAGCCAGGATTCCTTGAACAAAAGGGTTTTCTAGACGACTAAAAATGATCAGATGGAGTTGGCGATGCTCGCTGTTGGGGATGTGGATCGGTTCGCCGCGTAATTTAGCCCACGCTTGATCGACCAGCTTTTTTAGCTTAAACTCGTCCTCGGTGGTTAATAAAGCAACTGCTTGATCCCAAAAACCTACTTCAACAACTTGTCGAAGTTGGTTGTATTGTTCGAATGTCGCCTCGCCCGTGGCCAGACTGAAAAGGAGCCCACCACTAATGGTATTAGAGAAGTCAAATGGCTCGCGCTGGATACCTAGACGAGGCCGTGCTGATACAAGACCAAGGCTTCTGGCGACTTCAAACTGCTCGCGTAGTTTGCCGTTGCTGATACCTAGTTCTTCGCTGATCTCACTCAGCGCCGGGAGGCGATCACCCGGAACGGCCTCCGTTTCGACCAGATACTTGAGAAAGGGGGAGTCGAGTCTACCTAACTGCATTCTGCATAATCATCCAATAAATCAAATAAATTTGATTATTGATCAGATTGTACCATATTCAGACCTGGGTCCAAAGAATTTTTGGATGATTTCAACTTGTTATTAAAGTAACCCAAGTCGCTAACTTATTATTAGATTGGTCCAATTTCAACCACTATAAGATTACGGATAAAGATTATTAAAAATTGGACCAATCTCGATTGAAGAAGTGACAAGGTGACAACGCGCGTTAAGCAACAAAAAACCTCCCATCGATTAACCGAATAGGAGGTTCCTGTTGAAGTCTTTGTTTGAGGAAACGGCCGTGGCCGAAAAAGTTTGATTAGGCGATGATGCCCAATTGTTTACCCCCCTCAATGATTACATCGGCGCAGTAATCGATATCCTCGATGGTATGCGCCGCGGAGATGCAGGTCCGCAGGCGGGCCAACCCCTCCGGGACCACCGGTGCGGGGATCGCCTGTACGAAAATGCCGTTATCCTGACAATATTTTGCCAGCGCGGCGGCATCGGCCGTAGCGCCACAGACAACGGGGACGATTGCGGTTTCCGTGAACAGGAGATTGTAGCCTACGGCCTTCAGCTTATTCGCGAATCGTTTATAGTTGGTTTGGATTTTTTCCACGCGCCAGGGCTCTTCTTCAATAACATCAAAGGCGGCTTTTGCTGCGCCGGCCGATCCCGGAGGAATGGCGGCAGAGTAGATAAATGCGCGTGCCTCGTGTTTCAAGAAGCTAATAAGTTCCGCGTTTCCGGCGATGTAACCACCCGCGCTGGGAATTGTCTTGCTCAAGGTTCCCATTTTAATGTCGATGGTATCGGGCGGTAGATTAAAATGTTCTTCAATGCCGTGGCCGGTTTTGCCGATGACGCCGACAGAATGTGCTTCGTCGATCATCAGGTAAGCACCGTATTGCTTACAAAGACGGGCCATTTCCGGCAGGTTGATAATATCGCCATCCATGCTGAAGACAGAATCGGCTATGACCAGCTTACGGCCGTCCGGATTCGCTTCTCGCAGACGGCGTTCCAAATGATCCATGTTGTTATGTTGGAAGCGGACGAATTTGGCCATAGACAGTAAACAGCCATCGACAATGCTGGCGTGATTTAACTTGTCACAGATTACCGTGTCCCCTTTGCGCAATAGGGTGGAGATTGTCGCTAGGTTGGTGGCATAGCCGCTGGACATTGTGATTGCCGCTTCTGTTTGCTTGAAAGAGGCAATTCGTTCTTCTAATTCATTATGAATTTTCAAAGTTCCGGCGAGCAGCCTTACGCCATAGGTGCCGGTACCATATTTGTCGATTGCGGCGTGGGCCGCGGCATCAATTTTGGGGTGCCCGATCAGGCCTAAGTAAGAATATCCACCAAGCATGATCATCTCACCATGCCCGATTACGTGGACGTGTCCGTTAGGCAGTAATTCATCAGTCGCTTCTAAATAGAAGTACTGCCCAATCGATTTGTATCTCTCAACCGGAAAAACCCTGTCGGGTATTATGGATAAGCGCTCTGTAGTAGTTTTGCCAATCATCCTAGTCTCCTCGAGGCCTTAGTTCTCAGATCCTCGTAAGGGTTAATTACAAATACCGGTATTCTAGCCAGTTTAGGTAGATTTCTCAATCTGCTCGACATTCTGCGAGCATTCCCGCCGCCAATTTATCGCCTAAATTAAGTAAACGCACCTTTTACAACCATTATCATGGAAATACTTAGTTTAATAAAAAAAGCAGAGGCCCCGGAAAAGGGGCCTCAAGAATTATATTTTGGCGGTCTGAGTTGTCTGGTTAAGCCAAAAATCAACTCGGTTCGCCGGCCAGATTTTGCTCGACCAAGCGCAGGAAATAACGATGGAAACGATCATCTCCGGTTAATTCCGGGTGGAAGGCGGTTACCAGCCAGCGACTTTCTTGCGCGGCAACGGCCGTGCCGTCGTCCAGCCTGCTCAAAATCTCCGTTTCCCCCCGTGCATCCACAAGCCGCGGTGCGCGGATAAAGATGGCCGGGAAAGGGCGGGGTTGATTCGCGCCATTTTTAAATACGCTCACATCGAGATCCGTTTCAAAGCTGTCCACTTGACGGCCGAATGCATTGCGCTCAACGACAATATCCATAAAGCCCAGCAGCGGTTGATCCTGGCCTATTTCCTTGGCCATAAAAATCATCCCCGCGCACGTTCCCCAAACGGGTTTTTCAGCGGCAAAGGTGCGCAACGGTTCCATCAGGCCATAAATTTCGGCCAGTTTGCCGATTGTGGTGCTTTCTCCACCGGGGATTATCAGTCCATCCAATCCTTCCAGGTCGGCTGGAAGGCGCACTTCGACTGCATCAACCCCGAGGTCACGAAGAATCTTGATATGTTCGATGAAGGCTCCTTGAAGAGCTAATACGCCAATTTTCATCGGGAATCTCTCACACTTAGATGCGGTTTTACCATCCGCGGGTGGCTAATTGGTCCTCTGGGGCCAGGGTTCCGGCGCTGATGCCAACCATCGGCTCGCCAAGATTTTCACTCACCTTAGCCAGGATTTCAGGATTATTGAAATGCGTGGTTGCCTCGACAATGGCTCGTGCGCGCAGAGCCGGATCGCCGCTCTTGAATATTCCGGAACCGACAAAAACGCCATCGACGCCAATTTGCATCATTAAAGCCGCGTCGGCAGGGGTAGCGATACCGCCGGCAGCAAAGTTCACAACCGGCAGACGACCCAATTCTCTTGTTTCCAATACCAGTTGGAAGGGCGCGCCGATTTCCTTGGCGTAGGTCATTAATTCTTCCTCGGGCATGGACTGCAACCGCCGAATTTCCCCAAGCACTGAGCGGGCATGGCGTACAGCTTCGACAACATCCCCAGTTCCTGCTTCGCCTTTGGTGCGAATCATGGCCGCGCCTTCACCGATTCGCCGCAGGGCTTCGCCAAGATTGCGGCAGCCGCATACAAATGGGATTTTGAAGTCATGCTTGTAGATATGGTTTACTTCATCGGCCGGAGTCAATACTTCACTCTCGTCAACATAGTCGACCCCAATAGCCTCAAGAATCTGTGCTTCTACAAAATGTCCGATGCGCGCCTTAGCCATAACCGGAATGCTGACTGACTTGATGATCTCTTTGATCATTCCTGGATCGGACATGCGGGCCACGCCGCCATCGGCGCGGATATCGGCGGGAACGCGTTCCAGAGCCATCACGGCCACGGCGCCGGCTTCCTCGGCAATGATTGCCTGTTCCGGTGTAACGACGTCCATGATGACGCCGCCTTTTAGCATTTGGGCCAAGCCTACCTTGACTCTAAAGCTGCCAACTTCCCCTTTGCCATTATTTCTACCATTCTGTTTCATTACAAACCTCCATCTCGCCCGGATTTGGGAGATATTCATTCAGTTAGACTATTCTTGGTTTACGGCGATTGGTTTAATCTCCCGCAGCAGAACCCGCTGACCAAGTTAATAAATAAGATCATGTTTGTCCTCAATGAAGTCTCAATGAGGCCTCATTGAGGCCTGATCCATATTGATTGTAGTTCTCGTGGAAGCCCAATTCAAGATAATTGGTTCTATTATTATCTATTATACTTGAATTTAAATGGGTCCGATTTGAGATCGCTTGTGGATCAGAGCATTTTTCGCGGAGCGATGGCGCGGATTGGGTAAAAAATAAACCAGTCCTGGCCGCAGTTACTCTTTTTCTAATACCAGTAAATGTGAGATGCCAAGTGCGGCGAAGGGGGTCGCTTCTAAGGAATAAAGCGTTTTTTGGATGAACCGGCCGGCGGTGGGCCAGCGGTAGGCAATGTTGTCATAGCCGCCAAAAATGCGCTCGTGATGGATTAGTTGCAGAGGGAGATCCTGGAAGAGTTTCAGCAGACTGCTTTTTGTATAGGTGCGCACGTGGGGAGCCAGGCGGTTACGTAAGGAATTGGGTAGATAGTTGACCAGAGGTATGTTGCCGAAATGATACTGTCCGCGCCAATAGATTCCATGCTGCTCGACGGGGTACCAGCGATTGGGGCAGAAGAGGACGATTCGACCCCCCGGCCGAGTAACGCGGGCCATTTCCGCGGCATAATGGGCGTCGTTTTGGACATGTTCGATGACTTCGTTGCTGAATACGAGATCGAAAGTATCGTCAGCAAAGGGAATATGTTCGCCGACACCCTGGATGACGCCCTCAGAAGATTTAAGAGCAGAAATCGCGCGATCGAGTTCAATTTCCAGGCCAAAGCGTTGCTGGCTGTAGGGAGCAAATGCCTTTAGATAAGTGCCTAGACCGCAACCGTTATCCAAAATTCGGCCGTGTAGATCGGACCATTCACGGACCATGTTTAGGCGCCGTTCCTGACCGGATCGCCAAACGTAGCTGGGTTCCCCGCGTGAGGCGGCTTGTGCGGAAGGACCCTGGGTCATTGGCTGCCTTCCGCCATTAACTCATCATAGCGACGGCGTACTTCTTTTATATCTCGCCAGGTCAAGGCCTTAGGTCCATCCGGCTTACGCGTGGGATTGCGCAGCAGATAAGCGGGATGGAATATGGGCATCACATCACGGCCGTGCCAGTCAAACCACCGCCCGCGCAGCTTGGTGATGCCCGTCAGGCCCAATAAGGACTGCGTGGCGACATTCCCCGAAAGCAGCATGATCAAGGGATCGACCAGGCGGATGATCTCCAACAGGAAGGGTTTATAGAACTCGATCTCGTCCGGTGTCGGTTTGCGCAGGGGTTTGCCATCTTCACCCGGAGGCAGGCGAAAAACGGCATTGGTGATGAAGACATCTTTCTGAGGATCGAAATTGACGGATTCCAAGATTTGATCAAGCAGCTGCCCCGACCGGCCTACAAAGGGTGTGCCCTGGCGATCCTCTTCAGTGCCCGGGGCTTCGCCGATGATCATCAGCTTCGCCTGCGGATTGCCGCGGTAGATGACCATATTCGTTCCCTCAGGAAAGAGCGGATCATCTTCCATTTGCATCATATAGGTAACCAGTTCTTCCAGGTTGGCGTAGTAGTGCGGCTTATTCTCAAAGAGTCCGTATTGTATTCCCACGTTTATTTCTCTCCGGGCGACCATTTCGTGGCAGCCTGTTAACCAATTCCAACGTGCTTCCGGGCAGCAGCACAATCGACAAAAGTTGTTGTCCGGCAAGCCGTACTAATTTTAGCAAGACGGCCGAGATCCCGCCTGCCTCAATTAAGCTATTTTCAAAGAAAGTTAGACCATTTTAAATGTTGTAGTGCCTGTGTCAAACCTTGCAGCTAACGGTTTTTCTTGATTAGTATAAATTCACAAACCTTTTGAATGCTGCCAACAAGGACTGTTGTTCATGTATCCTTGAGCCTGAATTTGGCGCAGATTGTTAGTGCAAGATAGTGAAACTCTATTGGAAATTTTTCAGAATGTAATGATGGGCAACAGACAGTTCTTACCTTTCATCTCCGGCAAACCTATCTTTTTTGTGTCACCCGATGGCAGTGACACAAACGGCGATGGTACTTTTGAAAATCCATGGAAAACTATTGGCAAAGGTTTGTCTAATCCATACAGCTGGAACACGCTTTATATCCGGGGAGGAACCTACGTCGAGCAGATCACAATCAACCGCTCGGGAACGGCCGATGCCCCGATTCTAGTCGCCGCTTATCCAGGGGAGAAAGTGGTTATCGATGGTGAGGCTGGAGTAGATGGCCTGAATGAGGGACTACCGGACTATGGGGAGTTAATCATTCCTCCTGGGTTGCGAGATGAGAAGGGGTTCCGTTACACACCGCTGGTGTGGATTAAAGGTAACTACGTTATTTTTGAAGGATTTGATATTAAACGCTCAATGGGGCGAGGTATCCAGGTCAGCCGCGATGAGGCGGACACACGGGGAGTAACGATACGAAATTGTAAGATCAGTGCTTCTCGCAAAAACGGCATGATGATCGAACAGCGCTGCAAGGAAATAATCATTGAGAACTGCGATATCAGCCGCAGCGGCAATTTTGCCCCCTATGATCGATCTTCAAGTGAACTTGATTGGGGCGGAGCCTGTGTCGTTAAAGGATCCGACAACGTTATCATCAGAGGGACAAGTATTCACGAAAATTGGGGGGAAGGGTTTATTACTGACTCCCAAACGAATAATTCGACAAATATAAGAGTAAGTAAGTGCATTTTCTTTGATAATATGCGCCCATCCATTTATCTGCACGCTGTTACCAATATTATCGTAGAGAAGAATCTCCTTTATCACTCAATAAATCCAGAATTTCCGTTCGGCGAAGGGATAGCCATTACCCCGTCCGAACCACAGTACGAAGATGATGTTGATATTGAGAATGTGACTATTGCCAACAATATATTTGTGGGAATGGGCAGCAATATCGCTCTTTATGGACAGGATGGGCGAATGCTTCGGAAAATTCGGGTCCTGTTTAATACCCTGGTTAATGCGCAAAATTATGGAATTATGGAATCGAGTTCGCATTATGAAGCGTGCGAATTAAAAAACAATGTAGTCTACCAGTCTAACGGCGAGGTGCTTGTTAATGGAGGCGCTGACTTCAGAGGGTGGGCTGTTTCGGGCAACGCCTGGTACCCAGAGCGCCCGAGCTCTGTCCCAGGCGATCGCGATGTTATTGGTAATCCACAATTTGAGAACCCGGAAGCAGAACTGCTTCGCGGCCAGGTCAATCCAGCGTGGTATAAAATCAAGGCCACTTCACCGGTTATAGACCAGGCGGTCACTGTACCGTTTATCGATCGTGATTTCTTCGACAATATTCGCGACGCCCAGCCGGATATGGGCGCGCATGAATTTCAAAAAGAGACGCTCACGGCCGATTCGCCGGAGGCTATCATTGATGACCGATCCCGGCCCCTCTTTTACGACGTGGCCCTCGCCGGGACGTTGTCAGCAGGTGGATTTAAGCGGTTCGCGATCGTTGCTGATAATGTGGCCGCTAGCGCAACCAACGTTCTAGCCTTCGGAATTCAATTTCCCGATCACCAATGTCTTATTTACGGCAGAGAGCAGCAAATCAGCCCAATGGTTGTAGAGGATGTTGAACGAGCTCTGGATGAATTCAAACTGGGCGATGCCGTGGTGCAGTGGTTGGATTGATGATTGGTTTTAAGGAGTATAGATGTGGCTTGGATTAAGATGATTTCCGAAGCGGATGCCAGAGGAAGATTGGCTGACCTTTACAATAAATATAAAGAATCCTGGGGAGGAGTAGATAATATCCTCAAGATTCATTCCTTGAATGTGAAGTCGATGCAGACACATTATGAACTCTATGCGCATTTGATGCGCGGCCGTTCGGATCTCAGCCGTATTCAGAGAGAAATGATTGCCGTGGTTGTCTCGGCCGTAAACCATTGCCGCTACTGATTAGTCCATCACGGAGCGGGTCTTCGCAAATTGACAAATGATGATTCCCTGGTGGAACAGCTTATTGAGGATTGGCGCAATGCGCCGATCAGCCTGAGCAATCAAGCGATGCTGACTTATGCGGAAAAACTTACTATACGGCCGTGGGATATGGTCGAAGCGGATGTGCAAAATTTGCGGGATGCCGGGTTCAGCGATGAGGCTGTTCTAGATATTAATCAAGTCACCGGTTACTACGCCTTTGTTAACCGCCTGGCCGATGGATTAGGTGTGGAGTTAGAAGATTTCTGGAATCTTTTGGATGCGCAAGATTAGTTCTTGTCCAAGAGCCGGCGTCACAACTTGACCCACCTCCCCAATACCGCTAACGTTAGCGGTTATGCTATTAAAACGTTTGATCTTTCTGCTGCTCATTGCCTTGATAATGCCGGCCTGCAGCCCGGACGCAGCTTCGGAAGTTCCACAGCCGGCGGCCACGGCCGTTTCCACGCCCCAACCTTTACCCAGCGCAACGATCTTACCAACAGTTGAACCATCTCCTACAGCATTCACAAGCCCGACGGCAACGGCCGTGATCCCGGCTGGACCACCCGACTTGCGTTATTTGCAAGCGGCGATCGAGGAAACACTGGCTGATTTTGACGGTTTCAGTAGCTATGTGGTGATTGATCTGGCCAGCGGCGAGAGGATCGCACGTAATGAGGATGTGGCTATCGCCGGAATGAGCCTGATCAAGGTTCCGATCTTGATCAACGTCTACCGGGTGCTGGATCTGCCGCTGACGGCCGAAGAGAGTAAGTTGATTTCTGAAACGACAGCCCAGTCGAGCAATTATGCGGCCAATCTGCTCTTGCAGATTGTAGCCGGCAAAGAAGACGCCTATGCCGGCGCGGATATCGTCAGCCAGACAATGCGTGACATGGGAGTGTTTAATACCTTTATTGCCGTTCCCATCGATGCCGATCCCAAGCCTGACCGGTTGAATACGGTGCTCACCCCGGCCAACCAGCGTACGGATATCACGACTTATGCTGATCCCTTTCGGCAGACAACGACCGGAGACCTCGCTACATTATTGAATATGATTTACGACTGTGCGGAAAATGATTCCGGCCTCCTGCGTGAGGACTATGGAGAAGCGATCACTGCACAGGAATGCCAGGATATGCTGGATAAGATGAAGCTCAATGAACTGGCGAAGCTCTTGGAGAATGGTTTGCCGGAAGGCGTTCCGTTTGCCCATAAGGTGGGGTGGATTGATGATACGCATGGGGACGGGGGCATCGTTTTTTCACCCGGCGGGGATTATATCCTGGTCATGGCTCTTTACAGCGAGGATTGGTTGGAGTGGGAAGAGAGCGCCCCGCTTTTTGAGCAAGTATCGCGCCAGGCTTACGCCCATTTTAATGAGCCGGGAATCTACGATGGCATTGAGTTACCGCCAACACCGACGGCGGCCCCACAAACCCCAAGACCTGACTTACCTCACGCCGTGGTAACTAATACAGGCGGCGTCGGTCTCACTGTGCGGAGGACACCTGGAGGTGGAGAAGTAGCCATCATTCCCGATGGCACGATCCTGACGCTTTTACCAGAGGAAGCGGTAACGGCCAATGGCTTCACCTGGCAGCTTGTACGCACACCCGGCGGCGATGAAGGATGGGCGGCGACAGATTATTTCACTCCCTGGGAGGCAAACGCTAATAATTAATGGTCAACAGGCGAATTGTTGAATGGTTGAAGAGGGGTCTTCTGATTATTGGGCTCTTGTTAATTAGCCTGATAATGGTCAGGCAAATGGGGGCGCAGGAAGAGAAAGATTGGCGATTCGGAATTGTTGAGGCTTATACGGCGCGTAATTCAGCGCGTGAACTGAAGATTGGTTGGACGCGCGTGGGTTTCCATTGGGCCGATGTACAGGCAGGCGGGCCTGACACCTGGACCCCGGGGCTTTCTGATGAGGAGATTGACGAACAGTTAGCCGAGGGGCGCGAGGTGATCGGCCTGTTGATCGGTATCCCTGATTGGGCCAGGGATGAGGCGGGTCTTCCGGCCGGTTTATGGCTGGATCATGATGACCCGGCCAATCTTTGGGCAAACTACGTTCGCGAAGTTGTGACCCGCTATGACGGCCGTATCAACCATTGGATTATCTGGAATGAACCTGATATTGATGCCTCAGAAGTAGCCCATTCATGGGACGGCGGCGTTGACGATTTTTACCAGCTTCAGCAGGTCGCTTATCTTGTTGCTAAAGAAGCGAACCCTGACAGCGTGATTCATCTGGCGGCTTTTACTTATTGGGCTGATTTTGATGCCGGTCGTGAACAGTATATGGCGCGCCTGTTGGATCGTATCCTGGCCGATCCCCAGGCGGCCGAACATAATTACTTTTTTGATGTGGCAACGGCGCATCTCTATTTTCAGCCGGATCAAGTCTATGAGCTGCTGGACGTATTTTTGGGAATAATGCGGGAGCGAGGATTGGCCCAACCTATCTGGCTTGTAGAGACCAATGCGCCGGCGTATGATGATCCCGAATGGCCGGTACCTGATCCGGTCCTGGCCGTCAGTAACACGGAACAAGCCGCTTATATCCCCCAGGCGTTGGCTTCAGCCATGGCCGGCGGCGCGGAACGGATCGGCGTTTATAAACTGCGCGATACAGAGGGCGATCGCGCTGCAAATCCGGAACCTTTTGGCTTGCTGCGACTCGATGGCTCACGGCGTCTGGCTTTTAACACCTACCGCGAGGCTATTCGCTTTATGCGGGGGGTGAAAACAGCGACGCGGGAGCGTTGGGATGAAGTTGGGCAATTTCGTTTAGAACAGGAAGATCGCATTACAACGGTTTTGTTCGCCCGACTGCCTCAGCCGCAGCAGGTTGAAATTGAGGCGATCGCCCCAACCGCACGCCTGGTGGATATGTGGGGCCAGGAGCAGGTGCTGGAAGCGGAAGATGGTTATTACAACATTGACTTGCAGCAGGCGCTGTGCACACAGACGATTGGCGATTACTGCATGATTGGCGGCACGGTGTACTATCTAATTCAGGCAATTGATGGCGGTTTTCCGCCGGAGGAAAATCCGCCGGTCGTGCCGCCTCCGCCAACAATAACGATCGCCCTGTCGCCTACGATGACGGCCTCTCCTTCGCCAACGGCCACGCCAATGCCTTCGGCTACCGCTAGTTTGACGCCACGGCCGACCGCGACAGATGTGAGTAAGGAACCTACTGCCGCAGCAACGGCCGTTTCCCCCACGGAAATTACACAGACAAAGGCCATCGGCGCTCTGACCACCGAGCCTGACGAGGGGGCAGTGGCAAGTACTCGCCCTTCGCAGAACGCAAGCGATGGGCAGGCCCCAAGTGGTTTAGCAGCGCTTATTCTTATTTTGATCCTGGGGGGAGTTGGCGTGGGGTTGTTACTTATTTTCAGAAATAGAACAGGGTAACGACCGCATTATCTAACCTGGCAGCACAAAATTAGACCCCCAAGCCAAGTTGTTTCCCCTGGAAATATCCTGAACGGGCATTTCGGTTAGGCTTTTGGCTCAACAAGAAGGCGAATAGCCGTCCTTTCCTGGTCATCGATGCATATTTCCACAAAGGAAGGCGTGCAGACGATATCGACGTCTTCTTCTGCCAGGTATCCCTTTGCGACGACTATTGCCTTGATAGCCTGGTTGACGGCCCCGGCGCCAATAGCCTGTACCTCTGCCCGATTCGTGTCTCGAATTACACCTGCTATCGCGCCGGCGACTGCGGCCGTTCGCGACCGCGCGGAAACTTTTATTATATTCATTAGCCCTAAGTTAAAATGTCTTCCTTACAAACTTAATGAAGGCCTAAAACTTGTATTGATAGGAGTTCATCGTCGAGGTGTCGAATCAGGGGCTCCATGATGGAATGCGCGTATTGAGCATTTGTTGTTCGTCAAATAAAGCGTGATAAACAGTCTCCGAAAGCGGAGTATAATTGCTACCCATGGCAGATTCTCAAGTGCCGGCCGATAAGACGGTTGGAGAAGACAGCAGAAAAGATAGGGCGCTTGTCATGCGCGCGGCCGGGTTGGTTGGCGCTCTAATTCTGCTCAGCCGTGTGGTCGGTCTCATACGTGAGATAGTTACCCGCTCTTTACTCGGTGTTACGACGGTTGAAGCGACTGCTTACGACATTGCGAAAGTTTTTCCCGAATCCATTTTCTTGATCATTGCCGGGGGGGCCATCGGCTCGGCTTTCATTCCCACCTTTACCGCCTATCTGACAGATGATGATGAATCCGGCGCCTGGCGTTTGTTTTCGGCCGTTATCAATTTAGTAACCGTTGCGATCACGATTGTGGCTGTATTAGCCATGATCTTTGCCGATCAGATAGTTGGCTTTTTTTATGCACCCGCGATCGCAGAGCACCCCGAACTGCTGGATATGACGGTGCGTTTGATGCGCGTCATGCTCGTGTCGCCGATTATTTTTGGCGCCAGCGGAGTTGTCATGGGCGCCCTGAATGCGCGGCAGCACTTTCTGACCCCGGCATTAGCGCCCACCATTTATAACCTGGGCATCATTGCCGGGGGTCTTCTGTTCGGTCAGACAGTAACCGGCGTGGCGATGGGCTTCGCTATTGGAATGGTGATCGGCGCTTTCGGACATTTGTTGATCCAGATTCCCTCTCTTTATAAACAGGGGGCGCGTTACCAACCTCTCTTAACTGTGCATGATCCTGGTGTCATCAAGGTATTGAAACTGATGGCTCCGCGCGTGCTCGGTTTATCCTTCAGCGAGATTAACAAATTCATTATGCTTTTTATGACGGGCTCAATGGCTTTGGGAAGCCTGCCTGCACTTAATGTCGCTTTTCGCCTGATCATCCTACCGCAGGGGATCATCGGCCAGGCGATGGGAATCGCCGCCTTCCCAACACTTTCCAGCCTGGCCGCCCGTGAGAAATTCGACGAGATGCGCATGATCATCAATGATTCTTTGCGCATGCTTCTTTTTCTTGGGTTGCCTATGACCGCGTGGTTGATCCTGCTGGCTGAGCCGGTCATTACAATCCTCTTTGAGCGCGGCTTGTTTGATTCCGAGGCGACGCGTCTTGTGGCGGGTGCGACGCAGCTCATGGCCTTAGGATTACTGGCTTTACTATTCCTGGAGGTTATTGCGCGCAGCTTCTATGCTTTGAGCGATACACTGACACCCGTGTTGGTTGGCGGAATACAAGTCATGATGATGGCTATATTCAGTGTCGGGCTGCGCGATTTAGTTTTTGCTTCTCGGGATTGGCCGCCCCTGGGAGCTCTGGTGCTTGCTTTCAGCCTTTCAAATTATGTGGAGGTAGGAGTCCTTGTGATTCTATTGCGGCGCAAACTAGGGTATTTAAACGGTGCGGGGTTCTATTCCGGCGCCTGGCGTATGTTGCTAGGCGCCTTGCTTATGGCCGGCGCCATGTGGGTTACATTGGGCCGAATCAATGAAAATGCTACCTGGCTGCAGTTGATTTTTGGGGTTTTAGTGGGTGGAATAGTCTATTTTCTAAGCTGTCTGTTACTGCGCGTTAAGGAACTGCAGCGTATTTTAGCAATTAGCCTCGAGAGCGTTTCGCGGGGACGCTGACGGGCGAGATGCAAGACGAGCATGAGAAACAAAAAACCGGCCGTTTGGCCGGATCCTGATGAGTATACCTGGATGTACGCTGAAGTTTTAGTTGTTCGCTGAAATAGAGGCGTTGTTCATAACGGCCGAAGATTGGGCCATTAGCTCACCATTTACCCAGACATCGAGCGAGTATTGACCGGAACGGAAGCCTTCCTCCGGGCTAAAGAAAATATATCCTGGTCCGTCTTGACCATATACCCACATTTCGTTGCCGCCTTCTATAACCTCTCCATCATGCCGCCATATCCATGACCAGACCATACCATCTTCGAGTCCTTCATAATCGAATGTAGCGTAGAGGGTATAGAAGCCTTCGGCGAAAAGCTGGCCAGGTTCAACAGCTTCGTACTCATCGGTGATCTCGGTTGAAAAACTCAAGGTACCCAAGTTGCTGTTGTCTTTAAGGTCTACCTTGGGTTCGAACCGGTCATAATCTTCCGGTAAGCTAAGTTGTGTGGCGACCAGCGGTTGTTCCAGTACCGATATCACCTGTGAATTGGGTTCAGCCAAACCTAGGGCGATTTCTGCGGCATCTGTAGAGATAGACTCATCGACTATAGTTTCGTCTATGGAAGGATATGTTTCCTGTTTAACTTCTACGACTTCGGGGATGGGTTTGCTGTTAGAAATAATTGCGCTGCGTACAGTTGTGTCTACCGGTTCTTGCCAGGCATAGAAGCCGACGATCAGGGTAACGACAAATAAGGCAAAGCTGGACGATAGGTACGTTTGAAGCCGCTTGCCCGCCTGTAACCTCTGGAAAAAATAGGGAGACCGTTTCATCTCATGCCAACTTTTGACGGCTGCTATAGAAGCAACCAATCCCAGCGTGAAGAAGGTTCCCATTAGCCAGGGTGAAACTGTTCCTGATAAGTTAGAGAGTATTTCTTCCAAATCCTCTTCTCTTTGCCGACAGTTCTTTGCCAGCAAAAACCATCGTAGATTATAAGTAAACGATTGTTTTAAGCAAATAATTAAATGTCTACTACCCGAAAATATGGGGGTTGTCACCAAAATGACGCCTTAAAGCCCCCCACTGCCGCTCTATATATGGTTGATGCGACCATACACACAATTGAACACTATAAAACAAATTGTGGGTGTTTGTCCAGCAAAATCTTTGAAAATGAGGAGGATATAAGACAGCTCGTGAAGCTAGAAGGTTAAAATATGGTGCTTTGAGGTGAGTTCGTCTAACTGAAATCGCCAATAGGACGCCCATGATCCGTTGGGCGCGCCCGGTCATAGTGTAGCGCTGTCCCCTATACCTGTTTACAATTGAAAGACATGATTCGGATTAATGGGCTTGTGAAGCGATATGGCATAAATACAGCGCTGAGAGGCGTTGATCTCCACGTTCGGGAGGGGGAATTTGTGACCCTTGTCGGTCCGAATGGCGCCGGTAAAAGCACACTCATTCGTATCGTCGCCACGCTTCTCACTCCAACCGAGGGCCAGGTAAGCGTTGGAGGGTGGGACTTCCCGAAGAATGCGGACAAAGTACGACGCCATATTGGTCTTGTGTCGCACCAATCATTGCTGTATCACGATCTCAGCGCAGCAGAGAACCTGACCTTTTTTGCTCGCCTGTACCAGCTTGATGATATCCCCGATCGCGTTGGCAGTGCTTTAAAAAAAGTGGGCTTGTTTGCACGGCAACGTGATCCGGTTGGCAGCTTTTCCAGAGGTATGGTGCAGCGCCTGACTATTGCCCGGGCCACGCTGCATGAACCGGAAGTCCTGCTTCTGGACGAACCATATACCGGCTTGGACCAGGACGCCTCATCGCTGCTGGATAACTTGTTAGACCAGGAAGTTCAGAAAGGACGTACGATCATGATGATTACCCATGACCTTGTTCATGGGCTTGAGCACAGCCAACGGGTCGCCATTTTGAATAACGGCCGTATCGTCTACGAAATGGACACAACATCCATCGATCAATCAACTTTTGTCGATCTATACCGGCAGTACACCCAGCGAAATCGGAAAGAAAACCAAAACCGGGGAAACAAAAAGCTATGAGTGAGGATGGAGTCCCCAAAGAGGTCACGGTAGTAGAAGAGCCTTCGTTCTGGACGGCCGTTTGGACTATTACCCGTAAAGACCTTCGTATCGAACGCCACACCGGGCAAACTGTCAGTATCATGGTCATGTTCTCACTGGTGACCGTGATCATGTTTAATTTTGCGCTTGGCGCCAATCTGGGCGCGGCGCGTGAACTTTCTACCGGTTTGCTTTGGGCAACAATTCTCCTGGCCGGCACGTTAGGCCTGAACCGCTCACTGGCTATTGAAAGAGAAAATCAAACATTTGACGCTTTACTTATCAGCCCGATCAAGCGCAACGCAATTTATCTGGGCAAGGTTTTCAGCATTACCTTGTTTACGCTCTTGTTGGAACTGGTCCTGGTTATCGTGTTTATTGTTTTCTTCAATAAACCGTTCTGGAGACCGCAGGTGCTCTTTATTTTGGCTTTGGGTACTTTTGGTTATATTGCGGCCGGTGTCCTGATTACATCCATGTCTATCCAAACTCGCTCGCGAGATGTGCTGCTGCCGGTTCTGCTGCTGCCGTTATCCCTGCCGCTGGTTTTGCCGGCCTCTATGGCCGTAAGTGCCTTTATGTTTCCCGAACTACCCTTATGGGGTGAGGTTCAGAGCGCTGTTTATCTTGTGATCCTTTATGATCTGCTCATGGTAAGTATGGGACTTTTCTTCTATCATTATGTGGTAGAGTCCTGAAATATGAAATCCAATCATTTTGGGATCGCGCTTTGAGCCTGGATCGCAGGTATTCTCTGAGGAAAATTCAGAAAAACATTTTATTGGAGAGAGGCGATGGAAATTTCACGATTAAATCGTTATACGCGCATTTTAAATATCGCAGCCGCAATCAGCCTGGTTGTCGCCATGTTAGCGATCTTCTTTTATGCACCGGTTGAACAGACGATGGGCAATGTGCAGCGTATCTTCTATTTTCATGTTGGATCAGCATGGGTCGGATCGCTGGCTTTTCTCGTTGCTCTGATTGGCGGAGTGATGTTCTTGCTGCGCGGCGATCACAAGTGGGATACCGTGACGGTGGCCTCGGTAGAAATTGGGCTGGTGTTTTTAAGCATGGCTATCGTCTCTGGGTCGGTGTGGGGACGGCCGGCCTGGAATACATGGTGGTTATGGAGTCCACGCCTGACCATGGTGACCATCATGTGGCTGGCCTACGCCGCGTATTTCATGCTGCGAGGGTCTCTCGATGATGAGGAAAAGCGCGCGCGATTTTCGGCCGTTTATGTCATTGTGGCTTTTATCACTGTTATCCTAACGTTCGTAAGTATCCGAATTTTGCGTGATATCCATCCGGTGATGTTCGGTGGGGCGGCCGAATCAGCCCAAGGAGCCGCCGAAGGTTTACAAGAATTTTCTGGGCTTGACTCAACCAAGATGGTTATAACCCTCAATATTTCTGTCATCGCTTTTACAATCACTTACGCGGCCTGGCTTTTGAATCGCATACGATTACAGCGGTTAACAGACCAGGCGGCATTGCTCAAAACACGCGTAACTGCCTACCTGCAAGGAGAAATTTCATGATTGATCCTAATCAGTTTAATAACTATCTCTTACTGGGTTACGCCGTCATGTGGTTGATCATCATGATCTATATCGGCAGCCTGGCCCTGCGCCAGAGAAATCTAAATCGCGACCTTGACCTGATGGAACAAATCTTAGAGGAAGAAGATCAACTTGATGATTAAGCAGGATGGTTACCTTTTGATTTTTGTCTGGCATATCGAGCCTGTTTAAGGAGAGCTATCTATGTCGGAAATGAAAGCCTCACCTCCTGGACGATCGTGGCCGGTCGGCCGTTTGATTGCTATCGGCATCATTATCCTGGTTGTCGGGTTCCTGATCATTGGCACCTTCACACAAACAGATACCGGCGACCAGCCCGTTTTTGGCATACAAAGCCAACCCTTTGCACAGCTGGCTTTTCTAGCGGCCGTCGGGGGCCTGTTGAGTTTTTTGTCTCCCTGTACGTTACCCATTTTGCCCGCGTATTTCGCTTTTGCTTTTCAGAGCGGCCGTTCGCAAATTTTGGCCAATACCCTGAGCTTCATGCTTGGGCTCTCAGCTATGTTCGCTATGTTGGGGGCCAGTGCTTCCATTTTAGGTCGCGTGCTGCTGCGGAATCAGGAATTAATCTTGCTGTTTGGCGGATCGTTGATCCTGGTTTTTGGGACGATGAGCCTGTTGGGCATGGGCTTTACAGGGATGGCCCAAGCCGGTGATAGAGTCGTCAATAATCGCAACCTTTGGGGGTCATTTCTCTTTGGTCTGACCTTTGCAGTTGGTTGGTCGAGCTGTGTCGGTCCAATTCTTGGCGCTGTGTTGACCCTGGCCGCGCAAACCGGCTCCGTCACCCAGGGGACAATGCTGCTATTTATTTACGCCCTTGGCTTAGGCATGCCGTTGATCATTGTTTCTACTTTTATGGGACGCCTGCCGCGTGACAGCTATTTTTGGCGGTTAATGAGAGGTAAGGGTTGGGATTGGGTCGTGAGCCGGGTCGTGCTGGCTCTGATTTGGGGCCTGGTTATCTGGCGTATTCTTGTTGCCGCGGCCGAATATGCGTTCGGCAATTTCGAGTTCCTTGCCGGGCAGCCGTTTACCTCTGTACAGGAGATAGGTCTGCTGGTTCTCGCTCTCGCGGGGGCTATGTTGTGGGTGTTTACCTCTTCCGGCGATAAAAAAGTGACCCTGCACATGCACACCACACAGGCGATCAGCGGGATACTCTTTATTCTTTTAGGTTTGCTTATGCTGAGCGGCCGTTTAACAACGTTTAATTCTCTCATACCGCCGGATCTGGCTATTTGGTTTGCTGATTTGGAAGATAAGCTATTAACCTTGTTTAATTAATCCATGGATGAAAAGGAAAGTGGGGGAACGCCGGTTCTCGTGCCGGATGTAGAGCCACAAATTACTTCAAGCCGCAATATACTGCTTGTTATGGGTGGTTTTTCCCTGCTCGGTATAGCCCTGGCATTGCTCCTCTTTGGCGGTCCGCTTCTTGATTTGTTTAAAGATGAAACGCCTGCCGAACTACCACAAATACCCGCCGCTAACAGCGACTTGGAAAGCAATCCGGCTGGTAACGTACTTGCTGCCGGTGATCCGGCAACTGAGTTTGTCTTGCCCGATCTAGAGGGTAATGACGTCTCCCTCAGCGAATTCGCGGGACGGCCGCTTCTGATCAATTTCTGGGCTACCTGGTGTGCTCCCTGCCGCATCGAGATGCCGGAGCTGCAAAACGCCCATGACACTTATCAGGATCAGGGACTGGTGGTTTTAGCGGTCAATTCACAGGAAGATGAGCAGCAAGTGCGAGAATTCATTGATGAATTAGGTCTAACATTTATCCCTCTACTCGACAGCCAGGATATGGTGGGTAGGGCTTATGGCGTGAATGGTTTACCGTCGACTTATTTTATCGATAAATCAGGCGTTGTTACGGCCGTGCATAAGGGTATCTTGAGTGAAGATCAAATCGAAGCCTATTTAAAGCAGATCCTTCCCTGATTTATGTCCCAAGATTGGCAACAAGAAGAACAACCCACACCGTCTGAAAACAGCGGATGCGCCAGTGGGATCGATCGCCTGGTTCATGGGATCTCACGTCATTGGCTGGCTTTGTTTAACATGCTGGTCGCCATTTACATTGCTTTGCCGGTACTTGCACCGGTATTGATGCATGCCGGCGCCACCACTCCGGCGAGAGTGATTTACACGATCTATAGCCCTCTTTGTCACCAGATGGCTTCGCGATCCTTTTTCTTGTTTGGAGAGCAAACGGCTTATCCACGGGCGATTGCCGGGACTGATTTAAAGCCTATTGAAGCCTATATGCCTTCGTTAGAAGCGTTTGCCGATGCTTCTTCGAATCCAAAAGATTGGACCGCCTTTTTACTGGCGGCGCGTCGTTTTGTGGGCAATGAGCAAATGGGCTATAAGATGGCTCTTTGCGAGCGCGACATGGCAATTTATACGGCCGTGCTTTTGGGCGGTCTCCTATACGGTTTGCTGCGACATAGGATGATCATAAAGCCGCTGCCGATCTGGGCTTTTCTGCTTATTGGCCTGGGGCCAATCGCCTTAGACGGATTTAGCCAACTGTTCAGCCAATATCTGGTGGTTTTGGCGCCGCACACCGTGACCTTTCTGCCCCTGCGTGAAAGCTCCCCCCTGCTGCGAACATTAACAGGTTCACTTTTCGGGTTTTCCCTGGTTTGGCTTACCTATCCGCATATTGATGCCGGGATGCAAAAGACAGAAGCCGACCAGAGGCGAAGGTTGCAAACGATCGATAATCAGTCCTGAGATGAACATCTATTTGTTAGTTGTGATCACAGCCCTGCTTCTGGTTGTTGCCGGTTTCTTGCTATATTGGCTGTTAGTGGTTACCGAAGGTGTTTTTCTAGGACGGCGTATTGTTGTATGGCTGTATGATATCACGGCCGATCGTTATGACGGGATCAAGCAGTTTGACCCGCTGGCGGAAGAGTTTTTTGTTATACGACCGCTTATGACCAGGCAATCCGGCGGACCGGCGCCATTAGTCCTTGATGTTGCCACCGGTACAGGCAGGTTCCCCCATTTTCTGTTAGAGGAAGCTTCGTTTAACGGCCGTATAATCGGACTCGATCCCTCGGCGCGTATGCTGGCGCTGGCATTCGTTAAATTGCAACCTTATGGCCGGCGTGTCTCACTGGTACAACAAACAGCCGCTGATCTTCCTTTTCCTGATTCGACCTTTAATACTGTTTCCTGCCTGGAAGCGCTTGAGTTTTTTCCTAATGACACGAAGGCATTGAAAGACATGTTTCGCGTATTACAGCCTGGTGGACTGCTCATGGTTACACGGCGTCGGGGCTGGGAAGGGAAGGCTTTCCTGGGTCGTTACCGCAGTGCGGATCAATTTGAACGACATTTGCAGAGTATTGACTTTGAGGCGGTTGAGACGCTGCCCTGGCAGGTGGAATATGACCTTGTCTTCGCTCAGAAACCTCTGTCTGCCGTATAGTTGGCGAGCTATTAAGGCTCTGTTTGACGAATAGACATGTTCTTTGAATAATTCGGGTCAAGGAGCAATCCGGACCACGCTTGGTAGATATATAACGACGGGAATTGGGTAAAAAGCATGATTGAAACTGATGGAAAACTGTATATTGGACGCCAGTGGAACCTGGAATCGGGTGAAACAGAAAAAGAGGCTTTGTTTTATGATCCGGATGATTTAACGACTCATGGTGTGGTCGTAGGGATGACCGGTTCCGGAAAGACAGGTCTCTGTATTGATATGTTGGAAGAAGCTGCTTTACAAGGCGTCCCGGCCTTGATGATTGACCCGAAAGGGGATATCACCAATACCCTTCTCCATTTTCCGGAGCTGCTCCCAGAAGATTTTAAACCTTGGATCAATCCTGATGAAGCGCGGCGGGATGGTAAATCCGTCGATGAGGTGGCGGAAAAAACGGCCGACTTATGGCGTAACGGTTTGGACAGCTGGGGGATTCAGGGAGACCGCATCGAGGCTTTAAAGAAGAGCGCGGCCTTTGCTATTTATACGCCAGGATCGGATGCCGGAGTGCCGGTTAGCATCCTGGCTTCTTTGGAGGCGCCGCAGATTGCCTGGGATGAAAATCGTGAGCTTTTACGCGAAAAGATCGCCAGTACCATAACCGCCATATTGGGCCTGATCGGCATAACCAACATTGATCCTGTCTCCTCTCGCGAGCATGTTCTGCTTGCCAATATTTTTGAAACGGGCTGGAGCAGCGGTAAAGACCTCGATCTGGGCGAATTGATTATGCAGATTCAATCGCCTCCGTTTGATAAAGTGGGTTTCCTGGCTACGGATGCTTTTTTCCCGGAAAAGGACCGCTTTTCTCTGGCGGCTAAGTTAAACAACCTGGTCGCTTCCCCATCTTTTCAATCCTGGATTGAAGGAACTCCATTGGACATTCAAAAGCTGCTCTTCGATGAAGACGGCCGTCCACGCCATTCGGTGTTTTACATCGCTCACCTGGCGGAACAGGAACGTATGTTTTTTGTCACGCTTTTTTTTAGCGCTGTTGAGACCTGGATGCGGATGCAGAGCGGCACTGGTTCATTGCGGAGCCTGGTATATTTCGATGAGATCTTTGGCTATTTACCCCCCACCAGCAACCCGCCATCTAAGGAACCTATGCTGCGCTTGTTGAAGCAGGCTCGTGCATTTGGTGTTGGGCTTCTGTTGGCTACTCAGAACCCGGTAGATGTCGATTATAAAGCGTTATCCAATGCAGGGACCTGGTTTATCGGCCGATTGGCAACGGCGCGAGATAAGGAACGGCTCCTGGACGGATTGGCCGCTGCTTCCGGTGACGGCCCGGATAGGCGGACACTCTCTGATGCGATTTCCTCATTAGGGAAGAGAGTTTTTGTTGTTCGCAATGTGCATGAAAAGGAGTCCGTGCTTTTCCAAACAAGGTGGGCTATGAATTACCTGGCCGGCCCCATGACACGGATCCAAATTCCGGCGCTTAATGAGCTGGCAGGCGCTGGCGGAGGCAGTGAAAAGGCGCCGGCGGCAGCAAGCGAGTCACCCAAAGTGAGTTCGGTGGGCACAGGATCTGCGGCAGCCGTTGAGAAAAAAATTGAACGGCAAGATGAAACGGCGCTGGGTACCCGCACGCGTCCGCCTGTCCCCAAGGGGATTGATGAACTTATCATTCCACCAAACCTTGATCCTGAGGAAGCCGTGGAAAAAGCCGGGCAGGGTTTGCCCCTGGGTGCGACCAGCAGTGGATTGTTGTACAGGCCACAAATCTTTGCCCAGGCGAGCGTTCTTTATAACGCACGAAAGTATAATATTCAGCATGAAAAGGAAATGGCTTTTCTTGTTGAAGAAGTCAACGCGCGTGGCATTATAGATTGGGAAGATTTTGAACGTGAGCCCCTCGATCTCAGGCGGCTGACTGGAGAACCGTCGGGTACGGTGCTCTATACAACTCTGGATGCCCCTCTTGCGGATGATGCGTTGTTCAAAAGCGCTAAAAATGATCTGGTGGGTTGGATCTATCGCGATCTGCCGCTCATGATCAAGGCCAATGAAGCGCTTGACGTCTATGTCGATCCATCGGTCAGTGCGGAAACTTTTCAAAAACAGATTGAAAAAGCGGCAGATGAGCGCCTTCAGCTGGAAGAAGATAAGTTAGAAGAGGTTTACAAGCGGAAAATTGAGGCTGTAGAAACTAAACTTAAACGGGAAGAGCGCGAGCTTGAGGAAGATCGCGCCGATGTTCAGCGCAGGAAGCAAGAAGAATACACGACCTATGCAGAAACGATTTTTAGTTTCTTTTCAGGACGCAGACGGAGCCTCTCATCAGCAATGTCTAAGAGAGGCCGGCGTTCAAAAGCCCAGGAAGATGTCGATGAGTCGATTGAAGAAATTGCTTCACTACAAAAAGATATTGAGGAGCTCAAAACTGTGCTGGCCGCAGAAATCGATGCTTTAGAAGAAAAATGGATGGATATCGCAGAGGATGTGAAAGATATTCCTGTAGCGCCTTACAAGAAGGATATTCACATTGATTTCTTCGGTATTGCCTGGCTGCCCTATTACATTTTCAATGTGGACGGCCGTATCTATGAAGTGCCGGCCTTCGCGATCGATGAATAGGATTCTATGACTCATTGTGGCTATTCTAGCAAATGCAATAAGCCCTTATCTGTGATATCACTCACAGATAAGGGCTTTTCTTTTTTTAGTAGCCTGAATCCAGAATTAAACTTCTGATACACCTAGATTCCCCTTGCTATAATTACGACCGCTTTTGTTAAGGAATAGGTTTAATATATGCAAGTGTCTACGCCGCAAGAACAGGCGAATAGCTCTCGATTAAGTCGAAAAGTAGGTTATTTCCTCTTACCGCCATTGGTAACGCTGGCTTTGCTTACCTTGCTGCTGGCTTTTATGGGTGCGGAATATCGTGGCCTCAATAAGGACCGCATCTTGACGGGCGTGAGTATTGGCGATGTAGATGTAAGCAACAAAACGGCCGAAGAAGCAAGAGCCGCCTTGGCCGAGCTTTCTCCGCGCGTGGACGATGCCCAGGTAACGTTTATTGATGAGGAGCTTGGAGAGGAATGGTCAAAATCCTATGCCGAGTTGGGCATGGCGTATGACGATGACGAAGCGATCGCTGAGGCCATGGGCATTGGCCGAAGCGGAGGACCGCTTGCTCGACTGAAGGATAGTTTTTCGAGCTGGTATTATGGTAGTTCAGTAGCTCCGGTTATTGTCTTTGACGAAAGTAAGCTGGACCAGACAGTGTTGGAATTGGCCTCAGAAATAGACCAACCAGCTGAGAATGCGACCATAAGCTACAACAACAATGCGGCGGAGTTTAATCCCGGTCAGCCGGGACGTTCCCTCGATACGGCCGACCTGCGTACCAGATTGCAAGAACCTCTCAGCCAATATCGGGATGCAAACGTGGAACTGCTTGTCCACGAGACGATACCTACCTATTACGACGATGCGGCCGTTGCCCAGGAAATACAGCAGGTCCTTAGCGGCCCGATTTCATTTTATCTGGTTGAACCGTTAGATGAGGGAGATCTCGAACCGGTAGTCTTGCCTTTGGAAACATTAGCCAGTTGGCTGCGAGTGGAAGTCCACCAAGAAGCGGATGGGTCATTTACGCAGGAAGTTCTTGTGGATGAAAATGCGGTCCGCTACTGGTTAAGTCCGTATGCGGATCAAATTTATCGCGACCCGATAAATGCTCGCTTTTATTTTGATGATTCAACGCGAGAGTTGGTGCTTGTGTCACCCCATATAAACGGCCGGCAGTTGGATCTTGAGGGAACAGTTCAGCAGTTTTTGTCACAGGTTCGAACTTCTAATCGAGCGGTTCCGTTTTCCTTAGAAGAGATTGTGCCCATAGTGAATGCCGATGCGACGGCTGCAGAACTCGGAATCACCGAGTTGATCACCGAAACCACGACCTGGTTTTATGGGTCGACCGATGCCCGGAAACATAATATCGCCCGTGCAGCGGCAAACTTTTTCGGTGTTGTTGTCGCGCCGGGGGAAGAATTTTCCTTCAATAAATACCTGGGAAGTGTTAGCGAAGCGGATGGTTTTGAGGAAGGATTGATCATCGTAGGCGGCCGTACCATTGAAGGTATTGGCGGCGGCGTATGTCAGGTCAGTACCACGCTGTACCAATCCGCCTTTTTAGCTGGTTTTCCAATCACAGAACGATGGGAGCATGGGTATATGGTCCATTATTATGATGATGGAGAAGGGCCAGGGATGGATGCTACCGTCTTTTCTCCCATCGTGGATATGAAATTTATAAACAATACGCCGCACCATCTGCTGATCGAGAATTATTACAATACAGAATTCGAAGCACTGACTTTTAAGTTGTACAGCACCAGTATGGGGCGTGAAGTCGAGAAATCAGAGCCCGTGTTTAGCGATGTTGTGCCACCCCCTGAAGAGGATGTTTGGGAGTTTGATCCCAATCTTGAAGAAGGTACAGTTAAACAAATTGATTGGGCTGTTGAAGGTGCGCGTGTGACCGTTGACCGGGTGGTGCGCAATGCGGATGGCGATGTAATGATTGACGAGACGGTTGTCAGTAACTATATTCCATATCCCAACGTCTTTCGCTATGGCCCGGGGGTTGAGCCTTACGATTATTCCCTAGTCCCTGAAGATTCATAACGGCGGCGCGTCCGTCACAAGCTGCCTCTATAAGATCTGATTTTTACACAAGTGGGTCAATGTATTGACTTATTAGAACATATGTGCTAATCTATTCATTAGATGCACACGGGACCT
Organism: Promineifilaceae bacterium (SeqCode); assembly: GCA_046259485.1. Classification (GTDB taxonomy): domain Bacteria; phylum Chloroflexota; class Anaerolineae; order Promineifilales; family Promineifilaceae; genus JAACFF01. The sequence goes on along the minus strand of JBJYWP010000131.1, from coordinate 41,977 downwards.
ATTCCCTCCTTCCAAACCCTCTTCGTGTGTTGGGGTTGGCGGGTCAACCGCCCGCCAACCCCATCTCTTCTAGGAGACGAACCTCGTGTAATATCTCAATTCATTTAACGGCAGCTTCAAACGAATTTAACGTCGTGTGGATATTGTGACAGATGGAGAGAAAAAGATGTTGACAGGTAACTCATTTAATAACCAGGCGGCGATGATCTCCTTTAGGTGGGCATTTCCACGCAAAGCGATCGTCGGCGTGATTTTAGTGGTAGCGTTGGTGGCTTTTGAAATTTTTAACTTTGATACCACTCGTTATGCGTTGGAGAGTCTGCTTGGCGAAGTAAAATTTTTAGGTCTGAGCTGGGCCGTAATTTTAGCTGTCGCTTTTTGTGCGATTGATTTCGCCGGTTTGTCGACTTTGTTCATGCCTGAGTCGGGTAACAATGAACGCTCAACCTGGTACTTGATGGGCGCATGGCTGCTTGGAGCAACGATGAACGCCATCATGACCTGGTGGGCTGTCAATCTGACTTTACTGAACCACGAATTAGGTAACGAAGTACTGAGCCGCCAAGAATTACTGCGTTTTGTGCCCCTTTTCGTCGCTGTTTTGGTCTGGCTGACAAGAATACTTTTCATCAGTGCATTTTCCATTGCTGGTACGCATCTTTTCGAAAGCGCTTCGGCAAATCGGCAGTCATCGAATACAGTCTCTGCTTCGATGAATAATAGCAATAGTGCGCCGTCTCCACAGAGAAATACCCGGCCCGTTTCAAAACCGGGAGGTCTGCCCAACAGGCAACCTGTTCCGGCAGCGATGCAGGCAAGAAGTCGTAACCAATAACCTGCTAAAATAATTTAGAATGGTCGCCATTGGGCTTGAGGCCGCATCTGATGATGCGGCCTTTTTTTATTCCTTCGTGATGGAAAAGCTTTTCTAAACGACAACTAATCCATGTTGCTATCGCCGAATCGAGGGCGATACAATCCGCTTTGCTCCATCAAAAGATGGTGATTCGGAGGAAATGTTATGATGAAATTAAGTCATAAAACAAAAGGAAATCCTATATGGGTTCCATTATTTTTTATCTTTTTATTGTCTATCCTTGCTGCCTGTGGGTCACCGGAAGAAGAGGCTGATCAGGTTGTAGAAACTCCAGTAGTTCAAACTCCTGTCGAGGAACTGGCTGAAGTTTCAGCCACGGAGACTCCACTGCCAGTGGCTACCAACGAGGTTGAACCTGAACCCACGGAGCCGCCGCCGCCAACCAGTACGACCATACCGACGAGCACAATTAAACCCACCAGTACGGCCGAAACAGCGACTGAGACACCGGAAGCGACGGCTACTGATACCCCTGAACCTACAGCCACGGCAACTCAGCCGGCACCTACTTCTCCACCCGCTGCTGTTGAACCGCAAGCAACAACCGCAGTTGAGGCACAGCCGACAACCGCTCCAATTGAACCTACTGCGGAGCCGGCGGCAACTGAGCCGGCGGCAGAACCCGTGTTAGGGGTAAATTTGCTGCCAAATCCATCATTCGAAGAAGGGCATTATAACCAGGACGGTGTTCCCGAACTCCAGCTGCCTAATAAATGGCGATTAGAATGGGATACAGGACCGACCGGTGTTGGAAATGAGGCCTGGGATGTCTATGTAAGACCTGAGGTGCGGGTACTGTCTACAGCTTTCTTACCACCTGAGGAACACAATCTCTATATCTATAATGGGCAAAATACGGTCAAGGCATTTAAAGGAAGCGGTGCGGTAAGTTTCCGCCTGCTGACGGATATCACTTTAGAGCCGGGCACCTATGTAATCGAAGCAAAGATGTTCCCCGATATTGTTGAGAAATGGGAAAACCGTCAAAAGGTTTGGTCACAAGATCCATCAGCGGCCGAATTTCATTTCATTGTTGGCGATGGCGGCACGGTCTGGACACCGCAAAATTATGGCCAGATCAATGTCTACAATTTCACTTTCACCATCGACGAGACCAAAACAATTCCTATTGGGATTGCATTGAAGGGAAAGTACGCTCTCGCCAATAATGGTTGGTTTATTGATGATTTGTCGGTCAGGAGAATTGAATAGGAATTTCTGGTTGACATTCAATGCCGGGAGTCGTACGCTTAAGGTGTAAGCAGTGTTTGAAGATGCAACTTTTTATTGCTTTGATCGTATGGCATAGTAAAGCTTAGAAGTAAAGCCTTACAAGGTGTATAAAAAGAATTTAAAGTTATCTCTTGGCAAGGAGAAAAACCATGAGTGAAGACAACAGCCCGGATATTGAAGAAATTAAGGAACAGATCGAAATTGAGATTGACGAAGATGTTGAACAGCTGAAAGCTGACGAGAAAGCATCTAAGCGACCCGATCTGGTAGCGGAATTCCAATCGCTTGGCCGATCGTTTGCAGAAGCTTTTGAATCCGCCTGGAATAGTGAAGAACGCAAGCGCGTCGAAGATGAGGTGCGAGCTGGTGTTCAGACCTTTGCCGATGAGGTTGACAAGGTGATCCGTGAGGCAAAGAAGAGCCCGACCGGTGAACGTGTTGCCAAAGAGGCTGAGGAAATGGCCAGCAAGGTGGAGAGCAGCGATTTCGGCCGTCGCGCCCTCGAAGGTCTTGCCCAGGGATTATCCTGGATGAGCATCGAAATGGGCAGACTTTCGGAACAATTTAGGCCGGAAGAAAAATCGCCTGAGGAGTCGGAAGAATAATCTCCGACGATCAGGGTTAGTAGATAGAAAAAAAAGAGCACGGTTGAATCACAGCCGTGCTCTTTTTTATTTAGGTGAAATGTTTGAAGATTGGTAAGCAAAAACCCGTTCTGAGTGATAGTCTCAGAACGGGTTAATGATTCTTGAAAGTAAACTGATTATGCTTTCGTTGCTGTTTCCAGGTGCGGTAGGACCTGGGCAACGATGCGATCTTTGGGTAAAGCGCCAGTGATGCGCTCAACAACCTGCCCGCCCTTAAAGAGCATCAGGGTTGGAATGCCGATAATGCCATAACGACCGGGAACGGCCGGATTCTCATCAACATCCACCTTGGCAACGGTTAGAAAATCTTCATATTCGTCCGCCATTTCCTTTACGGAAGGGGCGATCATACGGCAGGGGCCACACCAGTCGGCCCAGAAATCAACCAGTACCGGCTTGTCAGAATCCAACACCTCGGCCTGGAAATTATCATCAGTAACTATAATCGGTTCCGCCATCTTATAAACTCCTTCAAAAAAATAGTTTTATTTCTATTACAATAGATGTGGTCAATCGTGGTATTCTTACGCGAAAAGATTTGATCCACATAAGAGTGTAGCGAATGCCTAATGTGTGTCAAGACATTCACTCTACGGCTAAACAGTAAATCATAAAGTCGGCTGAGGAAGGAGGATTGGAGACGTGAACGGAAAGACCGAGCAGATAGAAAAGGTACTGATAACCAACGGCCGTCTGGTCACCTGGGGCGAAAGGAATGAGTTGATTAGTCATGGTGCGCTCCTTTTGCAGGACGGACGAATTGTTGATATGGGGGATTCGGCCGAGTTGCGCGCCAAGTATCCTGAGGTGAAAGAGCTGGATGCTCGGAACCAGTTGGTCATGCCCGGTAATATTTGTGCGCACACTCATTTCTATGGCGCTTTTTCCCGTGGGATGAGGATACCAGGCCCGCCGATGAAAGATTTCCCTGATATCCTCAATCGCCTTTGGTGGCGTCTCGATCGTGCCTTGCTGGATGTTGACGTGGAATACAGCGCTCTGGTTTGCCTTGTGGATGCCATCAAACATGGGACAACAACCCTGATTGATCACCATGCCAGCCCCAATGCAATTGACAGCTCGTTGGACCAGATTGCAGATGCCGTAGAAATGGCCGGCGTGCGCGCGGCGCTATGCTATGAGGTTACCGATCGCAATGGACCCGCCGGCGCTCAAGAAGGTATCAGCGAGAATGTTCGCTTTTTGAGTACATTAAAAGAGCGGGATGCGCATTTATTAGCCGGGTCATTTGGCTTGCATGCCTCGTTATCGATAAGCGATGAAACACTCGCGGATTGTGTAAGTGCGGCCGAAGGATTAAATACCGGGTTTCATATTCATGTAGCCGAGCATGAGGTGGATGAGTACGACTCGCTGTATAAGTACAATCGGCGGGTAGTTGATAGGCTTGTGGAAGCCGGGATATTAGGACCTAAGAGCATCGCTGCCCATGCCATTCATGTCGATGCCGTTGAAAAGGATCTGCTGCGGGAAACCGGAACATGGGTAACTCACCAGCCGCGCAGCAATATGAATAACGCCGTGGGTGCTGCTGACATTGAAGGCATGATGCGTCTTGGAATTCCTGTTTGCCTGGGTAATGATGGCTTCAGCAATAATATGTGGGCTGAGTGGAAAGCCGCTTATTTCTTGCATAAGCTTGCCCACCGCGATCCTCGACGCGCAAACGGTATGGATATCGTGCAGATGGCAATTTACAATAACGCTGCGCTTGCGGAAATGTTTTGGCCACGATTACCGATGGGTAAGCTGGAAATCGGGGCGGCGGCAGATCTCATTTTTGTAGATTACCATGCGACTACACCTCTTACAGCCGGTAATTTGCCCTGGCATATTATTTTTGGCTTTGAGTCCGACATGGTCACAACGACCATTGTCGCCGGAAATGTGTTGATGGCGGATCGCCAACTTTTGACACTTGATGAGGAAGCGATAACCGCACGCAGCAACGAGTTAGCCGCGGAAGTGTGGGAGCGATTTGACGAATTGAGCAGTTAGTTCTGTTTACAAAGAGCAAATTTTTCTTTATGTTTAGCCAAGTGAAAATCTATGAATAGAAGGAGTTGACATTGAGAATAGCTATTTTGGGTGGTACGGGAAATGAAGGTTTTGGTTTGGGATTTCGCTGGGCTGCCGCCGGACACGAAATTATTATCGGTTCTCGCCTGACAGAGAAGGGGGCGGATGCGGCTGATAGAATGTTTGAACTGGTGCCCGAAGGCAATATAAAGGGCACAAATAATCCGGAGGCTGCCGAATTGGCCGAATTGGTCGTGCTCTCCGTGCCCTATGCGGCGCAAAAAGCTACTTTAGACGCGGTGCTGCCCGCTCTTGAAGACAAGTTGTTGATAACTGTCGTGGCTCCTACCGGTGATAAGGCCTCTCGGGTATGGCGGCTGCCCAGTGGTTTGTCGGCTGCCGAAGAGGCCCAACAACAAGTGGGGGATAAGGTGCGAGTTGTCGCTGCATTTCAAAATATTGGTGCTCATCATCTCTTGAATGAAGACCATGAGCTGGATTGTGATGTCTTGATCTGCGGCGAAAAAAGCGCCGATAAAAAAGTCGCCATGGGTTTGTGTGAAGATGCCGGAATGCGGGGCATCAATGCCGGCGCGTTACAAAATGCCAGCGCTGTGGAGGGGATGACGTCCGTTTTAATCGCCATCAATATCATTTACAAGGCCAAAGGCGCTGGTATCCGTATTACCGGTCTTTAGGCGGCTGGTTCAAACAAACCGTGACTCAACAACTAACCCTCTTCGCTTTACCCGGTATCCCTTCGGTGCAACCGGGTGATAATATCGCGACCCAGCTTTTAGCGGCGTTGGATCAGGCGAGGATCACGCTTGAAGATGGCGATATCCTAGTCATTGCTCAAAAGATCATCTCTAAAGCCGAGGGACGGATGGTTTTCCTGGCGGATGTGGTCCCAGGAAAAGAGGCTCTAGAAGTAGCTGAATTAACGGGCAAGGATCCGCGCCTGGTGGAGCTTATTCTTGGTGAAAGTGAAAGCATCTCGCGTATGGCGCCTGGAGTGCTGATTGTGCGTCATCGCCTGGGTTTTACCTCGGCCAACGCAGGTATCGATCGCTCTAATATTGCGCAAGAGGATGGAGGCGAACAGGTTTTACTCTTACCCATTGATCCGGATCAATCAGCCGCTGAAATCGGCCGTGCACTGTGGGGACACACGAATGCAAGGGTCGGGATAGTTATCAGTGACAGTCATGGGCGCCCGTTTCGCCTGGGTACAACAGGTGTGGCCATTGGGGTGTGGGGGATTCCGGCGTTATGGGACCGGCGCGGTGAGGATGATCTTTACGGGTACCAACTGCAGCATACTGATGTGGGTGTAGGGGATGAATTAGCCGCGGCAGCCGGTCTACTCATGGGCCAGGGTTCCGAAGGCCAACCGGTTGTCCTCATTCGTGGCCTTGAACTTCCTGGTTTAGAAGGGACAGCCCGTGATCTGGTCCGGCCTGCGGAAAAGGACCTATATTTATAAAAGCTACAAGTTTAGAAGATGAATAGATTAACTCAATGGATGATTGGCATCATTCGCCAGTGCGAGATCATTTTACGGTAGCAGATCATCCCCGTTGAGCTCCTCTTCCAAAGCTTTCCACAGCCAATGATAGTGGTCCAGGCGGATGCGCGCGGCGCGCTTCGCGGGCTCGCTGTGCATACTGGCGACAGTTTTTTCCTGCCAATCGACCTGTTTCATATCTTGTATGAGGGCACGAATGTCTTTGATTTCACTGCCAGCCAGCGAACCCCCTATCCAGTGAAAAACGGCCGTCAGACCAATCTTGGCTAACTTATCCGCATCCCACAATACCATAGCTTCTAGATTTGTCAGCGGTTCTTCAAGCCATAAGCCTATGTGTTCGCGAATGGCCTCGGCAACGCGATCGATCTTCTCGGGGGGGAAATCTGTCTCTTTCAGAAATGCAGAAGCGAACTCTGCTCCTTGTACAGCATGGGCACTTCCGCTCACTTTACGAATATCATGCAGCCAGGCAGCTGCTTCAACGACATCTTTGTCGGCACCAGTTAATTGTGCCAGTTTCTTGGCCAGGCTGACGACACTGGTAACATGTTCCCAACGATAATTGAAGGAGACATCCAGCGAACCGTAGCGGGTAATGATTTCTTGCTCGGTGGCCGCGCGCATAGCTTCTTGTACGGCTTGATGCCAGTCACGTTGTTCAGGTAAATTCATTGTTGATTCGGTGATTCGTCTTAGCTTCCCCAGGGGAAAGGATAAAGGGGTTCGATGCCATAATACAATTCAATGATGCGCCGGAAGAGCGGCGCGGCGACTTCGGAACCTTCGCCCGCGTTTTCGATCATTGTCACAACGGCGATTTCAGGCTGATCGATAACCGTCCCGTCCGGGCGGGTATAGGGAGCCGCAGGAGCATAGCCGGCAAACCATGCGTGCGGTAAATTTGGAGGAGCCTCAGCCGTACCCGTCTTCCCAGCGACCTTGACAGATAACCCCTGGAAACGGTGAGTGGCCGTACCCCAAGAGCCGTTGGCAACATCCCAAAGAGCGCTTTGCAGGACGCCCAACTGTTCTTGAGATAATGGGAGATGCCCTGTCTCCGTCGCCGGTATATCTTCCTCCGGTGCACCTCCGCCCGAGCCAATATGATCGATCAGAGTTGGTTCGTGAAACGTGCCGCCGTTGGCTACTGCGGCTAGGATATTGGCCATCTGAATGGGTGTAACCTGGACATAGCCCTGACCGATTGCCATGTTGACTGCATCACCGGTGACCCAACCTTCGCCGATCGTGTTTAATTTCCAACCGGGATCCGGGATCAGGCCTAAGCTTTCCGATACGCCTTGGATGCCGGTTGGCTGGCCGAGGCCGAAAGCGCGCGCTGTATCAGGAAGAATTGAGCTGTCATGCCCGTCCAGCGTGTATCCCACATCATAAAAACAGGTATTGCAAGATACTACAAGCGCTTGCTTAAGGCTGATGGTCCCATGACCACCCGCAAGCCAGTCTCTTTTTACGTAGTTTGGTCCCAGGCGATCCCAGGTCCCGGTACTGGTATATAAAGTGTCCGGGGTGTAAAGGCCGCTGAGGAGCGCGGCAGACAGGGTAACTATCTTGAATGTTGATCCGGCCGGGTATGCTCCCTGTGTTGCTCGATTCACAAGCGGCCGTCCTGGATCGTTGAGCACCGTGGTCAGATCGTCTCCGGAATCCGTGCGCAAGGCGTCGAATATCATCGGATCATAAGTAGGGTAGCTGGCCATGGCTTTGACAGCGCCGGTGTTCACATCGAGTACGACGACCGAGCCGGCATTACCGGCCGGATAGGTCTCGATTGCCTCGGCTAATGCGCGTTCGACGGCTGCTTGAAATTCATGATCGATAGTCGCATAGATACTGCGAGCCTGCTTGGGATTGGTTTGGGCCAGGGTTGTGACAAATTCCCCATTGGGACCGATAACACTTAAGGTACCGCCTGGTTCCCCGTTTAGATAATCTTCTCCCCAATATTCCAAGCCGGCGCGCCCTACCAACTCATCTCCGCGATAGCCTTGAGCCTTATAATCACCCATTTCTTCAACGGGAATATAACCTGTGTATCCAATCAGGTGCGCCGCAATTCCAGAATCCGTGTACAACCGCGATCCTCGCCCTGTAGGCGAAGCCAAACCAGCATCGATATATTGTTGTAAGTCTAAAATATTTTCTTGCATCTGGGCTTCTGATATGTCGCCAATCGGTACATACCAATCCGGCGCAGCGGAGGCGTAGAGCGCTTTTATCTCTTCAGGTGTTTTTCCTAAGAGTGGGCTAATCGTCGCCAATAATCCCTCTTCGTCTTCGATTTGCCCAGGAACGATTCCCAGGCTTACAGCTTTGCCCTGATAAGCTAAGGCATAACCGTCTACATCATAAATGCTAGCACGTGATGGAATCTGATAATCCATGAGCAGCCGGTTACCCCCCTCTAGTTCGGGGAGGATAAAGCCTTCATGCCAGCTAATGCCCCAACGGCCGTCATTATAAACAAGGGGGATTGTGTATTCACGGGTGATTGGTCCCACTACGGCCGTTTCCCAGGTTACACGTACACCAAATTCCGCCTGGTCCCCGTCTTGGGTGAGTGAGAGTGGCTGCGCATGAATAGATTGTACGCCTGCTGTTTTTACTGCTTCATCATACCGTTCGACAAAAGAGTCGCTGTCTACCAGCGCCTGGCTTTGCGGGGAAAGCAGGCTGTACATGCCAAGGTAATCTTGGTTTTCGAAGGCATTATAGAAAGCGAGTGCGTAACCGCCCGCGTCTTCCTCAATGGGTTCTTTGGTAGGTATCGTTGGGCGATCAGGTGTTGCGCTGCCATTGGAGCCCGTGGTTGTGGGAAATACCTCATCCTCGGTCATTGGCAGCACAATATCGCTGCATGCGCTTGTTATGAATACGAAAAGTAATAATAGGACTATGATTCGTGTCATGTTTCCGATCCGGCGTAACGCGGAACAATTTCAATTATACATAATGTACAAGCTTCATTGAAAAAAGCATTTATCTGTCCTAATGATCCGGTAAGGATTGCGGATTTAATATATCGTCGATCTCGACTAAATGTAAACCTGGCCATAGAAATGTTTGGAGATCGATGCGGAAATCCGGCGAAACATAGATACCTTCGGAGCGCAATAAGTCGGCCTGGTGTTGTGCGCTGTGTTCACGGTTTACGATGCTGATCCGACCCTGGCTGTTAATTACTCGCTGCCACGGTACACTTCTGTAGGCGGGGCCTTTTTTATCTTTCAGAGCGTTTAGAGCGTAGCCGACAGCACGCGCAGCACGAGGTCGCCCCAGCATTTCCGCTATACGGCCGTAAGTGGTCACCTGGCCGGATGGAATACGGCGGACAACAGCGTATATTTGTTCGTAGAAGTTACTGCTCATACTCATGAATTATAGCCCATGTCGCCAGGGCTTGTTGTGGGGATTTCCTGATGGTGTGTGCATGAGAAGTTATTTGGGCAAACGGAAACCTATCCGTTAAACTCATACGTCGCTCCAATGGCGGGCAGAAAAATCGCGAGTTTCTATAAGGGGTATTGATGATAAATTCATTTTCCGGTGCATATGAAGGCAAAACTGTACTTGTAACCGGCCATACAGGGTTTAAAGGATCCTGGCTCACAACCTGGTTGTTAGAATTAGGTGCGAATGTCGTCGGATTTAGTCTTGAGGAAGCGCCGACAAATCCTAGCAACTTTGTAGTCAGTGGTCTTGCTTCCCATATCACAGATCTTCGCGGTGATATCCGAGATTCTGAGGCTATAGAGAAGGTTCTTGAAACGTACCGTCCGCAGATTGTTTTCCATCTGGCCGCCCAACCGATTGTTTTGCATTCGATAACTTACCCGAAATTGACGCTCGATACCAATGCTGGTGGGACGGTGAACGTATTGGAAGCGATACGTAAAACCGGTGTTGTGCGAGCATTGGTAAGTATCACAACAGACAAGGTTTATAAGAATATGGAGTGGCTTTGGGGCTATCGGGAAACTGACCGTTTGGGTGGGCACGATCCTTACAGCGCCAGTAAAGCGATGGCGGAGATGGCAATTGCAGCGTATCGCCATTCATTTTTCCACCCTGACAAATACGAGGAGCATGGCCTCGCCCTGGCGTCAGTACGCGCGGGAAATGTCATTGGTGGGGGTGATTTTGCTGATTTCCGCTTGGTTCCCGATTGTATGAAGGCATTGATGGCCGGTGAGCCGATCGGGATTCGGAATCCACTGAGTGTACGGCCCTGGCAGCTTGTTCTGGAGCCGCTTTCAGGTTACCTGCTGCTCGGTAAAAAACTCCTTGAAGAAGGACCGCAATATGGAGAAGCCTGGAATTTTGGGCCGCGAGACCAAAAGGGAGTTCCGGCGCAGCAGTTGGCTGAGAAGCTGGTTGAACTATGGGGCAGCGGTAATTGGGTCCATACCGATCCCGGTTTTGCAAAAGTTGAGACCGGCCAGCTGCGTCTGAGCTGGGAAAAAGCAGCGGCTCGTTTAGACTGGCAGCCCGTTTACACATGGGATGAGGCATTAGCCGTGATTGTTGATTGGTTTAAAGCGTACCAACAATCTGGGTCGGAAGAAATTGATATGCACGAGATTGGGCGCCGGCAAATCGCCGATTACACAAAACGAGCACAAACACTTGGGCTGCCGTGGGTTTGAAAATCTTCGGGATCACACGAATGATTTTCCAGGTTTTTCAGAATTGTTTTCACCAATAGGTTTCCTGAGCAATGGGTGATTTGATCCGGCGTATACGTGATGAGATAGAACGCCATCGTGCGCCTCTCGCCCTTCTTGTCGCTTTATTTATCATCATTTTTGCAACGCTCACGCCGTTCAGGTTTCACTTTTTCCCGCTATCTTTAAACAACTACCTTGTCGAGTTTAGCTACGGTAAACGAGACCCTTTTGATTTCATCCGCAATATCTTGCTCTTTATGCCGCTGGGTTTTACCTTGGGGGCTATTTTGGATCGACGTGGTTGGTCGAAGAATCGTGTCTTTATTGCTGCATTTTTTAGCGGACTGCTGTTGACCCTTACGGTTGAGTCTCTGCAGCAGTTCTTACCCGTTAGACAGGCCTCTATTTACGATCTGATCAGCAATACTTTGGGTTCAGTGGTTGGGCTGGGTAGTTACTGGTTCTGGCAAGATCGTCACACTCAGATCGAACGAGTCAGGCTGGCTAGTAACGAGCCGCCAAAGGTTTTGGCGGCATTGGCGATTTATATGCTGTTACTACTGCTAATGGCGACCAGTCTGGCAGCCAGTGTGCGAATCACTAGTTGGGACAAGCGATACCATCTGATGTTAGGCAATGAATGGACGGCCGATCGGCCGTGGATAGGTTCTCTGCGGGATCTGGAAATTATCAACGAAGCACTGGATATTGAGACCGCTCGCCAAATTATGAATTCCCCGGATATCACTTTGACGAATCGCGAGAGTCTACAGGCTTACTATCCATTGACTGGTGATGAGCCATATCAAGACCTGACCGGTAAGCTGCCGGATTTGATCCGGCAAGAAGAGGGCGAGAGCGGCAGCGAAGTGGAAGCTGCATATTTTAACGGGCGGAGTTGGCTGGCCACAGAGATCCCCGTCAGCGATTTGATCCGGAAACTTGAGCAAACTTCACAGTTTTCAATCCGGCTTACTGCAAACACGGCCGACATTGAGCAGTCTGGTCCGGCGCGGATCCTGAGCCTTTCAGAAGATCCTTTTTTTCGCAATTTAACGATTGGGCAAGAACAAGATGGTCTTGTTATGCGGGTTCGCACCCCCCTGATGGGAGATAATGGGCTCAAGCCGGAATTTTTCTTTCCAGATTTCTTTACCAGCTCCGGTCCTACCGATTTTGTTCTCATTTATAATGGCATGGCGGTTGAGCTGATTGATTCTCAGTCGCAAACTGTGCAGTCGATTGAGGTGGTGCCAGGAGTGGTTTTCTATACCTGGCTGCGAGAACTTGTTAATACGAATGAGGAGTTAACAAGCCGCGTTACGTTCGGTGGAATCAATAACTGGTTCTATCGTTTGTTGTTTTACACCGTCGTTTTTGTGCCGGTTGGAATCTTGCTGGCACTTACTTCGCAGAGGGCTTGGTCGAAATACACTAAGATACTTATAGGGTTTTCCTGCTTACTTCTGGTCCCTTTGCTTTTTGAACTTTTCCTGGTTGCAGGCGGCGGGTTTCAATTACGGCCGTTAAACGTTCTAACCGGTATGGTTGTAATTGCCGTTACCGGTTGGCTCATAGTCCGGCTGTCTATCGATTGTTTGGCGCCTTGAGAAAGAGTTGGGCCAGGTAAACCTGAGAACAGGGCCTAGAAAAACTTGTTCGATGGTGTTCAGTTTGCTTTCAGATGTGACGCCGCGGCCCGATCAACAAAATAAGTTAATCCTTTTGAAATTGGTTGAATGCTCTGTGCCGGCCAATTTTGAACATCAAGCGGTCCGTTTATCACAGCGTCTAAAGCGGTGGCTTTATCTTCCCCAGCAATCAGAAATAATACTCTGCGAGCGTCGTTAAAAACAGGTGGTGTCAGGGTGATGCGTTGGGCGGGCCGGCCGGCGTAATCGGCCGTGAAGCTTAGGACAGGTTTTGTGTTTTCCATGAGTGCGTTCGATCTGGGGAACAAGGAAGCGGTATGCCCATCCGCACCCATGCCCATCAATGCCAGATCAAAACGAGGCCAGGCGGCACGATCCTCTGCTGCAGACTTCAACTGGCGTTCATAATCTTCAACCGCGTTAAGGGCAGTCAATTCCCCGCGCATGCGGTGAATTTGTGAATGGGGGATTGGGACTTTATCCAGAAGAAGCTGCTGGGCATGGTAATAATTACTCCCCGGATCATCTGGTGGGACCAGGCGTTCATCCCCCCAAAAGACATGCACGGCGGGCCATGGGATTTGGGTCTGGTATGGCGATTGGGCCAGCAGGGTGAATAGGGTTTTGGGAGTGCTTCCTCCGGAGAGGGCAACGAGGAACTTTCCTCTTAAGGCGATTGCCTCCAGGACAGCGGCGCTAAATAGTGCGGCCGCCGCCGCTGCCAGCGAATCCTTGTCTTTAAAAATATGAAGATCCGGCTCTATTGTTGAGCTATCTTCTTTCGGGGGCACGCAGCGCCTCGTAAGCCGCGCCGTAAAGCGCCACCTTTGGATTTCGAATCACATAGACCGGCATCGTAGCCATCATTTCGCTGAATCGTCCTTTGCTGCGGAAAACTTCCATAAAGCGGCTGGACTCCAACTGCGGCAGGATTCGGGGAGGGATGCCACCACCGATGTAGATACCCCCGGTGGCCAACACCTTCAAAGCTAAATTGGCAGCTTCGCCACCCAGTATCTCCATGAATAAATTTAGCGTTTCCAAGCAAATTTCGGCCGAACCCTCAATGGCCGCGCGAACGATCACGGGCGTGGAGTCCTTCGCTTCATTAAGGGACTCTCTTAGCCAGGCTGGTTCTTCATAATCACCGCTGTCTAACAAGAACCGATAGATATTGGGAATCCCGATACCCGAGCAAAGACGCTCGTAGCTGACATGGTCCATGCGCTGCAGCCAATAAGTCAATAAATCGATCTGGCGTGAGTTGGTTGGCGCGAAGGCCGCGTGTCCTCCTTCAGATGGATATGATTCATAACGCTGCCCATCCCAAACCAGGAACGCTTCTCCTAATCCAGTTCCCGGGGCTATAACCCCAATGGCACCTTCCTGGTTTGGTTCACCTTCGTTTAGGACAAATAAATCTTTGGCGTCAAGATGCGGAACGGCGTTGGCGATTGCCTCTAAATCGTTCAATAAATAGGTATGAACACCTAATATTTTAGCGATAGAACGTGCATCAATCAGCCAGTCGAGATTGGTTATTTCTGCGCGAAGGCCGACAACCGGACCCGCTACACCAAAACAAGCGCCACTTACCTCTAACGGCTTATCTTGCAAGAAATCCTGGATTATTGCTTCCAGAGAATCAAATTTTGTGCTTGGAAAAACTTCTTCGTAAAGAGGTTTGTGATCAAAATCTGTGGTGTCTTCCTCGAAAACAGCCAAAACGGTTTTCGTCCCGCCAATATCACCGGCTAAGAGCATGGTTTTTCCAATTCCTCCTTGAATTGTTTTTAAGAGTCCCGGCGACGGCCGTTCTCCTTCCTCATAAGGAATTTCTATTCCTTTGTAAAGCCGCGAAACCGATAGCCGGTCCCTCGTTCGGCGACGATATATGCCGGCTGGTTGTGGTCTACTTCGATCTTGCGGCGCAGACGATGCACATGAACATGCAGACGGTCTTCTTGGGCTTCTTGCAATGGCCAGATACGGTTCAATAAAAATTCGGTGGTTACAATACGACCGGCATTACGTACCAGTATATAAAGCAGCTTGGATTCAGTTGGCGTTAGAGGGACTGGTTCCCCATCGATGATTGCTTCACGAGATGGGAAGTTAATGGCCAGCCGATCATCGATGATAGTTGTTGAATCCAGCGTATAACTGAAATCACCCATGCGACGCAAGACTCTGCTTACCCGGGCAACGAGTTCCGGCCCGCTAAATGGTTTGACAATGTAGTCCTCAGCATGTTTCTCCAGGCCCTCGATCACCGTTTCCTCGTTGCCGACAGCGGTCAGCATAATGACCGGCATATCACTGAAATCGTGGACTGCGTGGCAGAATTCAAATCCGCTCATGCCCGGCATGTGTAAATCGACTACTGCCAAATGGGGTAAGCCATAGCGATCGATTAGGGTCATTGCTTCTTCGCCGGATACGGCCGTTGAAACCTGATAGCCGGCCTGTTCGAGTGTGTGTTTTACCAGACGAAGCGTATAGGTGTTGTCGTCGACTGCCAAAATGCGTTGGATATCAGATGGTGTTTCAATCATGTATTAGCCCTTGTGGATCGAAATTTTGTGTCCAGTATACACAACAAGCCTAACTAAATCGACCATCTGTTACAGCCCTCTTGTTTAACACCTGACGGCCGATTTAATCTTAGGAAGCGAAAAACCCTGCGCTTTGTCAGGCATATCATTTCTGTTACAATCGGGCGTCTGTTAAGTTTGCCCATGGTTATTCATGTGCTATAAATGAAACATATTTCACAATCGAGATTGGTTGTGAGAGAAAGAGGGATCTAAGTGTATTCAGATTGGCAATTCATCATTGTATTTCTGGTGCTTGCGCCCATTTTCCCGATAGCGCCCGTCATTGTAAACCGAATCCTTGGTCCGTCACGTCCGAACCCCATTAAGCAGCAAACATATGAATGTGGTATCGAGACTGTTGGCGACACCTGGATACAGTTTAAGGTTCAATATTACATCTATGCGCTAGTCTTTGTGGTCTTTGATGTAGAGGCCATTTTCCTGTTCCCGATCGCTGCGGCCTACGGCCAACTTGGTTTATTCGCCATATTGGAAGTTGTGCTCTTCGTGGTTTTGTTAGCGGTTGGTCTTGCTTACGCTTGGAGCCGGGGCGTGCTCGAATGGGTCTAAGTTAATTGGCATAGGATGAACTTTACAAGGGAGGCTTGGCATACTCCTCTGTTTTTCAGAAATGGAGCTCGACTTCCCTGTTACATACGAGAAATTTCTACGATCTCTTATTAATGAGTGTGGCTTTATGAATCCGTTTAAATACGCGAGTCAAATTCCCGAACTGCCAACAATTTCGCCATTGCTGCGAGACATCATCGTCGTCGTTGTCATTTCAACTTTTTTGCTGCTGATCGCCATTGTGCTCATATGGCTGATGCGAAAAGTGATCGCACGCATGCAGAAAAGAGTCGGGCCTAATCGGGTCGGTGGGCGGTATGGTCTGCTTCAACCTATTGCTGATGTTATGAAACTGTTGTCCAAAGAGCAGATTGTACCGGCTGGTGCTGATCGCCTGGCATATGAACTGGCGCCCGTTCTGATCGTGGTTGCTTCTCTGCTTGTCTGGGCGGTAATGCCTTTTGGCCCAGGATTGATCGGTGTAGATCTCAATATCGGTCTCTTTTACATCATGGCCATTAGCTCAATCTCCGTTGTGACATTTCTGCTTGCCGGTTGGGGATCTAACAATAAATATGCATTGTTGGGTGCGTTTCGCGCTGTTGCCCAACTAGTAAGTTATGAGGTGCCGTTCATTTTGGCGACGTTGATTCCGATCTTGCTGGCGCGTTCAATGTCAACAGTGGCCATTGTTGAAAGCCAAACGGTGCCTTTTCTTTTTGTTGTCCCGCTCGCAGCGGTTATTTTCTTTATTTCATCCCTTGCGGAAACGGGAACAACGCCGTTTGACCTTCTAGAAGCAGAATCAGAGATTGTCGCCGGATTTCATATTGAGTACAGCGGTATGAAATTTGCCATGTTTTATTTGGCTGAATTTTTAGGCGCCCTCTTTATGTCCGCCCTTTTTGCGACGGTGTTTCTCGGCGGCTGGAATATTCCACTCATAAATCTCATGCTTTCCCTGTTTGGAGTTCAGTCAATTGACCTCTCAGCGATGGGGATTGCCGGATCAATACTGGGCCTGATTGTCTTCCTGATAAAGACGTTTTTTATCTACTTTATATTCTTGTGGATACGGGCAACATGGCCTCGCGTTCGTGTGGATCAAATTCTTTCGTTAAACTGGAAGATCCTGGTTCCAATTTCATTGGTCCTCATTCTTGTCGTGGCGGTTTTGGATAAGATGATTCCCGAAGGCACCAATGATTTAGTACGCGCGGGAATTTTACTGGCCAGCAATGTTTTGATCGCCTTCGTGGCTTTGGAAATTATGCGTCGTAATGGGCGGCAGCGGCGTGAGCTGATTGTGGATTCGGGACTGGTTGAATCTGGAAAACAAGAAGTCGTTGAGGCGGCTCCATTACACTAAGCGGACGAAGGAGTCATCGTAGGAATGGTTGAGCAAGTTCTGTTTGTTCTCTTAGCTATTATAACATTGGGTTCAGCGCTGGTTGTGGTAACTAACCGCAATCTTTTTCATGCTGCGCTGGCCCTGATGGTCACTTTCGCGGGTGTCGCCGGTGTCTATATCACATTAGATGCTGGTTTCCTGGCAATGGCCCAATTGTTGGTTTATATAGGCGCTATTTCGATTTTAATCATTTTTGCGATCATGATGACGCGCCGGCTGATGCAGGCTGTGGAAGCACCCTTCAATTCACAGCGCTGGTTGGGTCTTTTTGGAGCGGTTGTAACATTTGCCATCCTGGCGGTTGTGCTTGGTCGATATTGGTCACCGCAGCCAAATGTTAATAATCTTGTGGCTTCCATAGATCCCGAAATTCTAAATGGAAGTGTGGCCCGACTCGGTGCCAGCTTTGTCAATCCTGATGCCTACGTTTTACCCTTTGAGGTTGCATCGATATTGTTGTTGGCAGCGCTTGTTGGCGCTATTGTGGTCGCCTGGCCGAAAGTGGAGGATCAATCTTGATTCCATTATCCTGGTATTTGCTCCTCGGTGCCGCTCTGTTCAGTATCGGCATTTATGGGGTTTTCTCCCGTAGAAATGCCGTGGCTATCCTGATGGCCGTGGAGTTAATGCTTAACGCCGTGAATATTAACCTTGTCGCTTTTTGGCGTTATTTGACGCCGGAAAAATCTGCCGGAATGGCCTGGGCGGTATTTGTCTTGACCGTGGCTGCGGCGGAAGCGGCTGTTGGTCTGGCATTGATTATTTCGATTTATCGAAGTCGTGATTCAGTTATCGCTGAAGATATGGACTTGATGAAGAATTAATGGGTTGGATTTGGTGAAATGACGAACGAAACTTTAACGATTCTAACCTGGCTCATTCCCGCGGGTCCGCTGCTGGCTTTTTTCCTGATCATGCTATTTACGAATCGCAGCCGGACACTGAGCTGGATGATCGCCTGGGCCGGCGTATTTGCTGCGCTAATCCTGGGCTGGATTGTTGCTCTGAACACAGCCGCGGTAGGCGCTCACCACCTGGAGGAACATCCCACTGTCGTGGCGAGCGCTTTCCCCTGGATCCCAGTTGGTGATTTCTTGAAAGGGACTTGGATAAATATAGGGGTAGCTGTCGATCCGTTAGCGGCGGTCATGCTCATCATGGTGACATTTACAGTAACCATGATTTTCATCTACAGCGTCGGTTATCATAACTGGAGTGCCCCCTTGGGCAAGATCCTGGGTGTTCCAAATCATCTGCAAGAAGAGCCTTTGCTCTCACGTTTCTTTGCTTTTATGAGTTTATTCGCCGGGGGTATGCTCTTACTCGTTCTCGCAGATGACCTTCTTTTGCTGTTTATTGGGTGGGAAATAATGGGCTTTACTTCCTATTCGCTTATCGGCTTTTGGTACGCACGAGAGTACCATCTTGGTCCGGATGACATCCCGCACATCCCGCCCTATAAGGCTTCGATAAAAGCCTTCATGACCACGCGCGTCGCTGATGTGGTTATGTTGTTGGGTATCGTCTTCTTCTATTTCCAATTTGGTACATTAAACTTCAATCAGGCTTTCACGCCTGAAAATTTGTCTGATGTGCTTGATATCATAGGTCCGACTGCTTTTGGTTTGATGACCTTGATGCTCTTTGCAGGAACGGTGGGTAAATCGGCCCAGTTCCCGCTCCACGTCTGGTTACCCGACGCTATGGAAGGTCCGACACCTGTTAGTGCCGTCATCCATGCCGCGGCAATGGTTTCTGCCGGCGTTTATTTCCTTTTGCGTATTTTCCCATTGGTTGCAGTTGCTTCAGGTCCAAGTGGTACTGATGCGGTGAGCTTCACCATTGCCGGAATCGGCGCTTTCACAGCACTGATGGCGGCAACGATTGCCATCGCCCAAAATGACGTCAAAGGTGTGCTTGCTTATTCTACTATTTCGCAGTTAGGCTTTATGGTTGCTGCGATTGGTGTTGGCAGCTATGTTGCCGGCGCCTTCCACCTGATAACCCACGGCTTTTTCAAAGCTCTGCTCTTCCTGGCCTCGGGTTCCGTCATTCACGGTATGGAGCATGGTGCTCATGATGTACATGACCACCATACAGACCCGCAAGATATGCGCAACATGGGTGGACTGCGAAAGAAGCTGCCAATTACATTTTGGACATTCCTCATCGGCGGCCTGGCTCTCTCCGGGCTGCCGTTCATAACGGCCGGATTTTGGTCTAAAGATGAAATCTTCGCCGAAGCCTGGTATTTGTGGGACAACGACGGCTTCATACTGGCTTTGGTTGTTTTTGTCGTGCTGGCCATCGCCGCTTTCCTAACCGCTTATTACACGGCGCGGCAGATCAGTATGACATTCTTAGGAAAGCCAAGAACGCCCCTTGCTGAGCATGCTCATGAGAGTAATGCTTTTATGACCATCCCGTTGATACTCCTGGCTTTTTTTGCTGTTGTCGCCGGTTGGGCAGGCATTCCAGAAAATTTCCCGGTCATTGGATCTATGGTTAACAATCATTACGTCCATCATTTTGTAGGTTCAACCATCTATAAACTAATGGAAGAACTTTATGCTCTGCATCTTGTTAAACATCCCATCGAAAACTTGCCATTCAATTGGGAACCATTAATCGCTTCGCTTGTCGTCGCCCTAGGTGGTCTCTTCCTGGGTTGGTGGATATATGGTCGCAAGCCTTTAGAAACAGACCAGCCGGATCCGGTGCAGAGGCCTCTTGGCCCGCTGTATACCTTCTTCAATAACAAATGGTATATTGATGAACTTTACCAACGCGTTTTCATTAATCCAACTACTTACCTCTCAGAAAAAGTGGTGTATGAAGCGATCGACAAGAAAACGATTGACGGGATACTGCATGCCATCGCGAAAGGCTTTTATGGCTTTGGTTACTATGTTAAGCGATTTGAAGAGGTGGTCATTAGCGGCGGTGTAGACTGGCTGAAGGACGGTTTCCTCAATATTTCGAAGGAATTCCGCCAACTTCAAACCGGCCGGGTGCAGGAGTATGCCCTCATATCCGCACTTATTGCCGTTGCGCTTATTGCTGTTGTTTTACTGATAAATTACGGCTGGTTAGGCCAACTCTTTAATTAGGGCTAATTCTTTTAGTTAGCAGGAGAAATCATGGATTTCGCTCTGGATAATAACGTCCTAAATCTAGCTATCTTCTCTCCACTTATAGCATCTGCGATCGTTTTTCTGATGCCGCAAGATGCGAAGACTACTACACGCCGCCTGGCTTTGATATTGAGCCTGGTGCCGTTGTTTTTTGTCCTTTATATGTGGGTAAACTATGACCGATTTGCCGCGAATATTCAGTTTGAATATATTGCAAATTGGTTCCCGGCGTTGGGATCGAGTTACCATATCGGCGTGGACGGAATCAGCCTGCCCATGCTTTTATTGACTACCATCCTTACACCTCTGGCAATTCTAACTTCGTTTAACATCGAACGTCGTGTAAATGTTTATATGGCGCTGTTCTTATTGATGGAAACGGCCATGTTAGGTCTCTTTTCAGCATTGGACCTGATGATCTTTTTTGTCTTTTGGGAGTTTGGCCTGGTGCCGATGTATTTCCTGATCAAGATCTGGGGCGGTGCCGACCGGGAATATGCTTCTTTTAAGTTCTTTATCTATACCATGGCCGGTAGCCTGGGCCTGTTACTGGCAATCCAGATCATCGGCGTTTCCATGGGCACCTTTGATATTGTGACATTGATGCAGGAATGGGTAAATATCCCTTCCGGGGGTGTGCTGCCACATACAAGCCTCTCCGTGGATACGGTGAAGGCTGTCGCTTTCTGGGCATTTGTCATTGCCTTCGCCATCAAAGTTCCGATTTGGCCTTTCCATACATGGCTTCCTGATGCCCATACGCAGGCGCCGACAGCCGGTTCGATGATACTGGCCGGGGTGCTTTTGAAGTTAGGTGCGTATGGTTTCCTGCGCCTGGTCATTCCTTTATTTCCGCAGCAAGCGAATTCGACCGCCTGGATATTGGCCATCCTGGGTATGTTGAGTATTGTGATGGGTGGTTATGCTGCTTTCGGACAGTGGGACTTTAAGAGACTGGTGGCTTACTCCTCGGTTAATCATATGGGTTTTGTGGTATTGGGCATCGCCGTCTATGCCTTCGTATACGGCCGAGTGTCACATTTCACCGATCCGCGCATGCAGATCAACGCCATCCAGGCCGCTAACGGCGCTGTATTCCAGATGTTCAATCATGGCCTGTCATCGGCGGGCATGTTCTTCCTGGTCGGCGTTATCTATGAACGAACGCATACGCGTGATTTGAAAAAATACGGCGGCATCTGGTCTGTTATGCAAGTTTACGGCGGCATTCTGATCTTTACGGCGATGGCTTCTCTTGGACTGCCGGGACTCAATGGCTTTGTGAGCGAGTTCCTGGTGGCTGCCGGATCATGGAACATCTTCACTTGGCAGCTGGCGCTGTCCATGCTTGGTTTAATCATGACCGGCGCCTATATCTTGAAATCGATTCGTTACACGCTTCATGGCCCTGTCAAGGAGGAGTGGCGTGGGCTGCCTCAAATGACCATCCGTGAACACCTCGTGATTTGGCCTTTAATGGTGTTGATGTTGAGCCTTGGCGTGTGGCCGCAGTGGGTGCTCGTGTTCATCAATGACACGGTGACGAAAATCTTAAGTTAACGGGATAAATGTTGTTATTAAGTAACAAACAAACTGGGCAATATCGATGGAATTTCCTTTCTTATCACTCATAGCCTTAGCGCCCATAGCAGCGGCAGTTCTCATGCTGATGCTACCTAAGGAACGGGGCGAGAATGCACGTATGATTGGTGTGGGGACAATGATTTCCACGCTGGTACTAGCCCTATACGTGTATATATCTTATTACCAGAACCTTCCAGTTCCTGGAACCCCGTGGGCAGATACCCTGGCGTTCGTGGAAGAGCATGCCTGGGTTCCGAGCATCGGCGTCAATTACATTGTCGGTGTCGATGGATTGAGCGCGACCCTTGTCTTACTAACGGCCGTTGTTGGTCTGGGCGGCGTGCTCATCTCCTGGAGCATCAGTGACCGGCCGCGCGAGTTCTATGCTTTCTTTATGCTCCTTGTTGCCGGTGTGCAGGGTGTGTTCGTCGCTGTAGACGGCTTTTTGTTATTCTTTTTCTACGAACTGGCCGTGCTTCCCATGTACGTCATGATCGTCATTTGGGGTTGGCCCGAACGGCGTGAGTACGCGGCAATGAAGCTGACCCTTTATCTTCTAATCGGCAGTTTTATTTCTTTTATCGCCTTCCTTATCCTTTACTTCCAACTGCCGCAGCAGGGGCTGCCGGCGACATTTGATCTGCGGGTGTGGTCGGAGGCGAATTTCCCCTTTGATACGCAGCTGGTTTTGTTCATGCCGCTCTTCCTCGGTTTTGCGGTTTTAGCGGGTATTTGGCCGCTGCATAACTGGTCGCCTGATGGTCACGTCGCCGCGCCGACGGCCGTTTCTATGATTCATGCCGGTGTGCTGATGAAGCTTGGTGCTTATGCATCCATGCGCGTGGGTATTCAGATCCTTCCTCAAGGCGCTGTTTACTGGATGCCTTTTGTGATATTGCTGACATTGATCAACGTGGTGTATGGTGCGTTTGTAGCCATGCGGCAGACGGATATGAAATATCTGATCGGCTATTCCAGCGTTTCCCATATGGGTTTGGTTTCTATGGGTTTCGCGGCGATGACGCTGTATGGCTTTCTCGGAGCAGGCATCCAAATGGTCAGCCATGGCATTATGACGGCTCTCTTCTTCTCCGTGGTTGGTATGATTTACGATCGTGCGCACACGAGAAACATGGATGAATTGAGCGGCATGCGTCGTGCCCTGCCCTGGTTGGTGATTCCCTTTATTATCGGCGGTCTCGTATCAATGGGCATGCCTGGGCTTTCCGGGTTTATTGCGGAGTTCCCTATCTTCATGGGCGTATGGAACGGCACGAGTCTAAACCTCGACGCGGTATTCTCGCTTAATCCTTCCAGTTATTATAACTGGATCGCGCTGATTGCTGTTCTAGGCATTATCATCACCGCGGCCTATATTTTGCGCGCCGTTAATAATGTTTTCTTTGGCGAGTTTGATGACGAGAAGTGGCACGATATGCGTCCGCTGTTGGCCATCGACAAATTTGCCCTTATCATGTTTTGCGCCTTAATGATCCTTATTGGCGTAGTTCCCAATGTTATCGCCCCTATCGTTGAGTCAGGCATGCTTCCTGTTGTCGAGCGCATCCAAAGTGCGCAGCAAGTCTTGACCGTGATGGACAGCTTACATGTGGCAGCTACCAACATTTTCCAACTGTTTGGAGGTGCATAGGTGAGCCCAAATCTTGATTCTACTTGGGTTGCAGCACTAGCTCCTGAGATTGGCCTGACGATACTACTCGTTCTTGTTCTGGCATACGATCGTTTCTTAAAACCTGAAGATCGCCGGCGTGTTGGTATGATGACCGCCTGGGGCGCCTTCATCACGCTCTTAGTTGTCCTGGGCTTATGGCTTTTCTTCGACATGCCGAATTCCCAATGGACTCTCAATGAGAGCCAGATGTGGGGCGGCATGATTCGTTTCGACATGGTATCCTTGGTCTTTACGGTTATATTCCTGTCTGCTCTCGGTTTGACTAGTCTGCTGGCCATGGATGTGCCCTATCTACAGCGCAGCGAGTTTTATGCCCTGCTTATTGCCGCGGCGATTGGTTTTTGCTTGATGGGAGCTTCGGCCGATCTGATCATGGTCTATGTCGCTTTGGAATTGGCCAGCGTCTCTTCCTATGTATTGGCCGGTTTTGCTATGCAAAAGAAACTTTCATCCGAAGCGGGTATGAAATACTTTATCTACGGCGCATTTGCCACCGGCGTTATGCTTTATGGATTGAGTATGATATTCGGTGTGACAGGTGAAACTAATATCTATGTTATTGGTACCCTTACCAAAGGCAATCTTCCCGCTGGGGTGAATGCCGTTATCTTACTGGCCGCAGCCCTGGCCCTGGTTGGTTTTGGTTTCAAAATTTCGGCCGTTCCCTACCATTTCTGGACACCTGATGTCTACCAGGGAGCGCCAACTCCATTTACCGGTTACGTCTCTACAGCATCCAAAGCGGCCGGTTTCGCTGTTTTGTTACGCGTCTTCACCTCCGGCGCCTTCGGCGATGTCAGTAATTTCTCGCCAACTAACGCTCCCGGCTGGTGGGCCATGATTGTCTCCATCTGTATCATCACCATGACTCTGGGTAACCTGGTGGCTATCTTCCAGACGAATATAAAGCGCTTGCTGGCTTATTCTAGTATCGCCCAGGCCGGTTATATTCTGATCGGTTTTGTGACGCTGTCGCAAGATGGGACAGGGGCTTCGATGTTTTATTTGTTGATGTACCTATTCACCAATATCGCGGCCTTTGGCGTGATTATCCTGGTCAGCAATATCACCGGATCAGATGAAATCAGCGATCTGGATGGACTCAATCGCCGCGCACCGGGACTGGCCTTAATCATGTTATTTGCGGTCCTGTCATTAGGCGGCATTCCACCGACCGCCGGTTTCTTCGGCAAATTCTTTATTTTCCGTTCGGCCGTTGATTCCGGTTTGTGGTGGTTAGCCCTGATTGGCATTCTGAACGCTTTTGTAGCCCTTTACTACTATTTGAGCATTATCAAACATATGTATCTATACAGGTCGGATGACGAAGAAATCGCCATTCCCGTTTCGCGGGCGGCGCAAATTGGCCTGGTTATTTCGATATTCTTTGTCTTGTACCTGGGTATTTTCGCCAATTCCGCCTATACCTGGACTTTAGAAGCCGCAGCTTCATTCTTTCCCGGGATAGGATAAGCAGGCTGAAGACATGACCTTGTCTTTTAAGTAAGACTTTATCTGAGGGGTTGATTGCCGTTGAGGTTGTTTGTGCTATAATGCACAAGCAGCCCTTTTATACGAAGAAATATATCTTGTCACAAGACCCAAAGCTTAGAAATACCGCCAACTTGATGAACACAGTTGGGCAGGCAGGTTGTGCAACCGGGATAATAGCTATCGTTATAATCGCTATCGCCTTTGGCGCAGGTTGGCTGCTTGATGATTTGCTCGGCAACGAGCGCCGTTTTTTGACCATAGCATTTTTGTTACTAAGTTTTCCTGTGACCCTTTTTGTTATGGTCCGCATCAGCCTCTTCATTGTAGGCAGGTCAAATAAGCAAACTGAAAAGACTGAACAAGAAAAGTATGAAAAGAAGGACGACACAATAACATGATTAAAAAGAGATACATCGTTATCCTCTGTGTTATTTTGCTGCTTATCCTGGGTTCGATTATCAAATTAACCAAACCGGTCTTACCTTATATCCAGCTGCCCGGTGAGACGTACCCCGGCAGCGCGGACTGGCCAATCGTGAGCACCTTATTTGGTAATCAGGGCTTGACCAATACATTTGTGGCTTCCTTAATAGCCTATGGATTGTTATTGATTCTCATTTTCGCCTTGCGAGCAGGATCGAAAACGGCCGATGAGGTACCTACCGGTTTCTACAATTTATTCGAGATGATCGTCGAAGGCGCCTATAACTTCGCCGAGAATATCGCCGGTTCTAAAGTAAAGGATTTCTTCCCTTACTTCATGAGCATCCTCTTGATTATTCTGGTTACAAACTGGACATCCCTGATCCCCGGTTGGGACAGCATCGGATTCTGGGAATACAAGCCCCATTTTCTGGCTGAAAAAGAGGTCAAAGCCTTAGAAGCCAAGGCGGAAGCCAACGGCGAACACCTATCAGATGAAGATGTGGAAGCATTTTTCCATGAGCAAGAAATCTTTTGGGATGAACAGAACGTAGGAGATTTGAACAGCGGGGCACTCATGCTGTTGAGCGAAGTGAATGCCAGCGATGACGCCCCTGAAGAGTTTAACAGTAAGGGACAGATGATTGGCTTTAATACGGAAGCGAAAGATTGGACCATCGTGCCTTTCCTAAGGCCTGGAGCGACTGATCTCAATTACACGTTGGCTTTTGCTCTGATTGCCATGACTATGGTCCAGTTCTATGGTTTTAAATACTTAGGAGGGCGCGGCTATCTGGCCAAGTTCTTCCCCTTCATCGCTCCAGGATATGGACAAGAGGTGGCCAAGAATCCGATTAAGGCGATCGATCCGGCGGTTGGCTTGCTGGAATTGATCAGTGAATTCTCGAAGATTATCTCGTTCGCCTTCCGTTTACTCGGTAATATTTTCGCCGGTATGGTGCTGTTATTTGTCATGGCTTTCCTGTTACCGATAGCCAATGTGGCCTTCTTTGGTTTGGAGTTCTTTGTCGGCCTGATCCAGGCGCTGGTGTTTGGTTTGCTCACGTTGATTTTCATGAGCAGTGCATCGACAAGCCATCATGCTGAAGAACATTAACATCGTTTTTTAATGATTTTTAGAAGATTAATTTGATAAGAATAAATATAGTTGGAGGAATTTCACATGGATGAACAAGCTGCACTGGCTCTGGTAACCGGTCTGAAAGCAATTGGTGCGGGCCTGGCCATGTTAGGAGCAATTGGCGCGGGCGCCGGTATTGGTATCCTGGTTGGCGGCGCGGTACAGGGTATCGCGCGTAATCCCGATGCCAGTGGTGACATCCAGACAAATATGATCCTTGGTATTGCATTTGCCGAGGCTATCGCTATTTATGCTCTGGTCGTTGCGCTCATTATCCTGTTTGTTCTCTAAAGTCCAGCATCGGTTCTATAGAGAAATTAAAGCAGTTCAAGGAAAAGTGATATGGAAGCATTAGGCATTAACATAGGCTACCTGATCATGCAGATCTTGATCATTACGATCATGATGCTCCTGCTAAAGGGGTTGGTCTACAAGCCGATCATCAAAATACTTGAGGAACGTAAAGCGCGCATCGCTAAAGGTCTGGAAGATTCACGACAGGCGGCTATCGCCCGCGATAACGCCGACGCCGAGGCGGAAAAGATCATGGATGATGCACGCCAGGAAGCGGTGCGTATCCGCCAGGAAGCTGTATCCCAGGCTGAGGATTCAGCGAAGGCAATTGAAGCAAAGGCTAATGAAGAGGCGAAAGAGATCGTCGCCAAGGCTGGTGAGGATGCGGAGGAAGAGCGTAATCGCATCCTGGCTGATCTGCGAGGCCAGGTCGCGGCCATTTCTATTGCTGCTGCTAACAAGTTGGTTGGCGAATCTCTGGATGAAAAGCGGCAACATGAGTTGATCATAGAATTCTTCTCCGCGGTGCCGGCCGATGTCAGCGCACTAAAGGGTGACAAAGCGGAGGTTACCAGTGCTTTGCCGCTGACCGATAAAGAGCAGGCCGATATTAAAAAGGCACTCAAGGTTGCGGATATTGTATTCAAAGTTGATCCTTCCATATTAGGTGGGATAATTATCCGCGTGGGCGATCAGGTTATTGACGACAGCGTCGCCAACCGGATGAGCGCTCTTACTGCGTCATTAAACTAGGGACGGCCGTCTTCGGACTGCCGGGCTCTCGTTAAGCGGAGGTTTGTTGGGCGGGACGCTCAACAGGAAGGAAGAAGGACAAAGGTGCCGCGGTCATAAACGGCCGTAACTTCTGCACCGTATTATCAAGGCCAGGGACGCCGCCCTGGCCTTTTTTCTTGCTTCCCGTTAATAGGCTTGCATACCCACGATCTTTCGTGTTCAATTGCATAAAAATTATGCCTACGGGGTATTCTAGGGATTATGGAAGAATCTAATTCATCTGAAACAGCTGCGCCAGTGAAGCCAACCTTTACGGATCAGATGCGTGGTTATACAGCACCGCTCATCGATCCGGTCGTCACCTTTCTGGCCCACTATAAGATTTCGCCGGACATCTTAACAGTTGTGGGTATGCTGGCTCATTTTTTCCTGGCTTATCTGATTGCCATTGGAGAATTCCGCTGGGCCGGTCTCGCCATGATATTTCTGGCGCCGCTTGATGCGCTCGACGGCGCCCTGGCGCGGAAATTAGGGCGCAAGCAAGGGGGGTTCGGTGCTTATCTTGATTCCACTTTGGATCGGTTAGCAGAAGTCATCCTCTTTGGTGGCTTTATCTATTATTACTTCAGCATCAACGATCCGCAGATGCTGGCCGTCGCTTACGTGGCGATCACGGGATCTTTGCTCGTGAGCTATTCACGCGCTAAAGCGGAGTCACTTGGTTACGAGAACAAAGTAGGCGTCGCCAGTCGTGTTGAGCGTTACCTGCTGATGATCGTGCTGCTTATCCTTAACTTGCCCAATATCGCCTTGATCATCCTGGCTGTCACCACCTACTTTACCTTAGGACAGCGCATGTACAGCGTCTGGAAACAGGAATACGGGCATCAAGATAGCGATTAAATTATTCCGGTGACTGCATCAACAGAACGCAAGGGTTTGGGCATCGCCCCTTATTGGGTCGCTATTGCACTCGTCGCGCTATTTGCTATTGCCCTATTTCTATATCACTTGACCAGTGGCACGACTCCCAGCCGCGTCGCCCTACACATCGAAGCGCTTGATTTCGATATTTATTGGTACGGCATCTGGATCATCGGCGGCGTGGTCCTGGGCTGCTGGGTGGTGGCTTCGCTTGCTTCTGAACGCGCCCGGGCAATATATAATCAAACAGTGCCCCTAGAGATCCAACAGCAGTCGCTTTCTTTCCTTGGCTTTTCTGAAGAGATGCAGCAGGAGTTGGTTAAAAAAGGGATTAAGGACAGCGGTGAGTTTCTCTATTTGTGGGGTTTCGATCCGCGAAATGTAGGCCTGAAAAAGGGCGAGATCAGTTTTGTCCAGGAATCATTGGCGGCAGTAACTGACGTTAAAGAAGCGTGGGTTGAGGATGCGCCGTGGCGAATTTGGAATCCCGAACATGTCTGGAACGGTATTATTTGGGCGCTGATTTTCGGCGTTGTTGGGGCGCGGCTTTATCATATTCTTACCCCGTCTCCCAGCATGGCTGCACGGGGCATTAATTCGGTTCTGGACTATTTACGCAGCCCTTACCAGCTGCTTAATATTCGATCAGGGGGCCTGGGAATTTATGGTGGGATTGCCGGTGGCGCGCTTGGTTTATTCATTTATGCACGGCGGGCGCGTATTCCCTTTCTCCCTTGGGCTGACCTGGCCGTGGTTGGTCTAGCGTTGGGGCAGGCAGTCGGCCGTTGGGGCAATTTCTTTAATCAGGAGCTTTACGGCGGTCCTACCGATGTGCCCTGGGCTGTTCATATCGATCCCCAATATCGACTCCCCGCCTATGCCGATGTTGAGCGGTTCCACCCCGCTTTTCTTTATGAGTCGCTGTGGAGCTTCCTGGCCTTCCTGCTGCTGCATTATCTGACGAAGCATTACGCGAAAAAAATGCTGCCTGGGGAGATGACGGCGCTTTACCTGATCCTTTACGCGATCGGCCGTTCGCTGTTGGAGCTGGTGCGGTTGGACAGCCGGACGGTATCGCTGGGCGGTATTGATACCGGCCTGGCCGTGGCTACGTTTGTTTCGATCATTGTCGCCGTCATGGCTGCCCTGGCTGTGATTATCCGTCGTGCCAGACGGCCGGAACCAGTTTTTCAGGAATAGCCGCGTAAGTCCTGCAGCGTGTTGAGCGCGGCAAGGGTGCCGCGTTTACAGATGTATACAGACCCATTTCCAGAAATATAATTCGATGTGAAGAAAAAAAGAGCTAGTAGAGATCAGAGAATTTCCGAATTGGGGTGAGCATAGATAAATCGTCGTTAAAACGCGTTTCTCGCCCTGCACGCTCCCTGGTAAACTTCTATCATGGTCAATAGAAAACAGGCGCCTTATTTTGTGGCTTTGATAGCCCTGCTGCTGGTCATTTTGGTCATCCTTCTGGGATGGCGCATCGTTAATGGAGATGGCAGCCTGCTGCGTGATGTGCAGGTTAATGACGACCAGATCACGCCCAATGCCGATGGCCTGACTGACGCAACGCAAATTAGTTATTCATTGGCGCGCAATGCCGATGTGTCGATCTATTTTGAAAACGCAGCCGGCGAACGATATTACTTCCGGAAAGAGAAGCCGCGTGGCGCGGGTGATTACAAGGTGCTTTTCAGCGGCATCGTGGATGGGTACCGGCTGCCTGAAGATAACGTCGAGGGGGAGATCTTGACCCGCCTGTTACAGGATGGAACCTACACCTGGACCATCGAAGCAACTGATGAGCAGGGAGTTACCGAGTCTGAGCAAGGATCAATGACCATCGCCGATGCGGATGTCGACCTGCCGGAGATGCGCGGGTTTGAGCTGGATAAGCGGTTATTTACGCCGAATCGGGACGGCATCGCCGATCGCGTGCAGGCACAGTTTTACCTGGCCAAGGAAGTGGATGATGTGCGCGTTTTCTTGCAAATGCCCGATGGGACGGAGGTGCCGATTTCTGAGTTAGAACGTGATGTGCCGGCCAATATGCCGGGACGCCATGTTTATGATTATGAGGGTGGAGTCGATAATGGGGCTACGCCGCCGGCTGATGGGACCTATCCGATCATTGCCGTTGCCCGTGATCTGGAAGGGCAGCAGATGCGTGTGGAAGACAGCCTGACGATCACCTATGGCGGTGTGCCGCGCGCCGATATCTTCGCGCCTCCGGCCGGTGATACTCTGGAATTCAGCGCTACGGCCGTTGCCCTTTGTGACACCATTACCTTCACGATGACGGTGGAGAATTACGGCAATACGCCAATCCGGACCACGGGTCCGGAACCGGGCACCGTTTATGATTCGGATTGGAATTACAATACCTTGGGCTGGCATACGGAATCCGGCGCCTGGCGGGTGGCGATCGGCTTTGAGAATGAACTAACCACTTATCCCTTCCGCTGGGCGGTCGGCAATCCTGAAGACCTGCAAGAAATTGACGGTTACTATTACCTCATGCCCGGCGACCGGGCAGTTATTACCGGCGGCATTCGCGTCGTCGGACCCTTCGGCGATCGTAATCCACAGCCGATTTGGGCCGGTCTGATCCACGAAGATGTCGAGATTTCAGAATTCAATAACCGCGTAGATGCGCAGGAGCTATGGGTCGATTTGCCGGATGAAGGGAATCTGCAAGCTTGTGAACCCCGTGAAGTACCCATGAAAAACTTAAGCCAATAAGGCCTGGCGGCATTTGCGGAAACTCATTTCTTGACCGAATAAAACAGTCATATTTCAGTTGATAATATCACTATAAAATTGGTGACATAATACACTTGCCAGAATAGCTTAATAGCGCTTAAATAAGCTGTGCAGTACTTGCTGCCGGGGTGGACAGTTTTCGAGATTCATGCACCCTGTTTGATGGTTTTGCGTGCTCTGGAAACCAGACATGCCAATAATTTCCGCTTAAGGAGGCGAAATGTCCAAACGTACGATTAGCTGGCTTGCCGTGATTGTTCTTGTGTTCACCGTAGCTCTTGCTGCCTGCCAGCCCCAAACAGTTGAAGTAACGCGTGTTGTTACGCAAACAGAGACGGTAACAGAGGAAGTAGAGGTCCCCGTGGAGGTTGAAGTAGAGGTTACCCGTGTCGTAACCGAGACGGAAACTATAACGGAAACTGTCGTCGAGGAAGTAGAAAAAGCACCGTTAGGTTCGGAAGAACGACCGATCCAGGTCCTCTTCGTTCCCTCGGTGGAGGCTGATGCCATTATCTCCGGGGGTGAGCTGTTGGCCAATGCCCTCAATGAGGCGACCGGTCTGAATTTTGTGGTTAGCGTACCCACCAGCTACGCAGCGACGATCGAAGAGATGTGTGCATCGCCCGATGACACCATCGGCTTTATCCCCGCCCAGGGTTATGTGTTGGCCAGTGAGCGCTGCGGCGTGACCGTCGGCGGCGCGGCCGTTCGCTACGGTTTGTCCTGGTACGCGGCACAAATCGTTGTGCCCATGGACAGCCCCGCGGAGTCAATCGAAGACCTGACAGGCCTGACCTGGGCCATCCCGGACTTTGGTTCCACTTCCGGTTACCTCTACCCCCTGTCAATGTTCATAGATGCAGGGGTTGAACCGGGAGAGATTGTGGAATCCGGAAGCCATAACAACGCCATGTTGGCGGTCTATAACGGCGAAGCTGATTTCGGTACGGCTTTCTTCAGCCCACCGCTTCTGCCCTATTACGATCGGCAGTGGACCTACGGCGTGGATGATCCGGAAATCTGGCGCGATGCCGGCGAAAGCCCGGCCCGCAACGAAGATGGACAAACCCTGGTTGCCGGCGGCCCCGATGAGGGCGGTTATCGCATCCTAGATGCCCGTTCCTCCGTGTCCGACACGGCGCCGGATATCTTTGACAAGACGCGGATCCTGTTCCTGACGCCGCAAATCCCCAATGATACCATCTCCTATGGACCGGAGTTCCCACTGGCGCTGGCCAGCCAGATCACCGATGCCGTGACCGCATTCACCGAGACCGAGGAATGCCTGCAGTCCATTTGTTCGGAAGAGTTCTATAACTGGACCGGGGTTCAACAGGTGACGGACAGCTTCTACGATCCAGTCCGTTCAGCGATGACGAACCTGGGCATTACGGCCGAAGACGTGTTCGGCGAATAAGCCGAAACGTAATTAGCTGAAAAAGCCGGGTAGACGGCAACCGTCCACCCGGCTTTTTTTAACTTTTCTAACTGTTGTAGGAAACCCTATAACTACACCGGCTTTTTGCGGCAAGCTGAAGTTTTTAATTTCCTTTTGGCCGCAATCATCAATCAGGCCGGAAGAAGGTACAAAAGAGAAGTGAAAAAATAGACGTATTTTTTCTGGCTGCCATAGATGGCATATTGGGTATTTGCCGGGAGCTGCCAATGTCTGAACTTCCCGACATCCCCATGAGAACTGTTAGGGGGTCCTTGTGCTCCGCGTAAAAAATCTAACCAAAGTTTATGATGACGGAACTGTGGCTTTGAAGGATGTCAGCTTTGAAGTGCCGGATGGTGAGTTTGTGGCCGTCATCGGCCTCAGCGGCTCCGGCAAGAGCACGCTTCTACGCTGTATTAACCGTTTGATCGATCCCACCGAAGGCGAGATCTGGTGGAATGATACGCAACTATCACACATCACGGGCGAGGAGCTGCGGCGAGCGCGGCGGCGGATCGGCATGATCTTCCAGCATTTTAACCTGGTTGAGCGATCGACCGTCCTAACCAATGTGCTGAGCGGCCGTCTGGGATACGTCAACCCCCTGGCCAGTATTCTTAACCGATTCCCCCAGGAAGATATCGAACGCGCCCATGCCAACCTGAACCGGGTGGGCATTGACAATAAAGCGGATAATCGCGCTGATGAATTGAGCGGCGGCCAGCGACAGCGAGTGGGTATCGCCCGGGCATTGATGCAGGAACCGGAAATGATCCTGGCTGATGAGCCCGTAGCCAGCCTCGATCCGGCGCTGGCGCACAGCATCATGCGTTATCTCCTGGAGATCAATCAAGAGGACTCGATCACGGTTTTATGCAGCCTGCACTTCCTCGATCTGGTGCAGCAGTACAGCACACGGGCGATTGCCCTCAATGCGGGACAGCTTGTCTTCGATGGCACGCCGGAAGAGATTGATGACGACAAATTTGTTGAAATATACGGCCGTGAAGCGGAGCGTATTGGATAATGTCTAAACGATATTAAGGCCTTAACTACGTTAAGGTTCTGACTGCGTAAGGGTTAGATATTTCCCTGGAAACTGGTTTGCGAAGCATCCAGTTAGAAATTTAAAGGAGTTTCCGGGGAAAACCCGCAAGGGATTCATGAACGAAGAAGTTGGAGAAAGCAAGGATAGGACAAGAATACGCAATATTATCATCGGTGTTGCCATTTTTCTTCTCTTCGCCTATGCAGTCAGCGTAACAAAGGTCAACCTGGAGGAGCCTCTTGAACCTAAGCGGCAGGAGAATCTGGTGGGCCTCATTCGTGAGCTGGCGCATCCCGATCTCTTCTCCTACGAGACTGTTTCGGAAAGCATCAATATGTCGATCCGCATGCCCTGTCCGGAGGAGGTCAAGGGCTCGCAGATTGAGAGTAACGGGCGCAAGCTGACGATGGTCCCCAATTGCGCCTCGACCACCCAAGATCCGATAACGATGATTGGTGCGGGTTATCCCGCCGATGCCAGGGGGATCATCGCCTGGCACCCGGCCGGAGCGACAACAATACGCCGTTTGAGCGAATTTCGCGCCGATAAGAGCGGTGAGTTTGAAGTGACGTTCACCATGCCCGATATCCGGGAAACGGAGGAGCCACAGCGGATCGAGGTGGCGGAAATTATTGACCGGCGCATTACTGGCCCCAGCGACACAACCATTGAAACCTTGCAGCGCATGCTGGAAACGGTGCTCATGGCCTTCATGGCTTCGACCCTGGGGACGATACTGGCCGTGCCGATCTCCTTCCTGGGCGCCAGAAATATTATGGAAGAGGTGGGATCACCTTTATCGGCGGTGATGGCGGCGATCATTGGCCTGCCAATCGGTGGGGCCATCGGGCTGCTGCTGGGAAAGGAGGTCTCCAAGCTCGCCGAATCAGTGAGCAGTTCGGTCCTGATTGGTCTTGGTGGTTTTATCGCCGTTATTTTGTTGATGCTGCTTGTCTGGTGGTTAGGCGGGCGAATCATGGCCGGCCGGCGCAGCGACATGCCCGGCTGGCTGGCCTGGCTGCGCGTGATTCTCGCGGGGGCTCTCGGTTTTTTGGCGATTGGTTTCTTAGCGCAACTGGGACTGGTTTTCGGGGCCTGGCTGGATGATATTTTAGGTTTCTTCTCTTTCATCGGGAATTTTATTTATGTTGTTTCGGACGTGGTGCGCGTTTTCTTGCCCTGGTTTATCGCCTTTTTAGGCGCGGGTTTAGCGGCGGCCTATGGCAGCCGACTGGGACAGGAAACTGTGTCTCGCCTGCCTGATGGGGCGGCGCGTGTCTTGCAGACCGTCTTGACTATCATTGGAATGGCCGTTGTGGTTTGGGGCATCGGCTATGCTGTGAATTGGATCTGCCTGCTGGGTATTTGTCGGCACATCCCACAGGAGACGCCGGCTCTTTATCTCACCCTGGCCGTACCGGCCGTGATCTTGGGTATCATCGGCGGCCTGCTTTCCCTCCGTGTCCCACCAAAGCGTGAGGTGCCGACGGGGATGGCCACGTATTCGGTCACGCGGACGATTTTAAATGTTTTGCGGGCGATTGAGCCGGTGATTATGGGCTTTGTACTGGTGATCTGGGTCGGTATCGGTCCCTTTGCCGGGGTGCTGGCCTTGATGCTGCATTCCATCGCCGACCTGGGAAAATTATTCTCCGAGCAAGTAGAAAATATTGAGGAAGGGCCGGTCGAGGCGATCAAGGCTACAGGCGCTAACAGCATTCAGACGATTAATTTCGGGGTTGTTCCGCAAATCGTGCCCCATTATCTGGCGTTCATCTTTTATCGTTGGGACATCAACGTACGCATGTCGACGATCATCGGTTTTGTCGGCGGCGGCGGTATCGGCCTGGTTTTGTTCCGCAGCACGAACCTGACCCAGTATCGCCAGGCCAGCGTCATGGTCATCGCGATTGCCGTCGTCGTTACTTTGCTCGATTACGTCAGTTCGAAAGTACGGAAACGGATTATTTAGATGCAAGAGACTTCACCAACACGAACCTGGCAGCACCTGGCCCGCACGATCCTGATCATTCTGGCCATCTTGCTGGTATTTGCTTTTGCCGTACAGGCGACGGATATCAACATGGAGAAACCGCTTGATCCCGTGCGCCAGGCAAATGTCACGCGCGTGCTGCGGTTGCTGGCCGATCCTGATTTGGTGCAGGTGGATGCTGAGACAGGGCGATGGGGATTGAGCGAAGCGTCGCAGGTGACCATCGAACGGATAATTGAAACTATTTTTATGGCCCTCCTAGCCTCGACGATGGGCACCGCTCTCGCTGTTCCCGTGTCTTTTTTGGCCGCACGGAATCTAATGGAGCCGGTCACCGCACCTCTGGCGGCGATCATGGCGGCGATTGTCGCGCTGCCGATTGCCGGCTGGATCACCTTGAAAATCACGTCATTTATTTCCGGGTTGGCAGCCCAGGCCGGGGACTATTCATTGTGGATGGCGGCCGGATTGTTGGTGATAACGGCCGTGGCCTTGTGGTTATTGTGGCGGATCGGGGCGAGCCCGGCAATTGAAGAAGATGCGACCAGGAATGAGAAAATTATCCTGGTCATACGCGTTGTCATTACCCTCTTTTTAGCTATTTTTGGAATAGCACTCCTGGCTCTCTTAGGTTTGGAGGTAGGAGCATGGCTGGAAGAGGAATTGTCTCTCTTCTGGTTTGTGGGTAATTTCATAGCCGTAGTGGCCGATTTCATACGCGTCTTCCTGCCGCCGATCATGGCTTTGTTTGCCGGGTTCCTGGCTGCCTCGTATGGCAGCCGCTATGGGCAGGAAGCCGTCTTATCTTTGGAAACTGGTCCGGCTAAAATTGTCACGGCCGTTTTAACAGCCCTGGGATCGGCCGTCGTCATTTTCGCTGTTGGTTCTTTTTTGAACTGGTTATACGAGTTTAATAATCCGCAAAACTGGACAATCTATCCGGCCGTTATCGGTGGGCTGATTTTGGGCCTGCTCTCTTTGCTGGTAAAACCAAAGCAGCCATTCGGCATCGGCTCGGTTATCTACACCATTTCACGCAGTATCCTCAATATTCTGCGATCCATTGAACCGCTGATCATGGCTATCGTTTTTGTTGTCTGGGTCAGCCTGGGCCCGTTCGCCGGTATTATGGCTTTGACTTTACACTCCATTGCCGCCCTGGGGAAGCTTTTCTCCGAACAGATCGAGGGTATCGACGAAGGGCCGGTCGAGGCCGTGACGGCTACCGGGGCCAACCGTTTGCAGATGATCGCCTTCGCGGTGGTCCCCCAAGTTATTCCCCCTTTTACAGCTTTTGCCCTCTACCGTTGGGACATTAACGTACGTATGTCGACGATTATCGGTTTTGTCGGCGGCGGTGGTATTGGATTTGTGCTCAGCCAAAACATTCAGCAGCTGCGTTACCGGCAGGCCGCGGTGATGATGCTGGCTATTGCTGTCGTCGTTATCCTGCTCGATTATGCCAGTTCGAGTATTCGCCGTCGGATCATCTAAATCTCCCCATCCTTAAATGCTATTAAGTATCGTTGGCTGGCCTGCCGGGCAACGCTACACTAGCATCAACTTTTCTTAACAATCTGATAACCGGCGCTTGGTGGAGGGCCTCGCGTCTGTTTCGAAACTGGCTAAAGCTATGCTGCGAACGATACCGGTCATACTGCTGGCGGTGGGGCTGGTGATGCTAGGAGCATGCCAGCCAAATGAAAATGTTGTTGAAGTAACACGACTGGTTGAAATAGAGAACCAGGTAGAGATTACGCGCATCATTCCAGAAACAGTGGTTGAAGAGGCAACGCGCCTGGTTATCGAAGAAGTCGAAGTGGTATTGGAAGTTACAAAAGAACCACTCGGTACGGCCGATCGACCGGTGCAGTTACTCTTTCCGCCGCAGTTTGACGCGGAATTAATCACCCGGCGGAGTGTACCTTTGGTGGAGGCATTGAGTGAATCAACTGGATTCCAATTTAGAGCCGGCGTACTCGACAGCGAGCAGGCCGTGATCGATCTCATGTGCGCCGCACCGCAAGATACGATCGGTTTTCTATCTCCCGCCGGCTATGTAGTAGCCCACGACCAGTGTGATATTCAGGTGGGCAGCGTCGCCCTTGATGACAACGGCCTGGAGGCAAAGACAGGCATGATCGTAACCCGGCGTGACAGCGACATTGATGAGGATCTAGCGTCGTTAGAGGGTAAAAGCTGGGCAGTCCCTAATATGGCCAGCCTGTCTAACTATTTGTACTTCCAGGCTCTCTTGCAGGATGAGGGTGTTGAGGTCGGAGAGATTGTGCCTGTGATTGGTGAAAGTGTGGCCATGTTGGCAGTCTCTGATGAAGACGTTGATCTGGCAACGGCCGAATTCATCCCACCGATTTTGCCGTATGAAGAAACGGTTTGGGATCGGGAGGTTGATGATCCGGAACCATGGCGCGTCCTTGGCCTATCGCCCGAGCGCAGCCCGATTGGTTATGTGCGAGTTAATGGCGATCCTGAATATGGCGGTTACCGTGTGCGGGATGCCCGCTCACGCGTTATCGATGTCGCCGAGGATATATTTGACGAAACGCAAATCGTGACTTTGAGCGAACCGATCCCGAATGAAACAATTGTCTTTGGGCGCGATTTTCCATTGGCCTTAGCCAGGCAGATCGAGATCGAACTGGCTGATTTTGTAGATTCAGGAGCTTGCCAGACTTCGCTCTGCTCCAGCGATTTTTATAGCTGGAATGGGTTGACGGCTGCTCGTGACGAGATGTATGACCCGATTCGCTTTGTGCAGGAGACGCTTGATTTAACGGCGGATGAACTACTTGAAGTAGAACCATGAGTGAGAAGCAAGGATCTACGAGCGGAATCGACGTGGCGATTATTATCGTCAGCTGGAATGTGAGGGAATACCTGGCAGATTGTTTGCGATCCGTCTGTAATGACCTTTCAAAATCCCAGCTGTGGGGCGAGACCTGGGTTGTGGACAATGCTTCGACGGATGGGACAGTTTCCTTACTGAACGCGCTTTATCCACAGGTTAATGTTATTGCTAATGAGGAAAACCTGGGTTTTGCGGCCGCCAATAATCAGGGTATGAGGGCCGCATCGGCAATGAAGCCGCGCTATTACTTCTTGCTCAATCCCGATACTTTTGTCAGGCCCGGGGCGATCAAGGAACTGGTGGCCGCTCTGGATAAACGGCCGAAAGCGGGCATTGCCGGCGCGCGTCTTATCTATGGCGACGGCCGTTTCCAACACAGCGCCTTTTACTTCCCCGGTCTTAGCCAGTTGATGTTTGATCTGATGCCCATGCCCTCGCGTCTTTACGAGAGCCGTTTCAACGGCCGTTATGCGCGCCGCCGTTTTTCGCCGCGCCGCAATCCTTTTAAAGTTGATCATCCCTTGGGGGCGACGATGATGGTGCGTGCCGATGTGGCCGAATCGACGAAAGGGTTTGACGAGTCTTTTCATATGTACTGCGAGGAAATTGATTGGAGCTGGCGAGTGCGTGAGGCGGGATGGGAGGTTTACGTCGTGCCATCGGCCGAGGTGATTCATTATGGTGGAGAGAGCACCAGCCAGGTGCCGGCTGAATCGGTTGTCGATTTATGGCGCAGCCGGGCGATGCTCTACCGGAAACATCATGGTCGCTTTCGCTATGCGCTGGCTTCACGCCTGGTTACCAAAGCGATGAAACGGAAAGCAAGAATTGTCAGCGATCCGCAGCTCAGCCAGGCTTATAGGCAGGTAGCCACTATCTGGTCGCCAAACGGTAAAAAATAGAACAGCCTCTCCAGTTACGCGGATGAACCAATAAGCAATGGATCCAAATGAAAGCCCCAAGTTGACGGCCATTATCCTGACGCTGAATGAAGAAAAGCATATCGAGGCATGCATTCAGAGCCTGGAATGGACGGATGAGGTCCTGGTGTTTGATTCTTTCAGCGATGACGACACGGTGGCCCTGGCGGAGGGGGCGGGAGCGGCGGTGTTGCAGAACCCTTTCGAAAATTATGCGCAGCAGCGAAATGATGCGCTGGGCGTGATAGAGACGGATTGGGTGTTTTTTGTCGACGCGGATGAACGAGCCACGCCGGATCTGGGGATCGAAATCCGGCATGTGATCCGGGATAAGGCGGAAAACGCCTGGTATGTGCCGCGGCATAATATGATTTTTGGCAAATTAACTCTTGGCGCGGGCTGGTATCCCGATTACCAGCTGCGTCTGCTGCGTCATGGCTATGCCAGCTATGAACGGCCGGTGCATGAAATTGCGGTTGTGGAAGGTGAAACGGGCTATTTAGAGAACCCGTTGATTCATTATAATTACGAGGACAAGGCGCAGTTCCAGAAAACACAGGCGAAATATACGTCTTATGATGCGGGTATCTTGTTTGAAGAAGGGATCAGGGTTAAGCCGCACCATTATCTGTCGCAGCCTCTGCGCCAGTTCTGGTGGCGCTATGTGACGCTGAAGGGTTACAAAGACGGTTGGCATGGACTACGCTTGAGCGCTTATATGGCCTATTATGAGGCAGTGAAGTATTGGAAACTGGCGCAACTTTGGAATAACAGACTAGATGAGTGAATTTATTACAGTGGACTGTACAATTGGCCGCAACGGCCGTGTGTGGATCCACCGGGTCAAGTTTGACGACGATTGGATGATGGTCGATCAGGGGCGGCAGTGGCAGGATGAGAACGGCCGTCATGTGCTGATCATGCGTCCTGGGCGGCAGGTGGAGGAACTGCTGCTGTCGGGGGAGACGCTGCGCTGGGAACTTATGGCGCGACCGGGTAGACAAATTGTCTAACCTGGTTGATCGATTTAATGCTCTATGACTTTCACTCTGCCGAATGGATCTGGCATAGGTAAGCGCGATGCGGGACAGAGCCGCTGACCGGGTCGATGGCGTCATTGCCGATGATCAGGTTGAAATTGGCGCCCTCTTCGCTGAAAGGATCGTAGCCCGGCGCGCCAATCGCTGCGCAGTCCTGCCACCAACCGTGCTGCCCGCAGACGACATGCGGATCGAGTAATTCGTCAAAGCGAGCCCGGGCGCGCACGCTTCCCACAGGCGTCTCAATTCGAACCCAATCCCCTTCCTGAATGCTACGCGCAGCGGCCGGCTGTGGATGCAGCTCTATTTCGGGATCGTGGGATTTGCCCCGTAAACTGGGCAGCGCGCGATGCTGGGATTCGCAAAAGAGGGTGTTCTTGGCACAGGTCAGGATAAGCGGGTAACGCTCGACTAAATCTGATCGGGATAAGGGGCTTACCAGCGGTTCTTCATAGTCCGGCAGCGGTGGATAACCCTGTTCCAACATGATCTCGGAATAGAATTCGATTTTGCGCGTTGGCGTATGGAAACCCCTGGGCACCCCATTTTCTTCCTCGCTGAATCTTCGGTGGCGGGTTTGCAGCGGAATCTGGACCCCACCTAGGTTTTGCCATAGTTCGTCCAGGGTGACGCCGGAAGGTTTCTTGTTTGGCTGAAGATTCGGACGCCGCCCTACAGCGCACAACAACATGTTACATTAGGTTGTCAGCCAACAATCTACGTTAGCAGTTGCTTGTTGGCACACGCAGCGAGTAAAGAAAAACCTCCCGATTCTGTTGGCGAAGTCTCCTGAGGGCGATTTTAACGGGAATTAGCTATAGTTGTCGGGATAATTATGGCAAGGAGGAACGCCATGTTGATCCCCGATTACAACCAGGATATTCCCGAATCCACCATTGAAGTCGCCCTGGTAGCTTTTCCCAAAGGCAATCCCTATCTTACCTTGCGAGATAAACTGGGCACCATCTATGCGGATGAAGATTTCATCGAGCTGTTTCCAGAATTAGGCCAACCGGCACTGGCCCCCCGGCGGTTGGCGCTAGTGACAGTTGTGCAATTTCGAGAGAATCTGACCGATCGCCAGGCAGCAGAGGCGGTCCGCAGCCGCATCGATGTCAAGTATTTGTTGGGCTTAGAGCTGACGGACCCCGGATTTGACTTTAGTGTGCTGAGTGAATTCCGCAGCCGTTTGCTGGAGGGGAAAGCCAAAGCCCTGCTCTTGGAAAAGCTACTGA
>JBJYWP010000130.1:0-1572 GCA_046259485.1 Promineifilaceae bacterium (SeqCode) | reverse complement strand
CGCGGCTGCGACAACTTTTACGAAATTCCCCACCACCGGGAGTCGGTTTATGGGGAATGGCGCATCGCGCCAGGCATTCACCCCTTTGCCGTGGGTCCCTGGCGGGCGCCCGCAGCCAACACCAACGTCTATGCTCGCGATTTGCACCTGAACCTGATGGCTGCCGCGGCCGGCCAGGATCCGCTGCACTTTCGCCTGCGCTATCTAAAGGACCGGCGTATGCGGTCGGTTCTGGAAGCTGTGGCGCAAAAATTCGGATACACATCAGCCAAGCCACCCAGCGGACGGGGTTTCGGCATCGCCTGTGGAATCGATGCCGAAACTTACGTGGCCGCAATGGCCGAAGTTGTGGTGGATGAAAACAACGGCGCCATCCAGGTCAAGCGGGTGGCCTGCGCCCAGGAGATGGGCCAGGTCGTCAATCCACAGGGCGCCACCATTCAAATGGAAGGTTGCCTGACCATGGGGTTGGGCTATGCCCTGAGCGAAGAGGAGCGTTTCGATAACGGCCGGCTTTTGGACACCAACTTCGATACGTACGCCATTCCCCGTTTTTCATGGGTACCCAAGATTGAAACCGTGATTGTGCCCAATCCGTCGCTGCCCCCCAAGGGCGGCGGTGAACCGGCCATTGTCTGCATGGGGGGCGTTCTGGCCACGGCCGTCTACGATGCTACGGGTGCCAAGGTGTTGCAGCTGCCCATGACCCGCGACAGGGTCAAGGCTGCCTTGAACAACAAGTGATCGGTGTCGGTTTCACCGGACGGGTGGTGACGCGCGGTTAGTATTCACAAGGCACACGCCGCCTGCCGGCCGGAAAAGGGGCCGAAGCGGCAGAAACAAAAGCCTCTGGCGCATCGACCCCAATTTGCTAGTACAGCTTTCGGGCCCAAGTTTCATCACCCAGGCTGTTTTTAATACTGACGATCAGTTCGGACATGCGTTGGTTGGCATCGGAGGCCTGCAAGGCCTTTTGATAGATACGTCGCGCCCATTCCTTATCATTTAAGTAGGTCAGCACGCGTTCTGCCAAGGTTCTCAGATCGCGCGCCGAGGCCATTTTCGATTCGATCGTTTGGACAATCCCGCGCACAACCTCCGGATCTCCGGTTTGCTGAGCCGCCGACCGGATTAACACCTCATAATCGCCGATGCTGCCGCACAGGGTTTCCGCTTTGGCATAAAGGCGCCGGGCACGCTCCTTATCGCCGCGGGCGGTCAATACGGCCTCGGCGGTGGCGGCGCAGCTGACGGAGTCGGCACACGCATCTTCGGCCTTGTCAAACAAGGTGTCGGCCCACTGCGCATCGTCCAACTTGTCCGACACCACCCGGGCCAGGCGTATATAATCACTTGAAGCACGGCAGCGTTTTTCTAAATCGGAGTAGATTGCCTTGACCCAGTTCGAATCATTGAGGTTGGTCAGTATGCCGTCTGCCACGTTGTTGATCTTCATCTCCTCGTCGATTTTTTCAAGCTGCTTCGTGTAAATCTCGCGGACCCACTCGGAATCCTGGAGATCGGCAGCGACGGCGTCGGCCAGTTTCAGATAATCGGGGAAATACTGCGCTT
>JBJYWP010000129.1:0-1813 GCA_046259485.1 Promineifilaceae bacterium (SeqCode) | reverse complement strand
CTTAAACCATATCAAAGCGTTCGGTTAATACATTCTCGGGTGGGACGCCCAAGGCAGGTAGCGCTTCTTCCATTGCGTCCATCAAAGCCGGCGGCCCACAAATCAAATATTTGAAAAACTTATACTGTTTGGCATAGTCGGCCATATGCCGTTTCATGATTTCGGCGTTCACAAATCCGGTTTCACCCTGCCAATCATCTTCAGGATGACTCAAAACGGGCACAAAAGTGAGATTCAACTTGTTCGACTGCTGCAGCGCCTCGAACTCATCGCGGAAGGTCATTTCAGCATAGGATCGCGCCCCATAAAAGAGGAATACCTTCCGATTATCTTCGCGTTTGATCATTGTTTGAATCATGGAATGAAGGGGCGTAATCCCCACGCCTCCACCGACAAAAACATAGCCCATTGCCTGTTCGCGATCAATCGAGAAAACACCATGTGGACCATCCAACCACACTTTTTCCCCCGGCTGCAAATTAGGCACCACTTGACCCGACCAATCCCCTAAATTCTTAATCGTGAAGCTTACTGTTCCGGATGGTTCAACATCGGCTGCCGAGGACATTGAAATCGGATGTTGGCCGATGCCGAACGGGGTACGGCCCTTTTTGATCCAGGAGAATTGACCCGGCTTGAAGTTAAATCCATCATGGTTGTGTGGCTTAAGCACCAATGTGTGCGCGTTACCAAATTCCTCACGATTCTCTACCAACTCCCAGCGGCGGTTCCAATTGCGAATGGGAGTGTAGATTTTGTACCAACCAATCAGGCCTAGAACCAAAACCGCATATAAGGCCCAGACGATTTTCATTTCCAAAGTGGAGGTATAACGGCCGATCAAGAAAATGTGTACCAGCGCAGCAAAGATGACAAACAGG
Organism: Promineifilaceae bacterium (SeqCode); assembly: GCA_046259485.1. Lineage (GTDB taxonomy): Bacteria > Chloroflexota > Anaerolineae > Promineifilales > Promineifilaceae > JAACFF01. Next base: position 932 of record JBJYWP010000129.1, on the reverse strand, counting down.
GCGAAAAAACCATGGGCTACATACCAGATCTCATAGCGAATGCCCAACCGCTTGCGCCAGATGGAGGATATGATCAGCAGCAGTAAAATAAATACCGCAGAAAATGCAGTGATGGTGGCGACATTGGCACAACTGGAAAAAGGATTCAGCCAGCAGCTTGCCGGATAGCCGGAAATGATAAGCAGAATGGGATGGGCCAGCACAAAACCGAGGGCAGCTACACCCATCGTATTGTGAAATTGTTGCAGCGCATCCTCTCCAAATGGTTGTGCAGCGGCAGTAATGCGCGATATGAGCGCAAACTCCAAGCTCATGATCGAGAAACCAATAAAGCCGGCCGCGACCGCCACCTCAATAAGAAAGGGTTGTGAGGCCCGCCCTGGATTTGATAAAGCTGCGGTTAACAATGGCAACAATAACAAGAATAAGTAGAACCCATACCAAACAATTCCCCTTACGATTAAAATCATATCGCTGTGCCTCCTTGGCTTTTGTTTTGTGCGACCACCAGGACAACAACTGATCGCGCTGTTGCAGGGTAGCTGTTTTGATTCTCTGGTAGTGTCACCGGCAGTTCGGCAAAATCTGCTGCAGATGGTTGTGATGTATCAGCAAGACGTGCCCAGCAGCATCCCGTCGGCAGGTTCGGTAGTTGAAAATCAAGCGGCTCCCAATAAGCGTTAAGTATAATGTAAAGATGTTCCTGCTCGTTGTCGCCCTTGGGATTAAATAACTCAAAGGCGATGCTGTGCGACTGATCACCCCAATCTGGCTGCTGCAGGTGAACACCGTGCCAGACAATGTTTGTTCCGCCGGGTCCAGCCAAATAAGATTGGCGGCGGAAGAGCTTGCTTTTCTGGCGAAAACGCAACAAGCAGGAGACAAAGCGCAATAGTCCTTGCTCTTCATTGACCTTGTCCCAATCAAACCAG
>JBJYWP010000128.1:0-22378 GCA_046259485.1 Promineifilaceae bacterium (SeqCode) | reverse complement strand
ACCTGAAAAAAGATGCACCTCGTGGAGAATTGTCTTTGCAAAAAAACATCATCCAGTGAGGTGCATCATGAACAAAGATAAGCGTAACACAAAGCCAAAGAATGTCGATTATTTTCGCGTTCCACGTCCCTTGTGGCGTCGTATCAAAAAGCATCTTCCTAAACCGCCTAAGAAGCGCGGGCCAGGACGTCCGCGTGCCGAGAATCGAGCCGTTATCAATTGCCTCTGGTACATTCTGTGGACAGGTTGTCAATGGAAGGCAATCCATCGCGATTGGTTCGGTGTTTCCAGCAGTGTTTTGCATGAGCGGTTCCAAACCTGGCAGCAGCAAGGCATTTGGGACAAAATCCTGCAAACCCTGGTTCGTTTCTACAATCGGCAGCGACGGATTCGCTGGAAATGGCAAGCTATCGACAGCAAATCGGTACCCGCCCCTCTGGGTGGAGAAGCAACGGGGAACAATCCCACCGACCGCAGCAAACGCGGGGCCAAGATTCATATCCTGGTTGATGAACGTGGCGCGCCTTTGGCCGTTCATATTACGGGCGCGAATCAGCACGATAAATGGTCGGTCGACGACCTTATCTTTTCCATTGTCGTCACCCGTCCAACTAAAGAACAACATCTCTGTTTGGATAAAGGGTACGATTTTGATGATGTGCATCTTTTCGTTACGAAGGCTCGTTATCAAAAACATATTGCTCACAAGCGCAGACGAGGCGAACCATTGCCCGAACCTGTTCCAGAGGGCCAAAAGTATCCCGCACGTCGTTGGGTTGTGGAACGAACACTTGGTTAGTTGGCCAAGAGGCGCAGCATTCGCACCAGATGGTGCAAGAAAAGTGAGAATTGGCTGGCCTTTATTCAGTTCGCTTGTGCGCATATCTTGTGCGATTTAGCAATTTACGGATAGGTTCTAAGTTCTTAAACTCCTACTAAAAACGGCCGCCGGCGATGAGCATCGTAAATGAGGCGATGAACCAGTGAATGAGCCAGGGATAGATAAAGGACTGCGACTGCCAGGCGATAAAGCCGAACATCGCTCCGCCAAAGAGCGTACTCAGAGTTTCCACCTCCGGCTTTCCAAGGTGCATGAAGGCAAAGGGCACCGCCTGTAAGAAGATGGCGGGGCCGGGGCCGAAATAGCGAGCGTAGGTGAACAACATCACGCCGCGCCAAATAAATTCCCAGCCGAATAGATCTACGCCATTGATAAAAATGAGACGTCCCGTGTTGTCGGGGGCACGCGCGGCGTAATACTTGGTCATGGCCGGTGTGCGGGCCACAAACCAGAGAATGACGGCCATAGCGACGCAGCCAATCAGGACCCAGAGCAAGCCGGTGCGCCAGTCGCCGATCTGGAAACCATATTCATCAGGCGGATCACGAAAGACGAAAATGATGATCAGCATGGGAATTATAAAATAGAGCAGGAAACGGTCGTAAGCCTTGGTACCCGTGATGCGATGATCGTAATAATCAAGCATGGGTACAACCGTGCTGTAAACGATCAGGAAGGTGAGTTTGAGGTCAAATTCGACCCCGCCGATGGTAATCAAATGAAAATCCTCAGGGTGCGGGGGCAATACCCACCAGAAGGGTCAGGCGCGCGTCCGATTCGTTGCTGACGCCATGAATCACGCCCGCGGGGACCCAGATTACCTGCCCAGTGGAAGCGGATTGGATGTCCTCACCGATTTGGAACTGTCCCCGGCCTTCAACGACGTAGTAAAATTTATCCTGCCCGGCATGTTCATGTGGTTTTTGGGTTTGTCCCGGCTCGAGACAGTTCAAGCCCAGCAGGAGGGCATCGCTGGAAAAGAGCGTCGCCTTGTAGAACTTCTCTTCTCTGGAACCGGTATAATCTTGGATTGATTTAATAAAATTCATAGATTCCTCCTTTTTGATCTCGGATTTCGGATTGGGAGAGGAAATCTGTAATCTCCGACCGGATTATAACAAAAACGCGCCCAGCTAATAAGATGGGCGCGTTTTTATTTTTGCTCTATATGTTTTTCCCGAAGACCTACTCCCGGCTCCCTTAAAGCGTTTGGAAGCCCGCGGGAAAACTTAATTGTCGAGAGGCGTTATCAGCCCATTTCGACCATGTCGGCCAGGATTCTCTCCATGGCCATGGTGTGGCTGCATACTCCACGGGATGCGAAAAACGAGCAATCGCAGTTCCATTTCCCATTCTGATAAGAGACATCATGAATGGCATCATTGTCCCCGCGGAGGGTAACGGTTAAGGATTCAAACTGAATTCGCTCGCGCTCTTCAGCATAAACTTTTGCTTTTTCGATCTTTCCGATCATGCCATAGTCCATAAATTAAACTCCTTTCCGTTGGGCACCGGCGGTTCTTGAAACCAAAAACGCACGCGAAAGAGCGTGCGTCACCGGAACCATAGGCTGTCAATATGTGAGGTAATTGCCTCCATGAAAAGAGTATACATCATGAATTTAGCATGTCAATTATGAAAACTTAAAAGCTTCAGGTTCCTTTTAGAATTTTTAAGGCGCTATGCGCAGTTCGGCGAGCTGCAATTTGTCACTTATCCAACGGCCGTCTTCGTCGATGATCATGGGGCGCTGCCCGGTCGAGTCTTTCAGAGCCACCTGTACGCGGTAGACACCGGGAGGAATTGATTCGCCGGTCTGGATTTCGTGGTGGTCAATGACGACCTCTCCCGGCGTCCAAGCGCTGGTAGAGGATTGGCCGGATAACGGCCGTTCCTGAAGTGTCTCCATGATCCAGCCTGTCTCATCCAACAAACGGAGCTGTACCTCATAGTCGGGCAGATCATCCGTCAGGGCCTGCCAATAGAGGGTAATGCCCAGCGTCTCTCCAGGCAGCAACTGGCGCTGATCGTACTCGTAACCAAGAAGCATTATTTCGCCGGCGAAGTTTTGGTGCTGCGGATTGGGAATCGCGGATTGGTCCCCCTCTATCGCGGGGTCGGAAATAATGGGCACCTGGCCAAGCTGTAGGGCATCGCCTTGCGAAGTGCCATCCGCGGAATAGACGCCGAGACGATATCCTTCCTGAGGGGCGTAGAAACCAACGCTGATCGTGGCCGTGGCCGGCGCATAAGCTACATCGGGAATGTCGATGGCGATCGTCTCTTGAAAACGATCGCCCGGCTGCCACTGGCTGGATGGAAAACGGCCGAGACCGGGATGGGTATCACGCTGGGCAATCATCAAGCCCTGCTCGTCGATGAGATGGATGAACTCATAGTAGTCTCCAGGCGGTTCGGCCGTGACCTCCCAAAACAAGGTCACCAGCAGACTTTCGCCGGGGGAAACAGATTCCTGGCTTAATTCATATCCGCGCAGAGTGACCAGACCGGCGAACGAGGCCTCGGTTTCATTGACGATATCCGCATCAACAAAGTCCGCCGGGCGGGCGTAGGCGGGGGCGAGGTAGCCAAATAAGGCGATCAGGGAAATCAAGAGTAACGCGGCGGCGACGACACCCGCCAGAACCGCGGATTGTTTGGCGTTCTCTTTTGGGGAGGCCGGCAGCAGTTCCAGCCAGCGGGTTAAGCCGTAGATCATGAGCAGGGCTAAAGAGGGCAGTGCCGGGAAGAAAAAGCGGCCCATAGGTCCAGCGGGGCTGACAAGCAAGTAATTAAAAATAACGGCGAAAAAGAGAGCCACGTTGGCCAGTAAAATCAGCAAGTAGGGGCCATAGCTGATTAATTCCTCTTTATCGCGGCGCAAGAGAGGAATCAAAAGGCCCAGTAGAGATAATAAACCCAAGGCCGCGAGCAGGTTGTACATGATGGCCGGCAGAGGGATTTGGCCGTAGCCGAAGCGGCCCCAGAGGCTCGTCCAGACATAGGGTAGTTCCATGAAGGCCAGTTTTACGCTGTCGCGCGGATCACGCACACCCCATAATTCGGTCAGCATCTTGATGCCGGTCGGTTCCCCATAGAGTATCTGGTTACGAATAAACCACCAGCCGGCCAACAGTAAAGCGACAACGATAATCAGGGCATTGACGACGATCCACTGGCGCCATTGTTTTTTGCGCCAGGCAACCCAGGTGACGGCCAGTTCAATGGTGATAATAATGGCCGCCAGGTTGAATTTACTGAGCAGCGCGATGCCGTAGAGCGCTCCAAGGATCAGGCCCCATCGCCAATTCAAACCCGCTTCGTCGCGCATTAAGCGCACGGCGGCGAGGGTAACCCCCGCGCCGGCCAGGGCGGCGATGATATCGTTGTTAATGGCGGCTGACATATAGAGGAACATGGGGTTGAAGGCGACAATGGCCGCCCCACCGAGGGCAAGAGCGGGTTGATCGGGCCAAATGGTACGGCCGATGAGGTAGGTGACCAGGACAACAGCGGCGCCGATGAGGATATTGACGATTCGCGAGAGATGGGCGGCCAGGGCTTCACCGAACCAGGGAAACGCTTCATCCGGCCCATGCATATATTGGTTTTTGTTGTCCACGCCAACTTCCCAATAATGATGAGCCCAGAAAGGATTTGTCGGCGGTTCGTAGCAAATTTCATGCCCGGTATCGATCCAACCGGTCACCAGGGCGGCGGCGGCATAATAGAGCGGCGGATGGTGGCCCTGTTCGCTGCAGCTCATGGCACCCTGCACCGGCAGAGAATGCGTTTGCACAATATGCTGGATGAAGCGGTAATGGCGCAGCTCGTCCGTCGCCTCAAATAAGGGATTGATGACGCTGTAGGCCAGGCTGAGGAGGATGAAAGCCGTGAGAATGGCGGCGATGGCCAGGTTTTGGCGTTTGGGATTCAACAGCTACTCTCCCAAATCCAGGCGAATATGATCCCAACCATCCTGGGTCATGATGCGCTCTTTAGTTAATGGATCATACAGGCCAAAGACGGCCGTGGCGCCGGTCATATCGTCAACCGCCGGTATGTTGTGCTGCTGGATGAAACGGTCGCCAACCTGCAAGGTCGCGGGATCGACCCAAAAGCCATCATCGCCGACCAGGAAACTGCCGGCGGCGTCTTGAAGCTGGGCAAAGACAAGCAGGCGAGGGCCTGAATAGACGCCGGGCGGCGGCGGGTTGCTGATTAAGGGAATTTCAGGCAGCTGCAGTTCTTTTTCAACCGCCCAGGCAAGGTTCAGACGGCCGTTTTGTGAATCGTAATTATAACCAATCCAACACAGACCATTTTCAAAACAAATGGGCTCCGCGGGCATTTTCATCGGCGGCGTTGCTTCTGATGAGATTTGCATCAGGCGATAACCGCCGATGCCGTCAATACCCGGCACGCGCTCCTGAGCATCCGGATAGGGTAAATCGAGCACGGGAAAACCGGCAAAACTGATGGCCGGGGCGAGCATCAGCGCGCGCGCCGGGTTGTACCAGCGCGCCTGAACGCTTGCGGCACGATCCTGATCCAGATCAATGGAAAGGGCAACTTTATCCCAAGGACCGGCCAGCAGGCCACTGATAGCAAAATCATCCAAACTGGTTCCGGTGTTCAGGTATTCAGCTACATCATGAATATCGGCGCGGTATAGAAAGCGGGTCATGCCGCGCTGCGGCCACTCATTGAAATAATCGGGAATATCGCGGACGGCGATGGACGCCAGCAGGATTACGGCGGCGATAGTGACCAACCAGTCGCGATCCTTGAAGTTGAGTTGACTTAACCACCATACAGGTAATGCAACGATAAGATAGACGGCCGGTTGGGCGAGAATTGTATGGCCCAGGCTGGCCGGAGGCACACTGATAAAGGCGGGCGATATGCCGGCCAGGCACCAGATCAGTATAAAAGCGGAGGAGAGGCTGGTCTCATCCTTGATCTCAACGCCTTGACCGGACGGCTTCTGCTCCTCGCGATGGAACAGCCACTTATAAAGGGGAAGCAAGGCGTACAGAAAAGCGATCAGGACACCCGACCAAAAAAACAAAGCGCCTATTGGGCCAAAAACCGGCCGGTTGGGGATGTTATATAACCACTCATCATCGCCCGTGCAGTGAAACATGCTCAGGGTAGTCAGCACATGCTCACGTAGGGGCTCAAAATTTCCGGCCTGCGCTTCAATCAAGGGCACAGCCAGCTCTGAAACACGGGCTTCCGATTCCGGCTGGCTAGAAAGGGTGACGACCAAGGGGATGGCCATCGGTGAGGCCAGGATGAACATGAGCAAAATTTGCTGCCAGTATCGTTTGAGAAGGGAGCGTTCAAATAGTAAAACGTAAAAAAGAAAGGCCAATAATATTAATGGCATGCCGCGGCTGGCGAAATAAGAGTAGAAGCTGAGACCCATGAAGAACCCGGCCAGCAGAAAGTCCAACCAATGCTCTATAGAACTGCGGGCTGTTTTGTCGCCGATGCCCAGGCCGCGGATGAAGAAAAAGAAGGAGGCTATGGCCAATACGGGGAGCAAGATATGGCGGATGCCAATGCGCGAATACATGAGCGACCAGAAACTAACGGCCAGGGCGGTCGCAGCAACCAGGCCAAGAAGGGGGCTGTAAAGTTTACGGCCGACGAGGAAGGTCAAGAAAACTGAAATAACGCCCAGGATCGCCGAGAGCCAGCGAATTCCGGCGACGCTGGGGCCGAAATAGCCGAGCATGAAAGCATTTAAGACGTGGTAGAGCGCCTCGTGGCCGGAGGCGTCGGCGTAATAAACGGCGAGATCGCCATCCAGGACGTGCTGAGAAATCACGAGGGAATTGATCAACTCGTCGTCGCGCCAGCCGGGTGGGACCTGATCAAGCTGCCAAAAGCGCAGAAAAGTGGCAGCGACCAGAATTCCGGCCAATAAAATCCAGATTACCCATTTCGAGGAGCGCTCGTCTTCCTGAGTCAGAGTCATGGTATAACCACCAACGTTGTAAGCGGGAATAAGGTAGCGCCAGCGGCATCAGACGTCAAGGGTAATCGCAGGCCATCAGGCAGCGTATAGACGCCCACGGCAAGGGGATAGACTCCTGGTTCGAGATCCGCGGGCAGGGTAAATTGGTGCAGCTGTAAAAACACGTCCCCGGCAGCCCAGCTATAACCAGGCACATCCAGCCGATCATTTTGGACCAAGGGAACGTCATCGGGTCCAAGAAGGTGGGTAAAGAGCACCGCCTCTTCCAAGGGTTGTTGGGCTTGCCACATCGTTACCAGACTCACCTGCTGACCCGGACTCGCTTGTTCGGGAATTAAGTCAAAACCAACCAGTTTGACAGCGTCGCCAAAACCGGCTTCTATGGGCGTCATTTGTTCGCGCCAATCGGAAAGCAGCGCCTGGCGATTCAGTTTATATACCCGGACCGGCCGGTCGAGATCACTTTCGCGCAGGGGTAGGGTTTCGACAAGTTCGGCCGTGTCGATGAAGGCCGACAGAGCCGGGGGGAGGGGTGTAAAGCCGGGGACAAGCAAGGTCGCCGATTGATCGCGCGGTAGGAGCAGGGCGCCACGGCCGTCGAACCACCTGGGCTGGACATCCTCATTGGTCAGGGCCATCGCCGCGACGGCGGGGCTGTGATAAAGACCCGGAGTGATGGTTGAGATTAGCGCTTCACCCGAGCCCGTAGTATTTAGATAATCAAGTTCGGCGATCAGAGTCGATTCATACTGCACGCGTACCTGGGGATGGTTGGCCCACTCCTGGAAGTAGCCACGCCAGGTTGTTAGCGCGAGCAAACCATAAAGCAGCACAGCGCCCGCTTGATATAACCAGTAGGGCAGGCCGCCGGTTCGGCACGCCAACCACGCGCCGCCGGAAGCGAGGGCCAGCGCCGGAAAGAGATAGATCAACGGCTGCACGGCAATGGCCTGGGTCATACTCAATTCCGGCCCGGTAATGAGCACTGGCGCAAAACCAATAAGCAGCCAGGATAAGGAAAGGAAGGAGGCTGATGCGCGGTGATCGGCGGCAGAATCTCGTTTAGTGAAAGTCCACCACAGCGCCTGAGACAGCCCGACGAGAAATAAGAACCCGAACAAGGGAGTGAGGAACGGCCGTTTGTAGAGGTTGTAACGCCAGACGGGATCGCCTTCGAGGAAGAATAAACGCAGGGCGGCTTGCGCCTGGTCGGTGAGCATACTCCAATCTCCCGCTTGGGCCTGGATCAATGGTTCCGCGAGCTGTTGGATGCGCAGTTCGGCCCCGGGATGGAGCTGCAAGTATGCCAGCAAGGGCGCGGCAACCAGAACCATGACCAGGAGCATGACGGCCGTGCGCCAAAACATTGTCCGGCACAGCGCGCGATCGCGAAGCAGCCAGTAGAGAAGCAGCAATGGGAAAATGATCCACAAAGCACGGGCGGGAATATAGGTATAGAAGGTCAAGCCCAGGATGGCGCCGGCGACGATAAAGGGCAGCAGACCATGGGCCGCGCGCCAAAAGAACCTACCTCGCGATTTCTGGTTACGGCCGACATTTTCCATGGCCAACCAGAATAAGAGGACAGCGAGGACGAAGAGAGCCGGCAGCATAATTGAGCGCAGGGCCTGGCGCGAGGACATTAGCGGCCAGAATCCAAGCGCCAATCCGGCGCCGGTCAGCAAAGCGGCGGGGCGATCGAAAGCACGCCAAATCCAGGCGATCATGGCAGCGATTAAAATCAAGCCGGCAAATACTGAGACCAGGCGCGCGGCTAGAATGGTCGGTCCCATAAAAGACATGAAGAGGGCAACGGCATAATCGTATAGGGGCTCGCGACCATAACCGACGGTGAAGTAAATCTCGCGCACGCCCTCGGTTACAATTTGCCAGGCGATGAACCCATGATCCGCCTCATCATGGGTCATGCCGGGAGGTATTGAGGCCAGATTATGGAAGCGGAAAACGGCCGCTGTCAACAATATTAGCAGCGGCCACCCAAAGCGCGCAGTCCAGGAGCCCTTAGAATTCATTTTCATAACAGCAGGTGCATGATATAGAAAGGATACACGACCTACAACAACGCTAAATGGGTTTTAAGTAGTCGATTCACAAACAAAAGCGCCACACTTGCGATGAAGCGTGGCGCTTTAAAAACCTGAGGGTTACCAAAAACTAGGCCAGGGCCTTTTTAGCAATTTCTACGACTTGTGTGAAGGCTGCGGCATCGCGAACCGCCAGATCAGCAAGGACCTTGCGATCCAACTGCACCTCAGCCATCTTCAATCCGTGGATGAGCTGGCTATAGCTCATCCCATTTGCCCGGGATGCGGCATTGATGCGCGCAATCCAGAGGCGGCGGAAGTCCCGGCGGCGTTGGCGACGGTCGCGATACGCATACCAATAGGACTTCATCATGGACTCATTGGCGCGGCGGAACAGCTTGCTGCGTGTGCCCCACTGACCGCTGGTCATTTCAATAATTTTTTTGTGTCGGCGTCGGTTGACTACGCCACGTTTTACTCGCATTATTTCTTACCTCGCATTTTAGTAGCCTGGACACTTAAATGTGTGACCATCAAGGCCAGGCAGCGTTTAATAATCAATTATTCAAACTGCTACGCAGGTGGATTGGCCTTGTATCTGCTCAAGTATGGGGCCAACCGTTTAATACGGCGGCGCTCACCTGGGGCCTTAACTTCCAACATTCTGGAAAACAAGGCTTTCGTGCGTTTTGGGGTACGGCGGCGCAAATGGCTCTTGCCGCCCTTTGTACGCATAATTTTTCCTGTTCCGGTAACCCGGAAACGCTTCGCAGCAGCTTTATACGTCTTTAATTTATATTTTTTTGTTTTCGCTTTTGGCATATTTCCCTCAAAATAAAGAGCCCTTATCGGGCTCCAACATCAATACAAAATCTTTGTTGTAACCTAATCCAATCGCAGGCTTATGTACTGCCTTCGGGCGAGAGCATCATTGTCATGCGCCAGCCTTCCAAGTTTGGTTTTTGTTCCATGACCGCGATATCGCTTAATTCATCCGCGATACCTTGCAGCATGTCCTGTCCGATTTCCGGATATGTGATTTCACGAGCCCGGAAACGAACCATAAACTTAACCTTCTTCCCCTCTTCGAGCCACTTGCGACCTTTCTTTACACCGATTCCACGGTGAAAATCATCAGTCCTAGGCGTGAGGCGAATCGTCTTGATCTCGACTTTCTTTTGGCGTTTGCGCGCCTCGCGCTCTTTTCTCGTCTGCTCGTATGTAAATTTGCCGTAATCCATAATCCGGCAAACCGGAGGCTTCGCATTGGGGGCAACTTCTACCAAATCAAGCTCGGCTTCCTGCGCCAGATCACGTGCCTCTTCGATAGGCACTACACCACGGTTTGTTCCTTCAGCATCAATTAAACGCACTTCAGGTACGCGAATACGATTATTGATCCGGTAGTCTGGTGTGGACGGCGGTCTACTGATTTTTCGTCTACTTCTTTTAATGGTACCTCGCTATTTAATATATTTTTGGGTCCTCAAACCCAATTCGCTGTAAACAGACAACAAATAGCCCACTGATTCCTGATCAGCAGGCTAAAAAATAATAACACAAGGGTCAACAGGCGTCAATTTCCGCCTGTAAAAATATGCGATTTGGGCCATCAAGCACTTAGAGCCTGAGAAGAGGATGAGCCTGGTTCGTTCAAAGCAGCCTGCACGAAGATAGACAACCTTATTGGACCACTAAATTTATCACAATCAAGAGCAGGAATAAGGCTCCTGATAACAAAAACAGTTGGCGGAGGTCTTTGACGACGTAAGCGTATTCCTGCCGGTAAGCCATGGTTGCTTTTTCTTTGGCGGAAAGAGCTTTCTCAGCCGCCTGCTCAGCTGAGATTTCCTCTGTTGTTTCAGCCACGTAGGTGGATCGATTTTTCTTCTTTGCTCGACGAACTTTTTTAGCCATTCATACTTTCCTTAAAGCACCTCGTATAAAACGAGGGTTGATGACCTTCCGATTGTGCGCCTAATTTGAAGATCGTGCAACTTCAAGGAGGGGTCCTCTAAATAATGTCTCGGCCGTTAACCCGGATGCGTCATTCAACGGGAGGCGTTCTCCTGTCTGGCGATCGTATATGCCTACCACAGGTTGGTAGGAACCGGCCTCTGTCTCGGCCGGGAGTTCGAGGCGGTGAATTTGCAAGATTGTGTCGCCAACCTGCCAGCTCCAGGAAGGGGCATCCAGGGCGTCATCCTGGCTGACTAAATTTTCCCCCTCGTCAAGCAGGTGCGTAAAAAAGACGGTGTCCGGCTGAAAAGCCGGCGGGTGTGCCGGACCTATATTGTCGGGATTGATCACACGCCAGCGGGTCAGTAATTCCGCGGTCTGGCCAGGTTGAACCGGGGAAGCGATCCATGAGACATCTATTAACTGCACGGCCGATCCGAAGTCAGCCAGCGCTTCCTCGCCATCGCCGGTCAAACTTCGGCTGTTTTCAAGGGCATAGAAAGAGAAGTAGGGATCGAGATCGTCAGCGCGCAGCGTGACCGTGTCCAACTGGTGCAAATATTCAGAAAAAGCCCCATGCGGCGGGGTTGAAGAAGGAATGACAGCAAATGCTTCTTCACCTGCGGGCAGGAGGAGCGCGTTTCGGGCATCGACCCAGCGGTAGTTCTGCGCCTCCTGACCGGCCAGGACCAGGGCGATGGAGGCATCGTGCACCGGGCCGGGATAGACCGTGGAGAGAAGCACCGGATCTTGCTTGATGCCTCGATCCTGGAGGTATTGTAATTCCTCGACGAGTGTATGCTGGTAAGCACCACGTACTTCAGGCATCGCGGCCCAACGGGCGAAATAGTCGCGACCGGTGACAAAGGCCACCAACAGCAGCCAGACGGCCGCTCCAATCAAGAGCACGCCGCGTTGAGAGAGGTTTAGGCGCCGGGCTAAGGTCTGGCCGGCAAAGACAAAGCCCACGGCGGGCAGCAGATAAACGGCGGGCAGGGCGGCAAGGTTGCGGGTTGTGCTGGCTGTTGAACCGGTCACCAGGGAGGGAATGATGCCAATGATGAACCAGAGCAGCAGAAAAGCGTAGGCGGGCTGCCGCCAGCGCCAGAGGGAGACGATTAGGCCGATAATGAAGAAAACGGCCGTGAAGAGATCGAAAACCGGCCGTCCGGGAATGTTATAGGCCAGGAACTGGTCACCATAGCCAGGCCAAATAAAGGCCAGGAGCGCTTCAGCGCCATTGTTTATGATGGGCAGGAGGTCTCCGGCAGAGAGCTGATCGATGGTACCGCTGAGCATGGACAGGCGTGTCTGGGCATAGGGATTGTTGGCCAGGTAGAGAAACATGGGAATAAGCAGCAACCCGGCGAGCAGTAATCCCGCCGCTGCCGGACGCCAGGAGCGGCGAAAATCGTCACGATACAGCAGGGCCAGGTAAATCAGGAAAAGGGGAAAGAGCAGCCAGGCAACCCGCGCGGCCAGATAGATGTGAAAGGTGGCGACAATACTGAGGGCGAAACCGATAACCAGGCCGGCCATACGCCAACGGCCAGGAGTTGAGGCAGGGGGACCATCGCCATCCTGTCCACAGGGATTGCAGACGATCTGCCAAAAAAACCAGACGGCCAAGACCATGAAGAAGGGCAGCATGCCAGCGCGCAGGGCTTCGCGGCTGGAGACAAGGGGCCAGAAGGAGACGGCCAGTAAACCAGCCGCAATCAGGGCGGTCTCTTTATTAAACGCCTGCCTAGCCCAGACGGCCGTGGCCGCTATGGCCGCCAAACCAAATAAGATATTTACCAGGCGTAAGGCGAAAAGATTCTCGCCGAGTAGGGCCATTGTGCCGGCAACCGTATAACTGTAGAGCGGTTCGCTGCCGTAGTTGAGGGGAAAATAATAGCGGTATACGCCGTCGAGTATTTCAATGGCCTCACGGCTATGATTGGCCTCGTCATGCGTCAATCCGGGCGGGATTCCAGTAAGATTATAGAGGCGGAAAGCAAGGGCCAAAAGAAGAATAAGGCCGATCAGTAACAGCGTTTTACGCATAGGTTTTTCGCCGCCAAACCCGCGGGACGCGGTCAGGGATTCTGGGCAACGGCGAAGAGCTCTCGCTCAAAGAACCAGCGAAAAGGAGGAAGATCGAAGGCGACACGCCGCAGGCCAGCCAGGACGAAATTTTCCTGGCGGTTTTGTGGGGGTGAATCAAGCCAGACATTCACATTTTCAAAGCCGGCCTCTTTAAGCGTACGGCGCATGCTGAGCATATCTTGTTCATTGACATGCACATCCTGGTTGACAGGCGTTATCGCCCTGGGGTCTACCGGGTAAAGCCCCCCCTGTCCCATTAGAGTGCGTACACGGCGCACCCAAGGGTAGGCATATGTGTCGTACCAGCGGTTAGGCGCGGTGTGAATGACAAGACGGCCGCCGGGCTTGAGGACCCTTCGCGATTCTGTTAATGCTTCGGCCAGTTCCCAAGGGTAAAGATGTTCGACGACATCAAACATCAAAACGCGATCAAAATAGGTGCTGGGAAATGGAAGCACCTTGGCATCAGATCGGCACACCCCACCCGCAACCTGCTCTTCTTGGGGCAGGATTGATTTTTCCAAGGTGATCACATCCCGCGTCATCAGAGTCGCGACTTCGGCGTAATCGATGCCGTAAGCATCTATGCCCAGGCTCATGCAGTGGCGAATGATCTCACCACGCCCACAGCCGACATCCAGAATGCGCATGCCCGAATCGACACCGGCCACGGCGAAAGCATCTCTCAGGCGACGCGACAGGTGCTGCCCCTCGGATTCTATAAATTCGTCATAGCCTTCACAGGCTGTCAGGAAGTATTCTTCCGTATATAAAGTTGATGGTAACGATTTCTTTTGGTTAGAAGTCATCTAATTTCTAATATTCTTATGATGGAATGCTGGCATTATAGAAGTGCAGGAATCAAGTTGCAAATGTCAAAGGTACACTTAATCCTCTCTTACACTTTGCGTGAAGTCATTTGACTAAACCGCTGAAACTTTTCCCACAAACCTGCGTAATGATGAATAAGACTCAGGAGATTGGAGCTTTGAACGATGAGCAGGTCTGGCTCGAACAGGCCATGAAGGGCGATCAGATCGCCTTCGGAAAGTTGGTGGAAGCATACCAGACACCAGTATATAACCTGGCATACCGAATGCTTAACAATTCCGGCGAGGCTGAAGAAGCGGCGCAGGAGGCATTTGTTCGTGCTTACACGAGATTGGAAAGTTACAATCCGGCACACAAATTTAGCACCTGGCTGTTATCAATCACCTCAAATTATTGTATCGACCAACTGCGCAAGCGGCGGGCAGTACTGCTGTCCATCGATGAACCGCTGCCGCCGCATCCCGCCCTTCACAGCGATGGAGAGAAAAATCCGGAATCGCAGGTTGTGATGAGCGAACAGCAACAAATGGTGCAGTCGCTTTTATCGGAACTCGAACCTGAATACCGGGAAGCCGTCGTGTTACGTTACTGGTACGAGCTTTCTTATGATGAGATTGCCGAAATTATGGACACAACGGTGAGCGCGATTAAATCGCGCCTTTTCCGGGCGCGCCGTCAACTGGCTGAGATTGGCCTGGAACGCGGTCTTGTCCCGGCGATGGAAAAAGAAATTGCATGATGTCGACTTTAGACCAACAGACCGGCGGCAGAAAGTCGATCAGAGAAGAGAAATAAAGGGAATGAATTATGGATCACAATGACATTTTCGCCCTGATGATGGACATGCTCGATGGTGAGGCTTCGGAAAGTGAAGCAAGAACGCTGGAGGCTCACCTGCGCGCATGTCCTGAATGCGAACAGGAATGGCGGGCACTTGTGGCCATCGACACGCTGTTTCGGCAAACCCCGGCATTGAGCCCAGCGGCCGATTTTGTCGAGAAGACGCTCGCGCGTCTTCCCAATCGACGGGCACGAATTTGGGCGATGGGGGCGATTTACAGCGCGATCTTGTTGGGCGGGCTGATACCGTTGGCGATGCTTGGTTATCTCGGATACAAGCTTCTGCCCGTGTTGAGCCAACCGGCATTGATAGGCAGTGTTTTAAAGTCACTAGGTACTACTTACCACGCGGCGAGCGTGATTATGGGGGCTTTGGCAAGCGGCGCCGGGGAAGCCCTGGTGCAGCAGCCTGTTTATGTAGGGCTCATGATGGTAGTCGCAGGCATTATTTTTCTGTGGGGTGGGGTGTATAGGCGGCTGGTAATGACGGAGGTCTAGACCTTGTCACAGGCTTATCGAGCCAAATTTGATTCTGGGTCTACCAATACTTTTACCCAGATTCGATCAGGGAGTTTATTGAGAATGAGAATGAAAAGAGTAACTTTATTATTAATAGTTGTGCTGCTGTTGGCAATCCCCTTCGGCACAGCATTTGCCGCACCACTTTCTGACACTACTGTCGGTGAGAATGAAACGGTCAACAATGACGTGATCTTATTCGACGGCGATCTGCTGCTTGAAGAAGGAGCGGTTGTGAATGGCGATGTGATCGTTTTTAACGGGGACGTCGAAACTGCAGGGACGATAAACGGCGATCTGGTCATTTTTAACGGTGACCTAGCTGCGGCGAGTATGGCCTCAATCAATGGGGACTGCGTCTTGTTGAACGGCGGCGTTGAAGATAACTCCGCGGGAGGCATCAGCTGCACCAATATTGAAGGCAGCGTGATTTCCGGATGGATAGAAGGCATCCCACCAACGGCCGTTGATCCCAAAGCAGTCCCCGATTTAGCCGACGTACCGGCCGTACCTGACGTACCGGCTGTTTCAGAACCTCCTACTACGCCTGATTTGCCCGCTGGGGCGGATGTTTCAAACTCTACCGGCGGTTCAAATGCCGGCGTGGATTTCCTGGGAGTGATTAGCAGTACAATCCTGCTCGGACTGCTGGCTTTCGCCGCCGGTTCCGTATTTCCTAATCATTTACAGCAGGTGAAGACGACGGCACGCAGAAAGCCTGTTGCCAGCGGTGTCGTGGGTGTTTTGACAAGTATCGCAGTTCCCGCCCTGGCCGCTTTATTGGCCGTAGTCTCGGCGCTGCTGACCTTGATTTGCATCGGCCTGTTGGGTTTTCCGATTGTGCTGCTGATGCTGATGGGCTTAGTAGCCGGCGCCGTATTTGGCTGGATCGCGATCGGCACCTGGGTGGGCGATAAATTGTTCAGCAGGGGCAAACGCAGTATAGCCATGAAAGCCGCCTTAGGAACAATGGTCCTGACCATCGTCCTTGGCCTGCTGGGCATGATGCTGCCCTTCTTTGAAGGCATTATCGCCTTTGTCGCCGGAGCGATTGGCCTCGGCGCCGTGGCCTTGACCCAATTCGGCCGTAAACAATATCCTCCCCAAGGCGAGGAGATCGCGTTTACCGAAGACGAGATAAAGGTTGCTACCGTCCTGGAGACGCTGCCGGTTGAAGAAGATGAACCGCCGTTGAAATTATAACGGCTATCAGCCGATAACCTTGAGCAACATACAGGCACGCCGCAAGACGGCATGCCTGTTTTTTTATTTACGGAACAGGCGAGATAACCAACAATTTGGAACGGCCGTGGGCGCGTGCTAGAATGCCGCGCATGAGTAGAATCGTATTTATGGGCACGCCACAGTTTTCTGTGCCCAGCTTGCAAGCGTTAATCGAGACACAAGAAGTTGTAGGTGTTGTCACCCAACCTGACCGGCCCGCGGGGCGAGGGCGTAAGCTGCAGCCGTCCCCGGTAAAAGCCGCCGCCCTGGAAGCGGGGCTGCCGATATACCAACCACGATCTTTGCGAAGCGAGGAAGCGGCCGGCCCGCTTTATGATTGGCGTCCGGATGCCATACTCGTCGCGGCTTTCGGCCAAATTTTACGGCCCCACGTCCTGGAATTACCGCCAAAAGGCTGCATTAATGTCCATGCCTCGCTGCTCCCGCGCTGGCGCGGTGCATCGCCGATCCAACATGCCATACTGGCCGGAGATAGGGAAACGGGTATTACCTTGATGCAAATGAATGAAGGGTTGGATACCGGACCGATGTATGTCCAGGAATCAACGACCATATCAGAATTGGACACGAGTGAAAGCGTTCATGACCGCCTGGCAGTATTAGGCGCCGGCATGATCAGGCGCTATTTGGATGATATCTTGCAGGGAAAGATCGCCGCTAAGATTCAAGATGATGAACTGGCGACCTATGCACCGATGATTAAAAAAGAGGCGGGGCGCATTGATTGGCGAGAAAGCGCGCCGGCCATCGATAGACAAATCCGGGCGATGACACCCTGGCCTGGGGCTTTCAGCGAATGGGAAGGTCAGAATTTAAAAATCCTGGCCGCACATCCTGTTTTGAAGAGCTCGGCCTTAATACCGGGGACGGCGGCTCTGGTAAATGGCGAGATCGTTGTGCAGACCGGCGATGGGCTGCTGGTTCTCGATCAACTGCAGTTGGCTGGGAAGAAGGCTTCTAGCGCTGAAGCGTTTGTTCGTGGACGGCCACAGTTCATTGGGTCCGTGCTGGCCTCTTAAAGTTTGGATTGGTGATGAAAATTCTTGTTTACGGCAGCGGGGCAATTGGCGGATATCTGGGCTCGCGTCTCCTGCACAGCGGGAACCAGGTGGTGATGCTTGACCGGCCGTCTATGGCAGAGGAAATTAATCAAGGGGGGATAATTGTCGAGGAGGCTGGGGAACGGATCCAGGTCAAACCTCAAGCGGTTTCATCTTTAAGCGAGGCCTATGCGCTTAATGAGAACTATGATCTGATCTTGTTGGGTTTGAAGTCTTATGATCTGCCGATCGCCTTGAAGGATCTGGCTGCTCACGATCCAGAAGGGGCGACGATATTCACGGTTCAAAATGGGATCGGCATTGAAGCACCTTTTATCGAAGCTTTTGGAGACGGCCGAATTCTCGCCGGATCGCTGACAACGCCGGTAAGTAAAAAAGGGGCGTTCCACCTGGTCGTCGAGCGCAGCGACCGTGGATTGGGACTGGCGCCGGCAAGACCTGACCAGGATATCTCGCAGTGGGTATCTCTTTTCAATGAGGCGGGGATCGAGAGTATTGGTTTGGCGGATTACGAATCTATGAAATGGTCAAAGGCATTTTTGAATATCGTCAGCAATGCATCGTCAGCCATTCTGGATATGAAGCCGGGTGATGTTTACAGCGATCCGGCTTTGTTTGATCTGGAAGTGACCATGCTGCGCGAAACCGTTCAAGTGATGCGCGGATATCGCCTTGAAGTGATCGACCTTCCCGGGTCGCCTGCGCGCAGCCTGGCCCTCGCCGTGCAATACGCGCCGATGTTTCTTTTAAAGCCTATTTTGACAAGGATCGTTGCCGGGGGCCGGGGTGATAAAATGCCCTCTTTTTATATCGATCTTGTATCGGGGCGCGGTAAGAGCGAAGTGATTTTTCACAATGGGGCTATTGCCGACAGCGGGGAGGCGGCTGGGATTCCGGTAAAGGTAAACCGGGTGCTTAATGACACTTTGGTCAAGCTCACCAAGGGCGAACTCAGGCGGGAGGAGTTCGCTAATAACCCACAACGCTTACTAGAAGAACTCAATAATTTTTAGTCCCAATTTAGACTGTCGCAAGGCTTGCACTGCGATGGCGATTAACCCTCGGAAAGCGATCTTTTCAACCAGCGCACCACTTGGACGGTAACCAAAGCTGCTCCTAGAAAAGACAAAGAGGCCAGCAACGCGAGAATTAGAACGGTCACGGTTATTTTGCGATCGCGTTGAAGTTCAGCAAGGAAATCCTGGATGTCAAGCGTGGATGTCGCGCGTTTGGAAACGGCCGTGGCGGCTATGAGGGGATCAGCTTCATCCGTGATGCCGGTGCTTTGCTTTACTTTGCGGTCAAGCCCTTCCAGGAAATTGCGCACCAGATAATTCGCCGTCGTTTTCGTTAAGCGAGGAGACTGGGTTGGGATCATCCCAGCCACCTCTACATCACCTTCGTAAACGAGGCGTGTTTGCTCGTCGCTTTCATGCAGAGTCAATACTCCTTCCCCTTGAAAAACGAGCTCGGGGCCACTTCCCGTCAGCGAGAGGTGGATACTTTCCTGCAGCTGCTCGGCAATCCTTGTAACAAGTCCCTCATAATGACCGTCAAAGGGTCCGGACGGTAATGTTAATGAGACGTGGTATTTACCATCGGCATGTAGATAGAAATGATCGCATCCGGGAATAGATTGCTGGATCGCAGAGGCATCATGCAGCAGCAACCAAAGCAGATCGCGCGGCGCATCAAATGTATAGCTCCCTTCAATTTTCATTAGCTGCTCCAAATTTACTATTGGGGAACAATGAAGAATCATTGCCGTTGCAAGATGTCTTTTTCATCGCGTCTCTTCCTGCATTTCCAACCAGGCCGGGAATGATTCGACAGCGTTGGCCATAAATCCATCAATGATCTCGTTTACCCGTCCCTGCGAGATACTGTTGGCAATGCGATTGACAACCCTGCCGGGCATCATGCGCAATCCACGGGGACGGGGTAAGCTGGCGGCAATCTTTAAACTATAGTCGATGAAAGTTTCATCGCCCATATCCTCAAGATAGGCAACACTGATGAAATGGCCATAGCCAGTTGTCTCGTTGAGGGTCGCCGCCCCTTTCACGAGGGCTTTACCAGTTAGGGGACGAATGGTAATAGATAGGTTGTCCCAATCGACTTCAGACTCCAAATCGGTAATGATATTGATCGTATAAGCGCCGAGTTCAAGTGTTGAATATCGGATACGAACCTGGGTAGCGCTATATTCCTCCACAATATCAATGTGCGGTAGATGTTGGATCATCTGGCTCAACACGCCAAAATAGCGCATTGCCGTGTTTGCATCCGCTGCGAATTTAAATTCTCTCTGCGCTGCGCCGTCGAGCTTAATCATAAGCTAATGATCCGGTGGGTTGAAGGGTCCTCAATCGAGGTTATTGTTCCTTCTGCAAATTCTTCGAGGAGGCGTTCCCCGATTCCTCTTCCCCAGCAGCTTGCTGTAACAGGATATCTATCTGTTTTGTGAGGGTCTTTATTTGTTGATTGAGGTGGTCAATTTCTTCCCGAGTTGGGGGTTCCTGGGGATTTAGAGGTGCGTCTTCTTCTTTATTTTCATTTTCCTCGTCGCTCTGATGGCTAAATGATAGGAGCTTGCCGCGCAAACGAAGCCCTTCTTCTCGGGCCAATTCCCCTTTGCTGATGAGGATCTGCAATCGCTGCTCGATTTCGCTGTCGACCTGTTTAACCAGACCAAGCGGGGCAAAAAGGCCGCGGCGCAAGGTATTGACGGTATCCCCACCCGTGCGGACCAAACCGGTAAGGACAGATTTAGGCAAAAAGCCGCTCTGCTTTTTTTCTTGCTCGAAGATGATCTGGGTTAAGGTAACGGCCGTAAGGTCTTCGTTAGTTTTATGATCGATGATCGTTACTTCTTCTCCTTCACGGATCAACTCTGCAATACCATCCAGCGTGATATAACGTTTGGCTTCGGTATCATATAATTTACGGTTTGGATAACGTTTGATTGTGGGCATTTCCTAGCTCCTCTTACCAACCTTACTCGGATGGCGGCAAATCGATAGAAGCAACCTACTGCGCCTACTTGAATGATGCTAAAGGGGAGAGAAACCGTGCATTTTCTCTCCCCAAAAACATTAAGACCTGGCTGGTGAAATCCTTACTGATTCCGTTCTACCAGTTCATCGACCTTTTTACTGAGGATATCAATTTGTTCGCTTAAGCTCGCTATTTCCGAGCGCGTGGGAATATTGAGGCGTTTATAGACTTCTCCCGTGCCACGATCTATTGTCCCTTCCACGCCTTCTTTGAGATCGCGGAAGCGCCTATTGCGCTCCTCCATGACATCCTCAACCAGCGTGCGCCCCTCGTCTTCGGCTATGTCGCCACGATCGACCAGCCGGCGAACAAAATCTTCGATCTCTTCTTGGGCTAATACAACTACGCCAACACCGGCCAGCAGCACACGCTGCAGACTGGCCAGCATCAAGTTCCCGCTTTCGCGGCTCTCAACACCGATTTCGTTATTATCTTCCATAATTTCACTTACCACTTTGAACAATATGCTATTTACAGACTTTTAGAATGACGCGCTGCATTATCGCCAATATATCATGCGCTCTAAGTCAAGTCAACAAACGATGGGCGATGCTTCGCGCAAAACAATAAATGGGCTAGAATTGAAAAAATTATTGGCAAAGGAGCAAGCATATGGTCACTGAGGGCAGCCTTCTTAGAAGTGAGGAACGAATCGCTTTGCAGCAGTTGGCGCAACAGCCAGATATTGATGGGCAGCGCGCGGCAGCTTTACTTGCTTTGGATGATGGGAAAACACAAGCAGCGGCAGCAGAGGAATCGAGCCTGACCGTCAATCAGGTACGTTATATTGCAAAAAAGTTTCGAGAAGAGCGGCTGCTGGCTTTGCCCGATGCCATGGGCCTGTTACCGGCCACGATTGAAATCGAGGAAGAGCATGTCCAAGGCAGCAAACCATTGGAGAAAGGGAGCAGCCGCTTGAGCCACCTGCAGAAGGATGTCGATGAGCTGGCTAAAGAATTGAGAGCAACTCTGCCGGATGCGGGACAATATCCGTATTCTCCGCTGAAGATGTTGACACTCGTTCGAGATACGGCCGTTCGCTATGCGCCGGATATTCAAATCAGCCTGCTCGAACCCTTTGAAGATATGACACGGGAGGACCTCGTCGATCCTGAGACATGGAAAGGCATCGCCTATATGATTGCCTATTCGGCCCAATTCCAGGCTTCCCACACAAAAGATGTACTGAACGAGCGCTTACCTGATCCGGTCAAACCGGACACTGTCACCAGCAGTGTTCGTGGAGGGCTGGATCGCGTCACCCCGGAAGTGGTGAAGAATATGGTTGCCAATCTTGAAGGAACTACAGCGCAAGATCTGCTTGATCCCGATACGTGGAAGGGGCTGGCTTATATGATTGCTTATTCAGCTCAATTCCAGGCCGGGAAAACAAGGGACATGCTCAATGAACAGCTGCCCGATCCGCTAAAGCCGGACACCCTTCTCGGGTTTTTAACGAGCAGCATTGAGCGCATCACGCCGCAGACAGCGAAAGAAATTCTGGCCAGTTTTGAAGGGGCGACTAAAGAAGACCTCCTCGATCCGGAAACGTGGAAGGGCGTGTGGTATATGCTGAATTATTCGTTGCAGTTCCAGGCGGAGCAATTGAGACAGCGGCTGAGCGGTAAGGCTGAAGACGGCGACGAAGCTGATGAAATTTGATGCCTGCTAGATGCCGCTCTATTTAACAGAGAAGAAGACTATTTAAAAGGGATTAACTACTTATGTCGGAATACAGCGATCAAGAGATCGATTTACGGCCGTATATTGAGGCTGTACTGAATAAATGGTATTGGGTCGTCGGCGCCGGGGTTGTCTTTGCGTTGATTGGCGTCGGCATCGGTTTATTGAGGACCCAAACCTTCGAAGCTACCGCTTTGGTGGCGATCACCGAGCCCAGCCA
>JBJYWP010000127.1:0-43294 GCA_046259485.1 Promineifilaceae bacterium (SeqCode) | reverse complement strand
CCTGTGTTCATCTGAGAGATTCTTATTTCAAGAGACTTAATGTGTTTTACTTAGAAAGCTGGTATCTTTTTTATTTGAAAGGTTAAGATGGAAAAATCAATTGATGCACTCAAACGGGAAGCAGCGGTAGCGGCGGTCAACCAATTGGAATCGGGCATGGTCGTGGGTCTGGGCAGTGGGAGTACGGCTTACTACGCGGTAGTGGACCTGGGTATGCGCCTGGCCGAAGGCAGCCTGAACCATATCACCGGCATACCGACATCGGAAGCGACCGCCAAACTGGCCCGCCAGCATCATATTCGGCTCAGTACTCTGGCAAAACATCCCCAGGTCAATATCACCATCGACGGGGCTGATGAAATTGACCCCCATCTTAATTTGATCAAGGGTTTGGGCCACTCGCTGCTGCGCGAAAAGATCGTTGTTTCGGCAACGGAACGCTTCATCGTCATCAGCGATGACCGTAAATTGGTCGAACGCCTGGGACAAATTGCTCCTGTCCCGGTAGAAGTAATTCAATTCGCGCAGCGCCCGGTTTCAGATTATTTGAAAATGTTAGGCTGCAATCCGGTCCTGCGCAAACTTGAAGACGGCCGTCCGCGGATCACGGACGAAGGTAATATCATCCTCGATTGCTATTTTGAGGAAATAGAAGATCCCTATCAACTGGCGGCAGCGATCCGAAAGCAGCCCGGCGTCGTGGAACATGGTCTCTTCCTGGATATGGCTGCGGAAGCCTACGTTGCCGCTCTGAGTGGTGTACAGCATTTGACGCGCGTGCAGTGACCGGTTACCAGTTACCAGTTGCCAGTGACCGGTGCCCAGTTATCAGTGACCAGATGTCGGTAATTAGGCAGTCTGTCTGCTGGTTGTTATTTTATTTTCCCGGAAAATTCTCGTCGATAGTTGACATCCGCTTAGGGGTGAATTTCCGGGAAAATTGGGGACTTGAAAACTGTTTACTGGAAACTGGCCAGTGGTAACAGTCCTTGATCGCGGTACCAGGCTACTGAGCGGGCTACACCTTCTTGGATATCAACCTGAGGCTCGTAGCCTAATTCCTCTTGAGCTTTGGCGATACTTACGCGGCGGCTCTCACTGAAGAAAGCTACGCCGCTGCGGCTGAGGGGAACGGAACGACCGAGACGGGTAAAAACTGATTCCATACCGGCCGCACCCAGCCAGACCAGGGATTTCGGTAGGGCCAGGCGTGGAGGTGGTGCGTCCAGCTCGTCGGCAATTGTCTCCGCCAGCTCGCGGAAGGTGACCGGCCGCGGCCCGGCAATATGGTAAATTTCCCCTGGAGTGCCCAACTTGAGACAGCACAGCAGCCCATCGATGCAGTCGTCGATATAGGTCGGGTGACAGGTGTTACGGCCGTTGCCTATGTAAAAAAACTGGCGGCGCTGGATAGATTGAAAGAGACCTAGGACATGCATATCTCCCGGCCCATAGACAAACTCCGGCCGGGCAAGAATGACCGGCAGGCCAGTCTTGATATAACTTTTAGCGATCAGTTCCGCAGCGGCCTTGCTGCGCTCATAAACATTAGACGGCGCCGGAGGCGTTAATTCGTCAGGCGCGGGATCGGAAGGCTGACCCCTGAAAGGACCTAAGACGCCAAAACTGCTGACGATGAGAATGCGCGGTTTGCGGACGCTGCGCTCAATCTCCGCCAGCACGTTATTGACACCGTCCGTATTTACCTGCCTGAATGTGGCATCAGACACACCCGCCTCGCCCAGCATACCCGCAGCATGAATCACCCAATCAGCGCCATCAAAGACATGACTCAGGCTTTGGGGCTGGGTAATATCGCCCACGTACCAGGAGATATCGAGTTGTTTTACATCCTCCAGGTTCGAAGATGGCCGTGTCAAGGCATGCAGATCGACACTCTCTTCGGCAGCCAACGCGCGCGCGAGGGCACTACCCAAAAAGCCCGTCGCTCCGGTCAAGACGACTTTTTTCTTCTCATCTGTCATGGCTCTCAATAGTAACCAAATTTTAAACTTCTTGCAGCTTGTCATAATCTGCGTATACTCGTACATTGGTTTGTAACAAGATTCACAAACCAAGGTAATTTATGAGTACTGTTGTAGCCGCCATAAGATTTTTAGCCATTGTTTTCGGCTTTGAGGTGCTGGTGATCCTGCTGCTGATCTCCGGACCTTCGATCCTGGCACACAATGATTTGGGCGAAAGCGGAACATTGCCTTATGAAGCCTCCCTGCGAATAACCCCCGGCGGCGGCATTAGCGGCAGTTCCTACCCAGAAAACTTCGTCCTGCGCAATGAAACCACCAGTAATCAGAAAATCACCTCAGTGCGCATCGATTTGAGCACGGCCGTTTCTTCGAACATTGTCTTTACGGCCGACAGCCAGTTTAGCCCCGAGTCAGATAAAGCCCTCACTTCCAGACCTGTAGAAGATACCGGTTTTTCCGGATACCAGTACCAAGGCGAGCATGAGGGTAGATTCGATATATTGGAACTAGACTTTGAGGAACTTGATCCCGGAGAAGAATTCCCATTTTTCGTCAACGTCACAGCTAACAACAGCCACGGTACAACCGCCTACGTCACGAATAAATTGGGGAACACCTCAGGTTTGGACCTCATGGGCAGCACCGTGACCGTTCGCTTTGACGATGGTACAGAATTGACCGGCCAGACGCTTCATATCCGGGAAAGCAATGGGGAATCGGAAGCGCATCTGCACGAAGGTCTATCTCTCCTGTCCCCCACCCCATAAACGACGCAGTTCTTACTTCTACTCTTCTAAAGCAGGCAGCGGCAGGGTCAGTATTTGGCCAAGCATATCCAACGTCTGGTAGTTATAAAGTCCCGTTTCTAGATGCGTGGCATTTTCCATAGTCGGAAAAAGGTGCGCCTGCCACAAAGTATCTCCCGCCTGCCACTGGCCTCCAGAATAACCGAGGCTGTCAGCAACCAGAGGCGTTGGACTTAATGAATTGTATAAATGGGCACGAAACGAAACGGGTTGGTCAGGTGTGGCTGCGATATTCCAAAAATTAACCCACATTTTTGGGTTTACCTGGTATCCAGTTAAAGTCGCCAGATCACCGGTTGTGTAGGGCAAAGTCAACTCCTGGCCGCTGACATCCGCCTGGTACAGCGTATTTTGGGGATCTGGCTCCAGCGGGCCATCCGGCCAATAATAAACATCAAATGAGGGCGCAACGGCCGTCGCGCGATGGCGATACACATGCTCTAAGCGTCCAGCCGCTTCAGGAGACAGCACTTCCATCGACCACCAGTCATCCGCCTGGGGTAAAATATACCAGCCGGGCTCATCGCCGGCAGGCAGCACCCAGCTGCTGAAACAATCAAACCAGAGGTGACGCAGATCGTTTCTGCCCAGAACCGCCTCCGCATCTGCAGCTTCCAGCAGCGGCGCGGGATTGCTGCAATGAGCCACCCACTTCCCCTCAACCTGCTCCTCCACATCATAGATCAAGATCGAGCCCCCCAGGTTTTCATCGAAATCCTGGCGTCTAAACCAATCGAATATGTCAGCATCTTCAAGAATGCCCTGCCAGTGATTGGCGCTGATGGCGTAACGGCCCGGCTGCGGATTTGCCGGGGAAAAAGGAAGTATTCCGGATTCATGGTCGACAAGCTGGCTGCTGTCAATACCGTAATAGGTTGGATCGGCCGGTCCCGCGTAGGAAATAATCCAATTTTCGCCCTCTTCGCTGACTTTCTGGGCCAGTCCCTTCAGGTCCTGACCCCAGTCCAGATTAGAATCACCCAAGTAACGGTAGCCCTGCGATGTACCACCCACCAGTTCGTTAAAATAGGCCAAAAAATGAGGCTGCTGGCGAACCGCGGCCAGAACATACCAGGCCAGCACGATGACTAGTAAAATGCGCGTGACCATCCAGCGGCGTAAGAAAAGCACGGCCGTACTAGCCAACAAAATCACGAAAGGTGTGATGGGCAATATGTGCCGGTAACCAATATTTAAATGGCTGGTCATGGCCGCGCCAAACAGGGCACCGATCGGCAGAATAAGGAAAACGGCCGTCGGCCATAATTCACGCCGTCTGACAATTACGATCAGGCCGATGACCAGAAGGATGAGCGTCATCAGGGGCGTTTTAATCAAGAAAGTTACTGGGAAATAGGACCACCAGCCTTCTCCCGAAAGCTCGCCTAAGAAGAAAGCACGATGTCCGCGCTCGACGTGGTCGAGGACATTCTGCCAGCTTTCAATGTAAGCAGGTGCGGGAACCGGCCAAGGAAACCAGCTCACCTGCCCAATTTGCAGTCCATAAACAAGCCAGGAAACAAGTCCGGCCAGCGGCAGCAGCAAGGCGAATGCCAGGAACGGGCGCCAGATCGACTTTTCTTTGCCCAAGAAGAGGAAGGTCAGCAAGAACAGTAAGGGCAGGAGAAGAATGGCCGTGAGCTTGGTCGCCAGAGCTAGCCCTAAGAAAACGGCCGTGAGCAGCCACCAAGGCCATGAAGAGGTGCGCCAATAGCGCCACCAAGCGTATATCGTCCCGAAATAGGTGAATACGGTCATGAAATCGGTGGTGGCCAGCGTGACCGAGGCTAGCAAATTGGGTGAGGCAGCGAAGAGCACCAAGGCCACAACCATAGCGAGACGGCCGTGCCAGGACAGAGTCCAACTACCAATTAGACTCCCCAAAATAACGCCGGCCAATAAGATCGGAAGCCGCGCCAAAAACAATACACGATCGACGTCCATACCGGACTGCCACATCAATTCATGAGCCAGCTGCAAACGTTCCCCATCCGGCCAGGAAGGAAGATCTTGCAGTTCCGGCAAGGAGGGTTCCCCATCCAATAGAATGCCAATCAAACGATGGCTGAGCGGCGCATGTCCCGTCTGAAACTGCAGCCCTCCGGTCTCGCTCAGAACATAGGCGCGCAGGAAATGGGAGGGCTCATCGTTCGTCGGCGCCAGGTAAAGGATGGCACGCAAACCGAGAGCGAAGAAAAACAGCAGGCAAGCTACAACAAGGATTTTCGCCGCCCATTCTTGCTTATGCGTCTTCGACTGCAGCATAGAGCCAAATTATAGCTTGATCTAGGTGATAAGAAACTGAACAGCGGATCAGATCATTGGATTAATCCCCCCCGTAGGGATATGATTAGCCGGTTGTCTGGTGAGAGCTTATCACCCGGCAAATTGAGTAGAAGAATACAGTTAACGTCGAAATAAGGAGTTTTTTGTGAATTATCAAAGAAAACATATCACGTGGTTCATTATCGCCGCGTTCATTTTAGTCATAGCTGTCGTATCCTGCGGCCCAGCCACGCCAACCCCGGCTGATGAGGCTGTTGATACACAGGCTGAAACGGATGTAGCCGTAGAATCATCTTTGGAGGAAGAGGGTGCAGCGGAAGCCGCAGAGACAACCGGGACAGAGGCTGAAACAGCTACCACAGCAACGGCCGAACCAGTCATTTTGGATGGCGCCGTCACTACTGATAGTGGTCTTCAAATCCTGGAAGTCGTCGCCGGCGACGGGCCAAGCCCACAGGATGGGGACCTGGTAACGATGAATTTTTCCGGTTCGTTGCCTGATGGCACCGTGTTCGGCGATTCCTACAGTTCGGGTGAGCCAATCACCGTTATCTTCGGCGCCGACCAACTCTTACCCGGATGGGAAGAGGGATTGAGCTTAATGAAGGAAGGCGGTACCGCGAAGATGGTCCTCCCTCCGGAATTAGCGTTCGGCGAATCGGGAATGGGCATGATTCCAGCTAATTCAGAGATTATATTGGATGTTGAGCTGCTGACCGTAGAACCGGCGCCTATGCCCACTGAGGTTGACGAAGCGGACTTAGAAACCACCGACAGCGGCTTGCAATATTACGACCTGGTTGAAGGGGACGGTCCGATGCCCGAAGAAGGCGGTCGTGTGAGTACCGACTTCACCATTTGGGTCCAAGGTGAAGATGGACCTGAGTTCATCGTCACATCCGTGGGTCAGGGACCAATCTCCTTTGTCATCGGCAACCTCGATGTAGTATTTCCCGGCTGGGATGAAGCTGTTTCTACGATGAAGCAAGGTGGCACGCGATACGTCGTCATTCCGCCGGACCTGGCCCTCGGCTCACAAGGCGGTGGCAGCATTCCACCAGATGCCACATTGCTGATGGAGATCACACTGGTTGATGTACAAGAACCGGTGAAGATGACGGAGGTAGATGAGGCAGACTATACTACGACCGACAGTGGTTTGCAGTACTATGACATCGTCGTAGGTGATGGTCCAACCCCTGAAGAGGGACAGATCGTCGTCGTGGATTACACGGGCTGGTTAGAGGACGGCACCAAGTTCGACAGCTCGCTAGACCGTGGCCAGCCGTTCACCTTCCCTCTGGGTACCGGCAGCGTCATTGCCGGTTGGGATGAAGGCGTGGCAACCATGAAAGTTGGCGGCAAGCGCCAGTTGAGAATCCCCGCGGATCTGGCTTATGGCGAAACCGGAAGCGGCACTATTCCTCCCGGGGCCACGTTGATCTTTGATATAGAACTCTTAGACGCGCAAGGCGGATAAGAAAGCGAGGGTAATAAGTGGAGACCGGAGCGCTATGCGCCCGGTCTCCTTTTTGGTTAATGCCAGATGCCCTCTTTTTTGCAGCTTTTCCACCGGCCTCCTGTTCGTCGGTTTAACAAACCCGCAGTAACGCGCTGGCCCTTATATGTCGCCGTCATCCTGGCGATCTGGATCAGTTTTGCCCTCTATGCCGATACACTCGGCCTGCCCTTTTTACAGGAAGATTCCACTCATATTCGCTGGCTTTCCTGGCACACTGTGCTCGAGCCATTTTTAACTGCGAAAGGCGCTCCTGACTTCCGCCCGCTGGGCAAATCAATTCTCAAAATCTGGTACCTCATTCTAGGCCGGCACGACCGTGTCTGGCTGCGCACTCATAATTTTGCATTTAATACGCTAAATATTGCCCTGATCGCCGTTTTGGCCACGTGGGTCGATACGAGCAAGCGGCGCTATTGGACGGGGGCAATTGCTGCTTTGTTATTCGGCGCTTTTCCCTTTGCCTATCAAGCAATTCCCTGGATCAACAATTTCTTTTACCCTCTGGCCAACCTGCTGCTGCTGGCCATGACGGCCGTTTACTGGCAGGCTCGGGTGAGAGATTCAAACGGACTGTTACTGCTGGCTTTTCTACTTCTCTTCCTGGCCCCTTTCGAAATTGAGTATGGCCTGATGGGCAGCAGTTTGATGCTCACCGTGGAACTCGTCCTCTGGCTGCAGAAACGACAGCCCTATCCCTGGCTCACCGGCCCATTGGTCGGCTTACTCCTTAACTTACTCTTCTTGTTCCGTTCGTTAACCATCCCCAAACAGAGCTACAGCTTTGGCCTGCCGACCCCAGGACGTCTGCTGCTTATCAGCACTTATTTCCTACAGGGGTTGATGTATCCTATTTCCCCTCTAGCCATCTGGGTTATGAAGATGACCGGCTGGGGCGACGTAGCCGCGATCTGGCTGGTTTCAATTCCGGCCCTGATTGTGATCCTCGTCGTGCTGCTGAGGAAGAGACAGGGCGGTCTGGTGCTCTTTAGCCTCTTATGGTTTTTCCTGCTCAATCTACCGGCGCTTATATTTGTCGATTTCGACTATGTGGTCAACTCGCCTCGCCTGCTTTATCCACCCGGTGTAGGCATCGTCATCTTATGGGGCGGCTTTCTAGCCATTCTGGCTGTGGGCGAGCGCCAGCCTCGGTTGCGTTTCGCCGGCGCTGCGCTCCTGGTTCTCCTGATCCTGGGCATGAGTGCCCGGTTCATCAGAGAACGCAACGAGGAATATTTGCTTGCCCAGGAGCCGGTTTTACAGCTAGTTGAAATCGCAAAAGAAAGCGATGCCGATGAAGAATTGATTGTTGTCAATTTTCCTTCCTGGCTGGCACCCAAGGAACGACGCTTCGCGATGGGCAATCACGGCGTCCAGATCATTCCCTTCTACATCAATATCCAAGAACTTATTTATGCCCATAATGACGCCGATCAGGCGGCTCAAGCGATCCAATTCGGCAATATACGCCAGCCGATGCCTTATTATTACGGCATGTTAGGCGAGCAGGTGGATTACGAGAAGCTGGGCGACAAACTCCGCAGCGGCAACCCTGTGTATCTTACCCAATGGGGGCCGGAAGAAATTTATCTGAGCGAAGTCGGCCGTGCCGGCAGCGGATCTATTGACCCAGGGCAAGAAGTTTTCACGTTCAATGAGCAGGTCCGTCTTCAACCACTGTCCATAACCATCGACGAAACCCTTGACGAAGACACTCTCTCGCTCAAATTGTTATGGGAAATTGAAGAGCCCGTGGAGGATGATGTAACCGTGTTCGTGCATTTGTATGGAGCGGATGATGAGCTCATCGAACAGGCGGATGGCTATCCTATCGGCGGCATGGCTCCGTTCTGGCTCTGGGAGGTCGGAGAGACGCTTGAAGATTTCCGTTCGCTTTCCTTGCCGGCAGACTTCGCCCTTGAGAGTTACAATGTCGGTATTGGCTTGTACAAAACATCCACAGGAGAACGTCTGCCGGTCGTAGACAAGGATGGCCAATCGTTGGCCAATGATGTTGTTCTTTTGCCCTTGAGTGAATAGCGATATTTCGGCCGTTTCGGGATTGTTAAGGAGGATTTTCCTGGGATTGGAGGTCTACTGATAAAGGTACGAAATTATCGGGATATAATTCCCCATCAGCGCCAACCGCTTGCAGCCGTTGACCGGATATACGATCATACAAACCCACCCGGATATCAAGTCCCGCCGCCTCTTCCCCGCTGATTGTGCGGCTGTCCCAACCATGAATATTCTCCAGCCATTGATTCAGCGGGTAGCTGCCGCCAAGCGGGTCGCCATCCACCTGGCCAATGAGGTTCCCGGCAGCATCGACTAGGTGGACGAACAAGGTGATGTCCGCTTCTCCACCGAGAGACTGCCATAATGTATCCACTCTCAATGAGCCTGCTGAGGGTATCACGCGGGCATCAAGGAGTTGGTAGCGGCTCGTGCGATCTGGGCTTTCGAAGTTCGCCAGGATATCGTGGTCTTCCGTTCGCAATTCGCCTAACGACCCCACTGGGACCAGATCCAAGCCTTCTCCTGCATCGAAGGTTTCATTGCTATACTCCGTTTTAAAAACCTGCGAAGGAACGGCCGAAAGCATCGGCCAATCGGGAGCCGGTCCGGTCAGGCCATAATGGTACTTTTCCAGATCAGGTCTGATACTATCCACTTTGACGAAATTTAAGTCACCCAATTCTCCGGTATGCACGGCCATTAAGATCTCCGGCGACACGTAGTCAGGCCAAAAGAGTACGCCCTCATGGCCTAAAGCATAGGTGTGGGTTTTAAGAGCGAGCCAGGAGGGGAAATTGACGACAATGGCTTCATGTCCAGCTTCATTCGCTGCAGCCGTGGCCGAGATGATTTGTTCAAAGCCCTGGCCTAAGATCTGATGCATCGTCATACGGCGGCTCACAAAGGTTACATTCTGCGCCAGAAGGAGCAGGGTGAGGAGACCCGCTATGCCGGCCCGGGTCAGACGTTCAATGGAACCCTGTTTACCGCCCCTGCTGAAGAGCAAAATCACGTCCGCCCACAACCAGGCTATACCCACGCTGGCTACCATGAGCAAACGCGGCCCATTGATTACGTAATCGAAGACCAGGAATAGAATCGCCGGCAACGAGGCCAGTAGTATCCAAAACCAGGGAAACAAGGAACGCAAATTTGGGCGATGCGTTAATTGAACGAGAACAGCGATAGACACACCTAAGCCGCCCAACAAAGCTACGGCCGTCATGTCCCCCACGCCTCTGATATAATGCAGCCAACCGCCTATGCCGCTAAACGGATAAGTAGCTCCCTGCAAAAAGTAAGCTGAATTTTGCAGCAT
This sequence comes from Promineifilaceae bacterium (SeqCode), assembly GCA_046259485.1. Lineage (GTDB taxonomy): Bacteria > Chloroflexota > Anaerolineae > Promineifilales > Promineifilaceae > JAACFF01. Next base: position 33,358 of record JBJYWP010000127.1, on the reverse strand, counting down.
GCCTTCAAGACTCCCAAACAGGCCGCCGTTATCCAGCCGGGGTAAAGAGAGCCAGATGGGTATATAAACCAACAGCGGCAGCGTCCATATTACGGCTGTGCGCGCCGCCTGCCGCCAACGGTGAGATAAACCCGGGTTAGTTAGATCAACCAGGACCACAAAAGGCATGACTAATACGCCATTTTCATGAGCAAAAGGGGCTAAAAACGTGAAAAAGAGGCTGGCCATTCCCCATAACCTCATCCTCGTACGGCGCATCTGTACATAACAGAGGAGAGCAAGGAGGATGAGTGTGGTGACCAATATATGGCTCAACGAACCGACCCAGGGTACAGCCTGGTAACTGAAGGGGAAGAGTAAAAAAAGCGTGGCGCTTAGATAGATTCGCCATACGTCATCATCAAATTCATTTCGCGCTACCACGGGAAAGCGGTCCCCACGCAAGCTCCACAAGCGGCTTGCCAACCAGCCAACCAGGAATCCGTTTACTGCGAACAGGAACAGGTTGATTCCATGGTCCACAAAGGGATTATGGCCTTGAAACAGCTTGTAGGTAATTCGCCAGATAGTAAAGTTCAGGGGTCGATAATAGGCCAAATCATTCGTGCTCAACCAAATACGGAACAGGTTGTTGTTTTCTACAAATGGATAATGGACAAAATCATCAAAGAAAAACGGCAGTTCCAAAGCCGCGCCATAGAGGAGTAGCGTAGCCATGGCGCAAAATGCGGCAAAGAGCAGCCAATTTAGAAATTGTTTTGCCTTCTCGTCCATGAATATTGTCTGGGATTATGCCCGTGAAGCGTTACTCAACATCAATCCACCCGGCCAGATATACGTCAAAGGGCTGTTCTTCACCTTCTATTAAAACCGGTAGGCGGACCATGGTCTGCGGGTTATACATACCAATCCACAAGGGATAGCGGCCCGGAGACAGATCTTCCGGCAGCAGCAGCTGGTAATGATCGTCGATCTGTTCTCCATTCTCCCACACTCGGGTCGGGTAATAGCCATCGAGAGGGGGCTTATCTCCCGTTGCCAGCGGCGCCGCATCGGGCTGTCCCAGGTGGATCAAGGTCGTCAAATCTTCCTCTATATCGCTGCGCGCCTGCCATAACACTTTGATGGAAAGCAGATCGCCGGGACGTGCACTCTGCGGTAGTACCTGAACATCCAACATTTCAATGTCAGAGCCGATCTGAGCCAGCACGTCTTCCTGGAGCGGCGGCCAGGACTGCGGCGCGATCTTTATCTCACCGATCTGGGCGGTCGCCCCATCCTTGATGGTGCTGTCGATGGTAGCCAAAACTGGGACCGCGGCCTCTTCATCAATCCATAAACCAAAGTGATCGGCGATTATCTGCCCTTCCGGCCACAACGAAGCTGGGTAAAGACCACGGCCGTGATAGGTATGCACCTTGCCGATTTCCACATGTTCACGGCCGAATACACTGAGCACAAACTCCGGCGCATCTTCCTTATCCTTTAATTCAGCGAGCGCATCTGCTTCAATCGGAAGTTCCTTCTTTCGCCAGTACAAGGTCAACCATAAAGGATCACCAGGTAAAATTGGCTCCTCATTCAGGAGCGCACCGACCAAGATAAGATCGTCACCCATGTCGGTGTCCAAAACCTGGCTGTGCGGAGGGAGTTCGGCAACAACAGGCGGAAGTTCATAGGTCGGCCGAATGACGTCGTAAAGACAAAACAGTGTTATCAATAGGGTTAAGAACAACAAGATTGGGGATAATCGTCTCAACGCTTTTGTGGCGGTTAAGCCGGATGCTAATCCTAAGGCTAAAGGGAGCAAAGCCGGGAATAGGAGGCGCCCCTGGGCTGCTTCAGTTTGCAGCATAAACACAACCAGACTCGCATAAACAGCGGCCATCCATAGAGCTAATAAGAAAGGTAAAAACCACTCCTGCTGCAAAAGCCCATTTAGTTTGCTCCAAAAATCTACGCTTTTCTGATCATCAACTTTTACTTGGGATCGTTTACGATAGTGCTTGAGTGCCCGCCAGCCAGCACCAAGAACGGCCAATCCGACCAAACCGCTCCAGAACCAATACACCCAATCCGGCGCGCGCAGATTAAACCAGCCAAAAATGGCAAGGGAGGATAACCATAACGCACGCGTTTCACGCAGCACCTGCAAAAGCGTGTAATTACGATCACCACCGGCGATCTGTATAAATTGGTTCGTGGCCAACGGATCGCCATAGAGTGACCAGTTACGCGCCCATAACCAACCGGCAATTAAAATGGCCGGTAAGAATACCCAGAGCGCAGATGCGGCTACCAGAGACCAGCCGCCGACTTGTGCCCTGGATCCCGACTTTGTTCCTGGATCCGCAACCGGCCGGTTGCGGATGGCCAGCAGGCAAAGGACTCCCAGTGCATAAATCAGCAAGGTGACGCCGACATTCTTGGTTAGGGCGGCAAGGCCTATGGTCACACCTAATAAGAGCAAGCGCCCACTACTTACCTCTACTTGCCACATCCTGACTAACTGCCACAGAGCCGCGGAGACTAGAAAGATAATCAGCGGATCATTGCTGATGGAGGCATGCAGGAAATTGAACTGCGGTAAAAAAGCGACGAGACCCGTGGCCAGTAAAGGGCGATAGGCATCTTGATGGCAAAGAAGGCGGCCGGTCAGGTAGATGAAGATCAGAGTCCCTGCCCCTAACAAGGTCGAGAGCCAGCGTAAAATATGCGCCGCCATAGCATAGTTCTGCCAGGGCCATGACTCTATGGGGGTGTGAATAAAACGATTAACATTGATCAACACACCGGCTTTGCCAATCGAAGCAAATTTATTCGGCCATACCAGTTCTCGCGAAGCCGATGTATTGATTGGGGCGATTAAGACTGCCCCCAACAGGTAATAGAGGGGAGGCTGCGCCGCTTCCTGGCTTAACCACTCATCATAATCATCCCCCGAAGCGACAAAGGGAAGACGGCCGTTTTCGGCAATATATTGCGCCGTAAAATAATGCCAGTGCTCATCAGGGGCTTCAAAAAGAGGATTAACCAAACCATAAAGGAAGGTCACTATTAAATAAAGTCCAAGAATCAGGCCCAACCAGGTGAGCCGTCTACGACGAGACCATTCTTGTGGTGCGGTATTTTCCGCCTGCGCGTCAGAAGCTGTATCTGAGGTCATATTCCTCAACAATTACTTTATCAGAACTGCAATAGAGTTCCCGGTGTCCCTTAATCAGTTGGCGACTGCCGGTCTTCTATACGCCAGGGACAGGCATTTCTCTTCGTCATTAGGCTCACCTTACCATGCGCATTATAGCCAGCAGCCAGTCATTTAGCCATTCCTCAGCGTTGTCTCTCCCCTGCCTTTAACTGGCGGCATTCACATCCGGCTTCTTACCCATGCGGCTGGGCTGCAACCATGCTCATTCGTTCAAGATCATCTCTGTTAGCGCGGTGGACAAATAATATGAGGTAAGGTATGATCTTCCACCGAGACTACCGTATTTTTCCACGACAATATTTAAATTTTGAGCTCTCCGATATTATTCCCTAGGAGGAAAGTGTATGGCAGCCCTTGCCCCCGATTTTAAGAATCTTACTGACTCATTACTCGAGCAGATAAAAGGATTTGATCACAAAATTTCATCACGAAGTGTCGGCACCGTCCAGGCCGTCTATGATGGTGTGGCCATCGCCACCGGTCTAGCCGACGTTGGAGCCAGCGAACTGGTCCAATTTAGCAACGGCGCCGCCGGTCTGACAATGGATCTGCTTAAGGGTTCGGTCGGTATCGTCGTCATGGGCGATTACTCAGAAATCGAAGAGGGCGATGAGGTCCGTGCAACCGGCCAAATTGCCTCTATTCCGGTTGGTGATACCCTGGTCGGCCGTGTGGTAGATCCTCTTGGCAATCCCCTGGACGGAAAAGGACCGATTAAAACGAGCAAAGTGCGCCCAATTCAGCGCACAGCGCCAGGCGTCATTGAACGTAAAGGTGTGGACACCCCGGTACAAACCGGTATCTTGTCGATTGACTCCATGTTTCCGATCGGCCGTGGGCAGCGCGAGCTGGTGATCGGCGACCGGCAGACAGGAAAAACAGCCATTTGCTTGGATACAATCATCAATCAGCGCGGCGGCGATCTGCTCTGTATTTATGTGGCCATTGGCCAGCGCGTCGGCCAGGTTGCCCAGGTTGTTGATACCCTTGAGAAATATGGGGCAATGGAATACACAACCGTCGTTGTCGCCGGTGCCTCTGACCCCGCCCCATTGCAGTATTTTGCGCCTTATGCCGGCTGCACCATTGGCGAATATTTTATGGATAATGGCCAGGATGCCCTGGTTATTTACGACGACCTTTCTAAGCATGCCTGGGCTTACCGGCAGCTCTCTCTGATTTTGCGCCGGCCGCCGGGACGTGAAGCTTATCCGGGCGACATCTTCTCCTTGCACAGCCAGTTACTCGAACGTTCCTGCCGCCTGCGCGACGAATGGATTATCGTCGAAAAAGGCACAAAAGTAACGGCCGATACGAAGGGAGTCGATGGAAAGGTATATTTCGGCAATCTGGAAGAGGAATTAATTGAAGAGGGTCTGAAAGAACTGGATAACCCGGACAAATATGAGGCTGTGAAGATTCCCGGAACCGGCGGATCATTGACAGCACTGCCAATAATCGAGACGCTTCTCGGCGACGTCTCCGCCTATATTCCCACCAACGTTATTTCTATTACGGACGGCCAGCTTTTCCTGGAAACAGATTTATTTAACGCCGGCCAACGTCCCGCCATCAACGCCGGTTTATCCGTCTCCCGGGTCGGGAGCGCTGCGCAGACGAGAGCGATGAGTAAAGGTGCCGGCAGTCTCCGCGCCGACCTCTCTCAATATCGTGAACTGGCCGCTTTTGCCCAATTTGGCTCTGATCTAGATCCGGCAACACAGCGCCAGCTGGAACGCGGCAAGCGCCTGATGGAATTACTCAAACAGCCGCAGTACAGCCCTTACACGCTCGAACATGAGGTTGAGTTAATCTATGCCGGGACGCGCGGTTATCTGGATGAAATCGAAGTTGAAGATCTTGATCGCTGGGGAAAAGAATTTAACCGCTACATGGACACCGGCTATCCCGGTCTTACAGAAGATCTGGCCGCCGGTAAATGGACCAAAGAAATTGAAGAAGGATTGGCAGAAGCAATCGTTGACTTCAACAAGAGCTGGAACATCTAATAAGCAGATATTACCTGGCGCTGCCAACTAATACGGGCTGCGTCATGAACTTGGCAAGGATTTGATCATTCACAATTAAGAGTTGTTATGGCTACCGAACGCGAACTAAATAAACGCATCAAGAGCATCAAGAACATCTCCCAGGTTACTAGCGCACTGGCGGCAGTTTCAGCATCAAAAGCAAGCCGCGCTCAAAAACAAGTCGAAGCAACACGTAACTACGCAGAAAAAGCATTCGAAATTCTGCAAAATCTTGCTTCACAACCCGGGGTCGGACAATCGATGCATCCCTTATTACACTGCCGGGATGAGATTAAAAATACCGGGTTTATCCTGATCACGGGAGATCGCGGCCTATGCGGCTCCTACAACAGCAACATGGTCGCTTACGCGCAGCAGTTCTTATCAAAGTTAGAGACTCCCGCCCAACTGATTACCGTGGGGCGCAAAGGCCAGGACTTAATGATCCGGCGCGGGTATGATGTCGTCGCTACCTTTGATGGCCTGCCTGACCCACCGACGTTACTCGATCTCACACCGGTGGCACAATTGGCAACTGAAGAATACATGATAGGTACCTTCGACCAGGTCTTTATCGCCTATACTGATTACATCAACCTGGTAACCCGCCAGCCGGCGATCAAACAGCTATTACCTCTCAGGCCATTAGACTACGAAGGATGGGCTGTGAGTGAGTTAATTAGCGGGGCTGATTTTGCCGGGGCTTCAGGCCGTACCTACACATACGAGCCTGATCCCGTCTCCCTGCTGGATACGGTTGTTCCACGTTTTACGCAGTTACAAGTTTTCCAGTCTTATCTGGAAGCATTGGCCAGCGAACACAGCGCTCGCATGGTCGCTATGAACAATGCAACCGATAACGCAGCGGAATTGGTGGAAATTTTAACACTTGATCGCAACAAAGCGCGCCAGACCAGTATCACCAATGAAATTCTGGATATTGTTGGCGGCGCTGAAGCATTATCAAATGGATAGTGGCCCAAACTTGCAGTTTAGGCTTAAGGATTTTTGGAGGAAGTAATGGCAACTGGCAAAATTAACGCCATTCGTGGTGTTGTTGTGGACGTAAGTTTCCCTGAGGGTGAATTACCCGAGATTTACGAAGCTTTGGAACTTAACGGCCCCGAGGGCATCCTGGTGCTTGAAGTTCAGCAGCATCTAGGCGAAGGAATCGTGCGCAGTGTGGCGATGGGTTCCACGGATGGCTTACAACGAGGCATTGAAGTGCGGGCCATGGGCGTCCCCATTATGGTGCCGGTTGGCGCTGTAACCCTAGGCCGTATTTTTGATGTAACCGGAAAGGCAATCGACGGCGGTGAAACACCAGTAGCTGAACATTATTACCCCATTCACCGTGAGGCGCCAACCTTCCAGGATCAATCAACAGTTATAGAAACATTCGAGACCGGTATGAAAGTCATTGACTTGATTGCCCCCTTCATCAAGGGTGGGAAAACCGGTATTTACGGCGGCGCCGGTGTCGGCAAGACAGTTACCATAGCTGAGTTAATTCGTTCGGTAGCCAGCGAGCACGAGGGCGTCTCCATTTTCGCCGGCGTCGGTGAGCGCACTCGTGAAGGCACCGACCTTTATTACGAGATGCAGGAATACGGCGTGCAGGATTCCGTGGCGATGGTCTTTGGACAGATGAACGAGACCCCGGGAGTACGCTTACGTGTGGCCCTCACCGGCCTAGCTATGGCAGAATATTTCCGCGACGAAGGGCGTGATGTATTGCTCTTTATCGACAATATCTTCCGCTACGTGCTCGCGGGATCCGAGATGTCTGCTCTCTTAGGTCGTATGCCCAGCGCGGTTGGTTACCAACCGACATTGGCTTCCGAAATGGGCGCCTTGCAAGAACGCATTACATCTACCAAGCGCGGGTCAATCACCTCTATGCAGGCGATTTACGTGCCGGCTGATGATTATTCCGATCCTGCCCCAGTAGCCACCTTCGCGCATCTTGACGCCGTCCTTACCCTGGATCGCGGTGTGTTCGCAAAGGGTATTTTCCCGGCGGTTGATCCATTGGCATCCTCCAGCCGTGCGCTGCAGCCGGACGTTGTCGGCGAGGAACATTACCGCACGGCAAGTGATGTCAAGCAGGTACTGCAAACTTACAATGACCTGCAGGATATCATCGCCATTCTCGGTATCGACGAACTTAGCGAAGATCAGAAGTTATTGGTCGCTCGCGCACGAAAAATTGAAAGATTCTTGGGCCAACCCATGTACGTGGCTGAGAAATTCCACGGTCTGGAAGGCCAGTATGTGCCAACCCGTGAAACCGTACGCGGGTTCCGTGAGATCCTTGATGGAAAGTATGATGATCTGCCGGAGCAAGCATTCTACATGGTAGGCACGATCGATCAGGCCGTAGCGAAAGCGGAACGCATGCGCGCGATGGCCTGATTTAGAGGAATTTTATGCCGATTCAATGCGATATTGTCACGCAAGAGAGAACGGTCTTCAGCGGCGAAGTTGACTCAGTTAACTTGCCGGGCTCAGAAGGCAGAATGGGTATACTGCCCAATCATACTGCGCTTCTGACAACGCTCGATTTTGGCGAGGTTGTAGTGCACCAAGGGGACCAGGAAGAATACTTTGCTATTGGCGGCGGCTTCGTTGAAATTCAGCCCGATCATGTCACGATTCTGGCCGATTCGGCCGAACATGCTGAGGAAATCGATATCGACCGCGCTGCTCGTGCACGCGAACGCGCAGAGAAGCTGATGACCGAAGGTGTTCCCGAAGATCCGGAATATTATGCGCAAATCCGCGCCTCTTTGATGCGCGCACAAGTACGCATGGACGTGTCACGACGCCGGCGGCGTAGAGCAATGCCCACCGGGCGTACGCGCGCCGGAGAGGATGAAGGTTAATTGTGGCTCTTTTTACACCCCATATAGCCATCGACCTGGGCACGGTTAATGTGCTCGTGGTCGACCAAAGCAGAGGTATCGTGCTCCAAGAGCCTTCGGTCGTCGCCGTCCGTGAAGATGAGAACAAAACCATCATCGTCGAAGTCGGCCGTGCAGCAAAAGAAATGTACGGCCGTACGCCGGAAGAGATAGAAGTTATGCGCCCCTTACGGGATGGCGTGATTGCCGATTATTTCGTCACGCAAGGGATGCTTGAATACTTCATCAATAAAGTGGCCGGCCGGTTCCACCTGCGCAAACCGGTCGTCATGATCAGCGTGCCTTATGGTGTAACCAGCGTTGAGCGGCGCGCCGTTCGCGAAGCCGCTCTCGCCGCCGGAGCGCGTGAAGTACATCTCATTCCCGAACCCTTAGCGGCGGCGATTGGCGCCGGCCTACCCGTCGGCACGCCGACAGGGAATCTGGTTGTTGATCTGGGCGGCGGATCGACAGAAGCGGCCGTCGTATCCATGAATGGCATTGTTTGCGCAGAATCTGTTCGCGTTGCCGGCGTCCATTTGGACGAAGCGATCATCAGTTATATTCGTAAGAAATATAACCTGGTTGTTGGCGAACCAACGGCCGAAGCAATCAAGATAAAGATTGGCGCGGCCACGGAACTTGATGAGCCGTTAGAAATGCAGGTCCAAGGGCGTGACCAAATTGCCGGTTTACCACGCACGATTACCATTAATTCGAGTGAAGTGGCGGAGGCGCTCAGCGAGCAGATGACAGCTATCGTCAATGTTGCCCGCGCGGTCTTAGCACGCACCCCCCCCGAACTATCCTCGGATATCATCGATCGCGGCATGGCTATAACAGGCGGTGGCGCCTTACTTCGGGAGATTGACACGCTGCTGACAAGAGAAACTGGGGTCCCGGCATACGTCGCCGACAACCCCATCGCCTGTACTGCCTTGGGCGCGGGTAAAGCGCTCGCCGAACTGCCCATCCTACAGCGAAGTATCCCCGATATGTAACTCTTAGAGACTGATGGAAAACAAAAACGGCCCGCTTTCGGGCCGTTTTTGTTTTCATGTTTGTTAATAAATGTGGTCTCTCACCCTGGTTCCAGATAATAAGTCATGCGCTGCATCTGGATAACAGGATCACTGTAACTAACCTGTACGCCGTCCTGCACGTTCAAATGCCCTGGGACATAACTCAATAAAGACTTTACACCAGCTTCGACCAGACGGTCAGTCACATCCTGAGCGACGTTTGGTGGACAGGCGAGAATGGCCATTTGCACATCGTTTTGGTGGATGGACGCTTCCAATTCGTCCAGATGCTGTACCACGAGCCCCCCCATTTCAGTGCCAATTTTTTGTTGGTCAATATCGAATAAGCATTTCACTACGAAGCCGCGTCTTTGAAAACCGCGATAATTAACCAGAGCATGGCCCAGGTAACCGGCGCCAATGACGGCTACATTCCAGGTCGTAGTTAAGTGCAGGATCAACTCAAGCTGATCGATGAGATAAGAAATATGGTAGCCGGTCCCCTGCTTCCCAAACTCCCCAAAGTGAGACAAATCCTTGCGAATCTGCGCCGAACTGATATCCAGGCGGCGTCCAAGTTCTTGGGATGAGGTAGTCACCAACCCCTCTGAATTCGCCATCTGATTCAATTCACGCAGATAGACAGGTAACCGGCCTATAACGATATCGGGTATGTCTTTATTCACGAAGGCGTTTCTCAACTTTGTGGTGCTGCATTGTGACCTCCCGGAGGATTTCCCAGAGGTGGTTATTTTCATTCCCTCCGGGAGGCTCAAGATGCGTGTTTTTCCCTTATGGATTCGGTAAAGAACATTCGTGCAACTTTTCACAATTCTAACATAGTACCTTTTCTATGGCAATCCACTATACTTGGGTAGGCAGTTGGTCAGCCGGTCATAAGATGCAAAGCATTGAAAAGCAGACCAGACCGAATGGCAAAACAGTAAAAAGACATGTAGTAATAGTTTCTTTCTATGCACGTTGCGATAAATGGTTATTTCTGGAACCAACCGAACACTGGTAGTGGTCAATATACCCGCCATCTTGTGACCACTCTCAGCCGCTCTATATCTGATTTGCAGCTAACTCTGATTTTTCCCCAACAGAACGAGTCAGAACAAACGCTAGATACCCCGCCGAATGCAGATGTTCAATCAATTGCAGCTCGCGCTGGGCACGTGGGAAAAACGCTGTTTGAACAAGTTCAGTTTCCTCGCGCCTGCCGGGACATTAACGCCGATTTGGCCCATATCCCCTACTGGGGTAATTCTTTGCAATCTCCCATTCCACAAATCGTTACAATTCACGATCTTACAACAATCCTGGTGCCGGAATATCGCCGTGGCTTGAAGTCGCGGGCCTATAATGCGCTTGTTAAGGCCAGCGCGAGCGGAGCCAAGCACATCATCACCGATTCATTTTCCAGCAAGTTGGACATCGTAGATTATCTGGGTATTGAAGAAGAAAAGATCACGGCGATTTACCTGGCGGCCGACCCAAAGCACAAACCAAATCAGAACTCCCTCGTAGATATGGGGGTGCTGCGCAAATATGATTTGCCGGATTTCTATGTGCTTTATCTGGGCGGCTATGCGCTGCATAAAAATATTACGACGCTTCTCGTGGCCTATTCTTACGTGGCCCAGGCGTTAGGTAGCGATTATCCGCTGGTATTGGCCGGTGCTAAACCAACGGCCGTTTCTCCGGCCTTTCCGGATTACGATGCCACCATTAAAAAATTGGGGTTGGAAAATTTTGTGCGCTGGATCGGCCGTGTTGATGAAGAAGATAAGCCCGTCATCTATCGCAATGCAGAGACATTTGTCTTTCCCAGCCGCTATGAAGGATTTGGTCTGGGACCGTTAGAAGCTATGGCCTGCGGTACGCCTGTCGTCACCACCAACAGCGCCTCTTTACCGGAGGTGGTTGGGCCGGCAGCCTTTACTGTCGACGCCGATGATGCGCGAGAAATGGCCGGGGCCATTATTTCGACTGTGATTGACGACAAACTAAGAGCCGATCTGAGGCAAAAAGGCCTGGAACAAGCGGCAAAATTTTCTTGGCAAGATACAGCGACGGAAACAGCATTGGTTTATGATTTTGTATTAAGATCACGGTAGTGCTTCAGGATTTCAGGGAGTCAGGTAATCAGGGAGCAACTTGACGACCTTAAACTGACCAACTATTTTCCTTCCTTTTATTTTATTGTCGCTAATTCGCAGCCAAGTTAAAATACCACGCGACTAAGAACCCACTCTCGATAATGACAACTGGCACCGATTCCTGTTAGCATCTGGGTGGAGTATGATGGGAAATTAATATGCTAATTCACCGCGAACTGGAAAAACTGGTACGCGCTGCCATTGAGCGCGCGCAAATAAATGGGGATCTCCCACCATTTGAGATTCCCGACATCATTGTTGAACGCCCTCGCGATCCCTCTCATGGCGATTTTGCGACGGCCGTTGCCTTGCAGTTGGCTCGTGAGGCAAAGATGGCGCCATTGAAAATCGCGGAAGCCATCAACGAGAACTTTACCCCCCCAACCTACCTTTCATTAGTCACGGTTATCCCGCCCGGTTTTTTCAATTTCAAATTAAGCGAAACCTGGCTTCAGGAAGAGGTAAATCGCATCCTGGAAGAAGGGGATGACTACGGCCGTTTTGATTTAGGTCAGGGGCAAAAAGCTCAGGTAGAATATGTCAGCGCTAACCCTACCGGGCCAATTACCTTCCACCGTACACGCGGTGGCGTCATGGGTGATACCCTGTCTAGAGCCTTGGTTGCCGCAGGCTATGATGTCACCAAGGAGTATTACTACAATGATGCCGGCCGCCAGGTGACGATACTGGGTGAGTCAGTTCGTCTTCGCTATTTGCAGCTGCTCGATCAAGAAGTCGAATTCAGCAAAGAGCATTACCAGGGCGACTATATCATGGATCTCGCCCGTGAACTTGAGATTCAGCATGGTTCGGAGCTGCTTGATGCGCCGCTTACTATTTTCAGCGATTATGCCGTGGAGCGAATCTCGCAGGGCCAAAAAGAAAGCCTCAAGCGGATCAATATTGAATTTGACATCTATTTCCGCGAGCAGAGTCTTTACGAATCAGGACGCGTGTGGGAAACCCTGGAAAAACTGCGAGAAAATGGTTACGTCTACGATAAAGAGGATGCGCAGTGGTTCCGCTCAACCGACTTCGGCGACGATCAGGATCGCGTGCTGGTAAAGGCCAGCGGTGAGCCGACATACCGCCTGCCGGACATCGCCTACCATTGGGATAAATATTTACGTGGTTTCGACCTTGTAGCCGATATCTTCGGCCCTGATCACCATGCCACGGCGCCCCAGGTGCTGATGGGACTTCGTGGATTAGGTATTGATCCCAGCTTTGTTCATACCATCATTCATCAAATCGTGACCCTGATCCGGGATGGGAAACAACAAAAGATGAGTACGCGGCGCGGCGTTTTCGTTACCCTGGATGAACTAGTCGATGAAGTCGGCGCCGACCCTATTCGATACTTCATGATCTCCCGCTCCGGCAACAGCCAGATCGATTTTGACATGGACCTGGCGATGGAGCAGTCAGATAAAAATCCCGTTTATTACATTCAGAATGCGCATGTGCGCTGTGCGGGTATTTTACGCAAGTGGGTGGCAGAAGGATATGATCTTGATGCGGATGCTGATGCCGACCTGAGCCTGCTCACGAACGAGAAAGAACTTACCTTCCTTCGCAAAGCCACTGAATTATCCAAGGTGCTGGAAAAAATCGCCATGACCCTCGAACCTCATATGATCACGTTCTATGCCTACGAACTGGCCTCGCTGTTCCACCCCACCTATGAGGAAAGCCGGGTGCTGCATCCTGATGTTCCCGAACCGCTGCGCCTCGCTCGCCTGCGATTCTACAAGGCGGCCAAGCAGTTATTTGCCCGCGTCCTGGACCTGATGGGCATGAGCGCACCTGAAGTAATGTAATTGGGAGCTGTCAGTGTTCAGCCATCAGCTTGCTGTTTGACAGCTGAGGGCTGAGACTGACGGCTTTTTTGCAAGGAGAATGACCCGATATGGCTATTAAAGCAGACAGATGGATTCGTCGCATGGCGCTAGAAGAAGGGATGATTGAACCCTTTGTAGATGGACAGGTGCGCGAAGGGGTCATTTCCTATGGTCTCTCTTCCTACGGATATGATATTCGAGTTAGTAACGAGTTTAAAATTTTTACCAACGTTCATTCGGCCGTTGTCGATCCCAAGCACTTCAACCCCATGTCATTTATTGATTTTCATGGCGATATTTGTGTGATCCCACCCAATTCCTTTGTTCTAGCGCAGACAGTGGAATACTTCCGCATACCGCGAAATGTCCTTACGATTTGTGTGGGGAAAAGCACTTACGCGCGCTGCGGCCTGATCGTCAATGTCACCCCATTTGAGCCGGAGTGGGAAGGGTATGTAACTCTGGAAATCAGTAACACGACGCCGCTGCCAGCCCGGGTCTATGCCAATGAAGGTATTGCTCAGGTCGTGTTTTTTGAATCAGACGAGATCTGCGAAACCTCTTATGCGGACCGCAAGGGGAAATACCAGAAACAACAAAATATCGTTTTGCCGCGTATTTGATTATTCTTAGAGAAGCCAGACTTTGTCGAGATAATCAACCGGCGTTGATATTTGACTCTTAGGGTCGAATACCTTGAGCCTTATCAGGATACCTGGCCACAATATCCGCATAGAATTCGCGCAATTTGGCGAAGTCAGCTTCCATATCGCCGCTGGGTAGCAAGGGTGGACCTATTTTTATCGTCTTGGTGCTGTAGTCAAAGCCCGCGGGGACAATCGGTATACCGGCTCCATCAGCTATGCGGTAAAAGCCAGTCTTCCATTTATCTACCTTTCCTCGCGTCCCTTCCGGTGTAATGACCAGCACAAATTTATCACGTTGGTTGAACTGCTCGATCGCACTGCCAACTGTTCCACCGGCCGCGTCCCGATCGATTGAGACACCGCCCAGCCAGCGTAAGATAGTCCCTTGGGGTTCCCAAAACAGGGATTTCTTACCCATGAACTCAAGGCGTAAGCCCATTGATAAGAGGACATTGAGGCCAACGGGGAAATCTATATTTGAAGTGTGGGGGACAACAGCGATGATAAATTTCGGTTCGTCAGGGAAATTTCCCTCGTAGCTCCAGCCAGAGGCAGCCATGGAAAAACGGCCGATAAATCGAGAAAGACGATTCCCGCGCCGTGGGATCGAAGGGGCTACCTCGGGTAAATTGATTTGTTCGGCGAGGCTCATTATGATTTCAACTCCAACCAATTTATACCAGTGCTGGGATCAACCTTCAAAGGCACATCAAGCTTTACCGCGCCTGACATAATATCAATCATGAGCGGTTTAACCTGCGCCAATTCTTCCTCCGGCACCTCTAAGACCAGCTCATCGTGCACTTGCAGGACCATCCGCGCCTGGTAGTCGGAAAGAGCTTCATCCAGCTGCTTCATAGCAATTTTAATGATGTCAGCGGCCGTTCCTTGAATAGGATGATTGACCGCTTCGCGCTCGGCGCGCATCATCGCCTGGCGATTACTGCCGCTCATAGGCATCTTGAAAATTGGGAAGTAGCGCCGGCGCCCCAGGAGCGTCTCAACGTACCCCTGCTTGCGCGCCATCTCTTTAGTTTCATCCAAATAGCGGAGAATTCCAGGGAAGCTCTCAAAATACTCGGCAATGTAATTTTCTGCTTCGGCAAGGGTCAACTCCGAATCGCGCGACAATCGGAAGGCACCCATACCATAGATCAGGCCAAAATTTACCGCCTTAGCGAAACGACGTTGGTTGAAAGTAACTTCCTCGATAGGTACGTTGTACACGGCGGCGGCTGTTGTACGATGGATGTCCTGATCTTGTAGAAAAGCCTCAATCAATGCTTGATCCTGGCTGATATGCGCCAGCACCCTGAGTTCTACCTGCGAGTAATCAGCCGCCAGAAACACCCAACCGGGTTCGGTAATAAATCCTCGTCGTATCTTTTGGCCAGCTTCGCTGCGAATAGGGATGTTTTGTAAATTAGGAGAATTACTAGCAATGCGCCCCGTGATCGCTCCGGTTTGATTAAAGCTGGTATGGATTCGCCCGGTGTTTGGATTCACCAGCTCCGGTAAGGCATCAACATAGGTGCTCTTCAACTTGCCAAGCTCGCGGTAATTGGTGATCGCCTCAATGATACCCGTCGAATCGCTCTGCTTTAAAGAATCCAACACGGAAGCGGCCGTTGAATAGTGCCCACTTTTCGTTTTTTTCAACCCTTCATGGGGCAAGCCAAGCTTCTTAAAAAGAATATCGCTTAACTGCTGAGTAGAATTAATATTGAATGCCTCACCGGCGATCTCGTAGATCTGCGCTTCTAAGTCTGCCAGATCCTGGGTTAACTCATTGGACATTTTCCCAAAAAAATCAACATCAAGTTTCACACCGGCCTGTTCCATCGCCGATAACACTTCCACTAAAGGCATTTCTAGTTTAAGAATATCTTCCTGGTTCTTAGCCTTGATCTCCTTGGTTAGCGGATCAACAAGGCGCAGCGTTACATCCGCATCTGCAGCGCCATACGGCGCCCCATCCTCTATCGGCACCTCGGCAAACGTTTTCTGTGCTCGCCCTTTGCCGATGAGTGTAGTGATTTCGGTCATCTCGATGCCCAGGCGATGGCGAGCCAGATCTTTAAGTCCTTTGTGCTTGGTGGCTGGGTCCGTCAACCACTCCCCGATCATGGTATCGAAACCAATCGGAGTGACCTGCAATCCTTGCAAAGCTAAGACGGTATAATCGAATTTCGCATTATGAGCGATTTTAGGGATGTTGGGATCAGTCATTGCCGGACGAATTGCAGCCAACACCCGTTCCAGGGGCAACTGATCAGGAGCTAAAATCTCTTCCCCCGCAAACAAAGACATCTGCCCTTTGGAATTTTGTTTTACCTGTTCCAGATGGCCAACGGGAACGTAGTAGCCCACCGGGGAATCAACTGCCAGGCACAAACCAACCACGCCGGCTGTCATTTTATCCAAGCCGGTCGTTTCCACATCAAAGCTGATCGCAGGGGCATTTTCGAGTTTTTCTACCAACGCCTGGAGATCCGCTTCCGTGCGCACAATCACCGTCTCCGTAGGCGGTTGGGAGCTTACCTCCTGGCTTGATGGTGCGTCGGGCATGCTATCCAGGAACTGGCGCGTCAAGGTCCTGAATTCCAGATCGCGAAAAATGTCTAAAACCACTGACAAATCAAAATCGTGGGACTTGCAGGCTTCCAGGTCGAGAGTAATTGGCGCATCGGTCACAATTCGCGCCAGTTCCTGGCTCAGGAAGGCATCCTCCTTGCCATCTATCAGTTTCTGCTGCATAGCACCCTTGATTTCGTCGATATTTTCGTAGAGGTTTTCCAGGGAGCCATACTGCTGCAAGAAACGCGTGGCTGTTTTTTCGCCTACACCACGCACGCCGGGGATATTGTCGCTTTTATCGCCGACGAGCGCCTTCCAATCGACGACCTGCGCCGGGGTAACACCAAAATAATCCACGACACCGGCGGAATCATAGACTTCAGGTTCTTGATTACCTCGTCGTGGTGGTAATTGAACAAGGGTTTTTTCATTTACCAGCTGTAAGAGATCGCGATCGCCGGTGATGATATAGGCAAAAACATCCTGTTGGTTAGCCTGCAAGGCAACCGTGCCTAACACATCATCCGCCTCATACCCTTCCAACTCCAGTATTGGGATATTAAAAGCCTGGACGACTTCTTTGATGCGATCTATTTGAATGCTCAGTTCGTCGGGCATTTTCTCCCGCGTGCCTTTGTATTCTTCAAAAAGGTCATCACGAAAGGTACGGCCGAGATCAAAGCTGACCGCAAAATATTCGGGCGGATCATCACCCAGTAAACGTTCAATGATAGTTCTGGTAAAACCAAACGTGGCATTTGTCGGCTCACCGGACCCCGTAGAAAAGGCATCAAGGGGTAAGGCAAAAAACATGCGGTAGGCGAGGGCGTGACCGTCAATTAATTCGATTCTCGGCTGCATAGGGCTATCTCCAGTTTCATTAACAAGAGAGATTATAACTGAGAACAGCCCATCCATTAAAAGCAAAAATAGCGTATACTAAAAATACCAGCAGGATAAATAAGATAATTTCGCTAAATAGCCGACAATAATTGAATTACGCCAGAGAGGAAATCAAACGATGACAGAAAATAAATCTCAAAAAATGATTGAATTAACGGCCGCTGAACGAGCAGCGTTGGAGCGCATCGCTTCCGCCGAACCACCTCACAGCCAACGTGCCCAGGGTCTCATAGTCATGGCGGATGGTGGGAATCCGGCCGAAGCCGGGATGGCCTCCGGCCTGACGATTAATCAGATGCGTCACTGGCTCGGCCGTTTTGGCACACGGCGCCTTTCTATCTTTCCGGAAGAACTCCTGGTGGAGGAAACCCTGGAAGAAGAGGTAGAGCAGACCCCCCTGTTATTAGACGCCCCAGAAGAAGAACTTTTACTGGAAGCTCCCGAGGAATTGGTCTTGCTTAAAGCTCCTGAGTTAGCCGGGGAACTGCCAGAATCCATTCCCGATAGCGCAGTCTTTGCAACCGCCGCCTCTACAGCCGGAGGAGTCGTGGTCGTGAAAGTGAAGAAAGGCAAAAAGGATAAAAAATCCGGGAAAGAAAAGAAGAGTAAAAAGGGCAAGAACAGCAAAAAGAATAAAAAATCCAAGAAGGACAAAAAGGACAAAAAGAGTAAAAAGGGCAAGAACAGCAAAAAGAATAAAAACGACAAGAAAAGTAAGAAAAATAAGAAGAACAAGAAGAATAAGAAAAAGAAGTAATTGCCAGAGAACCTGGCCAGCGACTCATAAATAATGACAATCACCTACAAAGATAATGTTGATGGGGTGGACTGGCGGCAATTGAAATCAATCCTTATGGAAGATGATTTCGATAACGGCCGTAGCCCTGAACAACTCCAAGCCTCCTTCGCCAATAGTTATGCATGCAGTATCGCTTATGATGGCGAGAAAATTATTGGTACGGCGCGTGTGCTGTCTGATGGAATTTGCAATGCTTATATTGTGGACGTTTGGACATACACACCGTACCGGCACCAAGGCATTGCCAGTCAAATGATGCAAGATTTAATGGCCCGATTAGAAGGTCAGCATGTTTACCTTTTTACAGAAGAAGAGATAGTACCGTTTTATGAGGCGCTGGGCTTTCATGAGCAAGGCATTGGACTTTCAACTGTTGTCGGCAAGTGGCTTGTTGCCAATCCCCGGTAATCAATTCGGTTAAGAATAGGCGCATAACAGGAATAATTAATTGCCTGCATCTTCTGAAGAAACTCTCTCTTCTCTGCGTACCGAATTCAGAGAGCGCGTTGCCAATACGTTTGGCGCCGACGGCCGTCTCTGGCTGAACGATCTACCCCGACTGCTCAAGGAATGCGAGAGGCGTTGGGGGCTGGAAATTAATTCCCCCATCACACCGCTCTCTTATAATTTCGTCGCCCCGGCGAGAATGGATGACGGCCAGGAAATCATCATCAAGCTTGGCGTGCCCAACCCCGAACTCAGCAGTGAAATAGCGGCTTTACAGACCTATGATTCTCGCGGCAGCGTAAGCCTGATCGATGCCGATCCCCAGGCGGGTGTTCTACTCCTGGAACGCTTAATTCCCGGCCGGATGTTGTCGGAATTCGGTCGGCAGAATGACGAAGAAGCGGCACGGATGGCCGCCAGGGTCATGAAAAAACTTTGGCGCCCCCTTCCGGGAGATCATGGATTTACGACCGTTGCTCAATGGGCAAAAGGATTCCAACGACTGCGCGATCGCTTTAACGGGGGCACCGGCCCTTTTCCGGCAGGACTCGTAAGCGACGCGGAAGAGATTTACCAGCGTTTAACGGCTAATTCGGAGAGTGAAGTCCTGCTGCATGGTGATCTGCATCACTTCAATATCCTTTCCGCTCAACGCGAACCCTGGCTGGCTATTGATCCTAAGGGAGTGGCCGGAGACCCTGCTTATGACGCCGGGGCGCTGCTGCGCAATCCTTTTCCTGAGATTTATAATTGGTCCAATCTGGGTGAGATTCAGTCTCGACGGCTTGACATCCTGTCTGAAGAACTTCAGCTCTCCCGTCAGCGAATCCAGGAATGGGCTTATGCCCAGATGGTGCTGTCCGCCTGGTGGAGCTTCGAAGATGAAGGAATCACCTCTCGGAATTGGATTCCTTTCGCCGAGCAAATTAGGAGTGCTTGATAAGGGAAGAATCTTATGAAAAATGCTGAAAAATGGACGATTAGAACGCGGCGCGAGCAGCCTGACTTAGGGGAGCGGTTCTATCCCCAAAAGGAACGCATCTGGGCTGGATTTATGTTTGAAGATGTCATTTCCAATAAATACTGGAACCAATACCTCAATGTGATTTATCCGGAATTCCAGCAATATCTCCTCAATGAAACAAGTGAGCCCATTGCTGTCGCTCAAGCGCTGCCCTTGGCCTGGGATGGGACGATGTCTGGGTTACCGATAGGTTGGAATGACTGTTTTATGCGCACAGCGGCCGATTACGAGGCGGGACGCCAACCCAACACTCTAGCTGCCCTGGAAATCGCCATCCAGCCTGAATATCATGGGCAGGGAATTAGTTATCGCATGATTGAGGCGCTGCGCAATAAGGCCAGGGAAAAAGATTTTCAAGCCGTGATCGTCGCTGTACGGCCGTCATGGAAAATGCGCTATCCTCTGACACCGATGGAACGATACGTACGCTGGCGGCAGGAAGATGGGGCACCGTTCGACCCCTGGCTGCGCGCGCACTGGCGCAGCGGCGGCGAGATTCTAAAAATCGCCCATCCTTCTATGGTCATCGAGGGCAGTATCGCTCAATGGGAAGAATGGACCGGTTTGAAATTCCCGGAAAGCGGGGATTATGTGGTGCCTGATGCCCTGGTCCCGATACAAATCGACCTGGAAATGAATGGCGGCCGTTACATCGAACCCAATGTCTGGGTGCATCATCCACTCACCACGGAACGATTGGCTCCGCCACAGTTCACATGAGTGACAAAGATTTTAATCGGCTCGTTGAAGAAGCATTGGCGCAGGATTTTTGCGGCTGGGATTTCTCCTGGCTTAGCGGCCGCTGGTATGAAGAGGATCCTCCCTGGGCTTACGAAGCAATCGTCGCCCAGGAAAAGGAATCCGTCAATTTCCTGCTAGATATGGGTACCGGCGGCGGTGAATTTCTAGCCTCCCTCTCGCCTCTCCCATCGCATACTCTGGCGACGGAGAGCTACGCTCCAAACATTCCCATTGCCCGCGCCCGGCTCGAACCATTAGGCGTAGAAGTCGTGCCATTCACCGAGGATAAAGCTTTACCGTTGGCAGGCAGCCAGTTTGACTTAATCATCAACCGTCACGAATCCTATACCCCAACAGAGATAGAACGGCTCTTAAAACCGGGTGGGCAGTTTATTACGCAGCAGGTGGGCAGCCAGGATTGTCTTGAGATCAACGATTTCCTTAACGCACCGTATGATGAGGATAATTTTTCGCTTGAAAAAGAAGTCAAGGAATTCCAAAGCGCTGGTTTTCAAATTGAACGGGCAGAAGAAGCGCTGTTGGACAGCCATTTTTACGAGATTGGGGCCGTGGTCTTTTTTCTAAAAATAATCGAGTGGCAAATCCCGGATTTTTCTGTAGAACGCTATCATGAACGGCTGCTGGCTCTGCATGAACACATTCAGGGAACCGGCGCCTTTCGCGCTAAAGCCCATCGCTTCTTAATCCAGGCAAGGAAACTCCTAGATTAACCGAGATTTATCTGGGCTATCTACTCCCAGGCTGTTACTGCATCAAGGGCCGCTTTCTCTTCACTGTTTAAGGTAAACTCAGCCCCTTTTATCGTATCATGGAGCTGGTCAAGCGAATTAGCGCCGATGATGGCCGAAGTAACGGCTGGATTGGCCAGGATCCAGGCGATTGCGGTCTGGGCGATGGTTGCTCCCTGCTGCTCCCCGATTTCTTCGAGCTTATCAACAGCCGAAAATCCCCACTCATTCATATAACGCTCGCGAATGCCGCCCGCGCGATCTGATTTGGGCAGGGCGCTGTCACGGCGGTATTTACCGGTCAGGAAACCACCAGCCAGCGGGCTGTAAGGGATAACACCGATTCGCTGGTCGAGGCACAAGGGCTGCAGTTCGCGTTCAAATTCAGGCCGGTGAACCAGGCTGTAATGGGGCTGCACGCTGTCATAGCGTGCCAGGCCGCGCACATCGCTAATCCATAAGGCTTTGGCCAGCAGCCAGGCCGGGTAATTGGAGCAGCCGATATAGCGCACTAATCCTTGCCGAATGAGATCATCAAAAGCGCCTAATGTTTCATCTAGCGGCGTTTCCTTATCCGGCCAATGGGCCTGATAGAGATCGATGTAGTCGGTTCCCAAACGGCGCAGACTGTCTCGGACACTATTAAGAATATGAACGCGGGAAAGTCCTTCGTCATTTGGACCTTCGCCCATCTCGCTGCGCACCTTCGTGGCAATAATCACGTCCTCGCGGCGCACATCACTCAATTTGAGCCAGCTGCCTATGATTTCTTCGCTGACGCCGCCGGGATTGCCTTCTACCCATCTTGAGTAAACATCGGCCGTATCAATAAAATTGATACCCGAGGCCACGGCCTCGCTCATGATCCTATGCGCCGGACCTTCTGTAGTTGACCAGCCGAACTGCATGGTCCCCAGACAGATGGTTGAAACCTTTAAACCCGTTCTTCCTAAACGCCGGTATTCCATTTTGCTCCTCTATTTTTTGTTCACATCTGGCAGCCTAGTAAGCTGTTTCAGAAAATGCCTTAACCAAAGCATACCATGAGGTATTGTGAGATTACGGCCGTTCTAATATATGGGTCACAACCGTGGCACCGCTGCCGCCGATATTTTGGGTCATGGCGATATCAACATCGTCAATCTGCGCCTCACCAGCATCCCCGCGCAGCTGCAAGGTCGCTTCGGCAAGCTGGTAAAGGCCCGTTGCCCCAACGGGATGGCCGCGCGCTTTCAAGCCACCCATGGTTGCGATCGGCAGACGGCCGGTCGGTAATATTTCGCCTTCCAGGCCCATGCGCACACCTTGACCCCGTTCAGCAAAACCACAGGCTTCCAGGGAAAGGGCAGCCATTATACTAAAGGCATCATGCAGTTCGAAGATATCAATGTCTTGGGGAGTAATCTCCGCCTGCTGGTAAGCTCTGATGGCCGACTGTTCGGCCGCTTTTAACCATAAAGGATCTTCGCGATCATGAATCGCCAGGGTGTCAATAGCCGCGGCAGAACCGGTGACGCGCACAGCCTGGGTTGCTTTAGCAGCCGGGACCAACAACAAGGCTGCCGCTCCATCCCCTATTGGTGACGCGTCATAAAGGCTGATGGGATCGGCTACGATACGGCCTTTATCAAAAATTTTCTGGCTGATCGGCTCGCGAAACAGGGCGTTGGGGTTTTTAGCGCCGTTGGCATGAGCATTCAACGCGAAAGGCGCAAAGTCATGGCGGTCATAGCCATACTCATGCATATAGCGCTGCATGACTAATGCATTAAGACCGACGAAAGAGACACCCTGCACGACTTCATAATCGGCGTCGGCGGCCGTTGCCAATGCGGATGTCGTTTGTCTGCCTAATGACTCCGTTAATTTCTCGACGCCGACAACGAGTACGGCATCCATTTCACCGCTGGCCACGGCCAGCAAACCCATTCTCATGGCCGAAGCGGCCGATCCGCAGGCGGCTTCCATCTTAACTGCTTCTACGCCCCACTGACCTAAAAAGTCAGCCACAAGAGCGCCTAGATGGCGCTGCTGGCTCAGTTCGCCGCTGGTCATATTACCAACATAAATGGCGTCAACACGCTCCACACCTGCATCTTCCATCGCTGCGCGCCCTGCATTGACAGCAAGGTCACGAATGGAAAGATCCCAATGTTCGCGCACGGGCACCTGCCCGACGCCAAGAATTGCTACCTGGTGCATTCGCACCTCCTAATAAATCATAAACGTTAGTCAGCAAGCCAGCGGTCAACAGCCAGCATGATGGCTGGCCGCTGACCGCTGACGGCTAAATTTCTAGTCTACCCAACAACCCCGCCAGAAACTATCAAGGAGTTGTCGAAAACTATCAATTCTTAATTCACTTTGATTTGCAGCGTCCACCCATAGGGGTCTTCGGCAAGACCATACTGGATATCAGTCAATGTCTTGAAAAGTCGTGAAGCTACGGGACCGGACTGGTTATAATTGATCGTGGTGATTTCGTTTTCGTACTCAAACACACCTACAGGCGCAATTACGGCGGCCGTGCCGCAGCCAAAAACTTCGGTGATCTTACCGGCGCGAACATCCGACAACATCTCGTGTACTTCCACCTGCTCTTCAGCGACTTCATAGCCGAGGTCTGGAGCCAGCTTGAGCACCGAATCGCGTGTTACGCCGGCCAAAATACTGTCACTTAAAGGTGGAGTCACGATTTTCTTGCCCTCATAGACAAAGCAAATATTCATCGCCCCCACTTCCTCAATGAAACGTCCGGTGAGCGCATCGAGCCACAAGACCTGAGAATAACCTTTGGCCGCTGCTTCTTCACCGACAAAGAGGCTGGCCGCGTAGTTGCCGCCTGTTTTCGCCGCGCCTACACCGCCACGGACCGCGCGGCGATATTTGTCTGAAATGTAGACAGGCACCGGGTTAAAGCCTTCTTTAAAATAAGCGCCAACCGGCCCGGCAATCACAAAATGGATGTAGGAGGGACTGGCGTGAACGCCGATGTAGGGCTCGGTGGCGATCATTGCCGGTCGAATATAAAGCGTCGCCCCAGGTACGGAGGGTACCCATTCATGCTCCATCTCCACCAGCTTGACGATCGCTGCCAGATGTTCTTCTTCGTCAACTAAAGGCATGGCCATGCGCTGGGCGGACCTGTTAAAGCGCTTCATATTCTCCCAGGGTCGAAAGAGGTTAATGTTGCCATCGGCACGCCGGTAGGCTTTCGTGCCTTCAAAAATTTCCTGGGCGTAATGGAATACGGATGTAGCCGGAGAAAGCGAGAAGTTTTGGAAGGGTCCAATCTGAGCGTCATGCCACCCGATACCCTTGTCATAGTATTGGGTGAACATATGGTTCACGAACACATGGCCGAAGCCAAAATCCTTTGTCGGCGCTTCTCTAACTTGCGTGGGATCCAATGGTACGATTTTAATATCCATAATATCCTCCAATGATTCTTCAGCTATCGGCTGCCAGCTGATGGCTGAAGGTTGATAACTTAAAAGTCATTCATTTTCCAGCATTTGTTGGGCCTGCTCACTTAAGCGCCAATCGAGACGCTTACGATAGTTTTCAAAATCGGAAAGCAGGCGCTCATATTCACCGGACATATAGGGTGACGTGAAGAGAAAATCGGCCGTTGAGCGGTTTGAAGCCACGGGGATATTCCATAAGACTGAAATGCGCAGCAAGGCTTTCACATCAGGGTCGTGTGGTTGAGCTTCCAGGGGATCCCAGAAGAAGACCAATACATCGATGCCGCGTTCCGATATCCGCGCGCCTAACTGCTGATCACCGCCAAGAGGGCCGCTTTGAAAACGGATGACCTCGACTCCCAATTCTTCTCCGATTAACCAACCCGTAGTGCCCGTTCCATAGAGTTCATGTCGGCGGAGTTTGTCAATGTTCTCTCTGGCCCATTCAAGCAGTTCATCCTTGCGATTATCATGCGCCACAAGAGCGATTCGTTTGCGCGGAGGCAGCACATCTGATTCCATGGGAAGTTATCCTTTATGGCCGTGGGAAGCCATCTTGTTGCCTGACCTCTTCTATGCGTCTATTGTCCTAAAAATAGGCCAGGTTCGCCAACTGCTGCCGGATATGCCCTCCGCAGCGCAGGATACGGAAAAAATTCCACCTGGTGAGCGGTTTTGCTTCTTCAACTTCTCGCGTCTATGATCAGGGCGTATGTACCCAATCCTCACCCGCTATGACTCCATTTTCATTTACAGCTTCACGGTTGTCCTGGCCGTAGGCGTGCTTGCGGCCGGCGGTTTGACGGTAGGGCTCTCCAGAAAAAAGCCGGCCGACGGTTGGTTTGATGCACTGCTGGCCGTCTTTGTCGCCGCTATCATTGGGGGACGTTTGGGGTTTGTGTTTGGGCAATGGGTTTATTTCCAGGAACATCCTAATGAAATATGGCAGATTGGGTTAGGTGGTTTGTCTTATTATGGCGCTTTGTTCGCCGGTCTCACCGCTCTGTTGTTGTGGACGCGGTATTTCGGCCGTTCATTTTATGATTACGCGGCCTTATTTTCTCCAGGATTCGCTCTCCTCTTATCATTCGGCTGGCTGGCCTGTTGGTTTGAAGGTTGTGCCTACGGCCGTGAAACGATGATTGGCCCATTTTCGGCCGATTTAGCAGACGAATATGGCGTCTTCGCTTTACGCTACCAGACCCAGTTAATCGGCTTGCTGCTGTCATTCGCGGCCTTCATGGTCATACTATGGCTCTATAAACGGCTGAAACCCCCGGTTTTGTTTTGGTCCGCCCTGTTCCTCATTTCCGCCGCCCACCTGGTTCCCGACCTTTTACGCGGCGATCCTGCTATGATGTTTGGGGCTCTGCGTCTCGATTCATTATTGGATGGGATATTGATCGCCAACTCGCTTCTAATGTTACAATACTATGTCAGGAAAGGATGAGAGATCGCAGCTTAAATGAGCAGCAACTTATCAAATGATTTTACGTATTACATAGCAGATGGGCTGGATGCCGGTAGGATAAAGAACGCCATCTCTACGGCGGCAGCTGTCTAACCAGAATAATTATGAATAACGAAATAGACATTCCACAAGGATTTAAATCAGGTTTTGTTGCGCTGGCCGGTCGTCCCAATGTCGGCAAAAGCACGTTAATGAATGCTCTAATGCGCCAAAAAATCGCCATTGTCACTCCCCGGCCACAAACAACCCGCACCCGCCAGTTGGGCATCATCACTGAACCTGATTATCAGATGATCTTCGTCGACACGCCGGGAATCATTAAGGAACCGCGCCACAAGCTGGATGAGTATATGTTAGGCGTGGCCGTCGAAATGTTGGCCGATGCTGATGTTGTCCTATGGCTCGTTGACAGCAGCGAAGATCCCGGGCCGGGAGATCAGGCTATCGCGGAGACCCTGCAAGCGCTGGGCGATCAGTCGCAGGTCATTTTGGGCATTAATAAGCTGGATGCGCTGCCGGCCGACCAGGTCCTGCCGCGATCAGAAGCTTACCGTGCCTTGCTCCCTGACGCCGATTGGATCATGTTCTCAGCGGCCTCGGGCGCGGGTCTCCCCGAACTTCTGGAAATGCTCAAAGAAGCACTGCCCGAAGGGCCTATGTATTATCCGCTGGAACAAATAACAGATGTTTATCTGCGCGATATCGCCGCGGAAATGATTCGCGAGCAGCTCATGCTGCAGCTGCGCGACGAAGTACCTTACGGAACGGCCGTGCAGGTCTTGGACTTTAAAGAGCGCTCCGGCGAGCCTACCTATATTAGCGCTAATATTTTTGTCGAACGCGATTCGCATAAGGGCATTATCATCGGCAAGAAAGGCTCACAACTGCGCAAAATCGGTGAGGCGGCGCGCAAAGAGATCGAGGCAATGCTCGATGAAAAGGTATATTTAGAATTATGGGTAAAAGTCGAGCCGCAGTGGCGGCGCGATGAAAACGCCCTTAAACGTTTAGGATACAGCAGTAATTGATAGGAAAATTGGAGTATTAATAAGACCAGTCTGTTAACTGGGGGAAGGAGACGTCGATAACAGTTCGTCGACGGCCCTATTAGCAGATGGGGACCAGGAGTATTAGCATGCGTGACCAACAACGGAATAATTATGAGGACGAAGGTATCAATCGGCGTTCTTTCATTCGCAATTTAAGTCTGGCCGCTTTGGCGGCCGGCGCGGCGGGCACTGGTGCGGCTATTTTCGCGGGAAAACAGAAATTCGGTGAAGTCGTTTTTACCTCGGGACCCTCTTCGGCGCCAGTTGTGGCCAACACTCTACCAGCCGTACAATCCATGCCGGCCGTACAATCGGCTCAAACAGTCGTACAGGCTCACGAAGATGCCGGGCAGGCATTGGCCCGCCTCGCCGAATCCCAGGCCGAAAATATGCGCCTGCAGGCTGCTCTTGACGCGGCGCAGCGCGAGCTCGATTCACTGCGGGCGGCGAACGGTGACTCCAATGGCATGACCGAGGAGTTATCGCGGCAGCTCGCCGGGGCAACGGAACAAATTGGCATTCTCAGCGGCTTAGTTACCCTATATGAGGAGCTTGATACGGTCGATATCGGCGAATCCATCCAGACCGGCCTTGATAATGTTAGCAGTACAATCGCCGGATTGATTGACGGAACCCCTTCCTTAAGCGCCGGCATCGCCGCGGGACAGCAGGCTTTGGCCGATGTTGATGCCCATCTCCCGGTCCTGGAAGACGGCCGGTACTGGCTCGACGCACAGGCTAATAAACTGGGCGCGTTTTACCAGACAATCGAATTAACGCTGCAAAATGTTCTTGATTCATTCGGCTCGTTTTTAGAGATGGTAGAAGAGTGGTTCAACGGCATTCGCAAATGGCTACCTTTCAACATCGGTGAAAATGCGGCAACTGTTGTCAGCGCCATATCTGATCTCGTGGCTGAAACACCTTACACAATCGGGGGCGTCAATGACCTTGTCATACAACCATTGGATGCCTGGTTGACCAAAGTGGACAATGAACCGGCGCTGCGCCAGACGTTGATCAAACCCCTACGCGACCAGGTTTTGGTCGAAGCTTCGATTACGATCAACCGCGCCCAACAGGTGCATTCCACCTATCAGGCTGAAGTCGCCCAGCCGGCTGCCCTAGCCAAACTCACCCGCGACGAGATCCGCCAGCGAATTACCAACTACAGACAGGAGTACGAGGTTTAAGCGGCCGGTCAAAAGCCCAAAGTCTTTATAAGCTGCGCAAAGCCCATTCGATGGGCAGCTTTGAAACTATTTAAACGCGCGAGATTTCAATGAGTCTGGGATCCGGCTAATCGACTTGCGTTAGCAGCATCTTTGAGACGATTAATGAAATTCTTCGACTATCGCTTTGGCGATATTCGGGATAGCCGCCTGGACTGGCGCCGATAGGTTGTCTGACCAATCGATTTCTTCAGGCTGAATGCCGTAGAAAATAAGGGTCTCCGGCAGCATATCGAGAGCCCCGGCCAGGACCAGGGCTTCGGCCAGTCCGGCGGCGTGCAAGGTACCGCGCAGTTTATTCTCGTTAATTTTAAGTTCGGCCGTGTCGAGTGTGAAGCGCCGCCACTGACCCGGCTGCAAACCCATGTCCGCGGCATCAACGATAATCACGCGCTCGTAGCCTTGCAGCAGAAGAACTATTTCCAGCCCCAGCGTACCCCCATCGACAATTTCAATCTGTTGGGGGAGGTCCATGAACAACAACGCGGTGACGACGGCCGGTCCGGCCCCATCGTCACCGCGTAAATTGTTTCCTAACCCTAGTATGAGTGTTGAAGCCACTGCAATAAAACCTCCGGGTTTTTAGATTATCCCTATTCGGGGCAGTTTACAAAACCATGGAGGTTTGATTCTGCTATTCGAACTTCACCTCCAGGAGATGCGTGGAACAAGAGATACAGGGATCGTAAGCGCGAACCAACATTTCTAGGCGGTGCGCGATATCCTCTTGAGGCATTTCCAGCAGAGTCGGCACCAGGGCGCGCATGTCCGCTTCCACATTGGCCACGTTCTGGTTTGTTGGAATGATGCAGTTGGCGCCAATGATTCGGCCGTCTTCGATCTTATAATGATGGAAGAGTATGCCCCGCGGCACCTCGCATGATCCCACCCCTTCCCCGGTCAGGGTGAGCGGCTTAACGGGATCTTCCCAGGCAACCTCGCGCTGTAAGAGTTGATCGATCAGTTCCTCGCCTTCGGCGATGCAGTGTACGATTTCCACCACCTGGGCAACGCTGTTCATATAGGGATTAATACATGATGGGTCCAGACCCAGGGCATCCGCCGCTTCAACAGCCTTGGGATGCAGCAGGTCATGGTTCAACTTATATCGCGCCAAAGCACCAACCATGTAACTTTCGCGCTGGTTAGAACAGTGCTTGGCCGAAGAATGCGGGAGAACTATCTCATTTGTGACCGTCTTATAATCCCGTAAAGGCCATTGCCCACCATCCGTACTGGTGATCTTTCCATCAATAAAGCCATAGTAGGCTTCATTGCGCAGGGCGATATATTCCGTCTCCCGTTCAAATTTGGGAATTGGCAGCGTTTTGAACAGCTCCAGTGTAGCGTCAACATCTACCCAGACATCATAAAAACGGTCGCGCATTTCATACAACTCGGCCGTTGTCGGAAAGTGGGTAAACCCGCCCACGGTCATGGCTATGGGATGGGTATGCCGGCCGCAAATTGTCTTGCACAGGTCTCCGGCCAGCATCTTCATCCGCAAAGCACGTAATACGACATCGGGAGCAGTTGAGGCAAGAGGGATGACGCTGCCCACATTGAGGAAATCAGGAGCCACGAGCATATAAATATGCAGGATATGGCTGTCCAGAATTTCACCCAGGAAGTTGAGCCGGCGCAGAAGTTTGGTCTGCTCTGAAGGCTCCACACCCAGAGCTGTTTCCGTGGCTCGCAGAGATGTTGTCGCGTGTCCGACAGCGCAAATGCCGCAGATACGCGACGTGATGTGTGAGGCATCGTCGTACGGCCGATCCAGGAGCATTTGCTCAAAAAAGCGCGGCGTCTCCGTTACCTCAAGATTGCATTTTTTCAGCTCCCCATTTACGACATCGACAACAATATTGCCGTGTCCTTCAACGCGGGTGAGGTGATGGATGTCGATCTTAATGTTTTCAGTCATAAGCTTCCTCCGCCAGCTCTTTTTTGGCGATTTGGTTCGTCAAGAAAAATGACAGCTTGTCATCAATTTCCTGGCTAGAAAGACCTCGTTCAGCTAATACCTCTTTAATTGAGTCAAGCTGAGGATAAGGAATAAGGCCGCGGCAGCCATCACAGCCGACGCCATATGTTGGGCAGATTGCGAAACAGCCGGCCCGTGTAATCGGTCCTAAACAGACCCCGCCGCGATCGTAAATACAGACATTCTCATTCAGTTTACATTCAATGCACACAGGGTAGGTCGGCAGTTTCGGTTCTCTACCCTGCAAGAGGGTGCGCACCACCTTGATAAATTCGTTGCGATCGATGGGGCATCCCGGTATGACGGCGTCTACCTCAATGACCTGTGAGATAGCCTTCACGTCGTAATTATCGAACCAATGCCCTTTGTCCCCATAGACATACTGCCGAGCATCCTCGAGATCGTGCAAATTACGGATAGCATTAATGCCACCGAGATGGGCGCAGGCGCCGAGGGCAACGACGATAGCCGCGCGCTGGCGAATATCTCGCAGACGATCTTCATCACTCTCCCGAACGCAGGAACCCTCGATGAAGGCAATGTAGTAGCGATCGCTTTTTTCGCTCATCGCTTCACGGAATTCCACAATATCGACAGCCTCTAGCAGTTCCGGATGTGTTTGCAAAGCATCAACAACGGTGAGCTGGCATCCTTCACAACTTGTAAAATCAAAAAAAGCGACTTTTGGTTTTGGTCCGCTGCTCATGAGAATGCCTCCTGAAGGTATTCCACCTCGCTGTAAGCGAAAGATGGTCCTGACTGGCAGGTATAAAGATGATTAAGCTGGCAGTGGCCGCATTTGCCCACGCCACACTTCATGCGCCTTTCAAAACTGAGCCAGATATTGCCCTTGGGGATGTTGATTTTCTCCAATTCGCGAATCACGAATTTGTACATGATCGGCGGACCAACCACGACAGCTGCCGTGTTGCGCGGGAAGACTTCCACTTCCGCAAACAGGGTCGTGATAACCCCTATGCAATGCTCCCAACGAGAATCGGGGCAGTCGACGGTTAAGTGCAGTTCAACATCATCGCGGTTCGCCCATTCGGCCAACTCTTCACGGAAGAGAAGATCGTCCGGGCTACGGGCACCGTAAAGAATCAAAACACGGCCGTAATTTCCGCGCTCATCCAATACTTCATTAATCAATGAGCGCAGCGGAGCCATTCCCAGCCCACCGGCCACAAACAGGATATCTTTGCCGCGAAACTGCTGAACCGGGAAACCACGCCCAAACGGGCCGCGGATACCAACCATATCGCCGGCCTTCAAACGATGCATTGCGCCGGTCACATCTCCCACCCGGCGCACGCACAATTCAAAAATGCCATTCGTACGGCTGGGAGAGGATGAGATGCTAATCGGCGCTTCACCGACTCCTAAAAGTGATACCTGAACAAACTGGCCGGGACGGTGGCGCAGCATCAGGTCATGGGGCAGTTCAATAGAAAAAAGGCTCTCCAGTTCGGTTAATTGGCGAATTTCGGTAATTCTCGCCGGTACAGGCATATATATCGAATCGGACTGTTGGACTTCTTCGATTAAGCGTTTCATGCGGCCACACCCCCAGTTACTAATTCAGCTGCTTCTTTGGCCTGCGCGCGGGCATAGAGTTCATTAAAGACATCAATTGGCGCAATGTGGACCAGGCAAGAAGAAGCACAACGCCCACATCCGGTACAACCAACCATGCCGATTGCATCCTTTTGATATTTGCCCTTACGCATATAGCGATGGCGCTGGCGCGCGGCCAGTTCCTCACGGAAATTGTGCCCACCGGCGACCATGGCAAATTGGTGAATCTGGCAGGAGTCCCAACGACGTACGCGATGCCCTTCGTCCAATGCCAGGTTAGCTTCGTCCTTGACATCAAAGCAGTAGCAGGTTGGGCAGACCTGAGTACACATCCCGCAAGCCAGGCAAATTTCGCCCAGTTCGTTCCAGAGCTCACTGTCATAGCTCTTTTCAAGCAGTTCGGGGAGCATGTAGATGTCAAAATCAAGGCGATAAGCGAATTTTTGCCACTTTTCGCTTAGACGGCTGTTGACGCGCTTCATATCAGATGGCAGGGCATCAAAGGCATGATGAAAGCCCTCAAGCAATTTCTCGCCTTTGCGCGTGGCCATATTCACCGCATAAACATCATCAAGATCAATGAAGTGCAGATCAAATCCGCGCGAAGCGCTCGCCGTGCCCACGTCGCGGCAGAAGGAATCATCCGTGCAGGTCTCCAGGCACTCGATGCTCACAAGGTATGTATTTTCGCGACGCGCCTGGTAGTGCTGATCATCAAAACCCATGTTGAAGATCTTATCAAGCAGGGTAATGCCATGCAGGTCACAGGTATGAAGGCCTAAAATAACCGTGGGTTGGGCTTCGATCGAGGCCGCAATATGTGTTCCGTCAAGCCTATAGTTCACCAATGTTTCCCTTGGCGGCACAATATATTTCTTTGGCGGTAATACCGTAGGTGGATAGACTAGTTGCAGTTCTTCAGGATTGGTCAATTCATCAAAAACAAAACTACCATGCCTCTCTACCGGACCGACGACGCGGTAGCTACGCTGCAATCTCTTTATCCAATCTGACAATACCGCCTTAGGCATTATTTTGAAGCTCATATTGGTAATTTGTCTCACTTTGCGGACTCGAATAACCCTCGCAGCCCGCCTATAAACAAAAAAAGGCCGCCAAGAACAACACCAATTCCTGGCGGCTCCAGCTCCGCGAAAATAATAACAGCATATAGAAATCGCTGTTAAACTTCATAATATAACTGACGCCATTTATGCTACTCTTACATATTGTAGTGAGCAATGACATTTGTCAGTTAATAGCGTGACAAAAATCACTAATTTGTGATTTTTTTCACAATTCGAGAGAGCGCAGAAGATTCACCCCAAACCATTTTTATTACGGCCGAAAGAATCATATCTTCAGCCAAAATGGGAATCCCAACCCGTCTGCACCGGTGAGCGGCTTCCCTGTGGAAGGCTCCTAATCTAAACCTTAATTTCTACCCAAAGCTTATTGACGAAAAGGTCACAAATGGTATACTTGCCGATGCCCTTTAAAAAGAGCACTTAGGTTGGCGCGCCT
>JBJYWP010000126.1:0-4922 GCA_046259485.1 Promineifilaceae bacterium (SeqCode) | reverse complement strand
CCGGTGGAATCCTATAACGGATATATCGAGGAAGGAAATGGTCCGGTGGGTACTTTTCTGAAATTGTTTTTCATCGGCATATTCATCTGGCTGGTAATTTTGACCGTGTTGAACCTGCTATATGGACAAATATATTAAGGAGATTAAGCTATGAGTTCTATCATCGCCTATTCTCAAGTGGTGACGGCCGAGGTGCCACGAGAGTCGTGGGATGAGGCCTATTTTTCCTTGCTCTCACTAAAAGCACACCTACAATCACTGCCCGGCTGGCAGCGTTTCGACTATTGGGCGCGTGATTTGGACGACGACAATGTCAAACTCATGGTGGTCACTAATTGGGAATTTCCGGAACAGCTGGCTTTATGGCTGGAAAAAGGCGTCACTACAGATTCTGTTTTACGCTCTATCGATCCGCCACCTATTTCATTAACGGTCGATCTATATGAAGAGATTGCGTAACCGCGTTAGAAGGAGTTTTACCAACAATGGCTCAAAACGAAGAACAAGAAACCCTCCCTGTTGCCGGGGAACCACAGTCGGGCGAGTTCCCGGAATCTCACTTAGAGCGAGAGGACGACCGTTGGAGTAGAGCAGCGCAGACGCGTGATTGGCTCATACTGCTATTGATGATTGCTGTCTATCTTTTTTGGGCCGGAATTATCTATTTTTTAGAACCCGGCATTCGCTAAACCGCCGGATACCGGCATCAGGAGATCTCCTATGTTTTTATTAGAGTGGACAGCCAGCGACTTGTTGCTGATGGTAGTCGGCGCGGCGGCCGTTATTGGTACCATTTTGTGGCTGGTACCTGCGGCAAAGGTACCCCGCAAACGGATTTACACGGATGAGGAAATCGCCGCTTATGACCAGCAGATCCCCCGGTACTTTCTGGCCGCGGCGCTTGCTCTGGTAATAGGCAGCTTGCACATCATCGTCAAAAGCCTTCCCGGCTTCTGGCAGTGGTTATGGCAGGCGGGCTACGGGGGACATCTTTTCCGCGATCTGAGTAACTCGCACATTATCATTGTCGGTGGCGGGACGGTGATGCTGACGGGCATCACCTGGTATGTACTACCGCGGTTTGTGAACCGGCCACTTTTCAGCCCGACTCTGGCCAGTGCATCCTTCTGGTTTACGCTGATTGGCGTATTCGGTTTTTATCTGGCCTGGTTGGTGCTGGGTCTGGTGGAAGGCCGCATGGTCGCTCAGGGCATGGACTACATGGCCGCCAAAGAAGCCTTAGGTGCCTGGCATCGCGTCCCAACGCGGATTACGGCCAGCATCATGGGCGTGGGTTATTGGACCTATGTGCTCAATGTCTTCTTGACCGTTTGGGCCGGGCGCCACGTCCACCGGCAGCCATTAGGCTACCTGACAAAATTTGCCGTTGTGTCCGCAGCAGCGTTATTTATAGGCACCGTTCAAGGTGTACTGCAGGTCCTGCCGGCCAACGCTGACTGGATTCATTATGCCGGTCATTACGGCGAATTCGTTGATCCTATCAGCCATGCCCATATTAACCTGGTGACGGGTATGATGGTTTCTCTTGCCGGCTTTTTAATCTACTTTAGTCCTCGCTTATCCGGCCGTCAAAGCAGCTCGCGCATGGCCAACTGGATCTTCTGGGTTCTGGTCCCGGGATCACTCGTCTTTTACTTATCTTTTCTGATCCTGGGCCTGGTGTTGGGTGGGCAGGTAAACGGTTATGGGGGCATCCAGTCACAAAAACTTGCCTTCTTTCTCGGCCCCAATATGCGCCTGATCCTGGCTGCAGCCGGCACGCTGATGTTGGCCGGTTTCTGGGTATATTTCTTAAGTCTTTGGCGGCTGCTTGATCTTCGCTCAATTGTTAAACAGGTTCGTGAAGCCACGCCGGCAGGCTTCTGGCTTGTATCCAGTCTGGCCCTGGTGGTAGGAACGTTCCAGGGGATCTTGCAGGTTCTTCCAGCTACGGCGCGCATTCTCGACGTCGCTGAAGAAGTGCCAAATATCCATGCCCAATTGAACATGATCGGGGGCGTTTTGCTGGCCTTAATGGGACTGGTTTATTTACTGCTGCCGGAACTGTTAGGCCAAACGGCCGAAAAACGGTGGCAGCAGCGCAGCTTATGGGGAGTAAGTAGCGGCATCTTCGCTTATTATCTGGCTACCCTGACCTTAGGTCTGCTGCGTCTGCGCTGGTTAGGTCAAGGCCTGAATGATGCAGAGGCGGCTGCCAGGTTGGGGTGGGCTGCCCCGGTTCTCCTGCTGCTGACGGCCGTGCCGCTCTTCGCGGGCTTTGCATCTTTCGGTATTGCCGTTTACCACACGACCGAGGCCTATCGTTCCACCATGGTCCTTGAGGCGCGGCAGGTCCCTGCTCGCTACTCCGGTCCAATGCCTGAAAGACTCAAGCGTATTCCATTGGTAGCTATCCTGGGCATCGAAGTTGCCGGCGGCCTTTTTGGCTGGCCGGGGTTGGGTTGGCTCTTCGCCGGCCAGGCCATACCGGGCGTGGCGTTATTGCTCGCCGGACCGGCAGTGGCATGGGCGCTACTGCCCATGCTATTCTCTCCCTTTACCGATACCGTGCTTTCCCAATGGGGTTGGCCTGTCCTGCTCATCTGGCTGCCCGTATCGGCCCTGGCCAGCGGCGCCGCCCTGGCTGTTTATCTAAAGCGGCGTTATCCACAAACAAAACCGGAAAAAGCGGCAAGATCAGCGGTTCAAATTCCGCGCTGGATGATCGTGGGTGTTGGACTTGTTCTAATTGCTCTTTTCAGTATTCCTTTGACGCCGCTGTTAGGTGGCATTCCCAGTGGTTCGGCCGAACAGAAAATCATGACCGAACTGCCCGAACGCGCCAGTGGAGCTTACCTGACCCTTAGTGACGGGCAGCAAACGGGTGATCTGAAGCTCTTTCCTTGGAGTTTCCCCATTGATGATATTCCCGAGGAATCACCCGTCGTTAGCCCCACGCAAGTGCAAGGTTTGACCATCATGCAGAAAGGACTGGATGAACCTCAGCGGTACCACCTCTATCATGTCGAGGATGAGGAAAGTCACCCCGTGCCGCTGCAAGCTCAGGAGATAGAGTTCCAGCGACAGCTGTCGCTGCTGCCGGCTGAACCTCTCGAGCCGGGCGATTATATGTTGGATATCCCAACCGGAGGCATGTTTGCCGGGCGCGAGTATTACTATTTCCGCGTGGATCCGGAGGTGACTGCGCTGCCGCCTCTAGCCC
Organism: Promineifilaceae bacterium (SeqCode); assembly: GCA_046259485.1. GTDB lineage: Bacteria > Chloroflexota > Anaerolineae > Promineifilales > Promineifilaceae > JAACFF01. Next base: position 1,699 of record JBJYWP010000126.1, on the reverse strand, counting down.
TAGCAGAAAATGACACGGCTCATGCTGCGACAGCTAACCCGATCTGGCTGGAAATGTTCCCGATCTCAGCCGCCCTATTCAGCGCCCTGATTGTCTTGGTGATGCTTCGACGTATGCGCCAGAAGATTCGGCCGCAGGAAGCTGCCTGGATAGTAGCTTTTACTATGTTTGCTCTTGCCGCCGGTTTGCAAGTAGCCGGCGATTTAGGTGGATGGACACCTACAATGACCCGCATTTATTACTTGTGCGGTGCCACCCTCGTTGTTGGCTGGTTGGGACTGGGAACCTGGCTGGTGCTGGTTCACAAATCTTGGCTGCGCAAGCTGGGTTTGTGGAGCATGATTCTGGTCACAGGAATAGGGATAGGCCTGGTCAGCCAGACTCCTGTGCAGATGTCTGCATTAGCGAGCACGGGCTGGCATGCCCTCGAAAAACCGGCCATGCTCACGATCCTGACAATCGGACTGAACAGTATCGGCACGATTATCCTGGTCGGTGGAGCACTCTGGTCGGCCTGGTTTTTCTGGCGTAAGGGGATCATGAAAGAGCGCATGGTTGGCATGATTCTCCTGGCAGTTGGTGCATTAACCGTTGCCGCCGGCGGCAGCTTGACGCGCTTGGGTCACGACCAGTACCTCTACGCGGCGATGAGTATAGGGGTAAGTCTCATGTTTTGGGGATATCTGAAGACGATTCGACCGGCTCCGGCGCCGGAAGTCAATCGTCCTGTTGTGTCTACCGGCAAGATTGAGGCGGCTGCGGAGATACATGCTGGCATTTGAAATAGCAAATGCCCAAATTCTGCACATCTTCCTATCCAATTCTGGGTTTTGCTGCCGTTATCGCCTTTTGCCTGACCCTTCTTCTTGCCCAGCAGGGACGAATGTGGCGCAAAAAAAGACTGGGATCTGATCGACAAAGCCGGCGATTGCTGCTGATTATGTTTGGCTTCGCACTGCTTCAACTGGGCCTTTTCTTTGTTTATGCTCTGAGCCCCCAATTAGGCTGCTAAGATTAATATACCAGGCGCAGCACAAGTCCTTCGTTGGGTGCTAGATGCAATGATGATAACTCGACCCTCCCCGCACGATCCATATTGCTGGATATAGCAATGGTTGGTGTCCCAACAACTTCACCGAGATCAACTTCCTGATGCTCATCACCGAAGTTTAGGGCGATAAGAAATGAATCACTTTCAGCATGGCGGCGCAGGTAGGCGAAGATATCGGGGTTGCCACTATCCAGGGAGGCGTACGCCCCGCCATGCAGCGCCGGTTCGGCACGCCGTAAATGGGCTAACAGCCGGTACAGGTTCAAGGTAGACTTCGGGTCTTCTTGCTCTTTGGCGACATTCACCTCCTGATAATCCTCAGCGATAGGGAGCCAGGGCTTTACCCGGGGATCTGTGAATCCGGCATTAGCAGAATCGTCCCACTGCATGGGTGTACGCACCGGATCACGCCCGATGAGGTGCGCGATTTCAGGCTGAAGTACGGCCGGTGGGTCCTGTACATATTCGGCCGGTATGGTTACGTTTTCCATCCCGATTTCTTCCCCGTAATAGGTTGTCGGCGTCCCGCGGAGGGTTAAGAGCATCAACATGGCCACCCGGGCCTGGTCACGGCCGATCCGCGTGGCCACTCGATGCTGGTCATGGTTTCCCAACACCCAGTTGGGCCAGGCATCATCCGGCAGTGCC
>JBJYWP010000125.1:21405-22519 GCA_046259485.1 Promineifilaceae bacterium (SeqCode) | reverse complement strand
CCTTCGTTATGAAATATGTAGACGAATACCGCGACGCCGATCTGGCGCGCAAGACGGCGGCCGAGATTCAGCGCATTGTGACACGGGCGAAGGATGATGGCCGAGTCAGCGTAGATCGGCCGTGGACGATCATGGAGATTTGCGGCGGGCAGACGCATGCGATCATGCATTTCGGCATCGATCAGCTGCTGCCGCCGGAAATTGAACTGATACATGGTCCCGGCTGCCCCGTGTGTGTCACGCCCCTGGAACAGATCGACAAGGCGCTGGCCATCGCCTCTCTGCCCGGCGTGATTTTTACTTCCTACGGCGACATGCTGCGTGTGCCCGGATCCGGACGTGACCTCTTTTCTGTTCGCGCGGCGGGCGGCGATGTACGCGTCGTCTATTCACCATTAGATGCGCTGAAAATCGCCCAGAACAACCCCGATAAACAGGTTGTTTTCTTTGCCATCGGTTTTGAGACGACTGCCCCGGCCAATGCCATGAGCGTGGTACAGGCCAAGGCGCTGGGTCTGAAGAATTTCAGCATCCTCGTCTCTCACGTACGTGTTCCCCCGGCGATGCACGCTATTCTGGGTTCGCCCACCAATCGCGTGCAAAGTTTTTTGGCCGCGGGCCATGTTTGTGCCGTGATGGGCTATTGGGAATATCCGCAGATCGCCGAACAATACCATGCGCCGATGGTCGTCACCGGTTTTGAGCCGCTGGATATCCTGCAAGGTGTCTTGCAGACGGTGCAGCAGTTGGATGTGGGAGAGGCGAATGCGGCTAATGCCTACCAGCGTGCGGTGACCTTTGAGGGTAATAAACCGGCGCAGTCGGTGATTGAGCGTGTGTTCCAGGAATGTGACCGAAAATGGCGCGGCATCGGCACCATTCCGCTGAGTGGTTGGTGCTTGCGACCGGAATTTGCTGAATTTGATGCTGAGAATCGTTTTGATGTTGAAGCCATCCAACCGGAGGAGTCGCCGCTGTGTATGGCCGGCCTGGTACTGCAGGGCTTGATGAAGCCGGATGCGTGCCCGGCCTTTGGTAAAGAGTGTACGCCTGAGCATCCGTTGGGGGCAACAATGGTCTCCGGCGAAGGTGCCTGCGCTGCTTATTATCGTTA
>JBJYWP010000125.1:11319-21305 GCA_046259485.1 Promineifilaceae bacterium (SeqCode) | reverse complement strand
CGTTGGGGGCAACAATGGTCTCCGGCGAAGGTGCCTGCGCTGCTTATTATCGTTATAAACGAGATACTGTTCTGTAGGGCCGGTTCGCGAACCGACCCTACAGGGATTGAAATATGCTGGACCATTTTGGTTTTATCGCTCCTTTTTATGAACGCGTGATCCGGCCGCCGGATCCGGCGTACCTGGTCTCTTTGCTGGATTTGCCGGTAAGCGGAAGTTTGCTGGATGCCGGTGGGGGAACAGGACGTGTTTCATCACAGCTTCTGCCCTATGTCGATGAACTGGTAGTCAGCGATGTTTCGACGAAGATGCTGCAGCAGGCGCAGGGAAAAGGGATGTGCTGTGCAACGGCCGCTCACGTAGAGTACCTGCCTTTTGCTGATGCGAGCTTCGATCGCGTGCTTGTTGTTGATGCCCTGCACCATTTTTGCGACCAGGCGGAATCCATTGCCGAGCTGGTTCGCGTCTTAAAACCCGGCGGGCGGCTGGTGATCGAAGAACCGGACCTGCGCCGCTTTGCCGTCAAGCTGGTAGCCCTGGGCGAGAAGGCGGCTTTGATGCAGAGCCATTTCTACTATCCGGCCGAGATCCGCGATATGGTCGCCGCACAAGGGCTGCCGGCTCAAGTCGTCAGCGACGGCGGGTTCGCGGCCTGGGTGGTAGCGGAAAAAGTGGCAGGGGGAGTATTTAGTATTTAGTGGTAAGTGGCAGGTTGCAGGTATAGAAAATCCGAAATCCGACATCCCAAATCCGAAATCGTATGACTGAAGAAACTTTTTACATCGAAAGCGCCATGTGCCCTGTTCCTATTCGCGACCGCGGGTATGTGATCCTGGGCCATGGCAGCGGCGGTAAGCTGTCTAATGATCTGATTGAGAAGCTGTTTTTGCCGCCTTTTGACAATCCGGCGCTGCGCGCGGGGGATGATGCCGGCGTGGTGCAGCCCGGACCCTATGAGCGGTTGGCGATAAGCACCGATTCGCATGTGGTGTGGCCGTTGTTCTTCCCGGGCGGCGACATCGGTCGTCTGGCGGTTTGCGGCACGGTTAATGACGTGGCCATGATGGGCGCGAAACCGCAGTACCTGACGGCAGGTTTTATTTTGGAAGAAGGGCTGGAGATCGGCCTGCTGGAAAAAGTGGTCGAATCGATGCAGGCGTCGGCCGCGGAAGCAGGCGTGCAGATAATCGCCGGGGATACGAAAGTAGTTGAGCGCGGCAAGGCGGACGGCCTCTATATTAACACCGCCGGCGTGGGTCTGATTTCATCAGACCTGATTGAAAAGGGCGTGGAGATCGGCGGCGCGCGGGCCAAGCCGGGGGATGTGGTGCTGCTCTCCGGTCCCATCGGCGATCATGGCATCGCCGTTCTGGCCGCGCGGAATGAGCTGGGACTGGAAACGGCCGTGCAGAGCGATGTCGCCCCACTCAACCACCTGGTAAGCGCCATGATGGCGGCGAGTACCCAAATTCATGTCCTGCGCGATCCGACGCGCGGCGGTGTGGCCAGCACCCTCAATGAAATCGCCCGCCAATCAGGGGTAAGCATCGTCTTGCAGGAACAGAAGATCCCCGTACGCCCGGCGGTTAGAGCAGCCTGCGAGATGCTGGGCTTTGACCCCCTCTACATCGCCAACGAGGGACGCCTGTTAGCCATCGTAGGTCGTGAAGATGCGGAGCGCGTGTTGGAAGCGATGCATGGCGCTCCTTATGGCGCAGAAGCGGTGATTGTCGGCGAGGTGGCGGAAACGCATCCCGGCCGCGTGTTGATGAAAACCGCCTACGGCAGTACGCGCATCGTTGATATGCTGCTGGGTGAAATGCTGCCGCGTATTTGTTAGGGGCAAAGTGGCAGGGGGAGAGTATTTTGTGTTCAGTTTTTAGTGTTTAGTGGCAGGTGGCAGGTGGCGTGCTCAGGAGGGCTGAGGGGCGGCAACAACCCACCATTCAAGAGACTAATTCCATAAGGTTACACTACAAATACCCTATGGCCTGTGTGCAGGTCGTTAGGGACAGCTATAATTGCCGGAAATGAGCGAACAACCCAATCGCGCCGCTGCGCAGCGGCCGCGCAATTATTGGCCTCTGGCCGGCGTGGTCCTCGGCTATGTCATTCTGGCTGTGATTTATGGCTTTCTGACCCCGCTTTTTGAAGGACCTGATGAACCGCAGCACTTTGCCTACGTGTTGTGGCTGACAGATGGGAAAGGGTTCCCACCACAGGGGGAAGCGGCATGGGATACACCGATGGAGCAAGAAGCGGGACAAACTCCGCTCTATTATCTGGCGGCTTCCCTCCCGGTGCGCCTGGTGGACACGGCCGCTGACAAAGCGACCTATCGGCCCAATCCTTATTTTCCGGGACCGGCGCTGGAAAATAAGTTTGACAACAATAATCGCGCCATGCATGACTTTGCGCAAGAACGATCTTTGCAGGGCGAATGGCTGGCGCTCTACCTGGCGCGCCTGGTGACTTTACTTTTTGGCGTTTTGCTCCTCATAGGCGTGTATTTCCTGGCCGTGCAGGTCAGGCCGCACCAGCCGCTCTTTGCTATTTCCGCCGCCGCCCTGGTCGCCCTGACGCCGCAGGTGCTTTTCCTCAGCAGCGTCGTTTCCAATGATATTCCGGCGGCGGCGTTAGGAACCCTGGCCCTGATTTTTTTGGCCGTCATGATCCGCCGGGCTCCTGAACGATCAGGTGTGCCAGCCCTGGCCGCGGGACTTTTTATCGGACTGGCAGCCTTGGCCAAGATCAATGCTCTGCTGCTGCTGGTGCCGGCGGCGGTGACGATTCTTTGGCTGTGGCTCGGGGCTAAGAGCTCGTTCAAACAAACGGCCGTATCAGCACTGTGGATGGGCGGGGGCTTTCTGCTGGTATCTGGCTGGTGGTTTGCTCGCGGGCTGAGGCTTTATGGCTCCCCGTTGGGTATGGGGACGCATGATTATGCGCCCTGGGTGATCGCCGATCCCCAGAGCCTGGCAAAGCCCCTAGCACGCTGGTTGGAAGTCGGTCGATATTATTGGATTACCCTGGGTTGGGGCACCGTTCGCCCGCCGGCGTGGGTCTATGGCATATTTCTCTTATTTGCCGGCTTTGCCTTAGTGGGATTAGCCCTGGCGGTTTACCGTTATTGGAAGAAGCATGGTTTGCAAATCAACCCGGGCGCGGTGATCGTGATTATGCTGGGTGTGACAATTCTGGCCAATATGCTGCTGTTGGAAGTATGGATGAATCGCGTGATTGCGCCATACGGCCGATTGCTCTTCACCAGCATCGCGCCAATCACGATTATTTTGATCCTTGGCTGGCAGGCTGTCCAACCGCGATTTGTCATGCTGCCGCTGACCTTTCTGGCCGCCACGGCCGTGCTGGCGCCTTTTTATTTACTGCGCCCCGCTTTCACCCCGCCGCTTCTTTCCGCGCAGGCTGAGGCCGCACTGCCTCCTTCTTTGGGCTGGCGTTTTGGCGAGACCGCGGATGCGCCCCTGGTTGAACTGATCTCCGTGCAACCGCGGCAGGATTCCGTCGCGGTTGGCGATACCCTTGCCGTGCAGCTTTGCTGGCAGGTATTAGCGGAGACCAGCAAGGAATATGTCATCTTCGCCCAGCTGATCGGGCCGCAGGACAGCCGGGTGGCTGAGCGCCGGTCTTATCCCGGCGAAGGGCTGCTGCCGTCCAGCCAGTGGCAGGCCGGCGATCTCTTCTGCGATGATTTCTTCATGAACGCCGATGCGCAGTGGGCTCCGACCCTGGTTTATAATCTGGAAGTGGGTCTGCTTGATGAGAAGACAAGTAAACGGCTGACGGCCGTCGGGCCGGGGGGCGATGTTCTGGAATCGACGTTTGTCGATCGGGTGCTCGTCAGCAATCCATCTGTAAGTGGCGGAGGAGAAGCGGCCATCCTGGAAAATGCCGGCAGCGCGCCGATTCAGCTGGTTGAATCTACGTGGGACCCAGATCCCTGGCGCCCCGGCGAAAGGTATACCTACGAGCTGGATTGGGCGGCGCCAGAACCATTGGAGAAGGATTACCAGGTGTTTCTGCATTTGCGCGATCGTGCTTCGGGTGCAGTGATAGCCCAGGCCGACCACGCCCCGCTCGATGGCTGGTACCCAACCTCCTGGTGGCCGGCGGGCGAGATCATTCGTGACGCCGGCCAGTTCACCCTACCAGCGGATATGCCTCCCGGGGTCTATAATCTAGTTGCCGGATTCTACGATCTGGCCTCTCTGCAGCCCTTCGGCGAGGAATTCCTTCTGGACACTGTTCAGGTGGGGCGGTGATGACGTTATCAGGCAACATAGATCGTAAGCAAAACATACTGCACAGGTATTGGGCCCAGTGGCTCCTGCTGCTGATCCTGCTGCTGGGCTTCGGCTTGCGGATGTATGACCTGGAGCGGCAGTCAATGTGGAGCGATGAAGGGTTGAGTCTATATCGCTCGGGGCTTTCTCTGGCGGATGTGGCGGCCAATAAAATCATCATTGACGGGGTGGAGACTCGCGATACCAATCCCGCGTTCTATTTCATCCTCTTACACCTGTGGCGCGGCGTTACCGGGGACAGCGTGACGGCGATGCGCGCCATTGGTTCGTTGTTTGGCTTTCTGGCCATCCCGCTTGTCTATGTGCTGGCCGATCTGGTTTATGATCGTAAGGTTGCACTGGCAGCGGCTTTGTTGATGGCCATCTCCCCACTGCATGTCTGGCACTCGCAGGTGATGCGCAACTATGGCTTGCTGGTGACCTTGAACCTGTTCTCGGTGTACGGCGTGATGCGCCTGGCTCTTGACCGCGAAGTTGAACGGCCGTGGCGCTGGCTGTTGTTGTGGGCCGCCGCGGGCCTGCTGGGCATTTATACGCATTATTTTAGCCTCTTTGTTTTCGCTTACAGCCTGCTCATTTTGGGTTATGTGGCCTGGCGCAAGTGGGACGTGCGCGAGCTGCCGAGGCGGCGTTGGTTTTGGCCGGCCATGGCCGGCATTGTACTGCTCACCATACCGGCCTGCTTGATCGCCTTTAACCGTTTTCAGGCCGGGCAGCAGATCGATTTTTATCGTTATCCTTTAACGGCCTTACTCACACACGCGCTCAGTGCTTTTGGCGTGGGAGTTATCCAGACCCTCGTTCACCCCTGGGCGCGCGTTCTCCCGGTCCTGATCCTGTTTGTGCTGGGGATTTTGCTGGGCTTGCTCAGGAAGCGCGCGGGCACGCTCCTGCTGTTGGGTTACCAGTTCATACCTTTGGGCCTCCTCTTCCTTGTATCGCTGATCAATCCGCTCTATAACGGCGCGCGCCACCTGCTGATCGGCCTGCCGCCCTTCCTGGTGTTAGTGGCCAATGGGATGGTGGGTAAGGGACAAGCGGCAGGTGGCAAGGGGCAGGTGGCAGGGTGGCTGCGGATTGCTTTGGGGACGGCCGTGATCGTGATCCAGTTGAGCTGGCTGCATATGCAGTTCAGCGATCCGGCGCTGCTGCGAGATGACATTCGCGGCGCGGCGAACTACCTGAATGCGGTAGTTGAAGAGGAGGATGTGGTCGTCCTCCATGACGCGATCATTGGTTTTGTCTTTGATTATTATTATGAAGGTGCGGCGCCCTGGCGGGCGATCCCGCGTTATGCCGAAGAGGATGTGGCCGCGGCCGAAAATGAACTGAGTGCCGCCGGTGATGAAGCGGATAGAGTCTGGTTTTTGACCCAGCCGGCGCCGCGCAGCGGCTTTCCGCGTGACGCGCTGAGCGATTGGGCTGCTGCAAACTGGCCGCGGTTCACCAGCAAGCGGTTTCCACACCTGCTGCTGCCCGTCGGTTTAGAAGGTTATACACCGCAGCCGGTTCTGGCTGCACTGCCGGAAGGGGTGCCGGAAATTGGCGTGCAGTTCGCTGATGCACTGCGTTTAGAGGGCCTGGAGATACCGCAGGCGGTTGATCCGCAGACGCCGTGGACGGTGACCTGGTACTGGTCGCGGCCGGCGGAGGCGGCCTCTGCCGCGGCCACTGCCGGGGATTATGAGCTGTCGCTGCGCTGGCGGGATGCAGACGGCCGTTTGTGGTACCAGACGGATGATTTGCTGTGGCATGAGTTCCCGCCCACAGCCTGGCCGGAAGGGTCGATTGTGCGCTTTGACCTGGCCACGAAAACGCCGCCGGCTTTACCGCCCGGAAGCTATGAGCTGGGGCTGCGCGTGCTGGACGGCGAGGGGCGTGAACTGTTGACGGAAGACGGCCGTGAAGAGCTTCCCCTGGGCACGATCACCGTGACGGCCGCTTCGCAAGAACTGCCGCAGTCATCCGCATTTACGGCGCAGTCAGGGCGGCTGGGGCCGGTGGACCTGCTTGGCTACCGCCTGCCGTCAGAAAAGATCCGGCCGGGGCATGAGATTCCGGCTACCTTCCTATGGCAAATTCGCGGAAAGGCGCGGGCGGATTACCTGCTGCGGGTGCAGCTTATTGATGTGGATGGCGAAGTGATCGCCGAGAGCGTTGGCAGCCCGACGTTGGACAGCTTCCTGGCCACGGCCTGGAGCGCGGGGGACATTTTCCAGGGTAAGAGCAGTATCGCCATGCCGGCCTCGGCCCGGGATGAAGCCTATAGAATGCAGATTTCTTTCGTCGATCCGGACAGCGGTGAAATGGTGGGCAGATCGATCGTGTTGGACCAGGCGCTGCAAATCTCTCCCTGGCCGCTGGAGACGGTGCTGCCGGAGGTGGATGTTGCCCTGGATGCCGCGTTTGGCGAGCCGCCGTTTGTCTCGATTTACGGCTATGACCTGGCGGATGAAAGTTTGCTGCCGGGGGGTATGTTGGACCTGACGCTGGTCTGGCAGGCGCAGCAAGATGTGGGCGAATCAATGATGTCCTTCATCCATATCGCCGACGCGGAGGGTAATATCGTGGTCCAGCAGGACAGCGTACCCGTGCAGGGCATACGGCCGACTTCCAGCTGGCGTGAGGGCGAGGTGATTGTCGACCAGCACCTGATCCCCATCGGGCCGGAAGTGGCGCCGGGATCGTATGAGATCTGGCTGGGCCTCTATGTTCCGGAAACGGGGGTGCGGGCCGCGGCCTGGCAGGATGGGCAGATGTTGGGAGACGGCCGTGTGCTGCTGGGGACGATTGACGTTTTGCCTGCTGAATAAAAGAGGTTGCGTTGTAAATCGATTTGCTAAAATCGTCGATCCGCGTTTCGCATTACATTAAGTCGTCAATATTTGACCAGCCGTAAGCAACTTCGTGGACAGACACCGCGAATTCCTCGCTGCCGTCCCACGCTTTTTGACCAAGCAGACGGCCGCCCAAGCGTTCGTAGAGGGACCGGGCAGGATTATCTTCCAATACCCACACAATGAGCGAAGTGCATCCTGCCTGCTTGAGCACTTCGGCGACGGCCGTGATCAGCTTACAGCCGATGCCCTGACCTTGAGCAGAGCGGCAAACGTGAAGTGAGACCAGTTCGCTATCATATGAAAGGAGCTCCCTTGCGCCCGGGCTGCCTAGCGCATAGCCGACGATATCTCCCGCGGCATTTTCGGCGACAAGCAGCACATCCTCCATGCCGATTGTGAGCAAATCGACCCAGTCCTGCTCTTGTTCCTCATAGCTGAAGTGGCTGAGATAGGCCTGGGGCAAGATGCCGGCGTAGACGCTGCGGTAGCTGTCAACCTGTACCCTGGCTAATCCCTTGCTGTCATCGGCCGTCGCCTGGCGTATTTTTACGTTCATCCACTAACTTTACCTCATGCTGTGAGGGCGATCATACTACACGCTTACCATTGCGGGAATAATAAGGCAATTTTAAATTTGCCCTTGACTTGGAGTTAACCCCAGGTGTTAAACTATACTTGTGAGGTGTAACGATGAAGATTTCAGAAGTGAGTGAATTATCCGGACTTACAACGGATACGCTGCGCTATTACGAAAAGATTGGCCTTATTCTGCCGGTTAATCGAAATGGTAGCGGCATGATAGATATTAACGATATGACCCGATTGCGTGGTCAGGTGAGTAGTATTAAGCTGATAGGAGAATAATGATGCATATTGGATTACAAATTCCCTCTTTTAAGTACCCTGGCGGCACGGCCGCTATTCGGCCCAAGCTGAAAGAAATCGTCACAACAGCGGAAGTATCAGGTTTTTATAGCCTCTGGGTCATGGATCATTACTATCAAATTAAGGGTTTGTTCGGTGAGGCTTATACCGATCCGATGATGGAATGCTATACCACGCTCGGCTATTTTGCCGGGCTAACTGAAAAAGCGTATCTCGGCGTATTGGTAACGGGGGTCATCTATCGCCATCCTTCCGTTTTGATGAAGATGGTCAATACACTCGATATCCTCTCCGGCGGCCGTGCTTATCTCGGCATAGGCGCAGCATGGTATGAGGAAGAGGCAAAGGGTTATGGGATCCCTTACCCATCCACTTCAGAGCGCTTTGAACAGCTGGAGGACAATTTGCAGTTGGCGAAAGCGCTTTGGAGGAGTGATGAGACATCCTTTGAGGGTAAGCATTTTTCCGCCCCGGCTATAACCAATAATCCCCGCCCGCTTTCAAAACCGCACCCGCGAATCATGATTGGCGGCACCGGCCCGAAGAAGACGCTGCGCATGGTCGCCCAATATGCAGATGCCTGCAATATCGGCGATTGGGTAGGCCCCGAAAACATGCAGAAAGCGCTCGATACGCTCAAGGGCCACTGCGAGAGATTGGGGCGCGATTACGACACGGTCGAGAAGACATCACTCAGCACCGTGCATCTTTCCGGCGATGATACTGTGGAGAGCGTTATGAATCATATCAAGGAACTCTCGCAGATGGGCTTCACCCACGCCATATTCAATATGCCGGATGTTTATGAGATTACACCGCTTGAAACCTTTGCCAAAGAGATCATCCCGGCAGCGGCACAACTCTAAGTAGAAACTGGTTGCCACGCTTGTTTTGGTACCACTTCCGGCCATTGTCGGAGATATGCCTAATGCCCATCCGAGTGTTTCTTTTGTTATTCGACCCTGGAGCATGCCCACCTTCCCGGATTTTCTGATTATGTCTGGATTGGGCTTGATTTGGGCGGCATGGATTTATCTTTTGTCTCGCGTCTACAGCCTGGCGCAGGCTTCAGTGGTTGCACCCTTTGAATATGTATCACTGCCGATCAATATCATGTGGGGTTTCCTCATCTGGGGAGAGGTCCCCACCTGGATGACCTTAGCCGGAGCCTCTTTGACACTGGGGAGTGGGTTATATATTTTATATCGAGAACGGCGGGAACGGCCGTTGGAGACGGTTTAGATGATGTACCTGGCATTTGTTTCGCTTACATGGCGATGGGTTTGTCGCAGGAGGGGGGCAGCTGGACGAGGGGGTTGGTGTTGATGCCGGTGAGTTCGATCTGCACCTCGAAGACGCCGGCGAATTTGAGAGGTTCGTAGGCGCCGCTGTAAGCGCCGTGGAAGGCAACAGGGTAGATGCCCTCGGCGTCGACGTAGAGATCGGCGTCTTCGGCCGACCATAAACCCCCGGCAAATGCCCGCAGCTGCGGATCGCTGCTCTTTTTGGCCGCGGTAAGGAAGTCGCTGCCGTCGATGATGTAGTGGTTCACGGGACGGCCGTTGAAGGTCTCCTGACCGGCAAACTTGCCGCGGGCAACGTCGCTCCGCGTGAGCATGGTTAACAGACTTTCAGGACTCATTTCCTCAAGCACGGCAACGGCTTTGGGGGCGTCGGGCTTGATGCACACGGGAAAGAATCCGTTGATGACAATATAGGCGCCCTCGGGAACGTGATAGAGATCGACGGTGGAGGGGGTGAAGAGGCCGACTACCGAACCACCGATCTGGGCGGCGATTTCGCCCAGCAGACTGCCGGAGATGGTGACGCGCCGGCGGGCGCCGTTGATCGCCAGCAGGCCCTTTAGCGTGCCCTGGGCCGGTTTGCTGTTGATGAGGCCGTTGACGGTAAGGACGGCCAATGCGTCGAGTGAGTC
>JBJYWP010000125.1:9003-11219 GCA_046259485.1 Promineifilaceae bacterium (SeqCode) | reverse complement strand
TGGAAGGGTTCAAAGCGTTCGGCGCCTAACGGCCGAACCGATATGGCATATCCGGCCACACCTTGCTCGGGCACCCAGGCTATCTTAAAAGTACCCGGCTCGGCCAGCGGCTCGGCAATGGCCGCCGGTGAGGGCGCGCAGGCCATATTGGCCAGCGTAGCCAGGTTGAGCTGCACGATCTGGCGGAAATAGTTGTAGTCAATCAGTGACCAGGTGTCGCGGGTTGAATTTTGAATCTTGAGGTCCTCTACGGATTCAATCAGGCGCACGGCCGGATAGCCGGCGGTGACAAACTCGCGCTGGTCGCCCCAACGTCCTTCGCGATCGAGTCCTTCGATCATGCTGATCGGGAAGGTGGGCAGGTAAAGGCCGCCCACATAAGCGATGTAGCGCGCCAGCTGGCGGGCGTTGGAAGTGTCCGGCCCGATGGCGTAGAGGCGAACCGATTGGGGAATGCCGGCGCGACCGCCGATCATGTCATTGTTGATCGCCGCGTCGATTTGCCAGTTGGCCAACGAAGCCTGATCGACGAAATGTTTGCTGCCGAAAGTGCCTTGTTCTTCGGCCGTCAGGGCGACGAAGACCATGGTCTGGTCCCAGGTGTGACCGCTCATGATGCGCGCGATTTCCAGCAGGGCGGCCACGCCGGAACCGTTGTCGTCGGCCCCGGGAGCGAGGCTCTTGCCGTCCAGCCAGCTGGCGGCGCGCGAATCGTAATTAGCCATGAGCACCAGTGAACCGGGATATTTACCCGTGCCCGGCAGAGTGGCCACGATGTTGCGCTGCGTCGTTATTAATCCTTCAAAGGTGAATGAGTAATCCTGGTACTGCACATCGAGACGGCCGTCGCCGAGACTCTGGAATTCGTTGAAAATCCAGCGCCGGGCCGCGCCGATGCCAAAGGTGTCGCTTTCGGTATCGCTGAAGGTGTTGCGTGTGCCGAAATTTTCTAATGCCTGTACATTGGCCGCTAGATTTTCCTCGGATACCTCTGCCAGGAGGGAGACGATCTGCGGATCGATGAGGGGCACGAGGCTGCTGACAGGATCGATGACGGGTTCACTTTCGCTGATGGTTTGCAGCTCTACGGGTAGAGGCGTGGCGAAGGGAGCGGGATTGGTCGCCGTGGGGCGCATTTGCTCTTCCAGGGAGAGGAAGCGTATCTCCGGAGTAGGGGTTGGCGGGCCTTCAGGTGCTTTCTCGCCGGAGCAGCCCGCGAATAAGAGCAGGAGGATGAATGGCCAAAGATGATGCCGAATGCGTGTCATATTCGCTGCGCGAGTCATATTCGCCCAAGATAAGGATCAAATCGGGATAAGTTTAGGACAACGGCCGTCGCAGGACAACCGATGATTGTTTCGAATTCCGGAAACAATCATCGGGATCACACTTTTTCAAAATTTATTTCAAAAGGTTTTTTACAAAAGTGGCATCTTGACAGGGAGGTAGGTTATTGATAGAATTTAGACCATATGGTTAGACCTATTGGTCTAAAAGTAAAGTGAAGGAGTGATAGTATGCCGCGACCGCGATTTGAAAAATTGGCGGCGAAAAAAAGAGATAGGATTATGGAGGCGGCGGCCAGGGAATTTACAGCCAATGGCTATGACGGCGCGTCGTTGAACCGCATTCTGGAGGAGGCGGGGATCAGCAAAGGGGCGGCTTATTACTATTTTGACGACAAGGCCGACCTGTACGCCACGACGGTGCAGTATTACAGCCGGGAATTGTTTGATGAGACAGCCTTTGATCCGGCGCAGCTGACGGCCGAAAATTTCTGGGAGGAGATTACGGAGGTTTACCGCCAGCAGTTCACACGCTTTGGCGAACGGCCGTGGGTGTTCGGGGTGGTCAAAGCAGGCGGGTCGACTCCGCTGGATCTGTTCGCAGAAGGGCCTCTGGCAGAGATGATCGAGCAGGCGCAGTTCCTGCTTTTGCGCCTGATCCGGCACGGCCGTGAATTAGGCGTCATCCGCGATGATATACCCGAAGACCTGCTGCTCTCGCTGATCGTGGCCGTGGATGATGCCCACGACCGCTGGCTCTACGCCCACGCTCCGGAATTGTCCGCGGCGGATTTGGAAGAAGCAGCCGTGCGGATGGGGGATGTGCTTAGGAGAGTGGCAGAGTAGCAAAGTGGCAAGTGGCAAGTGACAAGTGGTAGAGAGTTTGACTGATAACCCGGAAGCTGAAAAGCTGAAATGCTGACAACCTGA
>JBJYWP010000125.1:0-8903 GCA_046259485.1 Promineifilaceae bacterium (SeqCode) | reverse complement strand
GCTGACAACCTATCATGACTGCGGCGATTGAAACACGAAATCTTAGTAAAGAATACGGCGATGTGACGGCCGTTGAAGGGCTTTCTCTGTGCGTGAACAGGGGGGAGATTTATGCTTTCCTGGGCCTGAACGGGGCGGGGAAGACAACGACGATCCGCATGCTGTTGGGCATGGTTAAACCCACAGCGGGGGAAGTTTTTGTTTTGGGTAAGGAAATTACCGGAGTAGGCGAGAAGCCTTGGGAGTCGGTGGGCTACATGGTTGAACGGCCGTATGCCTACGCGGAGCTAACCATGCGCGAGAATTTGGAGGCGATGTGCCGGCTGCGGCCGGGCACGTCTAAGACGGCCGTGGAGCGCATGATCGATCTGCTGGACTTGAGGCGTTATGCTGACCGTCGTTTTGGCACTTTGTCCCAGGGTAACAAGCAGCGCCTGGGACTGGCCAAGGCGCTGCTGCATGAACCCGATCTGCTGATCCTTGACGAACCGGCTAATGGACTGGACCCGGCGGGCATCGTCGAAATACGCAGCCTGCTGCGCGAACTGGTCATAGAGCAGGGAGTGACGATTTTTATGTCCAGCCACATCCTAGGCGAGGTGGCGCGGCTGGTGGATTACGGCGTGGCGGGGCGGATCGGCATCATCCATGAAGGACGCCTGCTGCAAGAACTAGACGTGGCGAAGCTGGAAAGCCATCGCCGGCGGCGGTTGGAAATTCGCGGGCGTGATATGCAGGCCATGCAGGCCGTCCTCGCCGCGGCGGGATTTACGGCCGAAGCGGGTTTGAACGGGACGATCGCGCTGGGGGATGAAAGAGCGATCACGCGACCGGATGTTGTGGCCGCGCTGCTGGTCAGCGCCGGCCAGGCGCCGACGATGCTCAAGGTGGAAGAAGAGGACCTTGAGCATTACTTTTTGCGGCTTGTGGGTTTGGATCTGGAGAACAGTCTATGAATAATCTTGCCCAAGCAACCTGGGTGGAACTGCTCAAGGCGCGGCGCTCGCGGATGCCGCTGATCACCCTGCTGGCCTTTTCACTGGCCCCGCTGGCCGGCGGCTTTTTTATGTGGGTCTTAAAGGATCCGGAAATAGCGCGGCGTATGGGCATGATCAGCCTCAAGGCGCAGATTATGGCCGGATCGGCCGACTGGCCGACTTATTTAGGAGTCCTGGCCCAGGCGGTGGCCATCGGAGGGATCATTCTTTTCAGCCTTATCACCAGTTGGGTGTTCGGCCGCGAGTGGGCGGACCATACGATCAATGACCTGCTGGCGCTGCCGACGGGGCGACCGGCTATCGTGCTGGCCAAGTTCTTGTTGGTGGTGTTCTGGTCGGCCATGTTGACGTTCTTTATTTTCCTCATCGGTCTGGGGGTGGGCGCGCTCACCGGCCTGCCGCAAGCGCCGGCGACCCTATTCCAGGAGAGTGCCGTGCGCCTGGCGATGACCACGGGGTTGACGATTTTGCTGGTGACGCCGATCGCATTCGCGGCCAGTGCGGGGCGGGGTTACCTGCCGCCGATGGGCGTGGCCATCATGGCGGTGATTCTGGCTCAGCTGGTGGCCGCTGCGGGTTGGGGCGATTATTTCCCCTGGTCCATTCCGGCGCTTTATTCAGGGGTGGCCGGGCCGGCCTATGGCGAAGTCGGGACGGTCAGCTTCCTGATCGTCTTTCTGGCCAGCCTGGCGGGATTCGTGGCGACCTTTGCCTGGTGGGAATGGGCGGATCAGGCGGGTTAGCCGGCCCAATTACACTTGGGGTTCAGCTTATTCTTTGAGCCGGTAGGAAACAAAAGCCAGCGTTTGATTATCCGGCGACCAGGAGTTGACGTTGATGGTTCCCTGACCGCCGAACAGCCGGGCAATGGTTTTTGATTCGCCTCCGGCAGCCGGGACCAGGCGCAGTTCCACATTTTTGTTTGGCGGATGATCACCGGGTGATACATCCTGTTTGCCGTAAGTGATATAAACGACCCAACAGCCGTCCGGAGAGAGGTGGGGAAACCAGCAGTTGGCATCCTCTTGAACCATGTGTGTCGGGTTCGAACCGTCCGTATCCATGCGCCAGATCTGCATCAAGCCGCTGCGCGTGGAGTTGAACCAGATGTGTTCCCCTAAGGGTGAATATTCCGGTCCGTCATCCAGGCCCGGGGTATTGGTTAGGCGCATTTCGGGGCCGCCATATACAGAAATGGTGTAAACATCGTACTGCCCACCGCGCTCGGCGCAGTAAGCCAGGTGTTGGCCATCCGGGGACCAGCCGTGTAAATAGCTGGGCCCTTTTTCGGTCACTAACATGGGATCGCCGCCGCTAAGGGGGAGGATGTAGATGCGTGAGATGGCATCTTCATTGGTGAAATGGCTGATGGCGAGCTGGCGGTTATCCGGTGAGAGCACATGGTCGTTATTGCAGTCAATGGCAAAACCGGTATTAATTTCGCGGCTTTTTCCAGTTTCTAATTCATACCTGAACATCCGGCCGCGGCTGTTATACAGCAGATAACGGCCGTCACGGGTCCAGTTCGGCGCTTCAATCACATAATCAAACTCTTTGAGGACCGTTCTGGCGCCCGTGTGAATGTCTACTGCTTCCAAAATAGAGATTGAATCGCGTTCGGCGATCCACTTTCGCAGGGTGGCAATGTCCATTTCAAACCTTTATTGAGTCAATGCTGACGATCTGGCCTTCGGGGCCGCAGAGGGGACGGTCCTGAATGCGTTCAGGGTCCAGGAAGCCGCTGAGCCATTCCTGCCAATAGGCGACGGCCTGGCGGTCGACGCTGTAGTAGATCCAACGGCCGTCCAGACGGTCGCGCCGCGAATGGACGATCCCCGTCTTTTCGAGAGCGCGCAGGTGATGGGACAGCAAGTTGGGGGCCAGATCCAGCGACTCGCGCAGCTCGCAGTTGCAGGAGTCGCCCTGCATCAGCGCGGCAAATATGCGCAGGCGATTGGGATCGCCCAGGGCCTTAAATACAGCGATTGCTGGGGCCGTATCTTGGTCACTTAAAGACATCAATTTTCCTTATCAGGCAGCGATCAGGGCGTTGGCAATCCAACTAGTCACTTCGGCTTCGCCGGGAATGCGGCCGGCGGAGACGAGCTTTTCGTTGATGACCAGTCCCGGCGTAGCCAGGATGTTATAGGCCTGGATGTCTTCGTAGCCGGTTACTTTAATGATCTCGGCTTCTATACCCATTTTGGCTACGGCCGTTTTGGCCACGGATTCAACTTTTTTGCAATTTTCGCATCCTGATCCTAGTACTTTGATTTGTAACATGGGGATTCCTTATAGTTTGTCAGTGTGTCAGTTGGTCAGTTGGTCAGTTGGTCACTATTTCGATTTGTGGGTCGATGATTACGGCCGATTTGACGGAGTTGGCGACGAGGCTGTATTTCTGGGCGGCGGCCAGGGCTTTGTCGATCCGCGCTTCGACTTTGGCCGGCGGTTCGCCGTTGGCTGCGATGCGGATTTGGGGCTGCAGTCTGACTTCCGTGAAGATTTCCGTACGGTCCAGCTCGATCAGCTTTGTGCCTTCGGCATAGCATTCATAGGCCAGAAGATCGAGTTTGAATCTTTTAGCGGCCCAGATGAACATGAGCATGATGCAGCTGTTGACAGAGGCAACGAAAGCGTCTTCCGGCGTGAGAACATTGGGATGACCGTAGGCATCGGGGGGCGCAGAAAAGGCCATTTGCGGCCCATTACCCATGGTCACTTCTCCCCAATGTTCTCCCTGCCAGTTGACGGTTGTGTGGTAGGTCGCTGTTGTTGTCATACCACCTGCTCCTCCGCACCCCAGAAGGTGCTGTATTCGCGGTCAAGCATATCGCGATAGGCCTTTTCGTCTTCAGTATTCAGGGAATTGTAGATTTTTACTTCTTCTAAAAGCGCGGCCGTGGTTTCGGCTGACGGCAACTTACCCGCGCCGCGGAATTGTTCAAAGATGGCCGGCAGGGCGATGAGGGTCGCCTCATGGCCGGCGATGTCTACTGTTTGCACGGGGATACCTGACCCGCATGCACAAGTAGCCGTCTGTGTCTGCGGTGCTTCTTTGACGAAGCCGCCATCGCGGAAGCTGCCATTGCGACGGCTCCATTTTTTGTCCAGCAGTTCGTCAACCAGAGCCGCTGCCCGCACGGCCGTTTCCTGCACGGCCTGCTGCCCGGCTTCATTCAGGCGGCGCAGCCCTTGTGGCGGGTCAAATCCTTCCTCGGCGATAATGTCGGTGACGAGAATGCTCGCCGCGGGCTCGCCGGAGTAGGCTTCAGTTGCACGGGCGGCGCAGCGCTGGTCGCAGCCGTCGATGGCGATCGTGGGGTAGAAGCGGGCAAAGGCGCGTTCTCCTTCACCGCCGGCCAGAAAAAGGGGTAAACAGATGGTCACCGTGTCCTGGGGGCGCAGCTCTTCTAAAACTTTCAGAGCAGCCAGGCGTGTTATGGTGCCTTCGGCGATCTCTTCACCGGAACAGGCGACAATACCGACTTTCTTTTGCGGTAACTCAGGCATTTTCTTCTTCCTGTAATTCATCAATGGCGGCGGCCACTTCGACGGCCAGGGCGTGGGCCAGCTGCAGACCCCCTTCATTGAGCTCGGAGATGCCGCGCGGTTTCATTTGGCGATGGCGGCGATAGGCATCGAGCACGGCAAATTGGCAGTTCACACGGCCGTCGCTCTCTTCGACCATTTTGGTCGCGCAGGACAGCGAGCAGCCATCAATGGTGATTACCTGCTTTCCGGTTACGGCCGTTCGCGCCGCCTCATCACCGAGGACCAGTTTGGAGAGGGGGACAAGCTGCGTATTAAGCGGGCGCAGCTCTTCTATGACTTCATAAGCGGCTTCACGACTAACGGTGCCGTAGGTCTTGCCGATGCCGCTGCAAGGAATGATGATCACTTTATCGGTATCGTTCATTGGTCGCCTTGCGCACGGGCTTCATTTTTCATGTGTTCAAAGTACTGCTGCGGAGTCATCAACTTGTCTCGGACTGCCGGCCAATCGCTTGAGGCAAATTCCGCCAGCCAGCCGGCGCCATAGGGATCGTGGTTGATCAGTTCCGCTTCCAATTCCAGAGCTTCATTCACGGCGACAATCTTCCCGTTAAGCGGGCTGGGCAGATCTATGTCCAGTTTGATGGTTTCGATGTTGGCGAAAACTTCGCCGGCAGCGACGGCCGTGCCCACCTCGGAGACTTCCGCAAAGGCGACATCACCCTTGCTCTGCTGAAAAAAATCGGAGACGCCGACGAGAACGCGCTCACCTTCCGCCTTAGCCCATACACCGGCGGTATTATAGTGGCGGTCTCTGGCGACCTGAAAAGTGAATTTATCTTGTGTGAAAGTTAAGTGTTCAGACATTGTTTTACGCCGCTACGCTTATCTAAATTATCCAGATATTTATTTCAATGATAATTGAAATATTTCAGCATAATAGTGACATCTGTAAGGGAGAAGGGGTGACAAATGTCACTATTTCAATGGCTATTGAAATAATTGGCGGGTTAACGAAGAAGTGTTTGGTGTAAGCGAAGCGGCGTGAAGCGGCAAGTGCCTGGCACTCCTGTAAGCATAGCGGCGTGCCAGGCACTGAACGAATCTTAGACGATACCCGAGGATTCGCGCCGGCGGCGTGACAAGGCATCAATTAATACGGCCGCCAGGAGCACCAGGCCGTTGACGACAAATTTGACGCCGGAGGGCAGGCCGAGCAGGCCCATGCCGTTTTCCACGGAGGCAATGATCAGCCCGCCGAGCAAAGCGCTCATCACAAAACCCACGCCGCCGAAGAGGCTGGTACCGCCGATGACGGCGGCAGCGATGGCATTGAGCATCAGGTTACCGCCGCCGGTGGCTGTATCCACCGAGCGCAGGCGCGAGGCGAGAATGATGCCGCCGACGCCGGCCATGAAGCTGGTGATCATGAAGACGAGCACGCGGATGCGGTTAACATTGATACCGGCACGGCGCGCCGCTTCCTGACTGCCGCCCACGGCGTAGACGTAACGGCCGAAGCGCGTGCGATCGGCGACGATTGTCCATAATAGAAGGAAGAAAAGAACAATGATAAAGACAACGGGCACGCCGCGATCCTGGTTGGCATACCAAACAGCGCCGCCGGTTAATAAGGCCACAGCCAGGATCTGCAAGATCAGCAGGGTCACGGGCCCTGTGGACAGGTGCTGCCGATGCAGCGTGCGATAGCGCGAAATGCGGCTGAAGGCAAAAATACCATTGGTCACCGCCCAAAGAGCCCAGCCCCACATAGGCGGAAGGTAATCATTGGCGATGCCGATAACCGTTTCATCCTGGATAACGATCGTGCCGGCGGTGGAATAGACCGTGGTCATGATCAGCACGACGCCGCTCCAAACAAGCAGGCCGGCCAGGGTGACGACGAAAGAGTGCGCACCGGTGCGCGTGATGATCGAGCCCTGGATAAAGCCAATGATGATGACTGCAAGAAGAGCGATGCCAATCGCAGCAGGCCAGGGGAGTGCAGGACCATCCAGGCGCAGCAGAAGGGTCGTGCCCACGCCGGCGACGGCGCTGACAAAGCCGATTGAAAGATCGATCTCGCCGATCAGCAGGACAAAGACCACGCCGATGGCGATGGTGACGATGCCGGCCATTTGCAGCAGCAAGTTGACGAAATTGCGGGGGCTGAAAAAGAGCGGTTCCTGGATGTAGAAGATGATGGCGATGATCATTAAGCCGACGATGATGGGCAGCGAACCGAGATCGCCAACCTTCACGCGCCGCCACCAGTCGGCGAACACGTCGTTCATCGTTTCATCGGGCGATTCGGCAACAACAACGCCGGCGACATCGGCCGTCTCTTGTTGGACCGTTGCCGCATAGGCTACTGCTTCCTGAAATTCTTCGGGAGTGGTGATTTCATCTTGGTTTTCTTTGCTCATGCTTATACCTCGCTCATACCGGGGACATGGGAAAGCGCCCCGGCGGTGATTGCGTGTACGACCTCTTCTTGTGTTGTTTTGTTGGCCTGGAATTCGGCTACTTTATGGCCGAGGCGCAGGACAGTAATGCGGTCGGCTACTTCAAAGACATCATGTAGATTGTGGGAAATGATGACCACGCCAAGGCCGCGATCGGCTAACCGGCGTACCAGGTCCAGCACCTGGCGAGTTTGGGCCACACCTAAAGCGGCCGTCGGCTCATCCAGGATGACCAGCCGTGAATTCCACATCACTGCTTTGGCGACGGCGATGGCCTGTCGCTGTCCGCCGGAGAGACTGGCTACCTGCTGGCGTACGGAGCGGATGGTGGTCACAGCAAGGGATTCCAACGTCTCCAACGAAGCCTGTTCCATTTTCACTTCATCCAACAGGCGCAGGGGGGTTGTTTTTTCGCGGCCCAGGAACATGTTGTTGACCACGTCGAGATTATCGGCGAGGGCCAGATCCTGGTAAACGATTTCGATGCCCATCGCCGCGGCGTCACGTGGCCCACGAATATCAACTTTCTCGCCGTCGATATAAATGTCGCCTTCTTCGAAGGGGTAAATGCCGGCCACGCCCTTGATCAAAGTTGATTTGCCGGCGCCGTTATCGCCAACCAGGGCCATAACCTCACCGGCCCTGGTTTCAAAATCAACTTTGGTGAGCGCCTGCACAGCGCCAAAGTTTTTTGATACGCCTTTTAATTCCAATATTGGTGCATCAGCCATAATGTTCTCCTTTGCCGAGTATTTTATTTAATAGTTGGCCACTGTTTTAGAGCGTTAGTGGTTTGCCGAATTGCTAAAAAGCTGACCGTCTGATCTGTATACTTAGGAAACGTTAATTTACCTGGCGAGATTATATACAAATTACGCATATTCCCAAAAGAATTGTGGTGTAAAGATGGATTTGACATACGGCGAGCCGTCGCTTCGGGGGTATAATACCTATTCACTGCCTATACCAACCGGCTTGCAGTGAGATTGTCAATCCTATTGAGAAAATGGTACGTATCGGTGACTGAAAGAGAAAATCAAGCGGTAACGAGATGGCTTTTTATTGTTTGCGGCCTGATCATGTTTATGGTCGTCTTAGGTGGTCTTGTGCGCCTGACACGTTCCGGATTGTCCATGGTGGAGTGGGAGCCCGTGCATGGCATCATTCCCCCCCTCAACGAACAGCAGTGGGAGGAGGAGTTCGCGAAATACCAGGAAACGCCGGAGTTTAAGATCGTTAATAAGAGCATGACGCTGACCGGTTATAAGGAGATCTTTTTCCTGGAGTATATTCACCGCCTCCTGGCGCGCTTCGCGGGGCTGGTGGTGGTGATCCCGCTTTTCTATTTTATATATAAAGGGATTATTCCGTGGCGCAAATCGGCCGTTTATCTGGCCATTGGTATTTTGTTTGCTTTGCAGGGCGTTATGGGTTGGTATATGGTCAGCAGCGGTCTGGTCGATGTGCCGTCGGTGAGCCCTTACCGGCTGACGATTCATCTGCTTCTGGCTTTATCCCTGCTGGCCATGACGTTGTGGATGGCCCTGAACCATCGCTACGGTTTCCCGCAGCGGGTGGAAGGTGCGACCGGTTCCTCGCCTTATATCGTCTCCGTGCTGGTGATCGCCGTGCTGATCTTACAGATTTCTTACGGCGGTCTGGTGGCGGGTATGAAGGCGGGACATGTTTCCAATACCTGGCCGCTGATGTTCGGCCGTTTGATTCCAAAAGGCCTGCTGACACAGCTTGAACCGTGGTGGCACAATTTATTAACGGCGCCGATGACGGTGCACTTTATTCACCGCTGGCTCGCTTTCGGGGTTCTGTTAGCGGCCTTTTTCCTTTACTGGGTGACCAAGAAACGGCAGTATTCTTCCTCGGTACATAAAGCGACGCTGTGGTTAATGGGATTGACGACGGCGCAGATCGCTCTGGGCGTCAGCGT
>JBJYWP010000124.1:0-2810 GCA_046259485.1 Promineifilaceae bacterium (SeqCode) | reverse complement strand
TGGCGCATACCCTTATAGAGCACAGCTCCGTAAACATACAGAATGACAAAGACGACAATAGTTGCCAGAATAGGCACATACTTGCGGTCGATTTTTAATCTTTGTGTCATGACCGGGCTCCAATTCTTTCAAACATATGAGTCATCACACTCTTCGTTTGGTCCGAATAGAGTAAGACGACAATCAACACAACCAGACCCTTGATCGCCATCGCGGCCATAGCCGGCACGCCAACGGCATACATAGTTGTGGTCACACTCTGGATAAACAGAGCGCCAATAACGCTTGCCAGGAGTGAGAATCGGCCACCGGACATCAGCGTCCCACCAATAACGACAGCCAGAATCGCGTCCAGCTCAAGGTCGAGACCCGCGTTATTGGCGTCCGCGCTTTTGACATTCGAACTATAAATCAAGCCCCCCACGCCGGCGCAGAAGCCGCTAATTGTATAGACGATAAGCTTGATGTTCTTCTCGTTAATGCCGCTGAAGAAGCTGGACCGGGCGTTGATGCCCACTGATTCGACAAAAAGGCCAAAAGCCGTGCGCCTGGCCAAAAGCCAGGTTAATAGAAACACGATAGCAACGATGAAGAGGGAGAATGGTAATCCAAATAAATACCCGTTGCCGATGAAAAAGTAGGGGCTGTAGTAAACCGTGATAATCTGGCCATTGGTGATGAGCTGCGCGATCCCCCGCCCAGCTACCATGAGCACCAGCGTGGCCACCATCGGCTGGATTCTGGCCCGGGAAACGAGTAGACCGTTCCAGATTCCGCATAAAGTTGATACGGCGAGCGCGGCCACTATACAAAGCCATAATGGTGTCCTTGTCACGTCCTGGATCAGTTCCTCAGAACTAATTAACTGGTTAGCCAAGGCTGGGTTGATCAATACGGTGGCGGTCGCGGCAGAGATGGCAACCACTGCGCCCACCGAAAGATCAACGCCTGCGGTGGCAATGACCATGGTCATGCCGATAGCCAGGACCATCAAAATTGAGCCGCGATTCAAAATGTCAATGAGAAAGCCGGATAAATGGCCGTCCTTAATTTCGATGTTATAGAATCCGGGTGTAAAGATCAGGTTGAAAAGCATGATTAGTGCCAGGGCCAGTAAAGGCCAAAATAGCTGGCTGTCACGTAATCGATGCCAGGAAAAGTTGGAATGATTCATGATGCGCTCCCTGCCATTGCTTCCATAAGGGTTTGTTCATCCACCTCATCGGTGAATTCGGCTACCATGTTTTTATCGCGTAAGACGATAATGCGATGGCTGGTTCTTAACACTTCTTCCAGTTCTGAGGAGATAAATAAGCAGGCCATCCCTTCGTCGGCCAGCTCCAGGACGATTTTTTGGATTTCCGCTTTTGCGCCGACATCAATGCCGCGCGTTGGTTCATCCAGGATCAAGACTTTGGGATTGGTAGCCAGCCAGCGTGCTAAAATAACCTTCTGTTGATTGCCGCCGCTTAAATTCTTGACCGCCTGGTCAGGGGAGGGCGTGCTGATGTTCAGCATTTCGATGTACTTGTCAGCCAGTTCATACTGCTGTTGTCTGCTCAGGCGTCTTACCCATCCTTGGTTGGACTGCATGGCCAAAATGATATTTTCGCGCACACTCAAATCATCGATGATGCCTTCCGCCTTACGGTCCTCGGGACAAAAAGCGATGCCGCGTCCGATTGACCCTTGTGGAGAAAAATCTTTTACCGGCAATTCGGCCATCGTTATCGTGCCGCTGTCCGGTTTGTAGATACCGAAGAGCAGCTCGGCCGTTTCCGTGCGCCCGGAACCCAATAAGCCGGCAAAGCCAAGGACCTCGCCGCTGAAAAGATTCAAATCAAACGGGGACATGGTGCCCTCCCGGCCCAGGGATCTGGCCTCAAGCAAAGGCTCGTCGCCGATCTGTTTGCTGGCCGTTAACTTGATCTGCGCCATATCATCGAAGTCCCACATGGTCCGGCCGATCATTTTCGAAATTAATTCCAATTGCGGCAGCGTTCCCGTTTTGAAGGTTCCCACAAGTTTTCCATTTCGCAGAATGGTTGTTCTATCGGCGATCTCGTAGACTTGGTCGAGGAAGTGCGTGATAAAGATAATGCCCAGCCCTTCCTCTTTCAACTTGCGCATCACCTCGAAGAGCTGCTCTGTCTCTTGTGTGTCAAGGCTGGAGGTCGGCTCATCCAGGATTAGGATTTTGGCCGAACTAATATTCAAGGCGCGGGCAATAGCCACCATTTGCTGCAAGGCGATAGAGTAATCACCCAGCTCCTGGGTGACGTCAATGGCCACATTCAGGTAGCGCAGCGCCTCCTCCGCCTGTTCATGCATCTCTCGCCAGACAATCCGCCCTCGTTTTCGCGGTTCACGGCCAAGCATGATATTTTCGGAAACAGACAGGTTTTCACACAAATCTATTTCTTGATAGACAGTGCTGATACCCAAGTCCTGAGCATGCTGCGGTGATTTGACCTCGATTTCACTCCCCGCCAGCTTGATGCTGCCGGCATCAGGCCGCTCAACCCCGGTGATGATCTTGATTAGCGTTGATTTCCCAGCGCCATTTTCACCAACAATAGCGTGAATTTCACCCGCTTTGAGATCAAAATCGACATTATCCAGCGCCTGGACGCCGGGAAAAGCCTTCGAAATACCTCTTAGTTCTAGAAGATTGGAGTCTGCATCCGCCATATGCTTTGCACCCCTTATTATTGTTAACGAGGAGCGGCGTTTTTTATTCGCCGCTCCTCTCTTTGCGCTTTCAATTACCGGTAGCTAATCTATTTGATGACCGGTTACCGGTAACGATT
>JBJYWP010000123.1:0-2642 GCA_046259485.1 Promineifilaceae bacterium (SeqCode) | reverse complement strand
GGCCACCACAAGTTTCACCCGCAGTATGATGTGCCCATTACTGCGCGGGATGCCAGGGCGATTCGCGATCTCCTGGTTGATCCAACAACCTGCGCTTATCCACCGCAGCAGACCGAGTTCCTCAATGACGCGACGGCTACAAAGCAGGATATCGAAAGTGCCTTGAAAGGCCTGGCCAACCGGGTAACCGAGGAAGATACAGTCTTCATTTATTTTGCCGGGCACGGCGCATTTGGCACGGACAATAACTATTATTTAGCGACCCATGATGTTAAGTTCGCCGGCACGGATGGCAAGGAATTAGCCATCGAGGCCGGTACCGGCCTCAGCCAGGTCACGCTGGTGGAGATGTTGAAACAAATCAAGGCTAAGCGCTTGCTGATGATCTTCAATGCCTGCCATTCCGGCAGCCTACAGCCGGAAACACTGGGTAGAGGTGAAGAGGAAACGGCCGAAGGGCAAAGTCTACCGGATGTAACAACTTCGGCGCTGCTGGGTACGGGCGAGGGACGCATTGTAATCAGCGCCTGCAAACCGGACCAGCTGTCAAGTTTTTTGAAAACAAGCGATCTGACCTGGTTCACTGAGGCTCTGAAAGATGGCCTGCTGGGCAAATCAACCCCTGTTGGAGGGACGATCAGGGTTTTCAATCTCTACACCTATGTCTATGAAGCCGTGAAGCAATCGGCCGAAAAATTCAATGTCTTGCAGGATCCCATGATCACCGTGCTGCAAGGCGTGGGGCCGTTTCCGGTGGCCCTGGCCGGCCGTTCGGCCGTGGATGCCCTGGGCGTCGCCCGGGAAGAAGAATCCCTGCCGGAAGGCGCGCCGGTTCGCCGGGTCACTGAAGAGGAGAGCCGGCTTTGGATGCGCAAAATCGAGAACCAAACGATCGTCAGAGGCGACTATGTTGCCGGCGATAAAGTGGGCGGGGATAAGATCGGACAGCAGATCAACACCGGCGGCGGCGCGTTTTTTGGCGGTAATGTGAACGCCGGGCGCGATGTGATTGGCGGAGACCAGGTTACGAATATTGGCGGCGATCACATTGAAGGGGACAGTATATCAGTCGGTAATATCAGCGGCTCGTCAGGTGTAGCTATCGGCCGCGGCGCCTCGGCCAGTGTCAGCGGACCGGCGCCTTCCGCCGGCGACGCGGCAAGCCAGCGCCGGCTTTTAGTTGTTTTGCTGGGCGGTGATGCGTTCACGATGGATGAACTGCAGGCCGTGGCCCTGTTAACAGGTTTGAATTGGGGCGGCCTATCCGGCGACGATCAGCGGAGCAAGGCAGCGTCCCTGGTGCAAACGGCCGAAAATGCGGGCAAGCTGCAAGACCTGAAAGATAAAGTCGTCATGTTGAAGGCAGAGTTCAAAGATGTCCTTGGATAAGAGGATTTTGCCCCGGCCAAATCCCGCTATTTAAATCGCACGTTGTCGTTGGCGCTCTGTCCGGTGCCTGAATTTTAGGGGGAGGGTACCGGCATAACTATTTGAGAGAAACCTTGAACGCAGCTTAAGTAAGCTTGTTCGTACGCATGGTCAGCGTCTATAATGCCGCGGCTTTGTGTCAGAGGATCGCTCTTGCCGGCAGGCGAGCGGTCCTAGGGAGTGATTATGCTTCCATTTGGCACAAACGGTATTTATTGTTCAACGCTGAACGAGCTTCGGTGTACGAGTGGAGGGAAAGGAGTCTTCTATGCTGGGACAACGCCAGTTGCCGGTAGTATTCATTATTCTCTTTTTGCTGATTGCAGTTCCTTTCGATCACAACCTGACTGTTAAGGCGGAGCCGCCTCTCCAGGAGAATGGCGATGCGGTTGTAGGATCGGCCGTGCAGATCGCCGGCCCAAAAGTAGAGGTGGAACAGGCGGCAGCCGCTGCCGATGAATTCGCCTTTTTGCCCATGATTATCGGCCCAAGCGAGGACATTAATAGAGTCCTTACAGAGGTGCAGCAGGTGGTGGAGTTGGTAAACAACGAACGGGCACAGGTGGGCTGCTCGCCGCTAAACGTCAGCGCGCAATTAACTGCGGCGGCGCAAGGGCACAGCGAAGATATGGCCTTGAATGATTACGTCAAACACAACAGCGAGGATGGTCGAACGCCCTGGGATCGGATTAAAGCGACGGGATATGATTTCTCGACGGCGGGGGAGAATATCGCCGCCGGCTACGAAACGCCGGAAGCTGTGATGGCTGGCTGGATGAGCAGTGACGGGCACAGGAGTAATATTCTGAACTGCGAATTTGAAGATATAGGTGTGGGCTACTATTACCTGGCCAATGATACGGGAGACTATAACTACCACTACTATTGGGTCCAGGATTTTGGTGCGCGGTAGATAACAAAAAGATGCCAACTTTCTGGAATCAAGCAGGCGATTTCTCTAGAGGAAAATTGAAAAGTTGGCATCTTTCTAGATTTAGATTGAAGCCTGGAATTCAAGCGGAGTTTTAGCTGCCCGATCAGATTGTGGGATGTCCGTGTTTGTAAGGGGAATTTGGCCTAGAACGCAGCTTCCCTGGCCGGGTACAGACTGAAAGGCGAACTGACCGCCAACAGATTGCAGCCGGATTTCCATTGAACGCAGGCCGAAATGCCCGTTTTTCAGGGATTCCTGCCGCTGTTCCGGCCCGCTGCCA
>JBJYWP010000122.1:0-1810 GCA_046259485.1 Promineifilaceae bacterium (SeqCode) | reverse complement strand
GCGCAGCAGTGGAAAAGGAAATTGAAAACATCCTGAATACAACGCGTAATGAGGCACAGGAAATCCGGCAGGAAGCAGAAAAAGCCGCCGAACGTCGTTATCAAGACCTGGCTCGTGCGGAAGAACGGCTTGAGAAGCAGGGTGATAAGCTTGATCAGCAAGGACAGAGGCTTGAACAACGAGAGAAGACGTTAAATAAACGACAAAGCCGGTTGGATAGACGGAGCAATCAGCTCTCCCAGGTTGAAGAAGAACAACGTTTACGGCTTGAAGAAGTGGCCGCCATGTCGACAGATGAGGCGCGGCAGGTTTTGTTGGAACAGGTTGAGGTAGAAGCTCAGCAGGATCTGGCCCGCCAGATGCGTGAGATTGAAAATCGGGCGAAGGAAACGGCCGAGATCGAGGCACGTAAATTAATTGCCCTGGCAATCCAACGTGTCGCCAGTGATCAGGTAGCTGAACTTGTTGTGAGTGTTGTGCCTTTACCCAGTGATGATATGAAAGGGCGCATTATCGGCCGCAGCGGTCGAAATATCCGCGCATTTGAACAAGCAGCCGGTGTTGACATTGTTGTTGACGACACACCTGAAGCGGTTACAGTTTCCAGCTTCGATCCAGTACGGCGAGAAGTTGCCCGCCGTGCGCTAACCAAGCTCATCGCCGACGGCCGTATTCACCCGGCACGGATCGAGAAATTAATTAAAGATGCACAGGTGGATGTGAACCGTGATATACGCGATGCAGGCGAACAGGCAGCCTTTGATGCCAATGTGCATGGTTTGCATCCTGAGATTCTAAAGATGTTGGGACGGCTCAAATATCGCACATCATATGGCCAGAATCAGCTTTATCATGCCGTGGAGGCTTCTAAAATCGCAGCCATGCTGGCTGCAGAACTTGGAGCAGATATTGATCAAGCTAAGATGGGCGCACTGTTACATGACCTGGGAAAAGCGATGGACCACGATCAGGAAGGGACACACGCCATGCTGGGAGCGGAGTTCGCCAAGCGTTTCAAAGTACCAGCTCCAGTTGTGAATGCTATTGCTTCGCACCATCATGAAGTTGATCAAGAAACAGTCGAGGCAATCATTGTCGAAGCGGCTGATGCGATCTCCGGCGCGCGTCCAGGCGCTCGCCGCGAGAGTCTGGAACATTACATCAAGCGCGTACGCACCTTGGAAGAGATCGCTACGTCATTCGAAGGCGTGGAGAGTGCTTATGCTTTGCAGGCAGGGCGTGAAATCCGCATTCTCGTTAAACCGGGGCAAATTGATGATCTGGGTGCCATGCGCCTGTCACGCGATATTTCGAAATCTATCGAAGATAATATGCAGTATCCAGGGCAAATTCAGGTCACGGTTATTCGCGAAACCCGGGCAGTGGGTTTTGCCAAGTGATTTATTATTAGTCCAACCATTTCACGACTGCTTTTTGTGGTGCATACTCAGCTGCCGCTTTGCGTACATCTTCATAGATGGTCATACCATTCGACCCGTTAGTAGTACACACAACACAGCGCTCGTCTGGGTATTGAACACCAAAAGCCAAGGTTTTTGTTGTCGTGAAAGTGTTGCCGTTGGATATAATTACAAATCGTTTGAATATTTCGATCGAGACAGGGGTAAGGTCCAATAATTGTTGGACGGGTATTCCGGCATCCCGATTTTCTATGACTTCTGAACTGGTAAGGGCACTTATATTGATGGCCATAAGTTAAATTTCTCCCAACCAGTGATAATCCTTAGTGGTTTAATTAACTTTGAGGTGTGGAAACCGTGGGTTAAAGGTTTAATTATCTCCAGGAATA
>JBJYWP010000121.1:0-2395 GCA_046259485.1 Promineifilaceae bacterium (SeqCode) | reverse complement strand
CTTTCCAAGGTGCGGGTCATCGGGCACTACATGGGCGGCGGATTCGGCAGCAAGCTCCGGACCAGCCGTTACAGCATTATCGCCGCCCTGCTGGCCAAGAAGACCGGGCGGCCCGTGAAAGCCTTCCTCCCGAGAGAGGCCACCTACCTGGCAATGGGAAACCGGCCCCCGAGCAACATGACCCTGAAGGCCGGGATTAAAAAGGACGGTTCGCTGACGGCCCTGGAGTTCACCTGTCTGGGAACCGGCGGCGCCTATCCCGCCGGCGGCACGTCACTGGTGGACTGGCAGATCCGGGATCTGTACCTGTGTCCCAATGTCCGCACCGAGTGCACCGATGTCTATATCAACGCCGGCCCGGCCCGGCCGTTTCGGGCACCGGGGCACCCCCAGTGCTCCTGGGCCCTGGAGCAGATGCTCGACTCCCTGGCGGAAGCCATCGGAATGGACCCGGTGGCACTGCGCTTGAAAAATGTGCCCATCTACAGCCAGGCCCGTGATGGCAACCCTGCGTACACGACCACCGGCCTGAAACAGTGCCTGGAGGAAGGCGCCCGTCAATTCGGATGGGAAGAGGCCCGGCGCAAGCCCAGCCGCGATAAGCGCACAGATCATCTCCGCCGAGGTGTGGGGATGGCGGCCAGCGTGTGGTTTGTGGGCGGCGGCAGACCACCGTCGACGGTGATCCTGAAATTGTTTTCCGACGGCAGCGCCAACTTGAACATGGGCGCCAGCGACATCGGCACCGGCACCAAAACCGTCATGGCCATGGTGGTGGCCGAAGAACTGGGACTCAAAACGGAGATGATCCGCATCGAACATGCCGATACCGACACGACCCAGTACGCAACGCCCAGCGGGGGTAGCAAAACCGTTCCGACAGAGGCGCCGGCCGTGAGGGATGCCGCCGTCCAGGTCAAACGGAAGCTGCTGGAAATGGCGGCCGAAGAAATCGGTCTGCCTGTCGATGACTTGGTGTATCTGGGCGATGCCATCGTTTCCCGCAATCAGCCTGAGCGGCGCATCCGGGTCACCGACATCGCCGGACTCAAGAAGCGCGGCGTGGTGGTGGGCGTCGGCCACAGGGGCCCCAATCCGGACAACAAAACCGTCAACCCTTTCTGCGCCCAGTTTTGTGAGGTCGAGGTGGACATCAAAACCGGAGAACTCCGCATCCTGCGGTTTTTAAGCACCAACGAAAGCGGGCGGGTCATGAATCGGTTGACTTTTGACAGTCAGGTTATCGGTGGCATCACCATGGGAATTGGATTGGCCACCACCGAAATGCGGATTCTCGACGGCATGCAGACCGGTAAACTGGTCAACCGCAACTGGCACGACTACAAGCTGCCGACAGCCCTGGATGTGCCGGCTAATATCACCAGCGTCCCGATCGAAATGCCGGATGCCGAGGCCAACACCACCGGCGCCAAGGGCCTGGGCGAACCGGTGACCATACCGACGGCGGCGGCGGTGGCCAACGCGGTCTACCATGCCGTCGGCATCCGGATCACCGCTTCTCCCATCAATCCGCTGCAGCTCAGCAGCTTGATGGAACAACAGAAAAAGGAGAGCTGACCCATGATGCCCCAGTTTGCCTACGTCCGTCCCGAAACGCTCGAGGAAGCCATACAGCATCTCAACGAGGAAGGCGCTTATGCTCACGCTGGGGGCACGGACCTTCTCACATGCCTGCGGGAGCAATTATTAGACGTCCGCAAGGTCGTCAGTATCAATGGTCTGTCCGACCTGCACGGCGTAAGCGAGATGGCCGGCGGCGGGCTTCAAATCGGAGCACTGACCACAATCACCGAAGTGGCCGAAGACCCCGTAATCCGCGACCGCTATGCCGGCCTGTCCCAGGGAGCCGCCGAGGTGGCCAGCCCCCAGCTTCGCAACCAGGGGACGATCGGCGGCAACCTCTGCCAGAAACCCCGCTGCTGGTACTATCGCGGCGAATTCGACTGCCTGCGCAAAGGCGGCGGCACCTGTTTCGCCGCCCAGGGGGAAAACCAGTTTCACTGCATCTTCGGCAGCGACGACATCTGCTACATCGTCCATCCGTCTGATACGGCCCCACCCCTCGTGGCTCTGAACGCGCAGCTGAGGCTCGTGGGACCAGACGGCGAAAGAACGCTGCCGGTGGAAGACCTCCACGTTCTGCCCACCAACGACGTCCGGCGCGAAACCTGGTTGAAAGCCGGTGAAATCATCGTCGCCGTCTACATTCCCCCGCCGCCACGAAACCTGCGCACCTCCTACCGCAAGGTGCGTGCGCGGCGGGCCTGGGATTTTGCCCTGGCCGGCGTCGCTTTGGCGTTGCAATTCGAGGGCGATCTCGTGGTCGACGGCCGGGTGGTGCTCAGCGGCGCGGCCCCGGTACCCTGGCGCTCCA
>JBJYWP010000120.1:0-4365 GCA_046259485.1 Promineifilaceae bacterium (SeqCode) | reverse complement strand
AAACCGACATCGCGGTTAAAGATCGGATCGCTTATCTCAAAAGGTACGCGGTTGAGGTAAACGAGCAGCTCTTCCCACTGGCTGGTCGCGGCGCTGGCGAAGGTAATAGCCAAGAAAAGAGCGATCGCGGTAATGAGCCAGGCTATTCCGCTGCTCTTTAAAAACTGCGGATTAAATGGGGCGGTTGCGCGGATAGCCCGGCGGCGGGCCAGGAGCCAGTTGCCCAGTAAAATGAGGGTCGCCAGCAGAAAAGCGATGACAAAAACGGCGATGCGCATCATCCACTGCGTGCGCCAAACATCCGCGTAGGCCATCTCCGTGAACCACAGCCAGTCTGTGAAGACGTTGACGAGCCAGCTGAAGCTGATCAGCAAGATGAAAAGCAGCCCTAGAATCCAGAGGGAACGGTTCAGGCGTGGACGGCCGTCTCCGGACGAAGAAAAAGGTGGGCGTCCCCCGCCGTCATCATCCCCATCACCGCCGCTGCCGCCGCCGTCTGCATCGCGCCAACCGGCTTCTTCCATTGCTCTGCGAAAAACTTCCGGGATATCGAAATCTTCCCGACTCATATAAATCTCCATTGAATATCGGCAAACAGCCGTGATCCGCTATTCTCTATTCTAATGCATTTCGTCACTTTTATCCCCCGAACTATGCCTGTCCCTCATACAGCCGGATTTCCAGGCAGTAAGCGCCGCTTTATAAAGGAAAAGACCCAAACTAAAGGATGGGCTACTACTTATGCATGAGATGAATGAGAGGATTTATTTGTTTATTTGGGATATTGGAAGGGGGGTGCGACCGGAACGGCCGTTGTCTTGTTCGCTGGTGCATCACCATTTGAATTATCTGGAGGAATTTGGGCTGATTGAACGGGTGCGGATTCGGGATACGGGGAGGCAGGTGATTCAGCTGTCGGGGGCGAGGTTTGTGGCGCCGGTGGTGCCGGATTTGGTCATGAGCCCGAAGTCGTTATGACTGGGTTGGGGTAGAACTAAGGACAATTAGTTTATTTCGTCGCTAAAATTCCGGGTAGGAAGAGGCGGTAGTTGGAAGTACCGTCTAGAGATAAAGCCCACAGCTCGATTCCATGCAGGCCATCATCGGCGGCGAAATAGAGCGTCTTGTTGCGCGCAGCCAAATTGTGCAACTGACTGTCCTCTCCCGCAGCCGGATTAATGTCCGCATGCATTACCGTCCCCTCTTCTGTGCCGTCGCTTACCCACAGCTCACGCCCATGAACACCATCATCCGCGGTGAATACGAGCCACTCATCAAAGGCGGTTAAAAGATTTGGCCCGCCTTCCACCGTTGGAAAGGATTTGACCAACGCCGTGCCGGAGGAGCTCCCATCGGTTTGCCACAGGTCACAGAGATCACCAGTCTTCAAAACACTGAAAAAGGCGGTATTGCCAACGGCC
This sequence comes from Promineifilaceae bacterium (SeqCode), assembly GCA_046259485.1. Lineage (GTDB taxonomy): Bacteria > Chloroflexota > Anaerolineae > Promineifilales > Promineifilaceae > JAACFF01. Next base: position 2,944 of record JBJYWP010000120.1, on the reverse strand, counting down.
GCAAGCTCGCTTATGCGATTTTCGTTATTCCAGCCATCCTTAACAAGGGATGTACCGGCGGCTGTACCGTCCGTCAGCCACAATGAGCTCACGCCGTCACTTTTGCTGTCAACGAAGTAAAGCAGATCACCAGCCGGAAACATTGTGATGGCACCATCCAACTCTTTTAGCTGAGTCGTTCCAGGCAAACTGCCGTCCGATATCCAAAGATAGCCCGATTCGCCAGGCGCCATGCGATAGAAGTAGAGTGCGTCACCGGCGGCGGCTGGATCATAATAGACATACTCGGCGATACGCTGCGGGATTGCACTCGTTTCGCCCAGCACCCACAATTCATAATCATAGTTAAGGTAGAAAAGGATCCCATTGGCCGCCCACATTCCTGTGATCTCATACTCATAAACAAGCGGCTCTGTTCCGCCAATTGTGCCATCCGATCGCCACAACCATCCGGGTGATGCACAGCCTCCGGTTTCATCCTTTATTCCAGCCGTAAAGAAGGCTGCATTCGCAGTGGCTACGAGATGATCCACTGATCCGGCGCAAACCTTAGCTACAGCCATTGTTCCTGCTTCGCTGCCATCACTCGTCCGGATTTCTGTATCATAAGTCCCGTCATCAGTAACGAAGAAGAACCGGCCATCGGCAAGCGTAACCGGCTGTAGGAATCTCGTATCCGTCCAATATGATGAGCTGTCAGGACCAGGTGAAACGTCTTTGAGTAGGCGTGTGCCGCTCTCAGTTCCATCGCTGATTCTTGGTTCGCTTCCCACCGCAGCGTCCCATGCACGGAATAGTATCTGGTTGCCGCTGCCTCCCAAGCGACTGAACGGCCCGGGAAATGAATCGCCATTGTTCACTGCCGCTGAATTAATATTCTTAACCATGTATGGCGGCGGCAAGGACAACATCGCTGGAATAGTGGTCTCTTTTGGCTCAGTAACTGGATAGATAGTTCCAGCTGTGACCAAGGTATGAGTTAGCAGCAATAGTAGGATTAGAGAAATGAAAGAAAACGGTAAAATATGTCGTTTCCTCATCATAGCAAACCCCCTTCGGTTCCGATAACATTATACCATAAGAATAAAAGGGGGTCGCAGCAGCTGCCTGTGAACCGTAAAAAGCGTTATGAGTCGCCAATAGTTACTTTGCAGCAGCTTTGCAGCCTGACCGTACCGTCCGGGCCGGATGCTTCAATGACATATATTGCAAAGCCCGGGATCGACGGACAGTCACTCGTCGAACCACTTAGGCTCGTGCCATTCCAGATGATGAGGTTGTCACGGGTGATGACCACGCTATCAACATTGCCTTCTACACGCCAGCTGATTTTGGAGAACCTGGAGCATAATGGGTACGAATTTTACATCACATGAAGAAATTGCTACTTTCTTACTTGATCCTATGATTAGATTTAACCGCTCTGGCTGCGTGACATGGTTAAGATTTCCACTCGTTCAGCCCAGCCGAGCTTTTTCCAGAAAGCGACAGCGTCCTGATTATCTTCTTCGACAAAAAGGTGCCATTTACGGATACCATTACGCATCAAGTTGAAAATACATCGCGAAACAAGTCCTTTACCGATTCCCTGGCGACGATGAGACTTTCGTACAACTAATTGGTCGATATAACCACGGCGGCCATCATGGGTACATAGAACAGCCCCCACGAGCTGCTCGCCGTCTTGGGCTACAAAGCTGAGTCCCGGATTGCGTTCGAGGAGACGAACAATATCGTTCCTCGTATCCACATCGCTGACGATTATTTCTTCCGATTCCAGCCATAATGCGTAAACTTCATCGAAGTCGTCAACTTTCATTTCTCGAATCAGCACGTTCATGATTGGCTCCTTTGGTCCAATACAATAATCTCATCCTCTTATTTTCCCCATTTTCAGCTGGTTTGCATAGATGAAATAGAGTTATGCACTCAATTCTTATAGGTAGGGAATAGATTGAAAAGGTTGGGAACGGACCTCGATGTCATTTTCATGAACCGGGTTTGGCTCAATGACGGCCGGGGGAACTTCACCGAGAAAGGGCAAGAACCAGGTTTTGGATCATTCAAGTTTGAAATTGCTCTCGCCGATATAGATAACGATGATGATTTAGACCTGGTCACAGCGATGCCGGGACCTAACGAAATATGGTTGAATGATGGGGACGGCGTTTTTACCTTCAAGGAAAACAGCTCCTGCAGCCCGCCCGATCCGGTCACCCTTGTCATGGGCGATATTGATGGCGATATGGATACTGACGCCATTATCGGCAACGCGACGCTCAACCCCAATATGGTCATGGTGAATGATGGTGATGGAAATTTCAGTAATAGCGGCCAAATGCTGGGTGTAAACTCTACAGAGCAAGTAGCCCTAGCCGATGTCGATCTAGATGGTGATCTGGATTTGTTCAGCGGCAACACAACCGAGTTGGGGGGCGAACCTGCCGATCAGATATGGATGAATGATGGCCAGGGTGTCTTCACTGATTCGGGGCAAACGCTCGGGAATACCAATTCCTCCGGCGCGGTCTTCGGCGATATCGATGGGGATGGCGACCCGGATCTCCTGGTTGGTACTAACCTCGGGGCAAACAAGCTCTATGTTAACGGACGAAACGGGGTCTATTTAGCAATCGTTCTGAAGGATTAAGCTTCCGATTTTGCCTTTTGGAGATCAGGAACGTAAATATGCTGCCTTTCTATCCTTGGCAATCAATAGCAAACCCAACACGAATAGCAAAACCCCAGAGGCAATCATTCCAAAAGCAATAGGGTTCATAAAATCTCATACTCCTTGCTCAGATTTCTTCGCCTCAGTATAGCTGGTTAAGCTTCGAAACGCCTTCACAGGACTTCGCCAAGCGAATTTGCATAAGGCAGAGCTTTAATGTGACGAAAGTCGCTTTTAGACAAGAGAGCACGGTGGATGCCGGAGACATACCAG
>JBJYWP010000119.1:33646-34928 GCA_046259485.1 Promineifilaceae bacterium (SeqCode) | reverse complement strand
AAATAATTATTTGTGATTTACTTAACATACTAAATACTATAAACTAAATACTCGATTCGCGATCAATTCAAACGCTCGAAAATGCCGGCCGCGCCCATACCGCCGCCGATGCACATCGTGACCATGCCCAAAGAGAGGTCGCGGCGGACCATGTCGTGCATGATCTGCACGGTCAGTTTCGCGCCGGTGCAGCCCAGAGGATGGCCCAGGGCAATCGCGCCGCCGTTTGGATTCGTCTTCTCTTCGTCAAAGCCCAGTTCGCGAATCACGGCCAGGGATTGGGCGGCGAAGGCTTCATTGAGTTCAATGACGTCAATGTCATTCAGGCTGATGCCGGTCCGCGCCAGGACTCGGGGGACGGCGGCAATCGGGCCGATACCCATGATGTCGGGACGCACACCGCCGACGTTAAAGCCTACAAAGCGCAGAATGGGTGTCAGGCCCAACGCTTCGGCCATACCGCGTTCCATGACCAGCACGGCCGCAGCGCCGTCGCTCAAGGGAGAGGAATTACCGGCAGTGACCGTGCCCCCGTTTTTGAAGACGGGTTTCAGCTTCGCCAGCGCCTCCAAAGTCGTATCAGGGCGGATGTGTTCATCCTTATCGAAAATGAAGGTCTCACTCATGCGCTCGCCGTTACGGCCCATGGTTACTTCTTCGATTTCAATGGGCACAATTTCGGCATCAAAACGGCCGTTTTCCTGAGCAGCTTTAGCCCGTTGGTGACTGCGCAGGGCAAACTCGTCCTGTGCCTGGCGGCTCACTTCAAATTCATCGGCTACATTTTCGGCCGTTAGCCCCATGCCCATATAAGCTTCGGGGATATTCTCAACCATAAAAGGATTGGGGTTAATGCGAAAACCGGTCATCGGCACCAGGCTCATCGTCTCCGCCCCACCGGCAATAATCGCATCGGCGCCGTCGGCAATGATTCGTTCGGCGGCCAGGGCGATGGTTTGCAAGCCGCTGGAACAAAAGCGATTGACGGTCATCGCCGGCACCTCCGCCGGCAGTCCTGCGCGCAAAGAAATCAAGCGCGCGAAGTTAAGACCCTGCGCCCCTTCAGGCATTGCACAGCCGATGATCACATCATCAATCTGTGCCGGGTCTAAACCTTCGGCCTTCTTCAAAACATCAACAATAGCCGCTGCGGCCATCTCATCCGAACGCCAATTACGCGTCACACCTCGTTTAGATTTACCAACGGCCGTTCGCGATCCGGCGACAATAACTGCTTCACGTGTCATAGTATTTCTCCAGAAAGTTTGTCAGTTTGTCAGTT
>JBJYWP010000119.1:0-33546 GCA_046259485.1 Promineifilaceae bacterium (SeqCode) | reverse complement strand
ACTGAAATACTGACCGAATGATATACTTAATTGCGCAACGGCTTTCCCGTCTGCAGCATATGCATCATGCGTTCAATCGTCTTTGGTTCGCCAAGCAGGGATAGGAATGCTTCGCGTTCGAGGTCCAGGATGATCCAGGGATCAACCCAGGCCGGGGCGCTGATATCGCCGCCACAGAGAATATAAGCCAGCTTGCGCGCGATTAAGGCGTCGTGTTCGCTGGCATAACCGCCCCACTCCAGACCTCTAATGGACATCAAGGCCGCGTAATAGGTATCCCGGCCGGCGGCGTAGATTTTTTCTACCTCCGGTGGGCGCGCGCCGCTGGCGACCAACTGTAAAGCGCGCAGCTTGGCCGTCCCCAGCAGATGGTCTTGATTCATTTCAATCAGGGCGTCCGGCGCGAAAAAGCCCATATCTTTGCCTTCCCAGGCGCTGGCAGCGACCTGGGCCAAAGCAATAAGTTCAAACGTCTCCTGGATAACAGGCAGTACATCGGCATTCGGCGTCTTCATCACCGGATTCACTTTGCGGCGCAGCAGCTCTTTACAGCCGCCGCCGGCCGGAACCACGCCTACGCCGAATTCCACCTGACCGATGTAGGTCTCGTGCGCGGCCACCGTCTCCCAGCCGGTCATGGCATATTCCGCGCCGCCGCCCAGGGCCATCTGGTGCACGGCCGTTACGACCGGTTTAGGCGCATGGCGCAGTTTGAAAGTCGCGTCTTGAAGTTCGTAAATCATGCGGTCCAGCGTGTCCCACATCCCCTGCTGGGCGGCCATAGCCACGGCGAAGAGATTGGCACCGACGCAGAAGTTGTCCCCTTCATTGCCGATAACCAGGGCATCAAAATCACTCTCCAGGCGGGCCAGGGCTATGTGCGACATATCGATGATATCCTGGTCAATAGCGTTCATCTTGGCGTGGAACTCCAGCAAGGCTACGCCGTCACCCATGTCGCGCAGGCTGGCGCTCATATTTTTCTCAACCTCCGTAAGCCCACTCAGGAGGACGACCTTCTTGTCGACATCGCAAGTTTTATACTCACCGCTGGTAAAGTCGTAAACAGCGCCATTCTTGTAGAAGCTCTCGTGGCCGGAAGCCAGCATCTCTTTCACCCAGCCGGCAACTTCCAAATCTGCTTCTTCCATCTTTTCGGCCGTTTCGGCGACGCCGAGCATATCCCACATTTCAAACGGCCCTGCCTCGTGGCCGTAGCCCCAGCGCATCGCGTCGTCAATATCGCAGAGCTTGTAAGCGATTTCAGGGGCTACGTATGCGGCGTAGGCAAAGCCATAGTAGAGTAAATCACGCACGTAATTCGCCGCCTGGTCATCGAAGGCCAGCAGTTTATTCAGACGCTCGCCCAAATCGTCGGTTTTGCGCACCGCGCCTACGGAGTCAAAACGGATTTTCGGCGTCGCTTCGTATTCAAGCGTCTGTGGATTAAGGGTCCAAAATTCGCGCTGGCCGTCGACGAAAGTCTTCTTATAAAAACCCTGTCCGCTTTTATTGCCCAGCCAACCGTTATCAATCATCTGCCTCATAACGGCCGAGGCATTTTCGGCCTTTAGGGCTTTGCGATAAGGATCCTCTTCAATGGCTGGGTAAAGGTTATTATTTACGTGGGCCATCACATCCAGGCCAACCAGGTCCAAAAGGCGGAAGGTAGCCGTTTTCGGCCGTCCGATAACCGGTCCGGTCAGAGCATCCACCTCGGCGATGGAGTATCCCTGTTCAAAAGCTCTTTCGATGCCGTAAGAAGCGGCCACGGAAAAGAAGCGGTTGCCGATGAAGTTAGGCGTATCTTTACAAATCACAACGCCCTTACCTAACACATCACGGCCGAATTTAGCCATAAAGCGCGTCACTTCGGGGTCTGTATCCGGCGTGGGAATAATCTCCAGCAGTTTCAAATAACGCGGCGGGTTAAAGAAATGCGTGCCCAGAAAATGCTTTTTAAAATTCTCCGAGCGTCCCTCGGCGATCTGGGAAATCGGAATGCCTGAGGTATTTGAAGAAATGATTGCTCCCGGCTTGCAGGTCTCTTCCAGGCGAGCCATCAGGGCCTGCTTCAGATCCAGCCGCTCTATGATCACTTCGACGACCCAATCCGCATCGGCGACCAGATCGAAATCATCCTCCATATTGCCGACGGTAATCAAATTAGCGCGATCCTTATTAGCCAGGTTAGCCGGCTTGGCCTTGACCATGCGCTCATAAAGGGTTTCCACCAAGCGGTTCCGCGCCGCCGGGTCCTGTTTCTCTTCGTCGCTCAAATTGGGCGTAGCGATATCCAGCAAAACCACCGGAATGCCCACATTCGCCAAATGGGCGGCAATCCCCCCACCCATCGTCCCCGCGCCAATTACGGCGACTTTGTTGATTTGGTATGGCATGCGTGTTGTCTCCTTGAGTTCCAGTTTTTCAGTGTATCAGTCTTTCAATATGTCAGTTTTTCAGTATGCACAGACAGTCTATGGATATTTTTATTTTCTTAAATGGTTAATTAGCGGAGCTAACATGCTCTTAACTTCAATCACTTGTGAATTAAGAGTCATGTAACTCTCGGCAGGAAGATATTTCAAGTCCCTGGCAAGTAGGAGTAAATACTTAAGCTCACTTGCTGACCCCATGGAGATTTGTAAAAATCGAGCTAATTCTTTATTTCCCTCTCTACCACAACCTTCCGGAATATTAATAGGGACTGAAGATGCGGCGCGACGTATCTGACTGATCAAACCAAATTTTTCTTCATCAGGGAAACCAATCGTTGCACGATATATCGCTAAAGTCAATCTATGCCCCTTCTGCCAAACCATCAAATTGCGGAAATCTTGCATTTTCCAACCCCACTAAATCACTGATCAACTGACCAACTGACCCACTGAAATACTACTTCAGCTCCCTCCTGCTATACCCCAAAATACTCCTCGCGACGATCAACTGGTTAATCTGCTTCGTGCCTTCGTAGATGTCGTTGATTTTGGCGTCGCGCATCCATTTTTCGACCAGGTATTCGCGGGAGTAGCCGGTGGGACCGAGTAGTTCGACCGCCTTTTGGGTGATCCAGGTCACCGCTTCTCCGGCACGGAATTTGCACATACTCGATTCCAGGCGGTTGCTTTCACCGTAAGCCATCATGGCCACGGCGCGCAGGGTCAGCAGCCAAGCCCCTTTATAGCGAGCCTCCATCTCCATTAAATCCCGTTCAACGGCCGTTAATTCATGCAGCGGTTTGGTGTAATCGAGCTCGATTCCTTCTTCAGCCAGCTTCTCAACTGTAAACTCCAAGGCCGCGCGGGCGATGCCCACGGCGCTGGCGGCCACGGCCGGCCGGGACGCGTCAAAGGTCTTCATCGCGCCTTTAAAGCCCTTTACAGTGGTCTGCTGCTGAACTTCCGCACTGCCCAACAGGTTATCAAAGGGAATGCGCACATTGTCGAAATGCAGCGAAACCGTATCGCTGGCGCGAATACCCAGCTTATGTTCCTGCTTGGCGATAGACACTCCGGGCGTGTTCCCTTCGACCACGAAGGACTTGATCCCCGCGCGTCCCGCCTGCGGATCGACGGTCGCCCAGACCACGCACAAACCATCCGATTCCTCAAGTGCCAACTTGCCGTTAGTGATGAAAATCTTCTCGCCATTCAGAATCCATTCCTTGGTATCTTCATCCAAAACGGCCGTTGTGCGCATCGAGCTGTTGTCAGAACCAGCATCCGCTTCGGTAATGGCCATCGCTCCCCACTTGGGATTACCCTCGGTGAACTTCTTTAGGAAGCGCAGCCGCTGCTCCGGTGTACCGGCCGAGTCCACCGCCGCCCCACCCAACATCGGGTGCGGCAGGCACAAATACTGGCCCGCATCTCCCCAACTAAGCTGCTCAATCATCGTCACCAGGGCCAAAACCGAGAAGTCCGGCCCTTTCCGTTCCTTCGGTCCATGCCCATTACTGCCGTTCGTCTCTTCAAGCCCTTTCAAGGTGCGCTTGACCAATTCCTGGGTAAAAGGCCAGGTCATACTCACGAAAGTCGTCGGGCGCGTATGCTCATGCTCATCCAGATCGCGCGAATAAGGGCGCATCGCCTGCTTAGCGACCATCTCAATCAGCTGCGTCTGATTTTGGATGAATGATGGTAATTCAAAACTGATCATGATTTTTTATCTCCCCTACCTAAATAATCGCCAGGCCGTCAAAAGAAGCGAAACCGCGCGCATTACGCAGCCAAAGCTCCACCGGATACTCACGAATATAGCCATAGCCGCCCAACACCTGTACGGCGCGATCGGCGACAGTTAACACCATGCGGTCCACATGCAGTTTCAGCACCGCCGCTTCACGCATCGCATCCTGTCCCTTGTCCAATTTCCAGGCCGCTTCCCAGACCATGAGCCGCGCTTCATCCACCTCCGTGGCCATCTCGGCCAACATAAAGGCGATACTCTGGCGGTGGGCGATCGGCTCACCGAACTGCACACGCTGCTTGGCATATTCCCGCGCATATTCATAACTCGCCCGGGCCACGCCGACCGCCGCTGCTGCTAAGGCGACACGGCTGTGCGTGAGCAGCTTGCTGAAATCAATGCCTCCCTCGCCGCCTAATTTATTGGCGGCAGGGACGCGAACGTCGCTGAAAGTAACCAGGAATGTGGGCAACGCCTTGATGCCCATCAGCTTATCCCGGCTGCCCACTTGCAAACCTTCAATCCCGGCGGGCACCAGGAAAGCCTGCGTCTGTCCCTCTTCCGCGGCGTAGACGAGGAACATCTGCGCTTCATCCGCCAGCGGAACCACTGTCTTTGTACCGTTCAAGATATAGTCATCCCCATCACGAACGGCCGTTGTTTGCAGCTTATATGGGTTAAAGCGCACCAGCGGCTCCGTCAGCGCCGCCGTGAAAGCCGGCGCCTGTTCATCGGCAAACAAGGGTAAATACTGCTCTTTTTGCTCTTCAGTTCCGGCCAGCATCAGCGGTACGGCCACCAGATTAGGGACCATGATGCGCAAAGTAACCGCCAGATCTCCCCAGGCAAAAGCCTCCGTAGCCACGGCCCCGGTAACGGCCGAATATTCGCCAAAACCACCATACGCTTCGGGAATACTCGTCGGCAGCATGCCGATTTCCCAGCCTGCCTGCACAACTTCAGGAGGAATATGCCCATCCTCCTCGGCATCCCGAAACACCTTGCGTACCCGCTCATTGGCATAGCGCGCAATCGTCTCGTTGAGCATCTGCTGCTCTTCATCCAATCGAAAATCTAACATAGTCTATAACCCCCATTATGAATTTCGGATTGCGGATTTCCTAACCCGCACCAACAAAACACGTCACACTCGACTAAATACTAAATACAAAATACTACTTACTAAACACGCACGATCCGATCCGTCATCCGCGCCACGCGGGTCATTTCACGAACGTCATGTACGCGAATAATATCCGCACCGCGGTCGATTCCGATCGCGACCGTCGCCGCGGTACCCTCCATTCTATGATCCGGCGGAAGATCAAGCGTATAGCCAATAAATGATTTCCGGGAAGGTCCAAGAAGAACGGGATACCCCATTGCCTTAATCGCATCAAGCTCATCAATTAAACGACAGTTCTGGCTGACTGTTTTGCCAAAGCCGATGCCGGGATCAAGAATGATCTGCTCTTGATCAATACCCGCTCTAAGACCAATTTCAATGCTCTCTTCCAGCTCGCGGATGATGTCAGCAATGAGGTCTTCATAATCCACGCCTACATAATGGCCGCCAAGGCGCTCTTCCTGAACCACATCCTTGGGCCGGCTGCGATTATGCATGATCACCACCGGGCAGCCGCGCTCAGCAACCAAACCGGCCATGCGATCATCCATGCGCAGTCCCCAGACGTCGTTCACCCAATTAGCGCCGGCGTCGAGAGCCGCCTCGGCCACAACAGCGCGATAGGAATCAATTGAAATCGGGATATCAAATGCCTCGCGTATGGCCCGAATCGCCGGAACAACACGCTCTAATTCCTCTTCCATGGTAACCGGTGTGCTGCCAGGGCGCGTGCTTTCACCGCCAATATCGAGGATATCCGCCCCTTCTTTCACAAAATAACCAGCCCGGGAAACCACGCCGTTCAACCAGCGACTCCCGCTAAGCATCCCATCGCCCGAAAAACTATCCGGGGTGATATTGACAATGCCCATAATATATGTGCGTTTGCCCCACTCAAAGGTCACTCTTCATCCTCCACGCTGCAATCTTCGGCTGTTTGCAGGCCGTTAAGAAATAAATCGGTCAGCTCCTCTCCCCACTTCTGCGGCGATATGCCATTGCGCTCCTGCCCGTACTGCCCCATTTCATACAAAGCGGCAAAGCCCATTACCGTCGCGCTGATCGTTCGCGCCGCGACAGCCGGGTCCACCGGCCGCATCACACCGCTTTCAATCTCACGGCTAAAGCGCTTCTCCATAGCATCGATGATTTGCTGCACCGCCTTTTGGATAGACGCGCGGTGCACGTCAGGACTGAGCCGCGCCTCGAAAAGGAACAACATCAAGAGCCGCCGCTCACGGCCGCTGCGCAGGCGAGCGGCGAGCAGTTCGGCCATCATGTCCGCTAAATTGTCCGCTTCCAGGTTGGTTATTTCGTTGACGATATCGTGGGCGAAGGATTTGGCAACCGCCTCCAGCAAATCACTCTTGCTGCCAAAGTAATTATAAAGGGTACCTTCCGAAACATCGGCGGCTTTGGCGATTTCGCGCGTTGTGGCTCTCTCATACCCCTTCTGGCTGAAAACCGTCTCCGCGGCTTTCAATATCTGCGCCTTACGCGCCGCTATCCGCCGCTTGCGCCTGCCGCTGGTTTTAATCTCAGAATCTAGAGCCACATTAGCACACTATAGTCATTTCAATGGTAAAAATTTGAGCAGTCCCTCAATAATTGAGCGCGCACTCAATTTTGCCATACATGACGCAGTGTGTCAAGGGACTGGTATATAGTATTAAGTTTTTAGTATTTGGTATTTAGTTTTTAGTTCTCGCGGCTATCAAGTTGGGTCACTTTTGATGTTACTTACCACTTGACGCCTGCCACTTGCCTCAATACGGCCGTACGCCGGTCGTATTGATTTTGGCGAGTAGCTCGGCAATGGTTTTGCCCAGCAGGGGATGGACCAGGTCCGGGGCAATATCAGCCAGGGGAACGAGGACGGTCGCCCGCTCTTCAATGCCTTTGTGGGGGACATTCAAAACGGCCGAGCGTACATTTAATTCTTCATAAATCAAGATATCGATATCAATCAGGCGCGGGCCCCAACGCCTTGTCGGCGTCCGGCCTAGGTCTTCTTCCAGCTTTTTAACAAAACGCAACAAGGCCAGCGGCGCCAAGGTTGTTTTACCGGCTACACAGTTATTCAAAAAATCAGGCTGATCGGTCACGCCCCACGGCGCTGTTTCGTAGAGGGGGGAAACGGCCGTTATTTCCACGACATTCGCTAATCCAATGATGCTGTTATCAATATTCTCTTCGCGCCGGCCCAGGTTCGTCCCCAGGCCCAAATAAACATGGTACATAAGCTTCTACGACTCACTTCGCTTTTTAATTGTTGTAAAAATGAGGGGTTATTTTTACCCGCGGGTAAGAAGAAGTCAAAGAAATCCCGCAAAATAGGTTTGAAGCAACTCATGAATGAAGATGTATCCATTCCCTAATTTGCGGAGAAGGACAAGACGCGAAGCATGATCCAGAAAATCTGCATAGCGCCAGGGCACCGTTCCTTGATACCTGAACATGGTACGCAGGAGGAAATGCTTGTTAAAAACGCTTCCACCCATGATAGACGCAGCAATAACGGCCGATAATGCGCCTATCTGCCAGGCATATAGGGGATCGCGGATGATCCAGGCCAGAATGGCCATCGAAATAGATACAACCACGGCGGCGACCATAGCATTGCGCAGTGATAACCAGACACCTTGATTGGGTCTACTTTTCGTCTCCACCGACCGCCCACGCAACCCACCTAGAACAAAGCCGGCCACGACCAGCGTAGCTACTGTCCGCTCCGCGCCGTTGTAACCATACAAAAGAGATTCAATCAGTTCGGAAAAGACAGCCAGCCCCAGCCATACTAACACTCCCATGACAGCGCTTGACCATGACCATCCCAATGCTTCAACCGTGCGGACCTCCGTCTGGTAGGACCAGCCAAAAATATAGCGACCCGCGGCCGCGAACATAAATCCCTCGGCTACACCCCAGGCGAGCGCTAATAGGGGTTCGGTAAAGAGCAATACAAACAACATTATCAGGACGCCGGTCCCTAAACCAAGCAAAATAACTTGCCGCCACCGCCCGCGATTTATCCACGGCGCATCGACCGGTCTTTCCATTCGCCCCTCAAAAATCAGATATAAAGCCAACCCCACCAACAGCCCGAGGACCAGATTGCCGAGAAGAATCGTTAGCGGCTCCGACCAACTAACCGGGATACCCAACAAATCCGATACGGCTTGTGAAGCCGGTGCAGGCAGCTGCGGCAGGGTATGGCGCAGTAAATGCCATAATAACCACATGATCAAGCCACCTGCAAACCCCGTGATCAACCCGGCCAGGCTCATATAGAGACGCCGCCAGGAACGTCGGGGGAGCCAGCTGGGCTGCAGTTGTTCGATCAGAAAGATCCCCTGGTTATGGTGATTCATCCCTGGGGAGAGCCAGGAAAGCCAGGTTAACGTACTCTCCTTGATGAATCGCGCATCTGTGGCATGCTGGCCAAACATGCGCTCAACATAAGCAGCAAGGAGCAAATCCACTGTCACATCTTCACCGGAAATACCATTGGCAAGATCGCTTGCTGGGTCACAAAAAACGGCCGTCATAATGCTGAGCATCAGCGGGTTATGCGCCATCTCAAATCGTCAGTGTGAATCTTGCTCTTCCCTCGCTCCCATTCGCTGACGACCGCACCACTATAACCGGCGTCACCCATTTGCAATCCGATTAACTCACCCAGACGTTCCTGGGTTAAGAGTCCGCCGCGCATGGGGTCCTTGCCTTGGCGGCGATAATAGCGCACAAGCTCCCCAAATGATGCCGGCACCTTTTCGTAATCGGCCTTCACCCAATTTTCCTTATCTTAAAGCGTTGTTATCCCTATTTCTGGCGGCTCTTGAGTGAATTCAAGCGCCACCCTATTCACGAAAAACCCCTTATTACATATCGTGAAATTAAATCAAGATGGCCGTCTTTTCAAGCAGTTGAAACAAGTCATCAGTCAATATGGAGGCCTGAGATGTTCACGAATAACACCCAAATTCACCACTTGAATGGTTGGTTTGCCCTCATGGCGTTTAGTGCCGCCCTGTTTCTAATCTATACCATTTCCGCAGTCAGCGGAGCGCCGGGCGGCTGTTGAAAACAGCAAGCTTCCACTAAAATCGCAGGGCGGGTTAGTCGGGTACTCGCCCTGTGCTTTTTATCTCTTGCAGCAGTTCTTCCCGTGCTTTTTGAAATTCAACCATGAGCTGCCGAGCCCAGCCATCATCCGGGAAGGCCACTGTCTCGACGAGCGCCAGGTCCAAATATGCCAGCGCCTCAACATTTTTACCTTGAGCGGCGAGCGTCTTCCCCAGCGTTCCGGTTGTGTTAGCCGACTGCAAGGGCGCGTTCACCCGCCCCCAGACGGAAAGGCTTTCCCGTAATATAGCCTCCGCCTCGTGCAAGCGTCCCTGCTCCAGATAGACATTCCCTAAATTATTGGTAGCCAGCCCTTGGAAATAGAGCAGCCCGGAACGCTTCAAATAGGGCGTATAAGCCCGAAGATAGGCTTGTTCCGCTTCCTCATAGCGTTTCAGATTGAAGAACAGCGAACCCAGGGAAAGTTCAATACGCGTTTTATCCATCTCATAGTCGCTGCCTTCAAGAATGGATCGGGCTTCTTGATAACTGACCATAGCCGCATCAATTTCATTCCCTGCCTCCTGAGCCAGGGCGAGATTGACGAGCGATCTGGCCAGAAGCACGTAAAATTCAGTCTTGCGAAAATAGCTGACGCTCTGTAGATGGAAGTCGATCGACTCCGCGTAATTACCACGGCCGTATTCGATCAGGCCCAAACTCGAATAGACGCCGCCCAACTCACGGTCCGCCGCACCAACTTCTTGAAAACCAACCAGTGCCTGGTGAGCATAGGCTGCTGCTTTGTCATACTGCCGCTGTCGCCAAAATAGGAGGCTCAAATTGAAGTCGGACTGCGCCAGTTGAGCCTTCTTACCTAACTCGCGAGCCAGCGCCTGCCCTTCCTCATGAGCAGCCAACGAGGATTCCCACTCGCGATCCTGTCGATAATAACCGCCGGATCGGTCCAACAGGCGCAGCCTTAACTCAGCCTCCTCCGCAGCACATTGAACGAGCGCTCGTCGCACCAGAATTTGCCAGGAGCGCCAGGCAGCGCCGTGTTCAATGAAGTAATGCAGATCAAGGATCAATTCCGCCGCTCTGCGCCAGGTTTCCGGCAAGGCCAGACCAAATTCCACCGCGCGATAAATATTTCTACTCTCAGGGATTAGGCTCTTCAAAGCCGGGTCGTCGCTCTGGTCAACCATGTCCTGCCAATAGGCCAGATTGGACGAAATACTGGTACGAAAGTCAGAATTTGGCAATGTCATTCCCAAGAGTTTGACCCTTTTGAAGCGGTAACCTAAGCGGCTGGAAGATCTTCCGGCCAGTGGATGATTTCTGTGCGCAGGAAAGTCTCCGTAAGCCGGTGGATGCTGTAACGCCGTTCATGGACGGTGCCGCGGACTTCAAGAAGGGAGCGCGCAAACAATTCGTGAACGGCGGACCAAAATGTTTCTTCGGGTAAGCCGCTAAAAGCCTGTAACTGCTGGGGAAGCCCGCCGGTCTCCGCCACCAGGGGCATCGCCTGTAGCAGTAATTTAGCATCCGGCGATAGAGTTTGCCAGGTTTGCCAATAAATTTGCCGGTATAAATTCTCGATCGGTCCCGGCCTACTTTTTTGTAGACCGGCGAGAATGTCCGAAAGTGACATTACGGCGGAAAGCCCGGCGACAAGCTTTAAAGCCAGAGGATTACCGCCGGTAACCTCGTAAATCGCCCGAATATCTGCTTTGGATGCCTCAGCCATCACTTTCGTGCCTGTCACCAGATCCTGATAACGCAGCAAATCACTCGCATCGGCTAAATCTAACTCGCTGAGGGAACGCAAATACACGGGAGCGGAAACAGTCGGCCGTGCGCGGGTTGTCAGTAAAAATTTCGTTGGGCCGGCAAAGCGGCGAACCTGGTCAAAGAAATGGATCGTTTGATCTTTTTGTTCGAGATTATCGATGATCATTAATACGGCCGTCCTATGAAGCATATCATCGAGAAGATTTTCGACCTCCCCCTGAACAGGGGCATTGCCGAAAAGAGCTTCCGCCATCGATTCTTCAACCTGCGCCCAACTGCGCTCTATGGCGGCATCGGATGCGAAAGGATCAAGAAATGCGCGCAGCCAGATAATGCGCTCAAAAGCCAATGCCGGGGCAGCTTGCCTGGCAATCGCATCGGCGAGGCTCGTTTTGCCGATACCGCCAATGCCTGAAAGGGCGATAACCAGGGGTTCTTCCTGGCGTAGCAGCTGCTCTGTAATTTCCGCCTGCAAGGAACGGGTGCCGAAAAGGCGCGAATAGGAAGGCGTGGGTAAATCTTCGAGAAGCAGGCGCGAGCGCTCCTGCCGCCGCCACGTCTCCTGTTCGATGAGTATGGCGGTTAGATTTTCGATGGCCGCCCTCTGCCAGCGATTCACTTGATCGGGACTCGCATGCAGACGCGCCGCCACCTGCCGCGTAATTTGACCCTCAAAAAAGCGGTAGCGAAGCACTTTTGCTCCAACTTCGTCGCGCCTAGCCAGCCGCTCAACCATGTCTTCTAAGACCACATAGGCCGCGCGGCGCGCCGTGCAATGCTCACCCTCGGCCTCCCGAGAAGCCAACTCTTCGCGCACGAGCAGCAGGTGTTCCAATAAATCGGCTCCTCCCTGGCCGGAACGCGTCAAATCAACAAACGCCTCATGAACAGCCGTTTGCAGTTGATTTGCATCTAAGGGTAACAGAGGCTTCACGATGACCCTCTCTCCGGGTCTCCTCAATAAACTCCTGATCCTACGCTGCTTACATAGTACAACATAACGCCCTCCAAATAAAGACACACAACATGAAAATTCCAGACCGGCGCACACTTTCACACATTCCTGAAACAAATTCGCAGATAGATTTAGGTATCATGGCAGTTGTCAGCTACCAACCAGGATGCAGCCGTATAGCGCGACCGGGCTGGTGGTTGGTGATTTGATAGAAATTGTGGAGAAACAAAATGAACACATCGCACTACACATGCTGGATGAGCGAGGCACGGGCATCCAATCCCGATCTCGTGGGTGAAAAAGGTGTTGAACTGAACCAACTCGCAGCTAGCGGTACTCCCATTCCTCCCGGTTTTTGTATCACGGTCGATGCTTACAACTATCTGCTCAAGGTCACCGGCTTAAACATGCCGATAGACCGCATGCTGGCCGAAACGAACTTTGAGGATCAACAAGCTGTTGAAACACAAGCGCTAGCTATACGCGAACTGATTAAAGATCAACCGATACCACGAGAAATTGCCAGTGAAGTCCTGGAAAGTTACAACATCCTCGGGCGGTTAATGGGATTGCAACATTTGGAAAGCATGCTCGTATCCGTCTCTCCCTCTTTTCCGAATATCGAGACGGCTCGATTATTATCTTTAGACTGGGTCAAGACTTACCCCAATGTGCAGGGAGGCTGTTCGATATTAAAACATACTCGCTGCTGCTGGGCTTCTCTCTGGAGCGCCAGATTTCTTAAAGAGTTGCAGCACCCGGAGATCGATCACAGTGATGTAAAAATCGCCGTAGTTGTCCAGGCCTTGGAGATTCCAACCGCCGGCCCCGAATTTATAACAGCTGAGATGGCCGCTTGACGGCGCAACATCCTGACCTGGAAAAGCATTGTTATGGGCATGCACACCATGCTGAAAAAGCTCTAATAGTCTCTCTTCTTTCTCTCTTCTCCAGTTGGATCCGGAAGGGTTGCCATCTGACCGCGCTTAGGGGAGCAAACTGGCGACCGGTCGGGACCCAAGCCCGGCCGGTCGCACTTTTATTCAGTACCTTGTAAAATGGCGCTTATGAAACAATGGGTTCGTCATACGGCCGCTTTATTCCTGATCGCTCTAATCGCCGGCTACACGCAATCTTTTGCATTTGCGCAAGAGGATAGTCCTCCTATGCCGGAGCAGCCACCCCCGACTCATCTTGTCGCTCTGGGCGATAGCTGGACGGCTCTGGCTTATCGATTTCACAGCACGCCGCGGGAATTGATCGCGCTCAATAAAACGATTAACCTGGATCGCCAGCCAGCCGTTGGCACGGAAATTACGCTGCCGGTCACTGCGGAGGCGGAGAGATTCGGCCGTTTTCTGCGCCCGTCAGCCGGAGGAACCCTGGAATTAGCTTTGTGCAGCAACCGCAGTCCCTGGGCACTAGCCCTGCAAAACGATCTGCGCAGCCCCTACTCCCCCTTGTTGTACACCCCCATTATCTTGGAGGAAAAGACCTCGACACTGCTTGAACTTCCGTTTGGCGTCGAAACGCTGGAAATGGCTCCCGGGACATTAACGCCCGGCACAGCCCTGGCTCTTCATGCGCGAACCGATGAAGAAGCGCTACCGGCGATCAGTCTGGAAGGAGAACCGCTGGTCGTCACACCCCAGGAGGAGCAAATCACCGCCTTGGGCGGGACCGGCGCTTTCTATCCACCGGGGCAGCACCTTTTGCAAATTCAATTCGAGAATCAGCCCCTCTGGGAACAGCCGGTCATCATTGCCGATCGCTTCTGGAATTGGGAAGAGGTGAACTATACGAATCCAGACGTCTTAGATCAGGAAGCTATCCGCCTGGAGCGTGAAAGGCTGCAAACGCTTTGGGACGAAGCCACTCCGGAAGCACTATGGCAGGGGGCGTTCACGGAACCACTGGAACACTATGTGGAGATCAGTTCCTATTACGGCGCCCGACGCTCGGTCAGCGGCGGGCCATACGCCACCTACCATGAAGGCACCGATTTCAGCGCCTACGGCGGCACGCCCGTTCTCGCACCAGCAGCCGGCGTGGTCGTCCTCGCCGAGGAGCTGGCCATCCGCGGCGGGGCGGTCATCCTTGATCACGGCCTCGGCCTGCACAGCGGCTACTACCACCTCTCGGCCATCCATGTCGAACCCGGCCAGAAGGTTGAAGCGGGCGATCTCCTAGGTGAAGTCGGCACCACCGGCCGTTCTACCGGCAATCACCTCCACTGGGACCTGCTGATCGGCCGCATGTGGATCGATGCCCTGGGCTGGCTGGAGGGAGGTGTAGATGAGTGGCTGATTGGTGGTGAGTAAGCAGTATTTTGTGTTTAGTTGGATGTATTTAGTGTGGGTAAAATTGCAGCAAATCCTTTAGGTTGTGAGAGATATTCCTCCTGACCTAAGCCTACTTTAGCAGACTTCCTTACGCCCATCCTGGGGTTTGCAACCCCAGGGCGACTAATCGCCGGCGCCTTCAACCATTCTCTTGACACAAGTTCCCGAATGCACTAACATTTACTTTACTACTTAACTACACGAAAAAGAGCGGCCCGGAAGGCCATTTAACAACGAGGGTATAAATGACAGACGGCAAACAGAATTCTTTACTCCCCGAAAACGAACTTCCATCTAAACCTAAAAACCCGCCGCCTATGCCGGCCGATGCTTCATTACAGGCGGCGTTAGGCGTTTTTGAAAACCATATGCGCGATGAAGGCTTTTCGATCAATACGATGAAAGCCTTCTCCAGCGACGTGCGCCTGCTGGGCAAATACCTGGGTATCGGCCAACCTGTGGGTGAAATCGGCACCAAGAACCTGAACGATTTCCTGGATTGGCTGCTCAACGACCGCGGCGTGCCGTGCAGTCCGAAATCCTACGCGCGGCGCGTGACCACGCTCAAAGTCTTTTTTGGTTGGCTACACGAATCCGGAGTCCTGGCCAATGATCCCTCCGCGGCGATCATCCAGCGCACGGTCACCAGTCCGCTGCCTACCCTGCCCACCCCGGCACAGGTAGAGAATGCCGTCGAGCAGGCGGAGCAGATTCGCCAGGGCGTTGGCGTTAAGAAGGCCGATGCCCGCCCGTACCTCCTTTTGACCCTGCTGCTGAAAACGGGTGTGAAGAAAAGCGAGGCGATGAATATTGTGCCCAATCACATCGACCGCAGTGACCCCAAACGGCCGTTTTTATTCATTCGTTACGCCAATCCGCGCATGCGTTATAAAGAACGCAAACTCGACCTCGATCCCGAATGGCTGGAGGTGCTTGATGAATACCTGGCCCAATACGATCCGCACGACACGCTCTTCACCTGCACGGCGCGCAATCTCGAATATATCCTCACCGACATCGGCGAGGCGGTCGATTTGAAACAGGGGCTGCTTTCGTTCGAGAACCTGCGCTGGATTTCCGCGTTACAGGATTGGGAAGAAGGCGTCGAGAAGGATGACATTCGCCAAAAGCTGGGCCTGTCCAAGGTGACCTGGCGGGAGACGAAGTCAAAGCTCAATAAATTGGCCGCCCAGCGCGAAAAGAAGCAGTAAATTTGTAGCGCGATTTGCCAAATCGCGGATACGATTTACATCGTATTACCGGAAAAATCGCGGTCCAGGGCCCAATCGCCTTCCGCCCTAGGATCGCCCTGCGGCTCAAAATGAGTAAAGAGGGTCGCGCGGTTGATCTTCTCCGCGACCTCCCCTTCCAGTTCCTCCGACAGATTATGCGCCTGCTGCACGGTCCAGCTCCCGGGAACCAGGATATGCACGCTGATAAAGCGACGGCCGCCTGACTGGCGCGAGCGCAGCGCATGCCAGCGAAGATCCTCAGCGGAATGGGAATTGAGAATCATCTCCACCTGCTCCCGCTCCTCAGGAGGGATCGGCTTGTCCATCAAGCCGCCTACCGAACGACGGAAAATCTTGATTCCCTCCCAACCAATCTTCAAACCGACGGCCATAGCAATGATCGGGTCCAGGCGTTCAATCCCAGTGAAAGAAGCCGCGGCTACACCGGCTACAACACCGGCCGAGGTCCAGACGTCAGACATTAAATGATGGCCGTCCGCTTCCAGGGTAATGGAGTCATATTTTTTGCCGGTGCGCAGCATAATCTGACCGACAGCTAAGTTAATCAGGGAAGCGGCCAAAGCTATGGTCAAGCCCAATCCCACCTGCTCAATCGGCTGTGGGTCCATGAATCGCCGTGCGCCGGTCCACAATATCGTAGCGCTGGCGATCATGATCAGCGTGCCCTCGATGCCGCTGGAGAAATATTCCGCCTTATCGTGGCCATATTCATGCGACGCATCTGGCGGCCGTTCGACTACTTTTAAGGTTATTAATACGACACCGGCAGCAGCGAGGTTAATAAAGCCTTCAATGGCATCCGACAAAATACCAACCGAGCCGGTCATAAAATAAGCGGCCGTCTTCATCAAAATAGTGACGACAGCGGCGCCGATAGACAACCAGGCATACCGGGTCAACGATTTCTGCATCAAGCCTTAGCTCTCCTCTTCAAAGGGGAATCGATGCTCCCCTTCTTCGGCCGTATTAAAGGTCACGATCTGCTTATCGACCATGACCGGATCCGTCTCCGGAGTGATGTAGTATATCACGGTCAGGAGGCGGTAAGGATCATGCGCTTCCTCATCGCGCAGGTGTAGGACCAGCGAAAAATTAGGGTCTATCTGCTCAATGACGCTCAACATCCCCGCCGGCTCATCCTGGCCGTTGAGGATCTCCACGTCGATACACGGCCGTTCCAAAAAAGGCGTCAGCTCCAGGCCGTAACTCACGCGCCGTCCGCCCTCGTGCACAAATATGCCAATCTGCTTAATGCGCACATCTTCCCGCGAACGTGGCTTTTCTTCAGGGTCGAAAAAGAATTGAATGTCCATATTTTAGTTTGTCATTTGGTCAGTTAGTCAGTTGATCAGTATTTAGTGTTTAGTATTTAGTATGACTATTTACCAAATACTAAATACTACTTACTACTTATTGTTCACTGCGCAGCGTCTGCAGTTTCTCCAATACCTGCACCAGCACGACCTGCCATTCGTGGGTGCTCATTTCGCGCGGCAGCCAGACGGCCGTTTTGCTGACGCGCACTTCATTACCCAGGAAACGCTGCACATGGTAGCGATCCATCTTGCTGTCCTCGGGAATACGAATTTTGACCTGGCCCGCTTCCGTCACCACCGCGGGTACGCCGGCTTTCAGCGCCAGGGACTTCACGCGCAGCTGGTACAGCAAATTATTCACCGGGTCGGGGATTTCACCGAAGCGGTCGGCCAGTTCCTCAGCCATATCCTCGATTTCGATCATCGTGTCCAGCACGGCCATGCGCCGGTATAGGCGCAGACGGAGCCCGGAATCGGGTACGTAATCAGGCGGGATATAGGCGGCCAGCGGCAGATCGATCAGGGTGTCCTCAAGCGGTTCCAGCGGCAGTTGTTCACCGCGCCGCTCCGCCTTCCGCCGGCGAACGGCCGAACTGAGCATGCGCGTGTATAGATCAAAGCCCACTTCCGATATGTGCCCGCTCTGCTGCGCGCCCAGAATGTCTCCCGCACCGCGAATCTCCATATCGCGCATGGCGATCGTATAGCCCGCGCCCAACTGTGTCTCTTGGGCGATCGTATCCAGCCGCGCCTGCGCTTCCGGGCTTAGACCATGATACGGCTTGTGGAAGAAATAGGAATAAGCGCGGCGCGTGCCACGGCCGACTCGCCCACGCAGCTGGTAAAGCTGGGACAGACCAAACTGTTCGGCGCGGTCGACGATCAGGGTGTTGGCGTTCGGAAAATCAAGCCCGCTTTCGATGATCGTGGTACTGATCAAAACATCGATCTTGCCCTCGGAGAAATCCTCCATAATCCGCTCAAGTTCGCGCTCGCTCATCTGGCCATGCCCGATAACGACATTGGCCTCGGGCACCAGGCGCTGGATACGCTTGCGCACGATGTCGATCGACTGCACGCGGTTATGGACCACGAACACCTGGCCGCCGCGGTCGAGTTCGCGCAAAATGGCGCGGTGCAGGCGGGCGTCATCCATCTCACCGACATAGGTCTGCACGGGCAGCCTTTCCGCCGGCGCGGTATCGATAATGCTGATGTCGCGCACCCCAGCCAGGCTCAGATGCAGCGTGCGCGGGATAGGCGTGGCGGTCATGGTCAGTACATCGACTTCAGTTCGCCACTGCTTCAGCTTCTCTTTATGGGCTACACCGAAGCGCTGTTCTTCATCGATAATGACCAGGCCTAAATCCTTAAAGGAGACATCATCGGAAAGGAGGCGATGCGTGCCGATAATGATGTCTATATCCCCTTTACGCAGCGCGCGCACAATACGCTGTTGCTGCCCGTGGGTGCGGAAGCGCGAGAGCATTTCCACGTTCACGGGAAACGGCCGTAAGCGATCGCTAAAAGTATTGAAGTGCTGTTGGGCCAGAATCGTCGTCGGCACAAGGATGGCCACCTGTTTGCCGTCCAGAACCGCCTTGAAAGCGGCGCGCAGGGCGACTTCAGTCTTGCCGTAGCCGACATCACCGCAGATGAGGCGATCCATGGGCCGCGGCTGCTCCATATCCGCCTTAACCTCAGCAATCACGCGCAGTTGATCCTGCGTTTCCGGATAGGGGAAGCTCGCTTCCAGCTCCGCCTGCCAGGCGTCATCGCGGCCGAAGGCGTGGCCGTCTACCAGTTCCCTGGCCGCATAAAGGTCGAGCAATTCCTCGGCCAGCTCATCGGCCGCCTGCCTCGCTCGCGCTTTGGCCTTACTCCATGACTTCTCACCGAGGCGGTGCAATTGGGGATGGCGATCGTCCGGGCCGACCCACTTCCCGAGGCGGTCGGCATGATGCACAGGCACGTAGAGCATATCGCTGCTGCCGTACTGGACTAGCAAATATTCGCGCTCCATGCCGCCGATCTGGCGCGAAACGAGTCCCGCGAAACGGCCGATCCCATATTCCAGGTGGACCACGTAATCGCCGGCCTGAATGTCGGCAAAGGTCGCTTCCGGCGCGGTGGGCCGGAACTGGCGCGCGCGCCGTGGCACGGGCCGTTTCCAACCGAATACTTCGGCATCGGTCAAGAGATCCAGCAAGATACAGTTATCACTGCGCCGTACGAGCACAAAACCATCGGCCAGGCTGCCCTGGACAAAAGAGAGCGACCCGCGCGGTGGTTTGACCGGCAGCGCTTCCTTGGGATAGACAGGTTCAACCTTCGCGCCAATCAATGGGGAATCGCTGCTGCGAGATCGCTTATCCTCGCGCCACAATTCAGCCAGGCGCGATGCCTGACGGCTGAGCACAACGATCGTTTCCTGATCCTGTTCCGCCTGGCGCAGTTGGGTCAATAACGGCCGTACCTGGCCGCCGTAGCGCGGGCCAGGTTCAAAAGCATCAGCCAGGTCCGAGCGGCTTAAAGTCTCGCCTTCACCCTCTCCCAGGATGAGCGGCTGCCACCAGCGCAGTTCATCCGCGGTCTGCCGCCAATCGAGCAGCGGGCCGGGATAATCAGGAGGCAGTACGGGCTGTTCATTGGCGATCTGGTCCGCGTTATCAAGCAGTTCATGGACAGCCGTTTCCAAATCCGGCCAATCATCAATCACCAGCAGGGCATCCTTTGGCAAATATTCAAGCAGGCTGGCCGGCTGCGGATAAATATAGGGCAGATAAAATTCAAGGTTGGGAAAAGCATTGCCGGCCCCGATCTCCGCCAGGTCATCGCGCCAGGAGGGTAAATTATCCGCCGCGGCTGCATTATCAGCTTCCGTCCAGGTCGCCGCGTACGCTTGCAACATGGCGGGCAGGGCTTCCCGCGCCGGCGGAATGACGACCCGCTCCGATTCGGCAAAAATACCGTCACTGACCGTGCGCTGCGTCGCCGGATCGAAGCGGCGAATCGTCTCGATTTCATCACCAAACAGCTCAATACGCACCGGGTAGTTTGCCGACACTGGAAAAATATCGAGGATGCCGCCGCGCCTGCTGAACTGGCCGGCCTCCTCAACCACGCTGACCGGCGCATACCCCGCCTCCCGCCAGGAAGTCAGCTGGTTCTCCAGGTCCAACACCTGGCCCGGCCGCAGGACCTTGGTTGTGCTCATGAAGCGGCGCAGGGGCATTGTTTTTTGTAAGAAAGCGCGTGCAGAGAGGACGATCAAAGGGGCGGCGGGCGGTTTGGAAATCAAGGGATGCTGCGGCCCGGCAAACATCGTCAATACGGACAGGCGGTCGCGACGCGTGCGTTTGCTCCAGGGGCCGCGATCGTAAGGCAGCGGGGTCGGTTCAGGAAAACGGGTCAGGATTTCCGGCTGGGGCAGCCACATTTCCAGCGCTTGTATCCAGGATACGGAATGGTCTACCCGGCCGGTCAGCAAGACCACCGGCCCGCCGTGATCCACGTACAGGCGCGCCAAAGCAGCCGCCCGCCCATATTCCGGCAGTCCCAACGGCGCCAGCGGCTCCTTCTTACCCAGCTCCTCGCTCAAGGACCGGTAAGCCGGTAGATCGTCAAAAAAGTCTAGTAGGCCAGATACTGTCATTGATAGTATTGAGTATTTAATTTTTAGTATTTAGTAATACTTTTTACTAAATACTATATACTAAATACTACTTACTGAGATTATGTTTCGTCATCGCCAGGTCGATGCCTTCGCTCAAGTAGGTTTGCACGACCGTTACGGCCTCGTCGAGCAGGAGGCCGGCGGTTTCAATTTCTCCGCCGCGAAAATCTTGCAGCACGTAATCGGCGGGCTCCATGCGTCCCGGCGGGCGGCCGATTCCCAGGCGCAGGCGCGGAAAGCCCTGGCCCAGGTGGTTGATGATCGACTTCATGCCGTTATGGCCGCCCGAACCGCCCTCGGCACGCAGACGCATAGCGCCAAACGGTAAATCAAGTTCGTCATAAATAACCAGAATGTTCTCCAGGGGAATGCGATAATAATTCACCAGAGGACCGATGGAATCGCCGCTGCGGTTCATGTAGGTTTGCGGTTTGGCCAGGATAACCTGCTCACCGCCGATACGGCCGTTGCCCAGGATCGCCTTTGACTGCGTGCGGTTCAGGGGAATACCGAACTCTTCGGCCAGGCGATCGACGGCCATAAAACCGATATTATGGCGGTTTTGGCGATGTTCTTTACCCGGATTTCCCAACCCGGCGATTAAATAACGATTTCCTTCCGCCACTTCAATTTCCTTCCGGCCTCCCAGCCAGCTGCTTAACTTCGCGAACAAAATTTACTCCGCCAGAGTCCACTCGGCGATATTCCATAAAATCGACGTTTGTGTCGGGTCGAGGGCGACGTTCTCAACTCCGGGTCGCACGGCGACGGACTTATAATTGGTAAACAGCGGCAGCGCGGGCAGTTCCTCATTAAAGATACGCAGCGCCTCGGTCATATTTTCCTCGTAGCCCTCACCGCCGGGCAGCGCGGCGACGGCCGTCTCGCAGGCCAGGTCATACGCTTCATTCGACCAGCCGGAGACGTTCGGCGCATCCCAGCCGCCAAAATCAAACTCCTCAGGTCCCGGAATTTTAGCCGTGGTGAAGATCGTACAGTCCGGGTTCACATGCCCCAACCAGGCAAAGGTCGCCAGATCGAATTTACGGCCGAACAGCGGACCCGCCGGTCCCGGACCAAACCAGGTCCCCGCCGGGCGATCGTAAAGCTCAACCGGAATACTACAGTCGCTCATATTTTCTTGAAATATCTCATTGATACGCAAGCGCAAACTATCTTCGCTGTTTGTGCCCAGGGTGATCGTCATCGGGATGCCGCTGGCCACATCCTGACGACGGCCGTCTCCGGCGTAATCCTTAAAACCGGCCTCATCCAGCAGGGCGTTCCCGCCTGCCGGATCATAGGACCAGGCAGTCAGGGAATCCGGTGCCAGGGGATGATCAGACGGGGCTAGCGTCTCCAAAATCTGGCCGTTGCCGTCTGTCAGCTCCTCGAGCATGCGCTCGCGGTCCGTACACAGGGCCAGGGCCTGGCGGACGCGCGCGTCGCCGAACCAATCAGGACGATCGTTACGGTACTCGCTGACCGGAAGCACGCTGTAAGCAATTTGCTCATATACATTGCCGGGGGAAGTGATCACGTCCCAACCCGCCAGATCGCCGTTCTCTTCTAAACCATCCAGGTTTTGCGGGCCTATGGCGCCATCGGCGATCACGTCACAACCTGCATCTTCGCCCAGGAATTCTTCCAGGGTTCCAAACCTGATCGTTAAGTTCTTAATCAGCGGCAGGCCTTCTTCCGCACGGTAATAATTATCATTGGCTACGAGCCTAACGGTTTGGTCATCCGGCCACTCTTCAATCACGTAAGGCCCGCTGCTCAACGGCGTGCGTGCTACTTCATTCAATCCCGGTAGTTCCGCAGCTGTGTAGCGGCTCAACAAATGCGCCGGCAGCGGATCCCAGACATTGGTGAAGTAGGTCTGATCCATAAACCCGGGCAGACCGGTCCAGCGCACGGTTAAATCATCAACCGCTTTATAACTTTGCGTGACCCCTGTCTTCGCCCTGCCCTCGGGGAAATGGGGGTCTTTGGCCATGTTAAAGGCGAACTCTGAATCTACGGCCGAGACCGGCGTGCCGTCAGACCAGTTTAGCGGTTTGAGGGTGAAATCGACCTCTAATTGGGCCATGGAAACAGGCTCACCGGCGAAATCGACCCTTTCGCCTGCGGCATTGAACACCGTGACACCCGCTCTTAAGGAAAGTACTTTGCCGTGGATATCGACAACCTCATCCCCTTCATTAACAAGAATCTCAACCCGCCGGGCATCGCCGTCAGCCAGACTGGGCAGTTTCTCCAAGCCTACCGCCTGGTAGGCATAATCACCGGAGGTCACCAGGTTTTCGCTGATCGCGTGGCGCAGGGCAACGGCTGTTAAGGCATCATTGCTAAACAGGAAGTGCGAAGGCGCCGTCCCCTCCACGCAGACAACAAGGCTGTGTTCGGGGTCATCCTCTTCCGGCTCGGTCTGCGAAGTCTTGGCGTCGCTCTCGCTGCCCGCCTTCTCCGCAGCAGAGGATTCTCCGCTCGCCTCGCCTCCGGTCGTTTCAGCGACAGATTCATTTTCTTCATCATCGGGAACGGCCGTTTCCTGAACACCCGGGTAAGACTCTTCACTCGGGTTTGCAGGCCCGCTGTCTTGCGAATCTCGGCATGCGGCTAAAAACAGCAGCAGTATCGCGGCGAGGGCTATTCCTAACAGTGGCTTCATTTTGCTTTTGGCTGTAATCAATTCCATAGAAATGTTTCGCATGCTATGCAATGGGTTTGTCAAAACAAACAGTTAGTCTAGCACAAAGGAAGAGAGCGTGCGAACCCCCGCCGGAAGATTAGCAAACTAACCGACCCTTTCCCCGATCGTGGTCTTTGTGCCATAATTTTTGGCAGACAATCAATTCGGAGAATTCTTATCGTGTGTAATCGTATTTTTGCATTTCTTATCCCTTTATTTGCGGTCGTGTTCATTGGGACCTCCTGCGGCCAGAGCAGCTTTAGTTTTAACCAGGAGCTTCCGGCTCCTTCTACAACGGAAGCAGACAGCCCCGTCGAGGAGGCGAATTCCGCGGAGGACACAGAGGCCGCGGCGACAAAGACCGCGGTTAAAGCCGGCGATGACCTGGATGACAGTTTTTCATTTACTATCGCGGAAGAAACGGCCGAAATTCACGAGGGCATCCCTGTGGGTTTTACGACCGAAGGACGGCCGTATCGCGGCAGCCCGGATGCGCCCGTGCTCATCGAGGAATTCTCCGACTTCCAATGCCCTTTCTGCGGCCGTTTCAACGAGCAAACAATGCCCTCGCTCCTGGAGAACCAGATAGCCGGCGGAGAGGCCTCCCTCGTTTACTATGATTTTCCATTGGAAAGTATCCATCCCCAGGCCTTTGCCGCGGCCAATGCCGCCCGCTGCGCCGGGGAACAGGCAGCGGCCAACTTCTGGCAAATGCATGATCTGCTCTACGCCAATATGGCTGACTGGGGCGCCTCCAATCCCGATCCGGTCTTCTCATCTTTCGCCGAGGAACTGGGCCTGGATGTAGAAAGCTTTGACGCCTGCGTGAGCGAAATGCGCTACAGTGAGGAGATCAAGGCCGATATTGATCATGCCCTTTCGCGCGGCGTTCGCAGCACGCCCAGCTTCTTCCTCAATAACCAGCCCTTCATCGGCGCCCAGCCGCTGGAGACATTCAACGAGGCGATAGCCATTATCAACAGCGGCGAATCTATCACCCAGGAAGCGCCGGCCGAAACAGAGGCCCAGAAATCACCCTTGCAGCCCCCGGCGGTCAAACCGGAACCGGTAACCATTGACATGACGAATATCGCCGCGGCCATGGGCGATCCCGAGGCCCCGGTGACTATCGTCGAGTTCACCGATTACCAGTGTCCCTTCTGCGTGCAGCACGCCCTGGAAACGCTGCCCACCCTGATCGCCGATCAGGTAGCCACCGGTGAGGTGTACTACATCTTAAAAGACCTGCCCCTGGACGGCCTGCATCCCAATGCCCGCGCGGCGGCCAAAGCCGCGCGCTGCGCCGGCGAACAGGACGCCTACTGGGAAATGCACGATGCCCTGTTTAACAGCCAGAAATCCTGGAGCAATCTGCCCGAGGCGACATTTATCGATCTGGCATCATCGCTAAATCTGGATGCCGACGCTTTCCAGGCCTGTCTGGACGATGAGGATATCACCCTGGCCATTCAGGAGAACGTGGACGAAGCCGCCGCGCTTGGCGCCAATTCCACACCATTCTTCCTTATTGATGGGCTGCCCATTCCCGGCGCTCAGCCTTACGATCTTTTCGCGTACGCCATCGGCGAGGCCAAGGCAGGAACGTTAGCCGACGCTTACGTGCCCTCCAAACCTAATGTAGAGAACGCCTTCGCGATAGGCGATCCCGATGCGCCGGTGACCATCATCGAATATACTGACTACCAGTGCCCGTACTGCAGCCGCTATTTCAATGATTCCTTCACGGCGATCAAAGAGAATTATATTGACACGGGTATGGTCTACTACATCTTCAAGGATTTTCCGCTGGTCAGCATCCATCCGCAAGCCACGAAAGCGGCTGAGGCGGCGCGCTGCGCCGCGGAACAGGACACGGATGCCTACCTGGCTATGCACGACCAGCTGTTCATCAATCAGTCAGCATGGAGCGGCAGCGCCGACGCGGAAGCGCAGTTCAAACAATTCGCCCTAGACCTGGGCCTGGACGGCGCAGCTTTTGAAGAATGCCTGGTCAGCGGGCGTATGGAAGAAGCTGTCATGGCCGATCTCGAAGATGGGATGAACGCCGGCGTTCAGGGTACGCCCTCCTTCTTCATCAACAGGCATACCATGTCGGGCGCTCAGCCATATGCCGTCTTTGAGCAGGCGATCGAACAGTTCCTGGACAGCGCAGGCTAAATCAAAGCGAGCAGCAGCCCGTTATGTTCTGGTAGACGCGCAATCCTTTGGCTCCACGCGCAAAGGATTGCGCGTCTACATTATATAAGCCACCAGTTTCCTTCAAATCCGCAATCCGCAATCCCAAATCCAAAATCATTCCCCTCTTGACAACGGCCGTCCCGCATGCTATATTACTATTACCCGCTTAAGTGGGTAACCCGATTAAACGGGATAACTGCAAAGGACGGAAATTATGCCTGCTCCAGCACTTACAATCGTAAAATCACAAACCGGCATCATCGAAGTGAGCATCGAACCGGTTCACAACGCCCTGCACAGCTTATTGAGCGTTTTGAGAGCGAGCGAACTTTCCGGGCTTGGCGAGTGGGTGGAGAACACCCGCGCCGCGCTTACGCCGGCCGAGCTTGACCAGCACCGCCTGGTCGTCGAAGGGCTGCATTACGCGCTCTATCCGCAGCGTCATTGGCCCTCCTTCCCGGCTTATATCGATCATCTCGCAAATATGGACCCGATCGCCCTGCGCGATCGCCTGTTGGACGGCTATTTCGACTTACCCTGCATGCGCGACGAACCCAGCCCCTATCAAAGCTATGCCGAGGTACTGGAGAGCCCGGAGAGCTATATCGACTTCCTGATCGGCCGTTTCGGCTCGGAGGTTGTTGATCCGCAGCTGGAGAAAGAAGCTTACACCTATGTCACCCATCCCGCGGCGATGCAGGAGCTGATCGTCAGCCACCTGCGCATGATGTGGGATCGCTTCCTGGCCGCCGAGTGGGCGCGCGTCGAAGCGATGCTGGCCGACTCCGCCGCCGCTTTTGAAGCAGCCAACCTGACGCGCCTATCCTATGGCGAAGCGGCCGAATTTATCACCGGACGGCCGTTAGAGGAGAAAGTATTAGAAATCATCGAGCGTGATTTTCATCGCCTGATTTTTGTCCCCTCCGCGCATGTGGGACCCTACCTGGGCCATTATCATCAGAATGACACCTACTACATTCTATTCGGCGCCCGCCTGCCCCAGGGAACGGCCGTTGATGCGCCCGACCTGAGCCGCAATGAGATCGTCGTGCGCCTCAATGCCCTGGCCGACGACACGCGCCTGCGCATTCTGCACTACATCGCCCAAAACGGCGAGCAGTGCTCGCAAGATATCATCAACGGATTAGACCTCAGCCAATCGGCTGCCTCGCGTCATTTGAAACAGCTCAGCGCAACCGGCTATCTCAACGAACGTCGCTGCGAAGGGGCTAAATGTTATTCTCTCGGCGAAGACCGCCTGCGTGACACGTTTCAGGCTGTCCTCGCCTTTTTGACAGTTATACAATAACTGTCTCCTCCGTTCTACCTTGACCGGCCGGGGGAGGTGTCATGCTCGCGGCCGGCTCAAGGGACAGGGTACAAAACCATGATCAACAAAACAACCATCTGGAATCACATCATGGAAACAATGGGCGCCTTCGAGCCTTTTTATCACGATCAGGCGCTGGGTAATTTGCGCCAGGCGCAGGGACGCCGGGTCTGGCTGCCGCTCTTAAAAAGCGCGGTTTCGCCTTCCACACCGCTCACCGTTGACCACCTGGCGACATCAGCCCCTTATCTCGCCTGGCACCGGCACCGTGAGCTGCTGGACGGCGCTTTGGAGCGCGGGCTGCTGGCCGAGGAGCATCCGGGCGCTTACCGCCTGACCCAGCAGGGCAAGGATGCCTTGGCCGCTTTTTTCGACTGCGCCCAGGCGGCGATCGCCGGCGCGCCCGTCCTGCCGCAGGGGCAGATGGCCGAGCTGGCGGCTCTGCTGGAGCGCATCGTACTGGCTACGGAACGCCTGCCCCTGCCGCGATCCAAGGCTAATTTCGAAAGCAGCCGTTGGACCGATCCCGGCCCGAATGCGCCGGCCGCCGTGCGTGTCGATCAATATCTGACCGACCTGCTGCATTTTCGTGACGACGCTCACCTCTCTTCCTGGCAGGCTTACGGCGTAGACGGCCGTTCCTGGGAAGCGTTCACCTTGATCTGGCGCGACGAAGCCAATACCCCGGCCGACCTGGCTGGAAATCTCTCCCGCCGCGGCTACGACGAGAATGATTACAGCGAGGCCGTACACCTGCTGCAAGAAAAAGGCTGGATTGAGCAGGCTCTGGGACGCTGGCAAATCACCGGAAACGGCCGTGCGCTGCGCGATGTTGCAGAGATGGTCACCGACCGCCTCTTCTTCGCCCCCTGGCGCGCCCTCGACGAGCGGGAACTCGAACGGCTCAACGAGCTGCTGGTCAACCTGACCCTCAGCCTTCGCCAGTCCGAGCCGGTCCTTCTCCCTGCATAAAATTAAGCGTTTAAAAAAAGGTGCTAGGCACTTAATAAAGTGCCTGGCACCTATAATTCACATCCGAAATCCAAAATCCGAAATCGAGTCAGTGTTCCACCGGCATCCCCGCCATCTGCCAGGCGATCATGCCGCCGTTGAAATTCTTCACACTATAACCCAGCTGCGCAAACTGCTGGCAGGCGACCATACTGCGGTTACCGGAGCGGCAGACAAAGACGATCTCTTTGTCTTGCGGAAGTTCATCCGGTTGGTGAAAAAGTTCTTGCAGCGGGATCAACATCGCACCTTCGATATGGCCGTCATGGGTAAATTCCATCGGCGATCGGACGTCGACCAACAAGAAATCAGCTTCACTTTGCAGCAGCTCATTTAACTCATCGGCATTCACGCCCTCGATCGACGAACCACCTCGTGGGCCAAAGAAAGATTGAAAGAATCCCATTTAAGCTCCCTCCAATTCGCTTATGACGAAATGCGAGCCAATACGTCGCCTTCTTCCATAATCAAGTAGGTAACGCCATCCAGCTCAATCTCCGTCCCCGTGTATTTGGGAAAGAGGACGCGATCGCCGACCTCTAAACCGGTCATCATTTCTTCTTCGTCGCCCACGGCCTCAACTGTGCCTGTCTGCGGTTTTTCCTTCGCTGTTTCAGGCAGGATAATACCGCTGGCGGTTTCCCTTTCTTTTTCCTGGGGAAGGATCAATACGCGTGCTCCCAATGGTTCTATCTTCATTTTAGTCACCTCTTTTACTATTGGTTTATCTGAATCGAATCAAGCCTATGCAATCGTAGGCAAGGTTTTAACGCATAATACGTATTATCGATTATTGGGCATATAAAACCAAATAATCTTACCCATAATAATGTTTTTCTTCAATCAGAATCACATCAGAATTTCCCGGGGAGGGTTGACAGTGGATCGTATTTAAAGAAAATCGGCCTCGGAGTTCGTCAGTGTTTCAGTTTTTCAGTTTGTCAGAACGACGTCTCAACAACCGAGATTCTGAGATTCTGATATTCTGAATCACTGAGCCACTGAAATACTGAGGTACTGAAATACTTAAAATGGAGTCTAATATCATGAAACGTCTCATTCCCTTATTCGCATTAATACTCATCTTCGCCCTGGCGGCTTGTGGTGGGGCTGCGGCGCCGGCGGCTGAAGCACCCGCGGCCGAAGCGCCCGCGGCTAGCAGCGTCGATATAGCCAATTTACCTGCCGACGTGGATGTTGCTACCGTCTATGAGATTCAAAATGATCCCGATGTCTACATGCTGGACGTGCGCGAGCAGGATGAATATGACGACTATCATATCCCGGGCATCAATCTGATTCCTATGAGCACGCTTGAATCGCGTCTGGATGAAATTCCCACTGATAAGGAAGTGATCGTCACCTGCCGTACCGGCAATCGCAGCAGCCAGGTAACCCAGTTCCTGCGCGCCAATGGGTTTGACAATGTGCATAATATGCCCGGCGGCATCGTGGCCTGGGAAGAAGCAGGCTACCCCGTTGAATAGTTAATGATCTAATCATCTCCCGACAGTTTTAATCAGAGGACGCAGACTAGAACAGACGAGAGCTGATAAATGTCCATTATCTGTACTTGTCCGATCTCGTCCGCGTCCTCAATAACCTCTTCTCTAGGTAAGTGTAAGGCAGCGAGAGTAATAGATTCTCAATCCCAGACGGGAAGTCCGCTGGGTACCGAATCAGGCACCAGGTGCGCCAGATCCACGGCCGTCGGCGATGTCTGCGCATAAAGGAAAGCCATGAGCTGATCGATATCCTCGGGAGTGAGCTCGCGAGGC
This sequence comes from Promineifilaceae bacterium (SeqCode), assembly GCA_046259485.1. Classification (GTDB taxonomy): domain Bacteria; phylum Chloroflexota; class Anaerolineae; order Promineifilales; family Promineifilaceae; genus JAACFF01. The sequence continues at coordinate 3,818 of JBJYWP010000119.1, read as the reverse complement.
GTCGTCATCAAGGGGTCTATCGTGCCCAACACCTCGTCGGTAACGGCGCTCTCATTGCGCAGCGAGACCTGCACGATATCCGTTAAGTGGTCGCCGCTGTAATCCACGAGAGACTGAGAGACATTAAGATGATGCGCGATCACGTCCTGCAAATTGTCATAAGCGCCGTTATGCATCCACGGTCCGGTCAGGGCAACATTGCGCAATGGGGGCGTGCGGAAAGCGAACATATCTCCCGGTTCACCGGTCGCCAGATAACGGCCGTAATCCAACCCTGATTCATCTTTTCCCGGTCCAAACTGGGGCACGCCGATATTGTGATACTTCTGATCGGTCATCAGCACCCCGCTGTGGCAGCTGCTGCACCCGGCATCGCCATAGAACAGCAAAGCCCCTTTTTTCTCTTTATCCGAAAGGGCATCCTGTTCGCCGGCCAGGTAGCGGTCCCAGGGGCTGTCCGTAAAAGTAAAGGCGGCGATCTCATAAGCGGCGATGGCGTTTGCCGCATGTTGAAAGCCCAACTCCTCCTGCGCCGTCCCTGGATAAGCCGCGGCGAACAGGTCGCGATACGCGGGGATGACCAGCAGCCGGTCCATCAGCGCGCTCCAGATACCCGTGAAATCCGTATTATCCATCAGGGCTATTTCGTTAATCACCAGGGTTCCACCGTCGTCGTCCGCCACTTCGGATGCGCGCACATCAAAGACATTAAGGACCATCGGCTCGGTATCCGTCTCGCGGCAAATATCACCCGACTGCCCGCGCATTTCATCACGCGAGGTTGGCGGGAACATCGCCTGCACGGCCGTCGCATTTTGCAAACCGGCCGGCAGGTTTTCACCCGCCGGAGACGCGAAGTAATCATAGGCCGCGGAAACACGGCCGTCCCAGAACATAGTCGCCCATTCTTCATCTCCGCGATTAAAAATCTCCGGGGCATTGCGCGGCACCAGGTTGCGGCCTTCGCCCATCTTGCGCGCCGTGCCCAATCCTCTCGCTCCTGTACCAAATGGCAGGGACAAATTATCGCCGCCGTGCATCAGCGGATGATGGCAGGTCGCACAGGAAATATCGCGGTTGCCGCTGAGTTCCTTATCAAAAAAGAGCGCCTCGCCTAAGGTGACGACAGTGGGATCGGGTTCACCGCCCATACGCACCGGCCGCAAGCCGTCCCGAGCGATAAACTGCTGCAAAGCTTCATCCAGAGAGCCGCTCGCCACCTCGATAACCTGGGAGGAGGTGTTTTCAACAGTCACTACCTGCGGGACATAGACAGCATCAGGCTGCACGGCCGTCTGCTGAGACTGGCTACGCAGGCGCAGGTAATACGCCCCCAGGCCGCTCACAGCGACCACGATCAAGGCCAGGGCGACGGTAGCAAGGAGTGGTAAAAGGGACCTTCTCATTCAAAGCCTCCCGGAAATGCACACCGGAAATAAAATACAGTATAACACTGCGATTGAATTTGAATCGCTCTCATCCCATAATTTACAGAATTTTTACATCGGTTTAGTGTTTCAGCGTTTCAGCATTTCAGCATTTCAGGAATCGCTGTCACTGACAGCTGACGGCTGATGGCTGATTAGCTGACTGGCCGACTGGCTGACCACCTAACTACCTGCCCCCCTCCCTGGCTGCGCTAAACACCAATTCGCTCAGGCTCGGATAGGCGGCGTAGAGCTGGGCCAGGTCGTCGAGCGTCCCGCCTAATTTCATCGCCACCAGTACGGAGCTTAGCACGTCGGCAGCATGCGGGCCAATGGCCGTCGCGCCGAGTATGCTCAGATCCTCTTCGTCGTAATAGAGCTGTAAAAAGCCCTGCCCCTCGGGGAGCAGGTAAGATTTCAGGCTTTGTGCGAAAGGCACGCGCAGCTTTACTTCGCCGCTGACATCGCCGACCTGGGCTACCTGCGGCTCGGTGTAGACCGGCTGGATTACCAGGTTTGCTTCGAACGGCGCGGTCTCCATGCCGGCCAGATGGCGGGCGGCGATGCGTCCCTGCGCCTGAGCTTTATTGGCCGTCATCACCCCGCCGTCGGCGTCGCCAATCAGGTAAATCAACGGGTTCCGCGTACGGCCGTATTCGTCAACCGCGATGCGGCCATCTTTTCCCACCTCAATACCGGCCGCACCGAGGTTCAAAGAACCCAGATCGGGCTTGCGGCCAATGGCCACGAAGGCCATCTCCGCCGAATAACTTTGGCCGCCATGCAAGACGGCCGTTATCTCCTCCTCACCGCGCTGCAAATCAGCCACCATCTCGCCGCCGACAATCGCCACCCCCTGATCCGCCAGCGCTTCCCCGAGCGCGTCACCGATGCCGGGAGCAAAACGCGGCAAAATACCATACTGGTCGACGATCCAGGTCACGGAAACACCCAGGGCGTTAAACAGGAAGGCGGCTTCACAACCGGTCGCCCCGGCGCCGATGACCAGGATGCTCCGCGGCAGTTTGGCCAGCCTACTCAGCAGCCGCGGAGCGATAACGCGCCGGCCGTCCGGTTTCAAAGCAGGCGGGAAAACGGGCACGGATCCGCCGGCGACGATGACTGGAAGACCGCTGAACTGTTCGATCACCTTGCCGTCCCCATCCAACACCTGTACTTCGCCGGCGTTGTTGAAAACAGCCGTACCTTGCTTAACCTTCACGCCCAATTGATCCAGTGAAGCCTGCTGAGCTTTGTTCCAGGCCTGCTTCACTTGGCCCAACCGATCCAGGATCGCCCCCGGAGCCACGGATGCAACGCCGCCCTGCCGCGCCTCTTCCGCCGCCGCCAGCCACACTTTGCTGGGCAGCAAACTGTGCCAGCCGGCGCGCCCGCCGACCGGCCCGGCACTGACTAGAGTTACCCGCAAACCCACCTTCGCCGCTTCCCGCGCCGCCTCAATCCCCGCCGGACCACCGCCGATTACCAGTATTTCTTTACTCATTATTTAGCACCTCCAATCGTGGATTATACCCAATTGGATGGGGGATGTCGGATAGAGCCGAATGCGGAATGCGGAATTCGGAATTCGGAATTACCACCCCGCCATAGAATGTATTTTGCAGCCAGGGGTCCGGTGGCTGCAAACCACCGTCTGACCCAAGAAAGCAGGCTAGAAGCCAACTAGCCCGAACGGATCTCAGTAGCGCTTTAATAAACATTTTTTTCGTGAAAGCAGCAAATTCACTTGCTGGTCTAACTGGTCTATCCGGCAAAACGTTTAATTTTCCGCGCATTGTCTCAAATATTCTGCTCCTTTGGCACACTTCGACAAGCTCAGTGCAGGTTCTGCCACTTGCCACTTTGCAACTTCACCACAAACAACTATCATTCCCCCATGGCTCGTATCCCCGAATCCGAACAACAGCGCATTTTGCTCGAGCTGCTGATCGCCCTGCAGCACGCGGTTGATTTAGACACGGTCCTGGCCCATCTGCTGGCCGCCGTTACCAGCGAGCTGGATTTTAAGCAGGCTATCGTCACCTTGATCGATCAAGAATTAATCTCCCTGCATCCCTGGATGGGGCGCTCGCGGGAGTCAGATTCGGCCGTTTTGCTCAAAAGGCCGCCGCTCAGCCTGGAAAATGGGCACGATCCGCTGGTGGCGGCTGTCAAATCCGGGCAGGCCATGCGCCTCGATCTCAGCGCGGAGTTCGGCATTAATCCGGCCATGGTGCTGCCAATGTACTGGGGTGCGGTGCCAATCGGGCTGCTGCTGGTTGACCTGACCGGTCATGAAAATGATGTCGAGGAATGCACGACCTTAACCACGATCAGCGAGCACACGGCGGTCACGATCGGCATGATGCAAACGCGCCACCGCCGCGCCAA
>JBJYWP010000118.1:0-38764 GCA_046259485.1 Promineifilaceae bacterium (SeqCode) | reverse complement strand
CCGCTGAATCGATAGCGATTAATGGATTTGTACCGGTCAGCGGCCAGAAGTACACGCTGTCGAATGCAAGTCCCTTGGACTTGACGGAAGAAAGCAATGGTCCGAACCATGGTACGACGATAAATGGGATGACTTTGACGCCCGACAACATCCTCGGCGCTGCTGCGGAGTTGAAGAATAATGCACCCCAAGTCACGCTCTCCGGCGGGCAGGTGACGGAAGAGTTTCCCCCGTATTCGGTTACCGCCATAAACCTGCAAGCCACGCATACACCAACCAAACCGGTTTCACCGCAAGCATGGTTACCATTTCTGTTGGTGAAGTTGCCTTGAGACATCTTGCTTCTAAGTAGCGGCACTTCCTTAACTGTCGTGCTGCACTAAGAGTCCGGCGCTGAAAAAAACTGGCGCCCTTGCCCGAACGGCCGTTCGCGTAAGGGCGCTTTTCTTTTATGGCGGCGGCCCGCCACCATTAAGGGATTTGTCGTGCCCATGTATTTCATCTATAGAAGCTCGAACGGCCGTTTTGCCCTTTACGAGGATGAAGGGGGCAACTACAATTACGAAAGTGATGTCTTTTCTGAAATCCCGATTTCCTCAGGATTTTAATTCCCTTCGCCTGGAGCCATCACGACGTCGCCGGCGCCCCTTGAACAAATTCTCCGCCTGTCTTACTTCAGATGGGAAAATCGGAGGGTTGTTAATGCGTGTTATTAACTTGTTAACCCGAAATTTAGAATATACCTGAAAGATAAAGTGATGAGATGACGATTACTGTCTGGGACTATCTTAAAGAATACGAACAAGAAAAAGAAGAAATCTATGCCGCAGTGGAGCAAGTTTTTAGCTCCGGGCGACTGATACTCGGCGAAAGCGTACGCCAGTTCGAACAGGAATTCGCGGCCTATTGTGGCGTGGCCCATGGTGTGGGCGTGGATAACGGGACGAACGCGATCACTTTAGGGCTGCGAGCGATTGGGGTGCAGCCTGGAGATGAAGTGGTTACGGTAGCCAATACGGCCGTTCCCACCGTCTCGGCCATTGTTTCCGCCGGGGCCGTTCCCCGCTTCGTCGATATCGAACTCGATACTTATTTAATGGATACCGATCAGTTGGAACAGGCAATCACAGCCAAAACAAGCTGTATTTTACCGGTGCATTTATATGGGCAGTGTGTGAATATGACGGCCGTCAATGCCGTCGCCCAAAGGCATTCACTGCTGGTGTTAGAAGATTGTGCCCAGGCTCACGGCGCTGTCTTTCAGGGGAATGTGGCTGGTTCGATGTCAGATGCAGCCGCCTATTCTTTTTATCCGACCAAGATTTTAGGTGCTTATGGGGATGGGGGGATGGTGCTTACCGGCAACGATGCTGTGGACGATAAACTTCGCCGCCTGCGTTTTTATGGCATGGAGAATACTTATTACGCCGAGGAACATGGCTATAACAGCCGCCTCGACGAAATACATGCCGAAATCTTACGCAGGAAACTGCGCCATCTGGATGAATACATCGCCCGGCGGCGCAAACTGGCAGCCCAATATGATAAAAAGCTTGCCGGAACGGGCTTGATGTTGCCTGCTGTTGCCAGGGGCAACGAGCATGCTTACTATTTATTTGTCGTGCGGCACAAGCAGCGTGATGAGATTATTTCTCGTTTGAAAGAAAAGGATATTTTTGTTAACGTCAGCTACCCCTGGCCGATCCATACGATGCGCGGCTATGCCTATTTGGGATATAAGGAAGGAGACTTGCCCAATACAGAAGCCGCTGTCCAAGAGATATTTTCACTGCCTATGTATCCCACATTAGCTGATTCCGAACAAGATGTCATCTGCGAAGCATTACACACGATCGTGGCAGCTTTATGATCCAATGAGGGTCAGCTTGTAAAACTAACGCTGCCCATATACGTTGCGGGCAAAATCCTGCATGATTTTGATGTGCTCCGCCGAAATTAAATTGGGGGTGCCGATACTCTTGGCCATGATGTAAATATGGGCCGTTTTTTCGACGACATGACAAATTGTCATCGCCATGGGCATGTTTGGTCCCACGTTAAGGGTGCCGTGATTGGGTAAAAGGACCGCATTATAATCTCCCAATCCCTTGACGGCATTATGGGCTAATTCCATTGTTCCCGGCAGGGCATATTCGGAGCAAATGATCTTATCACCGACGATTTGCACGAAATCCTCACTGATGCCCGGCAGTTCCATGCCATTTACGCCCAGAACCGTCGAATAAAGAGGATGCGTATGGATTACAGCATTAACATCCGGCCGGGCATTGTAAACGGTGACATGCATTCCTCTTTCCACTGAAGGAATCCGAAACCCATCCACGACGTTGATTTCACTGTCCAGCACCACAATATCAGCGGCTTGAATTTCACAGTAATTCATCCCGCTGGGTGAAATATAAATTAATCCTGTTTCCGGATCGCGTACACTGATATTGCCCCAGGTACCGACCGTCAGTCCCTCTTGCAGCATCTTAATGCCGGTTTCAACCAGGAGTTGTTTAAGAGATTCTTTTATTTTTTCAGACATGATTTAGCCTCATTCCCCCGATGACTGTCGAAAGGTTTGTTTTAATTGTTCGTATAACTCTAAAAAAACCGCGTATTGTTTTTCGTAAACCGGCGTGTCTGCATTAAAAGACACCTGCCGTTCTGTTGTAGCCATTCTGCCAACGGCGTCCTCAATGGAGTCGAAAGCACCTAATGCTTTACCTACCAGCAGTATATTGCCCAGGTTAGCCGTGTCAGGTACGCTCACGGTCACAATCGGTTTACGCAAAATTTTACCCAGTGTTTCCAGCCAGACTGTGCTTTTTAGCCCGCCGCCCACGGCCCTGACTTGATTGATGGCAATCCCTAAAGACTCCACAGTTTCGATATTGTTGCGTAAGGCGAAAGACACCCCTTCCATGATCGCTTTGATGAAATGGGCTTTCTGGGTTGTCAAATTGATTCCGTAAAAGACACCGCGGGCGGCCGGATCCCAGTATGGTGTGCGTTCGCCGTTTAAATAGGGTAAGAAGATGACGCCACCTGATCCGTCGGGTACTCCGGCAATGGCCTGATTGTATTGTTCAAATACATCGCCGGAGCGAACGCCTGGTTCCGTTTTATCAAAAGCATTTTTAAACCAATTGAGTGATTCGCCGGCCGTTTGGGTGATGCCCAATGTTACCCATTGATCAGGCAAGCAGTAGTTCCAGCAGAGGGTGCGGTTTTGGGGGTCAATTAACGGCCGTTCCGAACATACCGAGATCACGCCCGCCGTACCGATAATCAACGTCACCTGCCCCGGCTGAACCATCCCCGCACCTAAAGCCGAGGCCGAGTTATCGGTGCTGCCGTTGCCTACCGGCGTGCCGGCCTTGATACCGGTTAACGCTGCTGCCTCCGGGCTGACCTGACCCATGATGACCGTAGACGGCCGTACCTCCGGCAGCATCGCCCGCGGAATACCAAAGTAGTCAATCACTGGGTCCGACCAGATACGATCCTTGACATTGAACAACAGCGTGCCGCTGGCATCGGAAATATCAGTTACCATCTGGCCGGTCAACTTGAATTTGATGAAATCCTTGGCAACCAGAATGTGGGCTACCTGCCGCCACAAATCGGGCTCGTTCTCCATCACCCAATTCATCTGTGGGGCCATATAGGTCGTGCTGGCAAAATTCTGCGTCTCTTGAAAGATGAGTTCTTTAGCAGCCTCATCCTGGTTGATGCGATCTACGATGTCGTTGGCTCGCTGGTCCATCCAGGTTATGGCAGGGCGCAATACAGTATTGTCTTTGTCCAGGTAGACCTGGGTGTGCATTTGCCCGCAGATGCCAATGCCGGCGATTTCGCCGAATTCGACCGGATGTTTGCTTTTGAGCGTTTGACAGGCAGCGACAAAGCCCTGCCACCAGGCTTGTGGATCCTGTTCAGCATACCCAGGGTGGGGAGTCTCAATCGGATATTCACAATATTCGGAGCCGATCAGACGGCCGTTATCCGTCAACAGTGTGACCTTCAATCCGGTTGTGCCTAAATCAATCCCCATAAAAACAATCATGCTGTCCGCCTTTTTTGTTGGTATTGGTTGCGATAATAATTGGCGATCATCACTAAAAGTAAAATGATGCCCCAGATGGCAATCGTCAAAAAATTATTAACCCGCAGCAAATTGAGCCCATTGGAAACAATTTGCAAGATCACCAAGCCAATAACCAGACCTGACACCGTGCCGAATCCACCGGCGGCGCTGGTACCGCCTAACACTGCAGCCAGCACAGTCATCAGCAAATAGGATTCACCGTAATCCGCCTTGGCCGAATTAAAACGGGACATCATGATCAGGGCGGCAATGCCCGAATAAATCCCGGAAACCAGGTAAGTTTGCATAATCACGCGGCGGTTGTTGATCCCGGAATAATGAGTGGCCGTGGCATTGGAACCAAACATATAGATGCTCGTGCCCAGCTTGGTGCGATTGAGCAGTACAGCCATCACGATGGCACAAACGATGAAAATTATCATGGGCATGGGGATACCCAAAATCTTTCCATTGCCGATGAAAAGTATCAGCGGTGGAAAGCCGGAGATAACATAACCTTTGGTCAATACAATGGCTGCCCCTTGCAGCAGAATCATCGTTCCCAACGTGGCCAGGATGGGAGAGACATCCAGCCAGGCAATCAAATAGCCATTTAGTAAGCCCACCAGAGCAGCGACCAGCAGCCCGGCGGCAATAGCCAGCAGAGAAACGGCCGTGGCCCCGGCGCCGGACGCATCAGGTCCGAGCATATTCGATAAAATCAGCGCGGCGACAATAGCGGTCAAATTAGCCGAGGCGATGATTGACAGGTTGATGCCCGCCGTCAGCATAGTGATCATCATCGCCAGGGACAGGATCCCCAACTCCGGCAGTTGAAAGGCCATAGCCTGAAGATTACCAACCTGGAAGAACTGCCGGCCGTTCACCATCCCCATGAGCAAAACAATGCCCACAAGGGCTAAAATTAAGATTAGGTTCTCGGAGTATTTGCGGTTCAATTGGTTGCCTCCGGGTTCATTGAACTTCTATAACAGTCGTTTTGTATTTCCGCTGCCGGTGTTGGTAGGCGCTGGCGCTCACGCTGATGACGATGATCATGCCGATCAAAACGTCGTACCAATAGGGAGGAATGCGCATCAAGGTCATGCCATTGTTCATCGTAGCGATGAGAATGACGCCTAACACGGTTCCCCGTAGGGTCCCTACGCCGCCCAATAAGCTGGCTCCGCCAAGGATAACGGCCGCTAATACATCCAACTCTTTGCCAACAATCGAGTTTGGGGCGACTGACTGCACCAAGAGGGTTAGAACGACACCGGCAATACCGGCCAACAATCCCATGAAGGAGTAGACAAATATCTGCAAACGGGGGATGTTAAAACCCACTCGCTCTGCCGAGACCGGATTGCCGCCCAATGCGTAAATGCCGCGCCCAATCATGGTATAACGCAGAATTACCCAGGCTATAATGAGCAGGACGATCCAGATGACCGTGATGATCGACAGGCCAAATTCACGGCCTGCGGCGTTGGTCAAGGTCAGAACGCGCACTTGAGAGAATTCGCGGAACCATGGGGGCAGGGAATAGATCCATTTTCCATTGGAGAAAAAGGTCAATAAGCCATAATAAATATTCAACGTAGCTATCGTCGTGATGATGCTGTGAATCTTAAAATAATGAATAAAAATGGCATTGATCATGCCTAAAGAGATACCGATGACACTGGCGATCAAGAAGGCCGTAAACATGTTCCCGCCATACTTGTTGAGCATCACGGCCATGACATACATGGCTACCGTTGCCGTGGCGGTGAATGAAATATCAATGCCACCGGAGATGAGGACAAATAAGACGCCGATGGATAAAATGCCGACGAAAGAGTAGCTTTTGAGTAAATCGAGAATGTTTTCTAAGGTTAGAAAATTGGGGTTTACGGCCGTAATCACCACCGCTAAAATGATGATTGCCAGGAGGACGAAATTTTCATAAGAAGAAAAGAATTTTTTCATGCGGAGCCTCAGTCGAGCTGGTTGATGTAATCCTGGATTTCGTCCTGGGTGGTTTGGTAAGTATCGAACTCGGTCTTAAACCGGCCTTTATGCATTACGAAAACCCGGCCGCAGTTCTGAAAAACTTCCATTAGTTCATCAGAAATAATAATGATTCCCCTTCCTTCCACCGCCAAACTGCGGATGATGTTATGAATCGCGCTTTTGGCGGCCACATCAACACCGACCGTAGGCCCGTCCAAAATGAGGATATTGGGGTCGGTGGCCATCCATTTGGCCAGGACAACCCGTTGTTGGTTGCCTCCGGACAGCGTTTGCACCGCAGCCTCGGACGAAGGCACTTTGATTGCCAGTTCGTTGATCCAGCGCTCGATGCTCTGCTTCATTTTGTCTTGATTGATTAAGCCCAACTTGTTGAGCAGCCGGTTTAAGATCGTGAGGACGATGTTTTTACCCACCGCTTGCTGCATGACTAATCCCTGTACCAACCGGTTCTCGGGCACATAGGCAATGCCCAGGTTGACGGCCGTCGGCACATCATCAATTTGCACTGCATGGCCATCCAGCAAGATCTGGCCTGAATCGGCCGGATTCAAGCCAAACAATGCCTTTGCTAATTCAGTCCGCCCTGATCCCAATAGGCCTGTGATTCCCAATATCTCGCCCGGATACAGCTGGAAATTAATGTCTTTGAAGTTTCCCTGCTTGCTCAACTGCTGCACGTCCAGCAGAATCATCTCTTTATTAACTTGCTCAGTATGCTTGGAATAATCCAGCTTCTGGCCCGTCATCAAGAAAATCAGTTTTTCGTCGTCCAGTTCCTGCCGGGGATACGATCCTACCTTTTTCCCATCTCGAAGGATCGTTACCTGTTCGGCGATCTCGAATACTTCATCCAGCTTATGGCTGACAAACATGGTGGAGATGCCCTTAGCCTGCAGATCCTTGACTACTGCAAAGAGCGCCTTGACTTCTTTCCGTGTCAGGGCTGTTGTCGGCTCGTCCATGATGACCAGTTTCACGTCATGAGTCAGCGCCCGGCATATGGCGACAAGCTGCTGATCGGCCAGGGAAATTTCACCCACCAGTTCATCTAAAGGGAGATTGGCTTTGATTTTGCCCATCGCCGTTTGGGCAATCTCCTTCATATCCTGCCTTTTAACTAAAGTTTGTCCGGCGGCAATTATTTCGCTTAAGGCGATATTTTCGGCTACAGTCATATTGGGAAAGAGCGACAAATCCTGGTAAATCACCTCGATCCCCTGGCGGATAGCGTCAATCGCCCCAAAGTCCTGGAAACGTTCCCCGCCAATCTCAATCACCGCCCCGGCATCCGGCCGGACAACTCCGGAGATGATTTTAATCAAGGTGGATTTACCCGAGCCATTGCCGCCGACCAGGCAGTGAATCTCTCCAGTGGACATGGTGAAATCGACGGCATCCAGGGCTTGCACGCCAACATAACGTTTACTGATGTTTTCTAGCGACAGGAATTGTTCTGGCATAGCTCCGTATTACCCCATATAAGGAAAGCAGGCTCGCTTCTCTGCGAGCCTGCTTTTAGGGTAAATAGTATTAGAAACCGAGATCTTCAGCGTTTTCAGCGGTGATGTCCAGCATCGCGTCAACTTTGATCACGTTGCCGTCCATCGTAATAACGCCTACTCCGGGGACATCCATCCCATCCGTGATTTCTCCGCCGTTCAACAGCTGAACGGCCGTCCAGACCAACGAGTAACCGGCATCTTTCGGATCCCAAAGAATGCCGTGATCCATCGAGCCGTCCTGGAGATAGGGGGCGGCATGGCCGGGCAGCACTGTCCCAACCACGGATACTTCGTCCGTCAACCCTTTTTCAATCAGCGCCTGTGCGGCTCCGGGAGGGCCAAGGCTGCCAAAGCCGATGATGCCTTTCAAATCCGGATAGGATTGCAGCAAATCAAGCGTCGTTTGTCTGGCTAACTCCTGGTCCTCTCCTACGGGAAGCCGTTCTGTTACCAGTTCAAGATTGGGGTACTTTTCTTCCGCATACTTTATGCCTTCATCCGCCCAAAGGTTGTGCAGCGGAACGGTCAAGCCGCCAACAAAAATGGCATACTGCCCGCTGTCACCCATGTTTTCCACCAGCATGTCCCAGTGGTGACGGCCGAAAGCTACATTGTCGATCAGTTCCAGATCGTAATCATTCCCAACTTGGTCTGGTGATTCATGGGTTAGGACCACAATACCTGCTTCCTTGGCCCGTTCAAAGATGGGTTCCAATGCCGTGGCATCATTGGGAACCACGGCAATAGCGTCCACACCTTTGCTAATCATATCCTCGACCAGTTTGGCCTGCTGTGCCGGATCGGCATCTGCCGGGCCTACCTGATAGGCATTCACATCCAGATCTTCAGCAGCTTCAAGGACACCCTCTTCCAGGCGATTAAACCAGGGAATACCGGTAATCTTGACGACGACGGCAACTTCATAAGGCTCAGCATCTGCTTCTGAGGCGCTTTCATCTACACTTTCTTCGGCCGTCTCCGCCGCGCTCTCAACTTCGGCCACCGGTTCATCTGCCGGCGCACTACAGCCTACAACGAACAGGGTAATCAATGATAGTAGGACTAAAAATGTCCAAATCTTACGTGACTTCATATTTCAATCTCCTTGACCTAGCTCCTTAGCTCCTTACTAAGTCTAACAGTAAAACCGGTTTTGAATGTTCCTTTCCGTTAAGCGCCTCCTTTTACATATGATCGATCAGTTTTTGTGCCGTGATCTGATCTGTAATTAAAACATTGACATATTGACCGCGTAAGGCAGCCAAAATAGGTTCAAACTTATCGCGGCCTCCGGCAGCACCTATGCGCCGATTAATTTTCATAAGCTGATCAATAGGAAGTCCCACCACGCGCCGGCATAAGCTGGAGTTAACCAGCTTCCCGTCTGCATCAAAATAGCGGGACATCACATCACCGACGGCACCCAACGACTGTAATTCAGCCATCACGCCATTCGTCAGCAGCCCGGCTTGTCCCCAGAGTGAGTCGTGAGCCAGAGCGCCTATGCCAAAAAAGGCCATGTTGGCGGTATCGGCTAAGTCAAAGACCTGGCGTACCTGTGCATCGCTCATAAACATTTGCTGCGTTTGCGGTGTATCAGCCACACCGGGGGCCTGAAGCATGTACGCTGTTCCCCCCAGCCGCGTAGCCAAATTGCGGGTTAATGATATACCGTGAATATCTGTGCTCTGCGGCGTCAGGCCTCCGTTCATCTGGAACACGTTCACACCAGGCAAATTTTTAGGCGGCATGGTATCGACCATGGCCTTCATAGTGATTCCCCAGGCAAACCCGATGGTATCCTTGTCCTGAATGGTTCTTTCCAGGTAACCGGCTGCCGCCCGGCCCAGTTCACCGGCGATGCTATCTGGCGAATTGTAATCCAGCGTTTCCACGACAATCGCTTCAACCAGATCGAATTTTTGTTCAATGGTCTTTTCTAATTCAGGGTGAATGCCGGGGGGAACTTCTATGCTGATCTGGACGATGCCGTCCTCCCGAGCTTTGGTCAAAAGCCGGGAGACGGTGGAACGCGATATGCGCAGCGAGTGGGCAATTTGCTGCTGAGTCAAGCCGGCTTCAAAATATTGTTTGGCTACCTTGACCATAAGATGAGTTTTAGAATGTGTGGCCATTCTCCAGCTCGCCCGTTGCACATATGTGCAATAGTGATAATATGTGCAAAATCATAGCATAATGTACAGCGCGTGTCAATCATCATTATCAATATCGATATTGTCCGTCTTTTGACAGGACGTCCTGCTACAAGTCATAATACGGTGATGATGCTGGGTATACTTTTATCTGGGTAGGATTTGTGAAGTACGGCCGATACTCTTGATGAAATAATGGTGGGTTGTAGAAGACCTGGGCACTGATAGCACCACCTGAATTGGATAACAACTGCAAACTTGTAAAAGGAATTTAAGCATGGGCACAAGGGATCATTATGATGTCATCTTCGCAGGTGGGGGCATTATGGGGTGTGCTATAGCCTATAACCTGCTCCGGCGTGACCCAAACCTCAAAATATTATTAGTCGAGCGGAATTCAACCTACGCGACTTCATCGACCGTTTTATCCGACGGCAATATCCGGGTGCAGTTTAACCTGCGCGCCAACATTGAAATGTCGCTTTATGGATTGGAGGTATTGTCAACTTTCTCCGAGGAGTTTGCGACAGAGGATCATGTTCCTGATATTGGCTTTCGCCAACAAGGAAACCTTTATCTCGTTGATGCTGAAGGGGAAGATTTTGCCCGCAATGGTCTGGCTATTCAAAGGAGTTTAGGTGCGGATGTTGTCTGGGTAGAACGAGGGGAAATCACTGACCTTTTTCCTTTATATCGATTGACAGATGATGTCGTCGGGGCAACTTATGGAAGGAAGGATGGTACTATGTCGCCGCTTGATGTGCTTTTAGGTATTCGACGGAAGGCAGTTTCATTAGGAGCAAGAATTGTAGAAGATGAGGTGACACGCCTGCTTAGAAGCGGCAATCAAATGACGGGGATCGAGGTAGCATCCGGCGATGTTTACTCTTCCAATATCGTTTTTAATGTTACAGGAGCCTGGGCTCCTCTTTTAGCGGATCCTTTGGGGATTGATCTGCAAATGCTTCCCATCAAGCGCGAGGTTTACAATGTGCAGATCAACCGCAGCAGCGATAGGATTTTACCCATGCTGCTTTTACCGAATGGACAGTATCTTTTCCATGAAGGTGCCGGAAATTTTGAGGTTGGGGGAGCGCAGCCCAACGATCCCGTTACTTATGATGATTTTAGTTATAGCAGGACTAATTTTGAAGAGTTTATGTGGGAAGGATTTGTAAAATACCTTCCTGATTTTGATCGCCTGAAGATAGTAAGTGGTTGGGGAGGGCTTTATGCCATGAATACCCTGGACTACAATGCGATCCTTGGGGAATGGCCAACGCTGAAAGGATATTATTGCGCAAACGGGTTTTCAGGCCATGGATTCCAGCAGTGCTTCGCTGTTGGCCGCTATTTGGCCGAAATGGTTCTGGGTGAGGAGCATGCGCTCGATCTATCAATTTTTTCACCGCAGCGAATTTTGGATAACAAACCTGTATATGAAAACCCTGCGCGTTTGATTTGATGACTTGATTATTAAACTGAAGAAGACAATAAGGCAGCTATGACAAAAAAACCAAATTTCAACTGGCAAGATCCATTTTTGTTCAATGACCAGCTTACTGAAGAAGAGAAGATGGTGCGTGATGCGGCCCGCAGATATTGTCAAGAAAATCTGATGCCGCGTGTCCTGGAAGCGAATCGATATGAGGCGTTCGACATGGCCATTTTTCAAGAAATGGGTGAGATGGGTATGTTGGGTTCAACCATTCCTGAAGAGTATGGGGCGGCGGGGCTCAATCATGTCTGTTACGGGTTGATTGCTCGCGAAGTGGAGCGGGTAGATAGCGGTTACCGGAGTACCATGTCTGTGCAAAGCTCACTCGTCATGTACCCGATTTACACGTATGGTACTGAAGAACAGCGCCAAAAATATCTACCCAAGCTTGCTTCCGGAGAACTTGTTGGCTGCTTTGGCCTGACCGAACCCAACCACGGTTCAGACCCAGGCAGCATGGAAACCCGTGCTACGAAAGTAGATGGTGGCTGGCGACTGCATGGCACAAAGATGTGGATCACAAATTCATCTATTGCAGATGTGTTCGTTGTCTGGGCGAAGGCATATGGCGAGGGTGAAAACGAGGCCGGCGCGAAAGATGGGGATATTCGTGGGTTCATTTTAGACAAAGGCATGCTCGGTTTGAGCGCACCGATAACCGAAGGGAAGTTCAGCCTTCGCGCCAGTGTGACCGGCGAAATCGTTATGGACGATGTATTCGTACCGGAGGAGAACTTGCTGCCAAATGTCAAAGGATTGAAGGGGCCGTTTGGCTGCCTAAATAAAGCACGATTCGGTATCTCATGGGGGGCGCTTGGTGCTGCCGAGTTCTGCTGGCATGCCGCCCGACA
This sequence comes from Promineifilaceae bacterium (SeqCode), assembly GCA_046259485.1. GTDB lineage: Bacteria > Chloroflexota > Anaerolineae > Promineifilales > Promineifilaceae > JAACFF01. The sequence continues at coordinate 26,648 of JBJYWP010000118.1, read as the reverse complement.
ATACACGCTTGATCGGGCGCAATTCGGCCGTCCGCTGGCCGCTACCCAGCTCATCCAACTCAAACTTGCCAATATGCAGACTGAAATTTCTATCGCGTTGCAAAGTGTTCTACGCGTTGCCCGGCTGCTTGATGAAGGGAAGGCTGCACCGGAATTGATCTCCCTGGTGAAGCGCAACTCCTGCGGCAAAGCACTCGATATCGCCCGCACCGCCCGCGATATGCATGGCGCCAATGGCATTTCAGACGAGTTTCATGTCATTCGCCATGTGATGAATCTCGAGGCGGTGAATACATATGAAGGGACACACGACATTCACGCGCTTATTTTGGGACGCACACAAACCGGCATTCAGGCATTTAGTCAATAAGCATTTTCCCCCTCTATCAATCGCTCCTCCATGATTCTTGAGGAAGTCAATTATTAAAGCATTCAGCGTTATATCAATTTACCTATGAGGCGAAACTATGGAAGAAAATTGGATTCTCAAGAAACTCGACCTTCGATCAGAGAATTTAGGTACCTGTCTCGCTGCTGGGGAATGGATTGAGACGGCAGGCCCGATGATTGAGTCCTATAATCCGACGACGGGGGAGTTGATTGCTAAGGTACAGGCGGCCGATAAAACGGCCTATGATTGGGCCGTCCAGTCCGCGCAGGATGCGTTCAAAAGCTGGCGGATGGTTCCTGCCCCCAAACGAGGAGAGGTTGTGCGCGATTTGGGAAATATGCTGCGCGAGTATAAGGAGCCCCTTGGCGATTTGATCTCCTTAGAAATGGGAAAAATTCAGGTTGAGGGTTGGGGTGAAATTCAGGAGATGATCGATATCTGTGATTTTGCTGTTGGCTTATCTCGCCAGCTGTATGGTTTGACGATGACCAGCGAACGATCACAACATCGCATGTATGAGCAGTGGCATCCGCTCGGCCCCATCGGCATCATTACCTCCTTCAATTTCCCTGCGGCCGTATTCGGATGGAATGCCACGGTAGCTGCGGTTTGTGGTGATACCATGATCTGGAAACCCAGTGAATTGATACCCCTGGTAGCAGTGGCTATACAGAAATTGATCAACCGCGTCATGGCGGATCACAAATTGAGCGGGGTGTTTAATTTGACGGTAGGAGCGGGGGAAATCGGCCAACAAATGAGCCATGACAAACGTTTACCCCTTATCTCTTTTACCGGCTCGACGCCGACGGGTAGAAAAGTAGCGGGGGCTGTTGCCGAACGATTAGGCCGCTCCATTATGGAGCTGGGTGGTAACAATGCGATTATTGTTACAGAATCGGCCGATATTGACATGGCTGTGCGCGCGATCTTGTTTAGTGCCGTAGGGACTGCGGGCCAACGCTGTACATCGACGCGGCGTCTAATTGCTCATGAATCAATTATTGACAATCTAATCGATCGGTTGACGGCCGCTTATAAAACAGTGCCGTTAGGGAACCCATTGGATCCTTCCACCTTGGTCGGTCCGCTTGTTACAGAGCGTGCTGTGATTAAGATGCAAGCGGCGATCAACCAGGCACAGAAAGAAGGCGGAACGCTTCTGGTCGGTGGCCAACCTCGACCCGATATTGGGCCATTATTTGTAGAACCGGCGATCATTCACATGCCCAATCAGTCCCCTATTGTAAGAGAGGAAACTTTCGCCCCGATTCTATATGTCATGTCTTACAGCGAATTGGATGAAGCGATTGACATACATAATGATGTCACTCAAGGTCTATCCAGTGCTATTTTCACCGACAGCTTTCGTATGGCGGAGCGTTTCCTTTCACACAGCGGCTCGGACTGCGGCATAGCCAATGTCAATATTGGCACGAGTGGTGCAGAGATCGGCGGCGCTTTTGGCGGCGAAAAAGATACCGGTGGAGGACGCGAATCTGGGTCCGATGCCTGGAAAGGTTATATGCGCCGCCAGACCAATACCCTCAACTGGTCCGATGAATTGCCTCTCGCTCAAGGGATAGAGTTTGGTTAAGAAGGAGAATAGACAATGATTAAGAATAAAGTTGCCGTTATAACGGCCGCCGGTCGGGGGATGGGAGCAGCGATTGCCCGCGAGTTGGATAAAGCAGGCTACCAGTTGGCCTTGCTGTCCAATACCGGTGGAGCAGAAGCTTTAGCACAGGAGCTAGGTGGTGTCGGCTTGACTGGTTCGGTAACCAAAGTAAACGATTTAGAGAACTTGGTGGAAAAGACGCTGGAGAGATACGACCGGATCGATGCTGTCGTCAATAACACCGGCCATCCGCCTAAAGGACCGCTGCTGGAGATTTCAGACGCCGATTGGCATTTGGGTTTAGACATAGTCTTTTTAAACGTCGTGCGCATGGCACGGCTTGTGACGCCAATCATGTTAGAACAGGGTGGTGGAACCTTCGTTAATATCTCTACTTTTGCAGCTTTTGAGCCGAGTCGGACCTTCCCAGTCTCAAGCAGCTTGCGCGCAGCATTGGGAGATTTTGCAAAAATGTATGCCGACCAGTATGCGGCGCAAGGTATTCGCATGAATAACGTGCTGCCTGGATACATCGACAATTATCCCGAGTCAGAAGAAAACTTGCGGGAGATTCCATTGGGTCGTTATGGCAAAGTTGAGGAAATCGCTGCTACGGTACGGTTTTTACTATCTGACGAGTCAGGTTACATCACCGGCCAAAACATTCGTGTTGATGGCGGTATCACCCGCTCCGTCTGAAATTGCTACTTTGCGGCTGGTTGATTAATTAATACTATTGCTGAACTTGCCCGGAAACATCGTTCCCTTAGGGTTGAGAGCGAACTATTGCCGGTCAATGGTGATGTGCTATGCTTTCGGTCGTTTGCAGGTGATTGAACAGACGAGGTGACGACGGGATGGAAACGGCCGTTTGTTCATGATCTTAGATTTTAATTTGAGAGAGTTCTTAGTGATGAAGAAAAGTTTTTATATTTTCCTGCTGCCCCTGGCGGCGGTAGTTTTAATGGGATGTGCCGGTCAGGCGGAACAGGTCGAAGTAACCCGCCTTGTGCCGGAACAAATCCCGGTGACGGTTGAAGTGACGCGAGTGTTTGTTCAGGAAATCGTACAGGAAGTGGCCGTGGAGGTGACACGGATCGTGGAGGTCGCGCCGGTGATTGAAGCAACGGCCGAACCGACTATGGAATCAGCAGCCGAGGCTGAGCCTTCACCTACGCCGGAACCGACAGCGACGACGGCTGAAACCGGCGTTACCTACACCGTCCAACCCGGTGATACCCTGGCGACAATTGCCGATCAGACAGGGACAACGATCGCCGCCTTGCAGGCGGCCAACAATATGGACGGCAGCAGCTTCTTAATCGCCGGGCAGGATATTATTATTCCCGGGCTGGAAGGTGAAGTGCCGGTGATTGAAGCGCCGGCGCCTGCACCTACCGAAGCACCAGTTGAATCGGCGCCGGTTGTTGCTGCTGCGTCAGGAACTAACCTGCTGCCGAACCCATCTTTCGAGGGCAACTGGCACTTTTACCTTTACAATGAACTGCAAATTCCGGATGGTTGGCAGTTAGCTACCGATGAAGGAGCTAATAACTTAGAGCAAGGGGCGGGTGGACTGTTCAATCGTCCGGAAGTACGCGTCGTCCCCGCGAAAGACCTGCCCCCGGCTGAGCATAGTCTGTTCATTTTTGACGGCGATAAGACCGTCAAAGCCTTTAAGGGCGGCGCGCCGACGAGCTTCAGCATGTTCACGGACGTAGCCTTGCAGCCGGACAGCTACCGCCTGACAATCAATTTCTTCCCCGATACGGTCACCGGCTATGATGACAACAGGCAGAAAATATATGCCTCGGATCCACTGGCGGCTGAGGCGCGCGTTATCGTCGATGGCGGCGGGACCGGCTGGCAGGGGACGGCAAGCGGGCAGCGTAATACGTTAACCTATGATTTTACGATTGATGAAGCGCGCACCGTCCGCGTAGGTGGGGCATTCCGCAACCGCTATATCATGGCCAATAACGGCTGGTTCCTGGATAACTGGTCGCTGACGCAGTTGGATACCGGGCAGTAACATCCGGACGCGAGCGCCCTATGGGTTATATGCGGTATTGTTTGTTTTTAGCGCTGCGCAATAAGAATTTAAATCGGACCGATACGAGGACTCTTAGGGGTAGATATGAGTCCAATTATTGCCCATTATGGCAGTAAATTACCACTTCCATCTGTATCGCTTTCGATATACTATAGGGTGCAAACTGGACCTTAAATAGAGCAAACCAAGAAAGGAGAAAAACAAATGTCCGCCCCAGTATTACCCGGAATCACGCCCAAGATGATTCAAACCCCACGTATCAATACCCACGTCCTGTTGTACGGTCCGGAAGACGGTATCCCGGTGGTTTTCATTCATGGCAACTTCTCGGCCTCTACTTTTTGGGAAGAAATCATGCTGGCAATGCCTGAAGGCTATTTTGCTGTTGCTCCCGATTTGCGCGGTTATGGTGATACCGAAGATCTGATCATCGATGGCGCACGAGGTGCCCGCGATTGGTCTGACGACTTGAAAGCCCTTTCAGATATCTTTGGTGATAGGCCGGCGCATTTAGTGGGCTGGTCATTAGGTGGGGGCGTGGCCATGCAGTTCTTACTAGACTACCCAGAACTGGTATCTTCCCTGACTTTGGTCAGCCCAATCAGTCCTTATGGATTTGGTGGAACAAAAGGTCTTAATGGCGAACCCTGCTACGATGACTTTGCCGGATCAGGCGGCGGCGTGGTCAATCCGGATTTTATCCAGCGCATAAAAGAGGGCGATCGCAGCGCTGACGACCCCAATTCGCCGCGCAATGTGATCAGTACTTTCTATTATAAAGCGCCTTTCCAGGCATCGCGTGAAGAGGATTTCTTAACCGCCGCATTACTGGAAAAGGTGGGGGAGGATCGCTATCCCGGCGATCTCAACCCCAGCGAAAACTGGCCTAATGTAGCTCCCGGCCAATATGGCCCCATTAACGCCACCAGCCCGAGATTCTATAACACGAGCGCTATTGCCGATTCTGAGCACAAACCGCCTATTCTCTGGATTCGTGGCGACAGCGACCAGATTGTAAGCGATCTCTCGATGTTTGATATGGGAGCACTTGGCCAATTGGGATTCGTTCCAGGATGGCCGGGAGACGAAATCTATCCACCGCAGCCAATGGTTTCGCAAATGAAAGCCGTTTTGGAACAGTATGCAGCGAATGGTGGTACCTATGAGGAAGTCGTTGTTGTTGATGCAGCGCACAGCCCTCATATCGAAAAACCAGAAGTATTTAACCAGGCTTTTCATGCCCTTTTAGAACAGGCCAAGTAGATCCGATCGATCAAATCCAAAAAGAGAGAGGCGATACGTTCAGCATCGGCGAGATTCTTATTTGTTCGAAATGGCGCTTAGCGGCGAGCGCTAGAATTTTGTTAGGTTCCGATAGGCTGCTATGTCTAATCATCCCTGGATGGAATGTACCAGACCAATTTAATTGTGCGCACTAAGCTTGCACCACCGCGGCTGCAAAAATTCACTTTGATGCGGCCGCGGTTGATGCAGCGTCTCATGGAAGCCCGCTACCATCGCCTGACAATTGTCCAGGCGGGTCCGGGGTATGGTAAAAGCACTGCTCTGGCCTCTCTAACAAACAAACCTGTTACCCTCATCTGGTATCGTCTTGATTCAGAGGATGCCGATCCCCAACGCTTTCTGGTACATCTTCTATACAGTTTTGCCACCGTTCAGCAAGGGGTGTTTGATGCGACGATGGCAATATTAGAAGAGTGGAGCAGCAATCGCAGCACTATTTCATGGTCGGCCGTTATTGACAGCCTGATTAACGATTTTACAAGCGCGTTAGATTCCGAGGATGATCTATTCCTGATTTTGGATGATGCACATCTACTGCACCATGTCCAGGAAACAATAAATATTTTGAACAGGCTCGTTGAATTTGCGCCTGACAATCTTCATATCATCCTGTCCATGCGCCATTCCATCGAAATACCATTGCTGCTTCAACTGCGGGTCAGAGGTGAACTGCTGGAAATCAACCAGGCAGAACTGGCCTTTAACCCCCAGGAGATTGATAACCTTTTTCGCACACGATTTGACCATATTCTAACCCCGGAACAAATCGTTCTGTTAGTGGAGAAGTTAGAAGGCTGGCCGATTGCTTTGCATCTGGTGTGGAAGAACTTGCAGAAAGATGATGGTGCCACCTTTGCCGAAGCGGTTGCGCAGCTATCCGGCTCAACCGGAGACCTGTTCACCTATCTAACGCAGGAGGTGCTGACTCAGCAGCCGGAAGATATCCAGGAATTTTTACGTATCACCTCGGTCCTGCGTCAGTTAACGGCCGATCGCTGTGACTATTTACGCGAAGCCGGTAACAGCAAGGAGATTCTGTCCTATCTGTTTGAAAACGGCTTGTTTGTCGTGGATTCCGGGGAAGGGCAGATGCGTTATCACCATTTATTCCGTGAACTGCTTATTCAACAGTTATCGGTTGAGGAAAAACTTGCAGCCCACCGGCGTCTGGCCCAGTATGATCAGGATCGTGGCGAAGATGCAGCGTCAATCTACCACTGGCTGCAAGGTGAGGCGTTTGAAGAAGCAGCCGTGATCCTGGATAGGTTAGGCAGCGAAATGGTGCGCGTGGGTCAACTGGACACTCTGGCCGGTTGGATTGGCGCGATTCCCCCTGATATTCTAGCCCATCATCCTCCTTTACTTACTTGTTTGGGGGATATTGCTCGCTTACACAGCCGGTTTGAAGAGGCAATCGGCTGGTACCAGCAGGCGGAACAACTCAGCCGTACGCTGAATAATTTACCGGCATTGGGACAGGCGCTGCGCGGTCAGGCGCGGCTCTATCTCGACACAGTGAATCCAAATAGAGCCGAGGAGCTCTTACAAGAGGCATTGCGACTCTCTTTTGGTTTGCAAGATCGTGAGATACAGGCACGTCTGCATGAACTGTTGTCAGAAAATCTACTTAATCTTGGCCGGGCGGAGGAAGCAAAACGATATCAGGAGCAGGCTCGTGAACTAAGACAAGAAGGGCCAAGCCAGGTCGAACTGCCGGTCCGTATTTTACTGCGCACGGGACGGCTTGATGAAGCCCGGCAGCTGCTAGAAGACCAGGCTGAAAAGGAACGGCAGGAACCGGTCCTGCGGCCGCGCGCCCACCGCGAAACTTTACTGTTGCTTTCCCTCATTCTGGCATATGAGGGTGAACAGGAGCTGGCGATGCAAACAGCTCTCGAAGGAACAGAGCGCGGCCGCCTACTGCAGTCAGATTATGTCATGGCCGTTGGCTATATGCGGCAGGGACATGCCTGGCTGCTTTTGAAGGATCAGCAAGGTTTTGCAGAAGCGGCTCGCGTTTTCCAAAAAGCGATTGCCGTCAGTAACAATCTACAAACCACGCGCCTCAAAGTAGAGGCTTGTTGGGGGCTCTGCCAGGCTGCCGGATTTGTGGGGCAGTTGGAAGCTGCTCGGGAATATGCCGAGGAAGGGATAGTACTTGCTGACAAAGTTGGAGATGAATGGGTAGCCGCCGGCATTCGTGTCACCATGGGCGCGGCTTATGCCCTGGTTGGCGAAAGTCAGGAAGCAGGCGAATGGTTGAGGCAGGGTGGGTCCTCTTTCCGAGAGTGTAATGATACCTTTGGAACGGTGGTATCCCTGCTCTGGCAATGCTTGATATGGTATGGTTCAGGGGATGAGGCTCGCTTGCAGCGTGATCTTGAAGAACTTCTACGTCTGGTACGCGAGCATGAATATGGGTTTCTTTTTCTGCGCAAAACTCTGTTTGGGCCCCCTGATCCACGCGTTTTGGTTCCCTTGCTCCTGCAGGCTAAGGAATGGTCAATCCATGCTGATTTCGCGAATCAGCTGCTTAACCAACTAGGGCTTGCTCAGGCACAGAGCCATCCCGGATATCAGCTCCGGGTGCACAGCCTGGGCGCTTTTCAACTCCGGCGTGGTGCCAATTTGGTTGAGCCGAAAGAGTGGCGGCGTAAAAAGGCGCGCCAGCTTTTCCAACTTTTACTAACCTATCGCCGCACCCAGCTTCATCGCGAGCAGATCGTTGAGATGTTATGGCCGGACCTGGATCCACAGAGCGCTCAGCGAGATTTTAAGATCGCCTATAATGCTCTCTGTAATGTTTTGGAACCGAATCGACAACGTAATCATCAATCTTCTTTTATCAGCCGTGAAGGCAGTCGTTATGGTATTAGCCTCGGAGCCGACCTCTGGTTTGATGTGTCCGAGTTCGATCATTTAAGTGCATCCGCAGACCGGTTGCTGCTGACCGACCCAGATGCTGCACGGGAGATGTATCGCCAGGCCCTGGCGTTGTATCAAGGGAACTATCTGCAGGAATATCCCTATGAAGAATGGGCCCAGCAGGAACGTCTGCGCTTATTAAATCGCTTCATACGCACATCCGAGCGACTTGCCCGCTCGCTGATTAAGGAAATGAAGTGGGAAGAAGTTGAAGATGTTTGCCAGAAGCTTTTGCTGCGAGACAGCTATTGGGAACCCGCCTACCAGATGCTGATCGAAACTTATATTCAATTAGGTAATAATTCCCAGGCTCTACGAGCCTACCAGCGATGTGAAGAATTGTTAGCCGGCGGACTCAACATTGCTCCGACAGGGAAAACACGCGAGCTACTGCAGGAAATTTTGGATAATTCCGCCTGATCCTCTCTTCAAAAATTGGATATATAGCCTAAAAAAAACCGAATTGTAACTTTTCTGTTACCGGCTTGTGCTTAAATACAACGATTGGAGGATAAAGCCGATGTATATAGGCGACTACCTGGGAAGACGGAAAATATATTCGCCGGATACGCTTGCGGTTATCGACGCGGGTAAAGAACCCAATCTTCGCCTCACTTATAGGCAGTGGGATGAGCGCGTTAACCGCCTAGCTAACTGGCTGAAGCATGAAGCCGGGGTCAGCAAGGGGGACCGCGTCGCGATTTTAGCCCGTGACGGCATCGAGCATCTAGATTGTCTTTACGCCTGTGGAAAGCTGGGCGCGATCCATACAGCCTTGAACTGGCGGCTTCACTGGCGCGAAACGGCCGCTCTTATCAAAGACACCAGCCCTAAAGTCCTGATTTTCAGCGAACAATTCAATGATGATGTGATAGAGATTGCGCAATTAGGTGCTGGTGAGCCCTGGGCGGCAAAACATCATGTACACCTGGAAGGTTCTGGCATAGCGGGGAGTCTTCTATATGATGATGTGTTGGCTTCCTCACCGCAGACGCCGGTTACTTGTGAATCCCTGGATAAGGAAGATATCGCCTGCTTGATTTTTACCGGCGGCACAACAGGACTGCCTAAAGGGGCACAGATCAGCCATCGCCAGATTAGCTGGAATGTTATGAATACGGTCATTCATGATGTGCAGCATGATGACATCTATCTCAACGTTTTCCCGCTCTTCCATTCCGGTGGCTTGTTTGCTTATACGTCCTCACAGATTGTCTTTGGCAATACAACCATTGTGACCAGGCAGTTTGATCCAGCCCAGGTGCTGGAATTGATCGAACGCGAGCATGTGACAGTTTTTGCGGCCGTGCCTACCATGTACCAGCTGTTGACCCAGGCGCCGAATTGGGAAACGGCCGATCTGAGCAGTCTTCGCTTCTGCACCAGTGGCGGAGCGCCGCTGCCGGTGCCACTGGTGCAGCAGTATGCTCGCGAGAAAGATGTACGCTTCAAGCAGGGATTCGGAATGACGGAATTCGGACCTGGGCTCTTCGCTCTACCCGCCGAGGATGCGATTCGCAAAGCGGGCAGCATCGGCCGTCCTAACTTCTTTATCGATGTACGCGTCCTCGATGATGATAACAAACCGCTTGGGCCTGATGAGATTGGCGAGCTTGTTCTGAAAGGACCGAGCGGCTGTTCGGGTTACTGGAACAACCCAAAAGACTCAGCTGAATCCATCGATGAGGATGGTTGGTTCCATACCGGAGATCTCGTCTATCACGATCAGGAATGGTACTTCTACGTGGTCGATCGTAAAAAAGATATGTTCATATCCGGTGGTGAGAATGTCTATCCTGCGGAGATCGAGGCAGCACTCTATAAACATCCTGCAGTACATATGTGCGCGGTCGTTGGGGTAGCTGACGATAAGTGGGGCGAGGTCGGTAAGGCATTCATCGTTTGCCGCCCTGATACTTCACCTACTGAAGATGAGATCATTAACTTCTTAAAAGATAATCTGGCAAGTTTCAAAGTGCCTAAGACGGTCGTCTTCGTTTCCGAATTACCAATTTCCGGTGCGGGGAAAATTCTAAAGCGCGAGTTGAGGGAAGGTTCATGATGTCCGATACCGTAGGCATCGTCAGTACGGGCACCTATTCACCTGAAGGTTATATGACGGCCGAAGAAATCGCTGCCCAAAGCGGGCTGCCCGAATGGGTAGTGCGTGACAAATTAGGCATCACCGGGAAACATATCGGCGGCGCGGATGATCATCCCAATGAAATGGGCATTAAGGCTGCTCTGGATTGTCTTTCCCGAACTGATATCAACCCTGAGGAAATTGATGTTGTGCTCTGCACGACTGAAGAGTGGCGCGAATATTTCCTTTGGACATCAGGCATTCACCTGGCTTATGAGATCGGTGCAAAAAATGCTTGGGCTATTGATATTCACAACCGCTGCGCCACGACGGTCAGCGCGATGAAACTGGCCAAAAACATGATGCATTCCGATCCGGAAATAAATACCGTGCTCATAGCCGGCGGTTACCGCATCTCTGACTTCATTAATTTTAAAAACCCGCGCACGACCTTCTTATGGAATATCGGCTCAGGTGGTGGGGCGATGCTGCTGCGTAAGAATTGGCCGCGGAACCGGGTTTTGGGCAGTCACTTGATGAGCGATGGCTTTATGAGCAAACACGTCATTGTGCCTGCCAGCGGGACGGTTCAGTTTCCGACGCCGGAAGCGGTGCAAGCAGACCTGTTTAAATTTGACCTGGTTGAGCCGGAAGCAATGAAAGATCGGCTTAATGCAGTCAGTATGGAGAATTGGGTTCACTGCGTAGACGAGGCCTTACGTAAGAGTGGGCACAAAGCGGATGGCTCACCCTATACAAAAGCGGATATTGACTTCTTAAATATGGTGCTCATTAAGCCCTCCGGGCACCGGGAGATGCTGGCCCGACTAGGGCTGACAGAAGAACAATCGGTTTACCTGGGTGAAATCGGCCATACAGGTGAGCAGGACGCGATGTTCGTTATTCGTGAGGGATTAGAGACCGGCCGTCTGAAAGATGGCGATTTGATGGTTATTGTGGCTGCCGGTATCGGATACGTCTGGGCCGCCGGTGCCGTGAGATGGGGGCCCAGCGACAGTTAATTATACGTTCAAAGTAAATGGAGAAACGAATGCTACTCAAAGATAAAGTGACTTTAATTACCGGCGGCGCTGCGGGCATCGGTAAAGCCACCGCACAACGCTTTGCCGAAGAAGGTGCGACGGTCATTATTTGTGACGTCAACAGCGAGGCCGGAGAAGCCGCGGCAGGAGAACTGGGTGTTGCTTTTTACCAGATTGATATCAGCGACCTGCAGGCGGTGGAAAAATGGATTGATGATGTTGTCGCCGAATACGGCCGGATCGACGTGCTGGTCAATAATGCCGGCGTCCTGCGCGACGGCCAGCTGGTCAAGTGGAAAAATGGTGAAGTGGTAAGCCGGATGTCGGAAGAGGCATTCGATCTGGTGATTTCCGTGAATCTGAAAGGTGTGTTTAACTGCACCCAGGCTGTGGCGCCAGTGATGATCAAACAGGGAGGGGGCGTTATTCTCAATGCCACCTCGGTTGTGGGACTGGATGGCAACTTCGGCCAGACGAACTATGTGGCTACAAAAGCGGGAGTGATAGGTATGACCAAGGTTTGGGCGCGTGAACTCGGCCGTTACAATATCCGCGTTAATGCTGTGGCACCCGGTTTTACCGCCACGGAAATGGTTGTGCAGATGCCGGAAAAAATATTAGACGGTATGAAGTCGCGCACTCCTCTCGGCCGTCTTGGGGAACCGCGCGATATCGCCAATGCCTATTTATTTCTCGCTTCCGATCAAGCCAGTTTTATTACCGGAGAAATATTGCGTGTAGATGGCGGCATTGTCGTCGGCACTTAAATCAGGAAACCAGGTATGGATGCTTCGAACCTGCTAAGCAAAAGAGCGCACCTGACACCCGATCGCGAAGCCCTGCTCGTGTTGGAGGCGGGTCGCCGCTTCACCTACGCCGATCTCAATCGACGGGCGAACAGGGCAGCGAATTTGCTGCTGTCTTTGGGTGTTGCTGAGGGTGATCGTTTTTCAATCTTAGGTCAAAACAGTATTGCCTTTGTCGATCTTTTATATGCGGCGGGCAAAATTGGGGCCGTCTTTACGCCGCTGAACTGGCGTCTTGCAGCGAATGAACTGCTTTATATCCTCAACGACAGCCGGCCGAAAGTTCTTTTTATTGATGGCGAATTTGCCGGCACACTGGCGGAACTGCAGTCTAAATTTGCTTTTGAACAGGTTATCTGTATCGGTGATGAACAGATAGAAGGGGCACTCGATTATGAAGAAGCTCTGGCTATGGCGGACGAGAGTGAACCGCCTGTACCACCCACGATGAATGGAGAGACCCCTTATTGCATACTCTACACATCGGGAACGACAGGCAAGCCGAAGGGGGCAATTATTCCCCATCGCCAGGTGCTTTGGAACTGCATCAATACGACCATATCCTGGGGGTTAACCGAGAAGGATATAACGCCTGTTTTCACGCCTCTTTTCCACGCTGGTGGGCTCTTTGCCTTCATGGCACCCATTCTCTTTCTGGGGGGCCGGGTAATTATCTCCAAGGGTTTTGATCCCTTCGATGCTCTGCGGGTGATCCAGGAAGAAAAATGTACCGTTATTCTCGGTGTCCCTACACTGTTTCAAATGTGGCTCGGCGCGGAAGACTTTGACCAAATAGATTTCTCGCATGTACGTTTTTTTATCTCCGGCGGCGCACCATGTCCTGTACCCTTGATGAGAGAGTGGCGCAGACGAGCCGGTACGATCTTCCGCCAGGGGTATGGGCTTAGTGAAGTTGGTACGAACTGTTTTAGTATGACTGATGAGGAATCAGAACCTAAATCCGGTTCAGTTGGAAAACCGATATTTTTTAGCCAGATGCGCCTCGTAAATGAAGAGGGGATTGATGTCCCTGTGGGTGAAACCGGTGAACTGCTGATTAAGGGGCCTCATGTCTGTTCCGGATATTTGAATAATCCGCAAGCAACAAGCGAAGCAATTGAAGATGGCTGGTTCCACACCGGTGATATGGCCCGGATGGATGAAGATGGATTCTATACGATTGTAGGCCGCTTCAAGGATATGATCATCAGTGGTGGCGAAAATATCTATGCGGCGGAAGTGGAAACAGTTTTCCACGAACATCCTGCCGTCCAAGATTGCGCTTTGATCGGTATGCCGGATGTGAAATGGGGTGAGGTCGGCCTGATGGTTGTCATCCTGGAATCAGGTCATACTATTAGTGAAAGTGAGCTACGCGAACATTGTTATGGACGCTTGGCACGTTATAAAGTACCTAAGAAAATCGTTTTTACCGACACCATTCCTCATTCAGCCTATGGTAAAGTGGAAAAGATAAAGCTTAAGCAGAAATACCTTCCCCTTTGGGGAGAAATACCCGAGAGTGCAGACACATGACCATAAAGACATTACCTGGTATCGAGGCGGAAATAATTACCAGTGAACGGATTACAACGCGGGTCCTTTTCAGCGGGCCTGAAGAAGGTATTCCAGTATTGTTTTTACACGGTAATCTCTCTTCCGCCACATGGTGGGAAGAGGTTATGGGTACCTTACCCGATGGCTTCCGCGCGATTGCTCCCGATCAGCGTGGCTTTGGCGAGGCCGAATTCTCAAAAAAGATCGATGCTACGCGCGGAATGGGTGATTTAGCGGATGATGCACTGGCTCTACTGGATAATTTGGGTTATGACAAAGCGCATTTTGTAGGAAATTCACTAGGCGGATCAGTGCTCTGGTGGGTGCTTAAAAGCGCGCCGGCCCGCGTCCTGACCGCGACATTGGTTTCTCCCGGCTCTCCCTATGGATTTGGTGGGACCAGAGACATCGACGGCACCCCTTGCTATGATGATTATGCCGGCTGCGGTGCCGGCATAGCCAGTATTCCGGAGGTGGTCCGCCTGGTGCGTGAAGGGTATCGTGGTTCTGAAAATCCGATGGGAACGCGAATGGCATTACGAACGTTGGTATACCGACCACCGTTTGTCCCTGAACGGGAAGAAGACCTGCTCTCGGCCGCTTTAACTATTCATGTCGGCGGCCAGGATTGGCCCGGCGATTTTATATCTTCGCCAAATTGGCCATACTTCGCTCCCGGAGTATGGGGCGCAGCGAACGGTCTTTCATCTGAGTACGCCCTTGACCCCGAGCAGTTGTATTCAATTGAACCTAAACCAGATATTTTCTGGATTCGTGGTGAAGAAGATAAGGCAGTGGCTGATGGTGCGGCCTCCGATCCCGCGGTCTTGGGGTCGCTTGGTCTGATACCAAACTATCCCGGTCCTGACGTGTATCCGCCGCAGCCGATGATCGCCCAAACGCGGGCGGTGTTGGATAGATATGTGAATGCGGGAGGAACGTATAAAGAAATTGTTATTGCTGAAACAGGCCACGTGCCTTTCATTGACAAACTTGATCAATTTAATGAGATATTCCATGCGGTAATTCAGGGTGAGGATTAGTTTGTGAGGTTGTTAATCCAGCTCTTCACCCATTGAACCCTCCAATAGTTAGCTGATTTTGAGGTGAACTATGAGTAGTAAAAAAATCGGCCGTGGCGTGGCCATCGTCGGAACAGGGATGAGTAAGTTTGGCGCTTTTCCCGGCAAGGCCACCCGTGACCTGTTTGTGGAAGCGTTCCAGGATTTACGCACCTCCGTGGATAAGGAATTTGATCCCCGCGATATCGAGGCGCTCTTTATTGGTAATTACAGCAGTGAATTATTTGAAGGCCAGGGACACACCGCGCCAATTATGGCCGACTGGGTTGGCCTGACTCCACGTCCGGCGGTGCGTATTGAAGACGCCTGCGCCAGCAGTGGCGTGGCCTTGCGCCAGGGTATTATGGCGGTGGCCTCCGGTTTCCATGATATGGTTCTCGTAGGCGGCATTGAAAAGATGAATAACTTACCCATCGCCGAGGTTACCGAGGCTTTAGCTACCGCCGGGGACGTCTTGTATGAAATTCCGGCCGGTTTTACTTTTCCTGGATTCTACGCGGCTATAGCCTCTGCCTACATGCACCAATACGGGGCTACTCCGGAATCATTGATGCTCGTCGCCAAGAAAAACCATGATAATGGCGCTTTGAATGATAAAGCGCAGTTTAATATGTCCCTTGCCGATGTGATGGCGCGCAAGATCGCCAGCGCCGAAAAGAAAGGACGACCCATCCCTGAGTGGGCTGATGAAATGGCCTTTCTTCACGATGACCGGGCGAATCCGATGATCGCCTGGCCGCTGCGACTATTTGACTGCTCACCGGTAACGGATGGGGCAACGGCCGTTCTTCTCGTCAGTGAGGAGCTAGCCAAAAGATTTACCGATGATCCGGTATATATCATTGGTTCCGGACAGGCAAGCGATAGTGCCCTGCATGATAGAAAAAAGCTAACCAGTATTTCGGCCGCCAACCTGGCTTCGCAGCAAGCATATGCAATGGCCGGTGTGACGGCCGATGATGTGAAAGTCGCCGAGGTGCATGATTGTTTCACCATCGCCGAGATAATCGCTACAGAGGACGTTGGCTTCTTCAAGCCCGGAGAAGGGTTTGAAGCGGCTGAAGAAGGATTGACAACGCGCTATGGCCCTAAACCCGTCAATACATCGGGTGGACTGAAATCTAAAGGACATCCGGTTGGTGCATCCGGAACGGGGCAGGTGGTGGAGATTTGGAAACAGATGCGTGGTGAAGCAGGGGAACGCCAGGTTGACCGAGACCTGGATATCGCCTTAACGCACAACGTAGGTGGTACAGGGCAAACGGCCGTCGTTCATGTCTACGAGCGAAGATAGGGATGGGAGATAGAGATAGAAGAATAATCCATAAAGTATCCGCCTAACATGGGATTATAAATAGGAAATAGTTATGAGCGAAAGAGCATTTACCGAGGAATCATTCCAACAATTCCTAAGTGATGGGAAGTTGATGGGTTCGAGAAGCAAAGAAACCGGAGAGATATTTGTTCCCCCAAGGCCTATGTGCCCGAGTACCTTTAGCATGGATATGGAATGGGTGGAACTCTCCGGCAAAGGAGAATTGGCGGCGTTTACGGCCGTCTATGTCGGGCCAATGGCGATGGTTGATGCCGGCTACGACCGTACCAACCCGTACTGTTCCGGCATTGTACGGCTGGCTGAAGGGCCATCGATCAGTGCCCAAATTTTAGGTGTTGATGCATCGCAGCCGCAAACAATTGCAATTGGAACACCGCTTCATGTTACCTATATTGAGCGTGGTTCAGATGATGATGCCCGTTTTTACCTGGCGTTTGCCGCCGATATAAGCGATTAGCCATAAACGATATTATCAGGATTTAATCGTTCTTAACGAGAGAAGGAGGTGATTATCAGCAAAAAACTTGTAACTTTTGCCCGAAGTTCTTAAACCGGACGCCGGGGAGATGCAACTGGAGTGCATCAACAGCCGGCCAAGAATATCGATAACGATTGCTCACTATCTTGGAGGAGACATCTTATGAAAACACATAGAATATTTATATTTCTGACTTTGCTCTTGGCGTTTACATTCGTGTTAGCAGCTTGTGGTGGAACGCCTGCCGCAGCACCAGTTGAAGAGGCTGCACCTGTTGAGGAAGAGGCCGCGCCTGCCGAAGAAGAAGCAGCACCTGCTGAAGAAGAGGCGGCTCCTGTGGAAGAAACACCCATGGCGGAAGAGGAAGCAGCAGTTGAAGAAGCAGAAGCGTCTGCTGAAGAGACCGCTGGCGCGGTCACCTGCGATGAGCCGGTCAAGGTCGGCTTGATCACCGATGAAACGGGGGCCTTGGCCATCTATGGCGCGATGGTTCTGCGTAGTTTCCCCCTTGGCCTTGAATACGCTACGGGTGCCCAAGGCGAAGCTGTTGGTGATGGACAGATTAACTACCTGCTCGATGGTTGCCCACTTGAAGTGTACATCCGCGACGATCAAAGTGATCCGGAGGCCACGGCTACCTTAGCCCGGGAGCTAATCGAGGTTGAAGGAGTCGACGTGCTCGTGGGTACAGTGAGCTCCGGCGCCACGGCCACCTTACAGGAGCTGGCGCGCGAGAACCAGATTCCGCTAATTGTCGCTCCGGCGGCGGCCAACGATATCACCGGTGCGAACTTCAACGAATACACCTTCCGCACCAGCCGTAATAACTATCAGGATTCGGTCAATATCTGCGAGTACCTGACCAAGGATTACAGTACCTTTGTGCAAATCGCGCCAGATTATGCATTCGGCTATGGCGGCGCGCAGGCTTATCGTGATGCCTGTACAGTATTCGGAGGCGAGTTTGTAGCCGACGACATCTTCGCACCATTGGATACGACGGACTTCACGCCTTACATGGAGCAGATTCTGGACTCCGGAGCTCAGGCGTGGTTGGTGACCTGGGCCGGCGGCGGCTTCATCCCCATGATGCAGGCGGCGACGGAGTTGGGCGTGACCGATGAGATGGATTTGGGTGCGGCTTTCATCGACAACGTATCTCTGCCGGTCTTCTTTGAAACTCAGATAGGCACGACCAATGGTATCCTCTATCACTATACCCTGCCCGATAACGAGATCAATGATTGGCTGGTGGAGAAGGTTCAGGAGAGGAATGGGACATTCCCCGATCTGTTTGATGCCGATGCGATGAACGCGGCGCTGCTGCTTGCCGATGCTTTACGAGCTACGGGTGGCGACGTCTCGGCTGATGCTATGATTGCGGCGATGGAAGGTATGGAGTTCGATGGGCCGAAAGGCACAATCTTTATTCGCCCAGAAGATCACGTAGCGATGCAGGATATGTATATTGCTACGCTTCTGAATGTGGATGATCCGGAATTCAAGTTTTTCGAATATGTGGAGACAAACCGGCCTGAGGTGCCTTGTTTGTTACCCGAGGAACTGCAGGATCGCTGCGGTGGTCTTCCTATAGGCAACTTGAGTGGAGAGTGATATCTTAATGTAGTGGGTCAGTAATTCAGTATTTTGGCGAGCCGGAGATTTTCCGGCTCGCTGAAATAATGGCCCATTGAAAAATTAGATTCCTAAGGATTGAAAAGTGGTAGGCGAAATTATCTTAGAAACCCGCGATCTGCGGCGGGAGTTCGGTGCTTTGGTTGCGGTCGACGATGTCAGTATTCAGGTTCAGGCCCGATCTCTGCATTCGATCATCGGACCTAATGGAGCGGGAAAAACAACCCTGTTCAATCTCCTTAGCAGCAATCTAAGACCGAGTGGGGGCCAGGTGCTTTATAAGGGAAAGGACATCACCGGTATTCCGAAATACCGGACGGCGCATTTGGGCATCGGCCGTTCATTCCAAATCACCAACATCTTCCCTGATCTCTCGGTTAAGGAAAATATTCGCCTATCCGCGCAAGTGCTGGGTGGTGATAATTTCAAGTTCTTCCGATCGGCAAGCCATTTCAAAGATTATGAAGCGCGTGCCTGGGAGGTGATGGAACTCGTCGGCCTGTCTGCGCGCGCCAATCAAAAAGCGCTTACCCTTCCGCATGGTGACCAGCGGAAACTAGAATTAGGCATGATCCTAGCTCCTGATCCGGAAGTGCTTCTGTTGGACGAACCCACAGCCGGCATGGCGGCTGAACAGGTTCCAGAATTGATGGACCTGATCCAGAGAATTCAAGAAGCCGGCGATAAGACAGTGATGCTTGTTGAACACAATATGAATGTGGTGATGAACGTCTCCGATTTCATAACAGTCATGCATCACGGAAAAGTGCTGGCTGAAGGCACGCCTGCTGAGATAGCAACCAATGAAGAAGTACAGACCGCCTACCTGGGCCAACTTTATGAGGGGCTGGACTGATTGGAGGCGTAAATGCATGGGCAATTTGCTTGAAATTCGCGACATACATACCTATATTGGCCAGTTCCATATCCTGGAAGGCGTCAGCGTCGAGGTACCCCAAGGTTCGATCGTGGCAATGTTGGGGCGGAACGGCGCCGGTAAAACAACTACGCTCAAGTCCGTGCTTGGACTGACGCCGCCCAGCAAAGGGACAATTATATTCGATGGGCAGGCAATTCAGGGGATGCGCAGTTTTGATATTGCCAACCTGGGCATCGGCTATGTCCCTGAGCATCGCGCTATATTTGGCGCGCTTTCGGTCTACGAGAATCTGCTGCTCGCGGAGCGCAAGAAAGGAGATTTAGCCCGCAAAGAAGATTTCATCTTTACCCTTTTCCCAGATCTGAAGAGGTTGATGAAACTGTCCGGAACCCGCCTGTCGGGAGGCCAGCAGCAAATGCTGGCCGTAGCCCGTGCACTGGTGCCCGATAATAAATTACTGTTGATTGATGAACCGACTGAAGGATTAGCGCCGGTGATTATTGAACAGATGATGGCCGCGATTGAGGAATTATCGAGTGAAACGACGGTCTTACTTGTCGAACAGAACTTCGCGGTAGCTGGAAAACTAGCCAGCGAATATACCATCATCGAGGAAGGGCAATCTGTTAAAAATGGCGTCATGGCGGATTTACGGGAAGACAAGGCGGCTGTTCACCGCTACCTGGGGGCGGCTTAATTTGCCCGGCGCGGACCGCTAAAAAAGAATTCGGAGATCTCTATGGATTTTGCAGCAACATTTCGCAACAATCGGGTGCGCATCTTCACCCTTCTCATCCTGGCAATGCTGTTTTTTGCGGCGGTTCAGGGTATGGAGACGAAGGATTGGGTGATAACAGTGATGCGAGGCCTCGCCGCAGGGGCTGTTGTGTTTCTGGTCGCGTCCGGGCTGTCGTTGATTTTCGGATTGATGGATGTGCTCAACCTTGCCCACGGCGAGATATTCATGCTGGGTGCTTTTATCGGCTGGACGGTTTATGTTCGTCCAGACACCTTTTTCGATGTACTGACGCCTATCTTGCTGGTAGCTGTAGGTTTTGCCTTGACCCCGGTTTGGAACGCCGTTCTTGGCCGCTGGGAATTTAAAGGCTGGTTGGCCAAGCTGGTGCCCTGGTTAGCCATTCTCCTGGGCCTGGCCATGATCGTGTTCTCCTTTGCCAATTACCCCATTACGAAATGGCATCCGGATGATTTTGGGAACAGCCCGATAACAAATGCCCTCGAGCTGGGACAGGGAATTTTCGTTTTACCCGAACCTTTACCCTTTGAACCTTTTCACCCTGTTGTCGTTTTAATGGGTCTGCTGCTTGGAGGAGCACTCATGGCCATGGGCATCGCAGCTCTCTCCCGCCACGGTAAACCAACCACGACATCTAAACCCGATCGCCTGCCTTATGTGATCGCCGGTTCTTTACTCATCATGGCGCTTCTTATATTCGTGGCTAATGATGCCTTATCAAGCTGGTTGTTTGAGATGAATTCAACCTGGCGATTCTTCATTGCCATGGCCGTGACTACCTTGTTTGGTGGCTTATTGGGTGGGTTGATCGAATCGACCATGATTCGCCCGCTCTATGACAGGCCGATCTATCAGATCATGCTGACTTTAGGTATAGGATTTATTATCGTGGAAATCACGCGTGCTATCTGGGGCCGGCCTAGTTTCACCATGCCCAAACCGGCGCTGTGGGCAAATACCGGCGAAGGTTGTCCGGCAACAAGTCTTGGTGAAGCGCTTACCAACCAGTGTTCAACCATGCTGCTTTTTGACGGCCGTATCAGGACCTACAATGAAATATTCATTATTCTCATCGGCATACTGGTATTGATCGGCATCTGGCTGCTGATCCAACGAACGCGATTGGGCATGATCATTCGCGCAGGCGTACAGGACAGCGAGATGGTTGAAGCTTTAGGAATCAATGTGCGCCGCGTCTTTACACTTGTATTTGCTGTGGGTGTTGCTCTAGCTACGCTGGGTGGTGTCTTGGCGGCTCCCTCCACCGGACTATCTTTAGAGATGGGCGTCAGTGTTTTACTGCTGGCCTTGGTAGCCCTGGCAATTGGCGGCTTGAGCAGTTTCCCTGGCGCGGCCGTTGGCGCTGTTTTGGTGGGCTTGATGCAGCAGTTCATCATTAAGTATGGCGGTATCGGCATCAACCTGCCGTTCTTAGAAGAGCCTTTTAAACCGTCGCCGCCGCTGGTCCCCGCGTCGGTGGTGCTGTTGATGGTTATCATTCTACTGATTTTGCCCAATGGGTTGTTCGGCCGTAGCGATTGATTCTGGAGTCGATTATGCAGAGTACTATTCCCGCAACTGATATGGAAGAACGCGGCATCGGCGCCTGGATCAAGCGGCATGGCGGCCTGATCCTCCTTTTCTTCGCCCTATTAGCGCTGCCTTTCGTGGTGGCATTGTTGGATGGCCAATCATTTTCCGCAGTATTAAACAATGAAACCGGTAATGCGAAATTCGTGCAAGGTCTGATGATCGAGATATTTATTCTTGCTATCTTTGCCATCAGTTATGATTTACTGCTGGGCATCACCGGACTGCTCTCATTCGGACATGCCATGTTCTTCGCTTCCGGCGCCTATTTCACGGGCATTGCCCTTAAAACGTTAGGGTGGGGACTGCTTCCAACTCTGTTGGGCATCTTTGTGGTCGGTTTGATCAATGCCTTTCTGTTTGCCATTGTCCTACCCCGTGTCGAGGGCATCACCTTTGGGTTGGTAACCCTTGGAATTGCGTCGGTGTTTTTTATCGTTGTACGGTCAAATGAATTAGGTGAGTACACGGGTGCGGATGTAGGCCTGCAAGGCGTTATCGTGCCCGAATTCCTAAATACGAATACTGAACGCCTGCGTCTTTACGTTATTGTGCTGATAGTTACCTTTCTGGTCTATCTTTTTTACAGGTTGTTCGTTGACTCGCCGACCGGGCGCGTATGCATCGCCAACCGTGAAAATGAAGATCGCGCGCTGATGCTTGGTTATAACACCTTTTATTTCAAGTTTGCAGCCTTGATCGTCTCCGCGATAACGGCGGCCCTCGCCGGATTCTTCCAAACGATCCATGCACCCATTGTCAGTCCTACCATTGCCAGCCTTGGCTGGACGGTGGCCGGTTTGTTGATGATCCTTATTGGCGGCATCGGTACGCTTAGTGGGGCCATGATCGGCGCGGCCGTCTTTCGATTGCTGCAGTTCTTTCTAGATCGCTGGTTTGGGGAAAACGCTAATTTCTTGTTGGGGGCGATTTATATACTGCTGGTTATTTTCATCCCCTTTGGCATCGTCGGCACGTGGAAGGCTAAGGCTGTCCGCCGGCAGGAAGGATGGGATGCTCTTATCGAGCGTTTTGGGTTGAAGAAAGACGAAATCACGAAATAAGCTAGTTTAGAGTTCGGCCGTCCATTTCCAGACCGTACAGGCCATTGATATCCCGCCGCCGCTGGCGATAAACAATACATTGTCGCCTGGTTTAGGGCCTTCATATTTCTCGATGGCGTCATCCAGGGCCATCGGGATACAGGCTGAGCCTGTGTAGCCCCATTTGTCCATGATCCAATGCGTTTTTTCCAGCGGCTGCTCGATGATTTCCATGATCATCTTGATCGTGTTTAGATTGAGTTGGGTAAAGAGATAGTAATCTATTTCATCCAGCGTGAGACCGGCTTTAGCGGCCGTTGCTTCAATAAGTGGGGGCCAGTTATCGGAATTGAATGTGGCCGGGAACTTACGCACAAACTGGACGCGCGGAATACCGCCATTCTCATCGATAGGTGTGACCGGACAGGCAGCGCCGCCGGTATAAATGCCCAGGGCATCGTAAAAGTCACCGCGCGCCAATCGCTTTCCGGCTAAAAATCCCGGTTTGTCTCCAACACCCACAACCGCTGCCCCCGCGCCATCGGCGAAGAGGGTGCAGGTGTAATGGTCGGTATAATCAACAAAACGTGACATCCCGTAGCCGCCGATGACTAAAACGGTGTTTATTTCTTCGTCAGTCATGATATAGCGAGCGGCTGTATCCATTGCCGTAACCCATCCCGCACAGGCACAATTTATATCAAAGACGCCGGCATTGACTGCTCCGATCTTATCCTGAACCACATTGGCCGTGGCCGGACTTAAGTAATCGGGCGTATCAGTCGATACGATTAGCAAATCGATATTAGTTGCTTCCATGCCTGCTCTCTCTAATGCCTGGTTGGCGGCATGCATGCAAAGGTCGCTCGTCGTTTCATCACTGGCCATCACATGCCGCTCTTTTATGCCCACATTTTCTACAAGCCACCGGTCGACGTTGCGGCCTAGAATCTCATTGAAATAGGTATTGGGGAGCATCTTTTCGGGTACATAGCGCCCGGTACTGAGGATTTGCGCATATCGAGTCATCATAAAATTCCTGAATAATGGGTTTGCTGTTTATTGAGAATTTTACTCTCCGCGTATGTTATCGGCCAAGATCAATGCTTTCTCCAACACCCAACTTACATTTCTCATTCTAAATAATTTCAGAAAAAATTCTCGAACTTGATGCAAAGACTATGTGGTTAAACAAAACGGAGAACAATAGTGACCGCTTCTTGTTGAGACTACCTGGTAAAAACCCATCATCGACTGAGGGTTTTGTTTGCATGTCAAGAGGGGTTAGAATACTTAAGGATTCTCGGGCACAAGAAGGAGTATAAAAAAATAACTATGGAAAATCTCCCCACAGGTACCATTACCTTTCTCTTTACAGATATCGAGGGCAGCACGCGTCTCTGGGAGAGCGCACCGGAAAAGACGCTGCGGGCGCTTGCTCGCCATGATGAACTGGTCCGAAATGCCGTGGTTAACCATGGTGGCATTGTCCACAAGCCGCGGGGGGAGGGGGACAGCCAGTTCGCCGTATTTCCCGGCGCCTCGGACGCCGTGGCTGCGGCTGTTCTAATCCAACAGCAGTTCGTTGCTGAACCCTGGGAGACCCCCCGCCCGCTTAAGATACGCATGGCCCTGCATACCGGCGAGGCCAATTTGCGCCTTGGTGATTATTATGGCCCGGAAGTCAATCGCACAGCGCGGCTGCGCAGCATCGCCCACGGCGGCCAGGTCCTACTTTCAGATGCGACCTGGAAGCTGGTCCAGGGAACTCTGCCGGACGGCGTTACCGTTCAAGATATGGGAGAACAGCGTCTGAAAGATATCGCGCGGCCGGAACACGTTTATCAATTAGTGATCGCCGGCCTGCCTTTTGAATTTCCGCCACTGAAATCGCAAAATGCCGTGCTGACCAATATTCCCGCGCAGGCGACGCCATTCATCGGCCGTAAAGATGAGTTGGCGGCATTGGGTGATTTGCTGTCTGATGAAGAAAGACGGCTGATTACAATCGTTGGTCCGGGTGGGATGGGTAAGACTCGGCTGGCGATCGAAGGGGCCGGCCACCAAACTGCCCATTTCCAGGATGGTGTCTATTTTGTGGCTCTCGCCCCGCTAGGAGGAACGGAAGCGATCGTGCAAGCAATTATTGAAGCCGCTTCCATTGCCATCACAAGCGGCGACGATCTGCGGGTGCAGCTGCTGCGTTACCTGCGCCGAAAGGAGATGTTGTTGGTGCTGGACAACTTCGAACACCTGCTGGATGGGGCGCGGTTGGTAAATGATATCCTGGAAGCTGCACCGGGTGTCACTGTTCTGGCTACCTCGCGCGAGAAGCTCAACCTGACAGGTGAAAGTGTGGTGATAATCGGCGGCCTGCAGGTTGGTGATTGGCGGAAGGTGGATGAGGTGCTGGCCAGTTCGGCCGGTGAACTTTTTGTCCAGGGAGCGCAGCGCGCGCAGGCGGGATTTTTTATGAGCGATGAAGATGTACCTCATGTAGCCCGCATCTGCCACCTGGTGCAGGGAATGCCCCTGGCTGTTCTGCTGGCGGCTTCCTGGGCGGATATGCTCTCACCTCGAGAGATAGCGGCCGAAATTGAGAAAAGTTTGGATTTCTTGGAGACAGAGCTAAGAGATGTCCCCGATCGCCAACGCAGCATCCGCGTGGTTTTCGAAGGTTCATGGGATAAGCTGACTCCGGAAGAGCAGATGCTTTTTAAACAACTGTCCATCTTTCGTGGAGGTTTTACACGAGAAGCCGCGGCGAAAACGGCCGATGCTTCGCTGCGCTCATTAGCGCGGTTGGTCAACAAATCTCTGCTCCTTCGCGATCCGGACTCGGGACGCTATGAGATTCACGAACTGCTGCGCCAGTACGCGGCCGAACGACTTGAAGAAGAACCTAAAGTTTCTCTTAAGGCTCGTGAGGCGCACGCTGCTTATTTCAGCGAGCTAATGGAGAAGGAGCTAGAACCGTTAAGGAGCAGCCGGCAGCGAGTGGCACTGGATAAAATCGAGGCAGATATTGATAATGTGCGATTCGCCTGGACTTATCTGGCCGATAGGGGGAAAGCCGCAGAATTAGAGCGTATGATCATGCCGCTCTGGTATTTCTATGAAATTCGCTGCTGGTATCATGGGGGTCTGGAGCTCTTTGCCGGGGCAAGGGATGCCCTGCTTGAATCGGGAAGTGTTGGGGAGAACGAAGCTGTGGTTGCCCTTTTACAGTCCACGGTCGGTTTTTTCGAATCGATGCTGGGAGCGATGGATGTGGGGCGAGAGATGTTCCTGGAAAGTCTGGATACCCTGCAGGCACTGGATCGCAGGAGAGAGAGTCTTATGCCACTGACGGGATTATATGTTTGTAATCTCATTCTAAATAACGTTGCTGAAGCGCGCCAGGCAGCCCTGGATGTGATTGAAACGGCCACAGAATTGGGAGATACATGGTGGGAAGCGGATGGGCTTGGTGGCCTTGCCTCCGTTTTCATGTGGACAGGGTCCTTTGAGGAGGCACGCCTATACGCGGAAAAGTCGGTCACTATGTGGGAGCGGATTGGCGACCCCTGGGGACCGACCTGGCCGACACAGATTCTGGCGGGTTTGGAGGTCATGGAAGGAAATTACGCCGCGGCCAAGAGGCGTTACCAGCTTGTTCTGGAAACCACGCAAGTAATGAACTATAAGCGTGGTGTGCAATATATGTACAACGACCTGGGCAACGTCAGCTTTCTATTGGATGATTATGAAGAGGCAGAAGCATATTACCTGCAAAGTTTAGGTATCTGCGATGAAATCGGCATAACACTTGAACTGCTGGTCAGCTTTTGGAATCTTGCTCGCGTTCGCGCGGCAATGGGCAGGGAGATCGAGGCGCTGGAAATGCTGGCCATTGTCATGAAGAATCCGGCCAGTACCCAGCTTGCCTTGTATGGGCAGTCATCCATTGAAGAAGATGCGCAGAAGCTGCGTGGTGGACTCGAGGGCCGGCTTGATCCTGAAGTATACGCAGCTGCCTGGGCGCGCGGCATGAGTCGTGAGCTGCAAGAGGCTGTCGATGAGGTGC
>JBJYWP010000117.1:0-31168 GCA_046259485.1 Promineifilaceae bacterium (SeqCode) | reverse complement strand
AGACTAATACGCAATGAACGAAATTCTGTCGATTCCACCTATTCGACCTCCAAATATTTAAGGCGCTGCTGCTATCAGACAACCTTACTAAGAGCCAGCCTCATTTTAATCTGTTGCACAGTCGCATAAACTAGTGCTGGACCTACTTCGATACCCGGTTCAGCAAACGGGTTAACTAGGTATGCCCCCGTGCATACCAAAGAGGAAAATTCTGTACAAACACGAAAAGAGCGTTCGGCGAATAACCGACGCTCTTACTGCTATTTTGCTCATTTAGCATCAAGCTTAAGTATATGAATAAGTGACTATATGTCAACTTTTCTAACCAAATTTATACGCAATTGTACGAATTTTTAATTTTAGCACACTTTATGAGTTCTGTAAACTATCACCTACCGAAGCGCGAAGATATTCCTCCATAAATGGATCTAAACGGCCGTCTAATACCGCCTGCGTATTTCCGGTCTCGTAACCTGTTCTTAAGTCCTTGACCATTTTGTAAGGATGCAGGACATAGGATCGAATTTGGTTGCCCCAACCGGCATCAACCGACTCGCCTTTGAGATCGGCGATTTCAGCTTCCTGCTTTTGCTGTTCCAACTCGTAAAGCTGCGATTTGAGTACGCCCATCGCTACTTGAATATTCTGGGTCAGGGACCGTTGGTTCTGGCAGGAAACGACGAAACCGGTCGGCAGATGGGTAATGCGCACGGCCGTTTCATTTTTCTGGACATGCTGCCCTCCCGCACCACTGGCCCGGAAACGATCGATGCGCAAATCCCTCTCGTCGATATCAACCTCAATTTCATCGGCGATATCAGGCCATAATTCTAACTTAGCGAAGGAGGTATGACGCCGGCTTGAGGCGTCATAAGGCGAAATACGGACAAGCCGGTGAACGCCGCGTTCGGACCGTAGGCGTCCATAGACGTAATCTCCACGGATAGACAACATCACACTCTTGATGCCCGCCTCATCACCGGTGCTGATATCCAATATCTCGACCGCGTAGCCATGTGATTCAGCCCAGCGCGTATACATGCGCAGCAGCATATCGGCCCAATCTTGTGCTTCGGTTCCCCCCGCCCCGGCGTGAATGGTGACGATGGCGTCCTCGTCATCGTATTGGCGGCTGAAGAGGGTTCTAAACTCCAGGTCAGCGACCTCCTCCTCGAGCTGCGCCACTTCCAGCGTTAAATCTTCCTCTAAAGCTTCATCTTCCAGAGAAGCCAATTCCAGGGTGTCATCCAGGTGCTTGCGCAGTCGGTTCCAGATACCAACTTCGTTTTGTAACTTTGTGATATCACGCATTACTCCCTGAGCTTTTTCCTGGTCATCCCAGAAGCCGGGTTCGGCCGCCGCCATTTGCAGGCTGGCTAGTTTTTCACTCTTGGCATCTAAGTCAAAGCCGCCTCCGCAGCTGGGTAATTGTACTTTCGAGTTCTTCAAGTCGGGCAACAAGTTCGTTCATCGTTCTTTGGTTCCTAAATAAATATAGATAATTTGATAATCAACTCAAGCTGTCACCTGGTCATTATTTCAATCTAAATTGGTCCAATTTTAAATATCTATATCCCTAATCATTTAATGATTGAAATTGGACCAATCTCGAGATATTTAAGACAGCAATTTGGGTTCTTTATTCAAAGAGGGCATCAACAAACAGGTCAGGGTCAAAAGGAGCCAAGTCCTCAATCTTTTCCCCTGTCCCAACAAATCTGACCGGTAAACCGAGTTCGCGATAGATGGCAAAGACCATGCCGCCCTTAGCCGTGCTGTCCAGTTTTGTCAGGACCACACCTGTCGCGTTAACGGACTCTTTAAATTTTTGCGCCTGGACAAGGGCATTCTGTCCGGTCGGCGCATCTAAAACAAGCAGTACCTCATGCGGCGCCTGGTGAACACTCTTTTTACAAACGCCATATACTTTCTCAAGTTCGCGCATCAAGTTGTACTTTGTATGCAAGCGGCCGGCTGTGTCGATAAAGAGCAGATCGAAACCACGAGCGCGGGAAGCGCGAATTCCGTCATAAGCGGTTGCGCCGGGATCTCCACCCGGCTGCCCGGCGATAACCGGGACGCCGGCCCGATCACCCCAAATCTGAACCTGGTCAATAGCGGCTGCCCGGTAAGTATCCGCAGCGGCGATCATGACTTTACGGCCGTCTTCCTTGTAGTAATGAGCCAGTTTGCCAATGCTGGTCGTCTTTCCGGAGCCATTAACGCCGACAACCATCACAACCGTCAACAAACGCGGCTCTTCCAAAGCGAATACTTCCGGCTGTTGTAAAATTCCGCGAAGCTCTTGCTTAAGCGCCTGAACAAGCTGATCCGCCTGGTAAATTCCTTCAGAGGAGACGCGCTCGCGAAGGCGATCAACCAGATACATAGTCGTGGGAACTCCGATGTCGGCCTGGATTAGTAAGGCTTCCAAATCATCCCACGTCTCGTCCGTGATATCACCGGCTCCTAAGACGCCGGCAATCTGGCCAAATATAGACTGCCTGGTACGGGTTAACGATTCCCTTAAATTCTTAAACACTGTATTTCCCTTCGGGCAAAGTTAAAGATACCTGAACAACCAGTATCCGACATTCTCCCCTTTTTTACTTCTCGATTTCGGAAAAGCTAATCATCTGCCGAAGGAGAAATATCGATAATTTCCCCATCGGCCGTTAGCTGTTCAACCTTGAGCGAAGCCTGTTCTAATAAGCTGTTGCAGTAAGCAGCAAGTTCCTGGCCATGCTGGAACAATTCTAAAGATTCCTCCAAAGGCAGTTTTCCTGCTTCCAATTGTTCAACTGTTTTCTGCAGGGCGAGCAAAGCCTCTTCAAAGGTAAGGTCATCTATTTTTTCATTCATAATCTTTCAGGTCGTTTAAGAAAGGTTAACACCCACAGCCCCATCAAAAAAGCCAGCCCCGTCAATACGGGGAACGCCAGGCGAATCCAGGTCGATGGTGAAGTTCCCACCGCGTTCTCGGGATGCAGCACCAACGGCGTTCGCGGCAGTACCCACAGGATATAACCGGCAATGGCGGTATAAAGCAACCCGCGTACACGAATCCAGGGTATCCATTCATTTACGAGCAGAATGATGACAATAACGGCCGTGATTGTCATACTCATACGCACTCGCGGTTCGGCGAAGGGTACACCACCCCAACTTGCCTGCTGCGCAAAAACGCTAAAGAGCCCGCCTAAGACAAATAGACCAAAAGAAACCCAGGCGGCGGTCTGGGTCCAGGACTGAATTTTCGCGTTATTTGTCAGGGCAATAATGATGCCTGACATTCCGCAAAGATAAAAGCCGACCATTCCGGCACGGGTAAATGCCGCATGGATGTAGACCAGCCGTATCGTCTCCCCCAGGGTTTTCTCCAGGGGAGCCATATACACAACGGCAACAAAAAGCGCCAGCAGCAATGCCAAAACCAGCCAGCGCAAGAATGAATACTTTTGATTAAACATCTAC
The DNA here is from genome assembly GCA_046259485.1 of Promineifilaceae bacterium (SeqCode). Taxonomy (GTDB): domain Bacteria; phylum Chloroflexota; class Anaerolineae; order Promineifilales; family Promineifilaceae; genus JAACFF01. The sequence goes on along the minus strand of JBJYWP010000117.1, from coordinate 27,694 downwards.
AGAATAGTACCTTCCGTGATTAACGACGGCAAGTTTCGAGCGATCAAGATTTAGCAGGTTATGGTAAAATCATTAATCGAAGTTTGAACAACACAACAAGACAAGATTTTCAGGTATTACTAAAAAATATGCACGCTCAAATAATCAATGGAGAAAACGTTTTTACACAGCTTGAAGAGGAATGGGACGAACTTGCAGCCAGGAGCATGACGGACACACCTTTTCAGAAACTCTCTTATCAAAAATCCTGGTGGAATAATTTAAGCCCCGTAGACGGCACTTTATGGAGTGTTGTTGTGCGAGATGATGCGGATCGACTAACGGCCGTTGGCTGCTTCCTACATACCGAAGACGGCAAACTGCGATTTAACGGCTGTATCGAGGAAACCGACTATCTCGATCTCATCACCACCGCCCAAGATGCCCATGAGAGCTGGCAACTCATATTTCCGCTGCTTCTCAGCGATCAATTCCCTTCGTGGCACCAGGTCGATTTCTGTAATGTACCCAACAATTCGCCAACCCGTACGATCCTACCGGAGGTTGCCGCGCAGTATGATCTGACCGTTGTCGAATCGATTGTAGAGGTCTGCCCAACTATCGCCCTTCCCGATAATTTTGAATCCTACCTGGAGAGTTTGGACAGCAAACAACGACGAGAAGTCAGGCGCAAACTTCGGCGGGCGGACGGCGCGGAAGCTCAGCTCCATGTCGTCGGTGAGGCGGACGATCTGACAGCGGAAGTCGAAGATTTCCTAACCTTGCTGCAAAAAAGCACTTTCGAAAAACGGGATTGGTTAAACGATGGCCGGCGCGCCCTTTTCCAGGAAGTTGCAAAGGCCGCACAAGAGGATGGGACTTTACAGTTACTCTTTCTGGAAGTGAATGAACAGAAGGCGGCCGGCTTATTTAATTTCGATTATGGAGATCGAATTTGGGTCTATAATTCCGGTCTGGACCCCGAGCTCTTTTCAGCGCTCAGTCCCGGTGTTGTCATCACCGCCAAGGCGATTGAGCTGGCGATCGAAAACGGTCGTGACGAATTTGACTTTCTGCGCGGGGATGAAGAGTATAAATATCGCTTCGGAGCCGAGGATCACGAAATTTATCGCTTGCAAATTGTGAAATGATCTAAGATGGTGGAAACAGTATGTCCAACCTAAGCTCACTAGACAAACAGCACCCAAGACGCATTGCCATATTAAGCATGCACACCTGTCCCTTAGCCATGTTAGGGGGCAAGAAGTCAGGGGGCATGAATGTTTATGTGCGTGATTTAAGCAGGGAATTGGCCCGGCGCGGCATTCAAATAGATGTTTTTACGCGCTCCCAGGATCCCTATATACCGATGATCAGCCAGGGCCTGGGTTACGGGGCTCGTGTCATTCATGTGAAAGCGGGTCCGGAGCAGCCGCTTCCGATTAATGATGTTTACTTGTATGTGGATGAATTCGCCCAGGCGATATACGAATTTGCGACCGAGGAAAACGTCACTTACGACCTGATCCACACCCATTATTGGCTTTCAGGCCTGGCCGCCGGCCAGCTCAGAGAGAAATGGCCTTCCATTCCCATTGTGCATATGTTCCACACACTGGGCCGAATGAAAAATCGCGTGGCTACAACCGACCGCGAATTAGCGCCGCCGGAACGTATTGAAGGGGAACAAAAAGTCATTGAAATCGCCGATCGCATCGTTGTGGCGACGCCGGCCGAACAGGCACAACTACATTGGCTTTACGGAAATCGATCTAAGAAGGAAGTCGTCGTTCCCCCCGGCGTCGATCTGGATAAGTTCAAGCCATTACCAAGAGAAGCAGCCAAAGCGCATGTCGGTATTCCTGTTCATGATCGGAGTATCCTCTTTGTCGGCCGTATCGAGCCGTTAAAAGGCGTCGATACCCTGCTGCAAGCGATGGCTTTAATTCAGGAGCGTTATCCATCGGCCGTTAAGAAAGTCACCGTAACGATTATCGGCGGAGACCCCTGGGCGCACGATCCAGACCTGGAGATGAAGCGGCTGCAAGCGATGCGCGAACAACTCGGCATTCGCGATATCGTCACCTTCATCGGCGCGCGCGACCAGAATGAACTTCCCTATTATTATGCGGCCGCTGAGATCGTGGTGATGCCTTCCCACTATGAAAGTTTCGGAATGGTCGCCCTGGAGGCTATGGCTTCAGGCACGCCGGTCATTGCTTCTGAAGTCGGCGGGCTGGCCTTTCTTGTGCAAGATGGTGAAAATGGGTTCCATGTCCCCTCCCGAGATCCGGAAACCCTGGCCGAACGTATCTATGAATTATTAGTCAACGACTCGTGCAGAGAACGACTCGGCCGTAATGCGCGTGAACATGCCAGGAAATATGCCTGGTCCAATATCGCGGAAAAGATGCTTGAGGTTTACGACAAATTACTCATGCCGGCTGAAGAAAAGGAATCATCCCGCAGCCGGCATGTTGAAAACCCACTCTAATATAATCCTGAATCCGGTTTAAATACAGTCCGTTCTTAACCGATTACCTCCCGGCCGCCCATATAGGGCTGCAAGGCTTTGGGAACCCTGATCGTTCCATCTTCTTGCTGATAATTTTCCATGATGGCGATCATGATCCGCGGCAATGCCAAACCGCTGGCGTTCAGAGTGTGGACATATTGGGTTTTTCCACCATCTGCAGGCCTGTACTTGACGTTAGCGCGTCTTGCCTGGAAGGATTCGGTGTTGCTGGCCGAGCTCACTTCCAGCCATTCAGCACAGCCGGCCGCCCACACTTCGATATCGAATTTTTTCGACGCTGCAAAACCAAGGTCGCCGGTAGCCATCTCAACAATCCGGTAAGGAAGTTCTAAAGCCTTACAGATATCGGTCGCATTCTCAACAAGCTCATCCAGCGCCTGGTAACTGGCCTCCGGTGTGGTGAATTTGTACATCTCCACTTTGTCAAATTGATGGCCGCGTTTGATGCCTCTCACATCACGGCCGGCGCTCATCTTCTCACGGCGGAAACAAGCTGTATAGGCGACATAATTGAGCGGCAGGTCTTCCTCATTCAGAATCTCATCGCGATGGATGTTGGTCAGGGCGATTTCGGCCGTTCCCAGGAACATATAATCCTCTTCAGCATCGCGATAAATATTGTCCGCGAACTTCGGCAGCTGCCCCGCCCCTACAAACATCTCCGAACGAACCATATAAGGAAGCTGTACTTCCGTATAGCCATGCTTGTATACGTGATAATCGAGCATGAACTGGATCAGAGCCCGCTGCAAGTGAGCGCCTTCCCCGGTCATGATGTAAAAACGGCTGCCGCTAAGCTTAACCCCACGCTCAAAATCGAGGATTCCCAGCTCAGGTCCCAAATCCCAATGAGCCTTGGGCTCGAAATCAAACTCCGGCAAGGGAGCACCTTGGGGTTCATAAATGATATTGTAGCTGTCATCAGGACCGTCAGGCACGCTCTCGTGAGGAATATTAGGAACCCAGAGCATGTTTTCCTGAAGATCATCTTCAACCTGCCGTAGTTCTTCATCCAGAGCCGTGATTTGATTGCCAATTTCTCGCGTCTCGTCCTTGGCCTCGTCGACATTAGCCTGCATACTGGAAACCTGGGTGCGCAGCATTTCTGCCTTTTGGCCGACATCCTGCCCGGCCTCGGCCGCGCGCAAATCAGCTTCCATCTTTTTTAGACTGCCCATCCAACGGCCGATTTGCTTGGAGCTTTCATTCCGTTTTCCGCGCAGTTCTTCAACTTCTTGAAGAATTTCACGCCGGCGCAAATCCAGGGCGACGATCTCATCAATAGGCGCGGTATCGTTCAAACGAGCGATTTGTTCTTTGACCCATTCAGGCTTTTGTCGAATTAAGTTGATGTCAATCATGATTCTGTTTTCCTCAATCTACTACGAGAGCAAACTACTTTCGCCTAATTTTCACGAATTTTATTTGCCCATCCTTCCAGGTTGCGACAATTAGAACCTCTTATTCGTCCTCATTGGTTTGCCGTAACTCTAGAATTCACAACACAATAAAAAAACCCCCGCGTCATTCCAGGACGAGGGGGCCCGTGGTGCCACCTGGTTTTGCCGCTTTGCCAGTTCAGGTTTAGCGACCTCATTAACGCGTTAACGGGCGTACCCGACCTATCTTAATACTCAGTAGAGGTTCGACAGGCAACTCAGGAGTGGATTTCCACGCTGAATGCCATTGGCTTACAACAACCGCCAACTTTCTGGGAGACACCTCAGCGGTACTTATCTCCGTCAATGTTGATCTTTATCAATCTGGCTGCATTATAGTCACTGACTGAATGGCAGTCAAACACCATTACAGACAATCAATATAAGAATTTCATTTGATCGGTTAAATGCGCTTGACATTCATTCCGATATCTTTATAATACAAGTATATTGAATTCAATATTATTTAATTGGAGAAGAGTCATGAAGAAAGGGTTTGACAATTTCTGGTCTGAGTGGGATGACGCCGATGAAGGGCCAGACCCACGCCGCGGACGGCGCGGACGCCATCGCGGTGAGCGCGCGCAGCAGTGGCGCGAAAACTTTAACGAGCATATGGGCACCTACCCTGAGGATCACTGGTTGTTTAGCGGGCGGCGGTTTCGGCCGTGGCACCGCGGGCGACCGGACTTTAATCCCTTCGTTGCCAATTTGATGAGCCTAGGCGGCGGCTTGCTGCCGGTCCTGGTCCTGCAGTTAATCGCTGAAGAGCCTCGTTACGGCAATGAAGTTATGAAACTCATCCGCCAGCGGACTGCACGGCAGTGGGTTGCCAATCCCGGCGCCATCTACCCCCTGCTCACTGAGCTCGAGGAACAGGGACTCATTGAAGGTGAATGGGACGATGTAAGGAAGCGAACAATGCGCATCTATCAGATCACGCCCGCGGGTGAAGAGGAATTAATCCTTCTGAAAGAAATCATCAAACCGAAACTTTCGGAAGCGATCGAAGTTCTGCAAGAGTTCGAAAGAGAATTGAACGGAACGATTTAACAAGCGGTATTTACTAACTGAAAGCCGGTGGCATAGGGCTGCCGGCCGCATACGGAAAGGAGATGAAATAAATATGAATGAAAAAGAAATAGAAAACTTGAAAAATATGGAGAAAAATAACACAAACAATATGGACGAAAAAGTACATTACGAGATTAAATTCGTAGAAACTGAAGACGGATATCGCCTGGAAGCTAGCGGCGATAAAAAAGCATTAAAGCGGTTAGGGATTAGCCCCAGTATGGTAGGCAGAAAACGTTGGTCGGGCCGTCGGGCATGCGAACTGCGCAAGGTTAATCGCCGGCGGAGAATGCTGGCTGCGAAGGCAAAACGTCTGGAAAGAGCAGACCATCCATGGGCGGCTGCTGAATTCGACCGCCCAGGACACCCCGGACCAGACTTCGGACCTCGTGAGCCCATGCAGCGTGGAGGCGAATTCGGCCGTCACCAAGGACGTCGCGGACCAGGCTTCAGACCGCGTGAATACATGCGCAGCGAAGGCGGACACGGCCGTCACCAAGGCCGCCGTGGACCAGACTTCGGACCTCGTGAGCCTATGCATCGTGGAGGCGAATTCGGCCGTCACCAAGGACACCAAGGACCCGGTTTCAGACCTCAGGAACGCAACTTTGGCGAGGGCGAACATGGTCAACGCTCACGACATGGCCGGCCGCGATTCGAAGGACGGATGGGCAACGAGACCTGGGATTGGTAACCAGCTCACCTTCGACTAATACACCAAAACTAACTATTTAGATGAAAAACCGCTTCCTACTTCAAGGGAGCGGTTTTTGTTTTTAGAAACATGGTAAAATGAAATTGTCAGGTAAGATGTTCGGCATGGCAGTTCGAGGAGGGGATCATGACTCGTTCAGAAAATTCAACCCGTAATCAACCAGCAACCATCTTTACAGTTGTCTTGACAATGATATTAGGCATTCAGATGATTCGAAGCCTACTGCCCTTCTTCCAGTCCTTGCTAATCGAACGTCTTGACTGGAACACGATCCAGGTTGGACTGTTCGCACTGGCAGTCTTTTTATGTGCATTTTTAGCCGGCCCTTTAAATCGATTCCTCGGCGGGGGCTTAATGATCCTGATCACGAGCTTTGTAATTGGATTAAGCCGTTTAGCAGCGCAATTATGGACAGGAGATCCTATCGGTCAGATGATATTCACGCTAACCGGTAGTATCGCCTTCATTCTTTTTTTGCCGACGGCCGTTGGCTTTGCGGCTGGCTCAACAAGACAATCCGGCGCTAATTTAGCCCTGGGTCTACTGGCCGGTCTGGCATTGGATATGGCTCTCAACGGCATGTTCTTTACTTATGATCTTATCTGGCAAGATGGACTGTGGCCCACATTAACCGTCGCGCTACTGGTACTTGCTCAATGGTGGTCTGTTTTCAACCTGATGAGGCAGGAAAACATGGCCAGTGCGGCCGACGTTCGATTCAGCAAAGCGCTATCCTGGATGGTTATTGGCCCATTTTTATTCTTAGAGCTGCTAGTTTTTTCCAACATCGCCTGGGCTACAACCAGTACCGGCTTGCCCTTCCCAGCTGCTTTTATGTGGCTCTTGCTAGCACATTTGCTGGGTCTTGCAATGTGGATATTGTCATGGAGCCTGAACCGCATATTTCTTGTCCTGGCCTGGATCGCAACATTTGCTGCACTTGCTTTGATCTTAACAGGTCAATCAAGTTCCATCCTTATGGCATTATTTCTATTAAGCGGTCAAATTGCTCTGGCCGGTACACTGGTTGCTGTGTTAAGGTATCTGGGCGGTGCCGGATCAATGGATGGACTGCGCAACATAGGCATCGCCGGGGGAACCAGCATGCTCATCATGGTTTTCTTTCTCTTTACTTACTATGCTGTATATGATCTACCCCTTCATTTCAACAATCAGCTTTTACTCATGATCGCCTTTTTGCTTATTTTCGCAGTTAGTTTCGCAGCGCTACTAAATCTCTGGAAAGAAGGGATACCACTGGAGCAGTCCGTAGTCCGGCTCCTAACGGCTGCCGTCTTGGTAATGCTTCTCATCCCATCAATCATCTGGTTCACACAAGGAAAATCTGATTCAGTAGAATTAGGGAATGCACCACTGCGGGTTATGACCTACAACATTCATTTTGGGACAAGCCCGGAAGGACAGCTCGATCTCGAATCGTTGGCCCAGGTGATCGAAGCCGAACAACCTGACGTGGTAAGCTTACAAGAAGTCTCCCGAGGCTGGGTCATCAATGGGTCTATGGATATGCTGGTCTGGCTTGCAAATCGGTTGCAAATGGATCTATTTTTTGGCCCGGCGAGCGACGCACAATGGGGCAATGGCGTCCTTACGCGTGTTCCAATCCTTGAACAATCCTACCATGCCCTGCCCACGGAAGATTTATTACTAAAACGGGGATTTATACATACGCGTTTGGTTGGACCCAATTATCAGGAAATCGATCTGATCAACACCCATTACCATCATTTAGATGACGGCGGCGACATTCGCGAATTTCAAAGCCAGGCCATCCTGGATTATGCGAAAGGCCTATCACCATCAATCATAATGGGTGACCTAAACGCCGAGCACGGCATGAAGGAAATCGATATGCTGGTCGACAGCGGATATGGGGATGTGTTAAACCTGGAAGGGGTGGAACCCGGCAATACAAATCCGGTTCCCGATCCATTCCGCCGGATTGACTATATTTTTATCACACCCGATTTGATGCCAAGTTTGGCCGTTGTCCCTTATTCCGAGGCTTCAGACCACCTGCCCATTGCAGTCACAGTGAACTCAGGCAGTTAATCAACCTTCTGGTAATAGGCGATATTGCTAAATTCTACGCCATCCGCGGTTTCGCCGGATTGGGTGACACGCATTCTACAGCCGTTTTTGATCAACTCTCTACAGGCATACGCGATACGCCTGCCACCTTTGAAGGACTCTGAATCCAGGGTCAGTTCATCAACCCGGGTCAATGAAACAGCCTCAGCTACCTGAGAATTTTCATAAGGATACTGTTCGCCATCGGGAGTGCCAAGATAACCAGTTTCAAACTGCTGCCCTTCGGTCATAGTCCAGGCAATATCAAATTTATACCCTTCACCGTAGCAGCTTATACGGTATACGCCTTCTGCCGGAGCCTGGCCGAAGGCATAATCGCTTAAGTTCGGCTGCAGCTGCCAGGTTCCTAAGAATGCATCATCGGCGTTAATTTTGTTCATTTTGTTCTCCTACTCAAATTTTTTGGCAGCAATAATCGCCTGACCAAGGGCTAGCCCCCCATCATTCGGCGGAACTTTGCTATGGGTTAACGCCTCAAATCCCTCATTTTCAAGACGTCGTACAGTCAATTCCAGCAGCGTCACATTTTGGAAAACACCGCCGCTCAAGGCGACCTGGCTAATTGAAGTTCGCTCACATAGATCAATACTGACTTGCAGGATAAGGTCGGCAACAGCTTGATGGAATCGAGCGCCGATAATCGCCGGGTTGACGCCATTTAGGGCATCCTCAACAACATTTTGAATAACCGGAGCCGCATCAAATTCTTGGCCATTGTAGGCAAACTGGTAACTACCTGTTGAATCGCTCGCGGTAAGAGCCTCCAGCTCGATGGCCGCCTGCCCTTCATAGGTAATTGTCTGGCGCACACCGGCTATGGCGGCGACCGCATCAAAAAGGCGGCCCATGCTGCTTGTCGGCACCGTATTGATTTCATTTTCCAACTGCTTCAGCAAAATTGCCTGCTCTACTTCCGGGCAAGCTTTAACAGGAGGTAGACGGCCGTCCCACTCTACACCGGCAGCCCAAAGATGCGCTAAAGCCAGGCGATACGGCCGTTTTATCGCCGCGTCCCCTCCGGGCAGCGGGATATATTTAAGAAATGCCGCACGCCCAAACTGCTCATAATCAGCGATCAAGACTTCCCCACCCCAAATCGCACCATCGGTGCCGTAACCTGTACCGTCAAAACTGAAACCGATCACGGGCTTGTCTCCGCTCAAGCCGTGTTCGGCCATCACGGCGGCAATATGCGCATGATGGTGCTGGACCTGAACGAAAGGAGTGTACGCTGCCTGCTTCAAGGCCCAGCGTGTGGACAGGTAGTTGGGGTGCAGGTCGCAGGCAATGACTTGCGGTTCTACACGAAATATATGCTCAAAATGGCGGACGACCGTTTCGAATGCAGCCAATGTCTCCAGGTTTTCCATATCGCCGATATGCTGGCTGAGATAGGCGAAATTATCTTTCGTCAGGCAAAAGGTAGATTTCAATTCGCCGCCCACTGCCAGAACCGGCAGCGTAGTAAACGGTAGTTTTACCGGGAATGGGGCATAGCCGCGCGAACGGCGTACCGGCAGCTTACTGCCACGCCATAGGCGAATAACCGAATCATCACAACGAGCGACGATATCGCGATTGTGAAAGAGAAAGGCGTCGGACAATGGGGCCAGATGCTGCCGCGCTTCTTCATTATCATTGACTATCGGCTCATCAGAAAAATTACCCGAAGTCATGACCAGGGCAGCCAGCGGAAGCGGGACATCGGTCAACAGGAGATAATGCAGCGGTGTGTAGGGGAGCATAACGCCTATCATTTGATTGCCTGGGGCAACAAGTTGGGAAAGCGGGCTGCTGCTTTTTTTCTTCAAGAGGACAATCGGCCGTTCCTTGCTGGTCAAAAGTTTCGCTTCGCTCTCCGAAACCTCGGCGATTTGACGAACTGTCTCAAGGTCAAGAGCCATTACGGCAAATGGTTTATCCACCCGCCCTTTTCGTTCACGCAGGAGGGCCAATGCGTCATCATTAGAGGCATCACAGGCCAGGTGAAAACCGCCAAGCCCTTTCACGGCCACCACTTTTCCTTCACGCAAGAGGCTCTGCACGGCAAGCAGCGCCTGATCCTGTTCGGCCGTTATTACGCCCTGCTCCTCAGCCATCTCCAACCAGATCTGCGGGCCGCACACCGGGCAGGCATTAGGCTGGGCATGGAATCGTCGATTAAGCGGATCATCGTATTCCCTTTGGCAGTCAGCGCACATCGGGAACGAAGCCATCGATGTTAACGGCCGATCGTAGGGAATATCCTGGATAATCGTAAATCGCGGGCCGCAGTTGGTGCAGTTTGTGAAAGGATAACGATAGCGGCGATCGGCCGGATCGAGCGTTTCATTTAAGCAGTCCTGGCAAATACAAACATCTGGAGAGAGGAAGGTATTTCCCTGGTTTTTCCTTTCACTGTGGACAATGACGAATTGATTCTCGCCAAGCGGCTCTAGAATTTCGGCCGTAATTTGTTCGATATAAGCAAGCGGCGGCGCCTCGGTTAGCAAGCTTTCCTCGAAGGATTCGAGGGCGTCCGGGGGTCCTTCGACTTCGATAAAGACACCCTGACTGCCATTTCCGACATGCCCGGCCAGAGAATAACGCATGGCAAGCGCGTATACATATGGACGGAAACCGACTCCCTGCACGACTCCGGTTACTGTCAGGCGTTTTCGGGTGAGCGTAGCATCGCTCGCTGATTCCGATTGCTTCACTTTTCTTCCTTCAATCGAGATTGGTCCAATTATTAATAACCTTTATGCGCAATCAGATAGCGATCGAAATTAGACCAAACTAATGACACCGAGATTGGTCCAATTTTAAAACCCTTTATTCGTAATTATAAGAGGGATTGAAATTGGACCAATCTAAATACCCTATTTATCACAATACGCCGCTAGAAAATAATCGAATCAGTCTGGAAGTGCAAGTAGTATTCAAATTTTCGAGATATTGATGCGGGGACTTTTGGCCCGGCAGGTCGCGTGGAAGAACTGGAGTGTGCCCGAAACGCAACCTGCCAGGCTTTTAGAAGGGAGAAGATAATGGTTGATTCTGAGCAATAACTTGTAGATCTTCTGTAAAGGGATGGTTCTCCGTCAGCCAGAGCCGAAGCAAATCAAAGGCAAATAAGTATAAATCGTCATCAAATGGAGCCTGTGCACCGTTATTTCCATTCTTACTTTTACCGCTTAAATCCAGAGTCTTCGGAACGCGCAGTAATAAGCGGCGGTTGTTTAAATCATCAAAGCTTTCTAACAGCCTCTCCTGATACAGATCTTGATCCGGATCGTGGCTTAAGCGCCTGGCTACATCACGACCGGAAACCGGCAGCCCCGCCTCTCGAACACATGAAGCGGTTGCCGCCAGGACTCTTTGGACATCTTCTGGAGTGTTTTCCCAGAGCGCTAGGAGGTAGCCATCATCTTCTTTTAGCAGAATGCCCAACACCTTACTCAGGTGGGATTGCGTAACCAGGTTCGGGTGCGCATGATCGGCATTAATTTCCGCCAACAGCCTGTTGCAAACCAGCTGCGTCAGGTAAGGATGGCCCCCGGTGAGACGCCAGATTCGTTCAACCACGAGATCGTCAAAATTAATCTGCGGTTGGGCCGGCTCACGAATGAGCTGCTCGGTCTGGCTTTTAGTCAGTGGCCCCAATTCTCTGCTTTCGGCGGCGTTATAAATCAGGGTCCAAAATTCCTCAGACAACCTGTTCGTTCCGCCGAGAATCAGGGCAATGCGGGATCGGTGCTGCATCAAGGAACGCAGGTAAGGGAGGATATCGGAGGTGATCCACCCTTCTTCAATGAGAAACCGTAAATGATCGAGCTCATCAAGGATCAAGATAAACTTGCCATCAGCAGGCAGAACATTCTCAACCTGATCAAGATACTGGTCAAACAGGCGGTAGCCCCGATCACTTGTTGGCCAGATTTCGGGAGCAGGCACCGTAATTCCGCGATTTCGTAAAGTGCGTGAAATTACCTGGCTTAACTTCGAAAATAGTTCGCTATCATGGCGTATATCGAGGTCCTGCATGTTAAGGTAAATTGGGAGGAATAAACCCGGCGCATGGCTGCGGATTACTTTGCCAAGAGAACCATTTGTGAGCTGCAAGAGCAAAGAAGTCTTGCCCACACGAGGCTGGCCAGTGATGATCAGAGAACGAGATTTTTCGCCAGCCAATAAAGTGGAAGCGATCCAGTTAAAAACATTTTCCCGCCCAACAAACATGGCTTCATTTCCTGCCGCCAGTGGCTTGCCAACAATATACGGGTTGTCAAGCTGGAAGAGTGAAAAGACCTGAGTCCGAAATTGAATCGGATGTTCAATTATTTGCTGGAACTCATTGCCCCTCGTATCGTAGTAGGTGATACGCAGTGTCAGTTTTGTGTCTTGCTCCCGGGGATGGACGCCGATTTCCAATGGATAGTCGTAGCCGGCATCGAGGCGCGGGATGTGGAACATTGCCGATTGGGATTCGATTTCATAACCGGGGCGCGGAAGCACCTCGACCAGGATATTTTCAATGAGTTTGCCAAATCCTGTATTTACAAGACTTCCGGAGATTTGTGCGCGTCCGCGCGTGACTAACGGCCTTAATTCATCTAGGTGGAAGGCTAAAGTCGTTGCCTGTTCTTGCGTGTTCCTGGTTTCAATCTCACCGACAATTTGCAACACGATACGCGTTGTTTCAGAAACAGGACGGCCGTTCACTGTACGCAGATGATTTATCTCAGCCGGGGTCAACAGCACATTTTCCGCACCGGACAAGAAGCGCTGCTCAAAATGGGCAAACTCCTGCTCATTTCGGGGGTGACGGGGCAGAAGTTCAATCTCAAAAACACGGAACTCGTAATCTTTAAAGATATGTTGGCGGCGGGAGAACTGCTGGCGCACAACTGGGCTGCACTCACTAATGATATGGTAATCCTTGGGACTGCGTATCCCCAATTCCTCGTTCAATTTGCGCTGCAAAGTGCGGGCGAATGAATCGCGATCACCATATAGGTTATTAATCCGGCCGCCAACCAGGTTGAATCTCCCCCAATTCTTGTTCCACTGCATGAGGTATTTACATTCCTCACCGTTGCCGACCTTGATCAAAGCGAGTGCGCTGCGCTGGCGTAAGTGACCGAGCAGCCGGGTGATGTCCTGCGGCCTTTTAGACTGAGCGACAGCCTCCTTCCCGTATACCAGGGAACAGCACAGAGCCAGCCGCCTTGCCCAAAGCTTCTGGGATTGATCCATTAGGTTTTTGTACTTCAATACGGCGATGCTCTGGAAAAATATCGCGACCGGATAATGCTGTTGGAAACGTTCCGGGTCCAGGGCGTGGGCAACCTGGCGCAAGGAGTACAAGAAGTAAAGCAGGTTTTCAAAATAGAGGGGAAATTGTGTGTAAAGATCATCATACCAATCGCTTTGATAATCGCGCAAACTGGCTGTAAAAGCCTCAAAGCTGGAATCAGTATGTCTGAGAAGTAAATTTTCCACCAGCAGAATAAACTTGGTCGTCGTATCGGCATTCCACAACTTTTCCATGACCATTTCATGGAAGAGTTTGTAAAATACGTGGGTTCTAAACTCAACTTCAAGTTTTGCCAGATCGAAATAAAGATGCCCGGCCCGCGCTTCAGAAAAATCGATTAACCAGAGCGGGACATCTGAATTCGCTTCCAGCAAAATATTACCCGCGTTCAAATCTCCGTGTAGGACAGGCGCAATGACCGGTGAAGGAACGATCATATCTTCGCGCCCGACTTCCCAGAGCAAAAAGCGTAGGTTTTCTAGCGGGGAGAGGAAATTAGCCGATGCCAGGTCGAAGAAATCGGCTTCGAAATCATAGTCGCTGCCGGTAATATCACTGATCTGCCGGGCCAGGACCGTCTCCTGGGTATCACTCACCAGGCCGCGAATGGCAACCTTTTTGCCGCGCCTGAAGACCGGATGATTAAGTAAATCATGCTGGGACGGTTGGAGGAATACCTTGAAACGCAAGATGGGATGTTCCTTGTCTTGCAGCAAAGGATCGGCTGGAAATTGTTCTACCAGGGTATCTTGCAGGTAGAGAATCCCTTCGCGAGAGTATACCTCGGCCACTTCAAAATTTCGCAGCAGCACTTCCGGATGCTCGCCTTCGCGCACGGCCGTATTGATTTCGTTTAATGTTTTATAGTTGGGAACGGTCGATACCGTGGCCAAATCGCGGGAGTCGAGGACATACTCGGACGCGCTCTCCCCGTCTTCCACCCAAACAGCGCTTTCAATGATCATCGTTGGCGGTAAAACCCGGCTGTAGAGAGGCGCCCAGTAGCGCATTTCTGTTTCCGTCGAACCGCTATACAACTCCTTCAAGCTGTCGTGGAGCTGGTAAAGAATCTTATCCAGGAGTTCCCTGCGCACGCTATTTTGATCCTGCAGGAACTGCGTCAAGGTCATCGCATCCCGGCTTGATCCGGCGAGGCTGTAGCAGGCTCCGGCAAGGTGCTGAGCGCTGACGACTTTCCCACGGATTTGACCCACCTGCCGGAAGAGACGCGGCTGAATAAGCGTCTCCTGCTTTTCTTGCACGGCCTCCATGTCATCAATCGTGCCGATCTTCAAAATCCGCTTCAGCTGATGCCTCGGTTTAACGGTATAGATACGCGATCCACTAAAACCTTCATCCATACGAAATATTTGAATGACATCGCTGGTGGCGAACAGCCTTTTGATAATATACTGCTCCTCCGGATTGCGGCGCAGCGAGTCCAGGTCACCTAAACCAATTCCCGGTTCTAAGCGTGGCTTTATTTCATCCCGGGCATAATAATCAAAAACATCTTCCCAACGTACAGGCAGAAAAATATGAGTATTGATGTCTTCAGCCAGGTTTTCAATCTGCGGGGCATTTTTGAGATAATGCCAGGTCGCGCCGGATCGCAGCAGGTAACGCATCACATCATCGGTGTGATCGGAAAAGACAACCAGCGGCAGCCAGGGAGAAATTTCACGCAGCTGGGTGACGAACATCGTGACCGAAGTTAAGGGGTGGGCATCCGCATCAATGAAAATCAGATCGATCTCGTCATCGGAACGAACGGTTGTCAAGGCGGCAAGAAAATCAGGGATATTGATAAACTGGAAATCAGATGTATGGGCGAGCACATTAAAGGGAAAAATCGATTCGGACACAGCACCGGCGGTCGGAACCGAAAAAGATTCTCCAACACAAATTGTTTTTAGCTTCATGATTTTCCGAAAGCTAAAACGCCTGTCAGCAGCCATTTGTTTTCTCCCTTTATTCGATAACGTTTTACTCAGAAACCCACCAGCATCATAAGCCGAGTCCGTCCCATTGTTCGCCGTTGGGATCCTGCTCAACTACAGCCTGTAGAATTTGCGACCATTCTTGCACACTCCAAAGTTCCAAATGATCGTACATGCCGGTGAGAATCACTTCATTTTGAATACCGGCGAACTTCCTTAGCGAAGCCGGTAAGGTAATCAACCCATCACCATTTACTGACAGTTCAGCAGCATCAGAAAACAGCCGCCTGCGAAGGGTACGCACAGCATGATCTGAAATCGGCTTGCCCATCAGCTTTGCGGCGAGGTCTCGCCACTGCTGTTCAGAGTAGAGAATGAGATTTCGTTCAAAGCCGCGAGCAACAACAAGGGTGCCCCTTAGTTCACTTAGAACCTGGTTCGGCAGCACCACCTGCCCCATACTGTCCATGGCCTGTCTGTATTCGCCCAGTAACATCGTATTATCAAGGTGCGCAGGATTGGTTCACTCGATCCGCGAGTGAAATTAATAAAAACAAAAAGTCAGAAGCAACGAGCCTCCTGCGAGAAGCAAGCAGTGAGGAAAATCCGCTAAATCTGACTATCTAATTTGGGTACTACTGATAAATTAACTTTGATGAAAAGCGAAGCAGTCGGGACTTAATGGAGAAATCATTATGTCATGTTTCGCTATTGGGCATAATTATGTCTAGTTGTGTAAAGTTTGTCAAGGAAAGAACTAAACAAACAGAGAATCATAAATATCCAACAGCTCTTGGGCAGATTTTTCCCAACTAAATCGCTGCACCTGTTCGAAACCAGCATCGACCATGGCGGCAGCTAAACCAGGATCGCTCAGGACTCGGTCCATGCCTTCACTCCAGGCTTCAGGCTGCCGTGGATCAAGGTGTAAGGCTGCCTCCCCTCCTACTTCAGGCAAGCTTGAGCTGTTCGAAATGACAGCCGGCACGCCGCAAGCCATCGCTTCCAAAACGGGCAAACCGAACCCTTCATATAAGCTGGGGAAAAGAAACAGGGAAGCCGCGCTGTAAAGAGCCGAGAGATGTTCGTCCGCGATAAAGCCCAAAAAACGAACGCGATCAGCAATTCCCTGGCGAGCTGCTTCAGCCATCATGTTATCCTCAAGCCACCCTTTGCCTCCGGCGATGAAAAGGTTGTGGGGGTAAGACCCGGCAATGGAAGCAAAGGCCTGGATTAACATCTGGTAATTTTTGCGTGGCTGGATGGTTCCTACGGAAAGCAGGTATGGGGCATCGCCGAGATCATAAATCTTTTTAACCTTGTCCAGGAGAAGCGGGTCCTTGACCGGCTGATAATCTTGGTTCACACCACTGTATAAGACGGTAATCTTATCTTCCGGCACAGCCCACTGCTCCATGAGATCCATCTTTGTGGAGTTGGAATCCGCCAGGACATGGGCAGCCCGGGATACTGACCAGGGAACAACACGGTTTAGATAGTTAACCAGTACAGGTGGAAAAGTATCTGGAAAATGAATGAATGAGAGGTCGTGAACGGTGAGCAAGGTGGGTATATCACCGGATATGGGTGGCAGGACAAAATCCGGTGAATGAAAGAGATCCAGTCGGCCGCTGAACAGCTGGACAGGAACAGGTAAGCGCAGCCGGTACCACAGTCTATACAGCCAATGTTCTACTAAGGGTGCGGGGCGGTAGGTTATTTTAGATTGGGAGGTCAAGGAATCGAGCAGCGGCTGGTTATTCTTCAGCCGTTCTGATGGTATTCGCGCTGAAAATAAGGTATAGCTATTTTGAGAATCGAGGTCAACCAGGGCGCGTACTAACTCACGGGTATAACGACCAATTCCCCCACCTTGAGTTAAAGCCGATGTGATATCAATGCCAATTTGAGGGGCGGCCATCACTCGACATCATTGTAGGTCCAATAGCGATTGGCGAAGAAGTTCCAGAACATCACGACTACAACCGAGACAGCAAGCGCCCCGTTTTCACCCAGGCGAACTGCGTAAGGAGTGAGAGCCGGGATCATGGCTACAAGCGAGGTCATGGGACCATGTAAGAGGGTTATGATGGGAATACGGATGAATATACCGGCCAGACTGACCAGGGTGAACATCACAAACTGCCGGCGGCTGGATTTTGAACGCGAGTCCGGATAGGTCCAGTAGCGGTTCCATAAAAAATTGGAAATGATGGCCGCGATAAAGGAAATTGTTCCGGCAAAGGTCGGTGCTAAAGCCTCCGCTTGCAAGGAAGAGAGGCCCAGATTGACAAAAAAAGTATTGAGGGGTTCGCCAACGGCTAACAGATTATGGAATGGGCCAACCAGAAGGTTGAATATGCCAAAATCAACAACGAATCCAATAATGCCGACAACAGCAAATTTAAGGAAGCGTTCTGCTTCCTTTGGATTGACGCCAAAGCGGCTTGAGGCTTGGGCAACAGCGGTAATCATTAAGAATTTTCTTCCAGATAATCTATATTCTCAATGCCCTGCAAGGCATGAAAATCGACCAATTGTAATAAACCCAGCAGGACACCCAAATGTATATAGATATTGTTAACGTATAATTTATCAACGCTGTGGTGAATTGTAAAGGCGGTCCATACACCAATCAGGCCTAAGGCAACGCCGCGGACGGGCCAATTTTCTCGCCTGAGAACGCGCAAAGTCTGCCAGAAAATAGCTCCCCAGAGTAAGAGATACGCTGAAAAGCCGATCACGCCCACCTCTGCCAGAATGTTCAGATAATAATTGTGGGCATGTCCTAAGGCATCCGGCCAGTTGAGCAGGGCGTGATCAGCATAGGCGGTTCCATAGTTGCCAAAGCCCACACCCAGCCACGGCCGTTCGCCGGCCATATCTAGAGCGGCCTGCCAATGGGCTAATCGTTCCAACACCGAATAATTATCGTCGTTGATATCAACGCCACGCACATCGCCAAATGTCAAATCTTCCGCGAATCCGCTTACTCTGGTAACGATTGTTGGCGGTAGAATATTCGATTGGTAGAGCAGAAAGATGCCCATAAGCGCGGCAAATAACAGCAGCAGCCCATAGCGCAGGTGTTTGGGCCAAAAAAAGACCATGACGGTTATTCCGGCCAGAAAACCCATCCATGCGCCACGGCTCCAAGAGAATAAGAGGGCGATTGAAGTCACGGCCGTTACGCTAAGAACCGCCAGCAAGAGAATGATCGATTGCAGCAGCTTACGATTTCGTGAACCGGATTCCCGGCCGGTTGAGCTTCTCATGCGGCTTATCCAGGCCATCAGCAAACCAATCAGGACGCCAAGAGCCAGCAGCGCCGTCATGTTCATATAACCGCCAAAAGGATTCGGCTGCTCAAAGGTTCCAAAAGCACGGTAAAAACGGCCGAGTACGATAAAGTGCTCAGGCCCTTCACCGCGTAACATAAACTGCCAGATGCCGATAAAAGCCTGGAACACTCCGGCGAGCATGACCATTACCAGGACCCACCCAATCCCAACTACTAGGGATTGCTTGCGGTCTATGAATTTCTTACGACCCAGGTCACGACCAAGATCGGCAACCATCACCATAACGGCCGTGATTTCGATCCACTTAAGGACTTCAACCAAGCCCAGCACAATGTCAGGGGCGGACAACAAACTCACAAGCCCCACGACGATAAACAGCGTGAGCGGAAGCAGCAAGAAAATTCGCGGCAGATTGAACTGTCGGGCAGCAAGCCGGCGGCTGATCCAGGCTGCCAAAGCCAGCAAAAGAAGCAGCTGCCCGCTGTCAAAGGATGCGCCGCCAAACCAGACACTCTCAAGCGCCCCAAAAGGTCCGGCAATTAAAGCCAACCCAAGGACGAAGAGGGGTTGAATCAAGGCCAGAGTGACGACGGTAATCACAACGAGCGCGGCTGCGGTCCAGTTAAGGGGCAAAAGTGAGAAAAGCAGCCCGGTCGCAGCCGCAGCGATAATCAGGACAAGTGGACCTGGCCAGTTATTGAGATTTCCCCACACACGACGGGAAACCTTATCTGATGAGAGAGCGATCAACATTTAACCGTCCGGGGCTTTAACCATCATGTTTTACCGCGGAAGAAGGCGATTGTTTTCTCAAGCCCCTCGGCCAAATCAACTCTTGGCTCCCAACCTAATATTGATCGCGCCTTGGTAATATCCGGCCGCCTTTGCTTGGGATCATCTTTCACGCGCTCATCCTTCGGCTGGATGAATTGAATGGAGGAATCACTGCCGGCGATTTTGACAACCGCTTCTGCAAATTCATAAATGGTCATTTCCGTGGGATTGCCTATGTTTACGGGCAGCACCTCGTTCGACTCAAGCAGTCTAAAAATACCTTCCACCAGATCGGTATAGTATTGGAAGGATCGGGTTTGAGTTCCTTCGCCGTAAACGGTAAGCGGTTCGCCATTTAGAGCCTGACGAATGAAATTAGGCACGACACGGCCGTCGTTGAGACGCATTCGCGGGCCGTAAGTATTGAATATGCGCACGATGCGCGTGTCTAAACCATGGTAGCGATGATAAGCCATAGTCATCGCTTCGGCAAAACGTTTAGCCTCGTCATAAACCCCACGCGGGCCGATCGGGTTAACATGTCCCCAATAGGTTTCCGGCTGGGGATTCACCTGGGGATCCCCATAAACTTCAGAGGTTGAAGCAAGTAAAAAGCGCGCCTGTTTGGCCAGAGCCAAGCCCAGGGTATTGTGGGTTCCTAAGGAGCCAACTTTCAGAGTGGGAATTGGATATTCTAAATAATCATTGGGACTTGCCGGGGAAGCAAAATGGAGGACCGCATCGATGGGGCCGGCAACATAAATATATTTACTGACATCATGTTTGATAAATTCAAAGCGCTCGTGGCCAATAAGATGGGCGATATTGTCCATATTACCGGTAATCAGGTTGTCCATACCAACAACTTGATGACCTTCATTTATGTAACGGTCGCTTAGATGGGACCCTAAAAAACCCGCCGCTCCTGTAATAAGTATTCGCATGCTTACCTCAAATTTAATTCACCATGCTGCTCGTAATCCGGCAGATGGTCTAGATCGCTAAACATATCACCTCACTGAAGAAGGAATTCATTTGTTATTGTAGCCGGGGCAACCTATCAAGACGACTTAAGAACTCAAACGGCCGTTATACGATCATGATACGTACCTCTTGTAAGTATACAGGGTATCTAAAAATGGCTATAATAAGGCTCTGACAGATTTAAGGGCACCTTTTCTAAACCCACTTGCATTATTTACAATCAATCTTGAAAAACCCTGGACAGAAGCAGAATGAATAGACACATTTTTTATTCTGCTGTCCCGTAAAATTCCCACTTGGAGGTTGGAATGTCACAGAAAGAACGTAAACATATCAAGGTAACTTACTCAACGCTGGCAAGCCCAGATCCACTGCTGCATGAGTATTATGATGAAGCAGTCGTCGAGGCTAGAGAAAACTTCGGCCAGGTATATCCCATGTACATTAATGGCGAAGAAAGATTTGCGGATCAGACATTCGCCAAGGTAAGCCCAATTGATACGGATATGGTGATAGGTTACTTTCAAAAAGGTTCCGAGCAGGATGCGCGGGATGCGATTCAAGCAGCCAAAGCAGCCTTTCCCACCTGGAAAGATACTCCCTGGCAGGAGCGAATCGCCATTATTCGCAAAGCGGCCGACCTCATGAGCGAACGCATCTACTATATGTCGGCGGTCATGTCAATGGAAATCGGCAAGAATCGCCTCGAAGCGCTCGGTGATGTGGAAGAAACGGCCGATCTCCTGCGCTATAACTGCGACGCCATGGAAAAGAACAACGGCTTCAACATAGCCCTGCTTTCCGAGAGCGAACACCACCATAACCGCAGCGTGCTCAAGCCATACGGTGTTTGGGTCGTCATTTCACCCTTTAATTTCCCAGGCGCGTTGGCCGGTGGGCCTAGCAGCGCGGCACTTGTCGCCGGTAACACCGTCGTTCTAAAACCGGCCACGGATACGCCATTCACCGGTTGGCTGCTCACCGAATGTTTCCGCGATGCTGGAATTCCCGCCGGCGTATTTAATTTTGTGACCGGCAGCGGCCGTACGGTTGGCCAGACGCTGGTTGACCATCCCGACACGGCCGGCATCACCTTTACCGGCAGCTATGATGTGGGCATGAAAATCCTGCGCGAATTCTCACACAGCAAATTCCCGCGCCCGGTTATCGCCGAGATGGGCGGAAAGAACCCCACGATCGTCAGCGACAAAGCGGATATGGATAAAGCAGCCATGGGCGTTATGCGTTCGGCATTTGGTCTGCAGGGGCAAAAATGTTCCGCCTGCTCCCGTGTATACGTCCATAAAGACGTCAAAGATGTGTTCGAAGCCAAACTGGTCGCGCTCACTGAGCAGGTCAATGTCGGCGATCCGACGATCATAGAAAACTTCATGGGTCCGGTAGCCAATGCTGGTGCCTACGAAGATTACAAGCGTTTCGTGGCTGATCTGAATGAAGCAGGAAACATCCTCTATGGCGGCGTAACATTGGGTGAGGAAGGCTACTTCGTCGCCCCTACAATCGTCGACGATTTACCCGAGGACCATTATCTTTGGAAACATGAGATGTTCCTACCTATTGTCACCATCGCCGAATTCGACGATTTTGATGAAGCCATGGAAAAAGCCAATGATGTTGAGTATGGATTGACGGCCGGTTTCTTCAGTGAAGATGAAGAAGAAATCCAGTGGTTCCTCGATAACATCGAGGCCGGTGTTGTCTATGTCAACCGTCCCGGCGGCGCAACAACCGGTGCATGGCCGGGTTACCAATCATTTGGCGGCTGGAAGGGCAGCGGCTCAACCGGAAAAGCTGCGGGCAGCTTTTACTACGTACAGCAGTACATGCATGAACAAAGCCAGACGGTAATTGATTGATCCTGGACTGAGCACAGACCCATTAACAGATACTGATTGTTAAAAAAAGCCTCCCTGATTTAGATGAATTGGGGAGGCTCATGTTTAACCAAGGAATATGACGCGAGAATATGGGCAATGAATAATTCTAAGCTTTGTACAATGTCAGAGGCGGTCGGCCGATTTGTCAAAGACGGCAGCATGGTTGCCATTGAGGGGTTCACATCCTTCATTTGTTTTGCGGCGGCGCATGAAATCATTCGCCAAAAAGTTAAGGACCTCACACTTGTACGCATGACGCCGGACCTTGTCTATGACCAAATGATCGCCGCCGGCGTGGCCAGCAAACTGGTGTTCAGCTATTTAGGAAATCCCGGGGTTGGCAGCCTACACTGCGTGCGACGGGCGATGGAAAAAAATATTCCCCAGCCGCTAGAGATCGAAGAATATTCACACTTCGGCATGGTCGGGCGTTATATCGCCGGCGCAAGCAATCTGCCGTTCTTCCCTTTACGAAGTTACGTCGGCAGTGACATGCCGGCAGCCAACCCCAAAATCCAATTTGTACAAAGCCCTTACAGCGATGAAGAAATCGCGGTCGTTCCGCCGCTAAAGCCCGATGTGGCCTTTATTCACGCCCAACGAGCGGATGAACTGGGGGATACGCAGCTGTGGGGTTTGTTGGGCATGCAAAAAGAGGTTGCCTTTGCCGCGAAGCATGTTGTTATCGTTGTTGAAGAAATCGTGGCCGAAGCTATCATCCGGCGCGATCCCAACCGCACACTCATCCCCGGGCTGATCGTCGACGCGGTCGTTTACGAGCCCTTCGGTGCTCATCCCAGTTACGTGCAAGGTTATTACGACCGCGATAATGAATTCTACCTGGCATGGGATCAAGTATCCCGAGATCAGGAGACTACAGAAGCATGGTTGGAAGAGTGGGTTTATGATTTGCCCGATCGGCAGGCTTACCTGGACAAACTTGGTGCGGAACACCTCAACAGTCTCGATGCCGGAATTTTATATTCACAGCCAGTCAACTACGGCCGTTATGACTGAACAGGCTTTTCGAATCAATTAACCCGGTTGATTAATCCACATGATCAGGTCGAATCTGATGCGACCGTCTACCGAGACTGACGTGGCCAATATTTTGCAAGAAACAGAGCAACATCGTGCTCGGCGCGGCATGTGGTTCGTACTGCTGGCATCCGTTTTATGGGGGACAACGGGGACAGCCCAGGCGTTGGCTCCAGCCGGCGCAAGCCCCCTTACGATTGGCTATGTTCGCCTCACCCTGGGAACCGTCGTTTTATTCCTGATCGCCGCCCAGCAAGGACACCTTAAAAGCTTAAAACATTGGCAGAGCTGGCCGCTGCGCACCACCATATTGGCCGGGGCAGCCGTCGCCGCCTACCAGGTATTTTTCTTCGCCGGGGTCGCGCGCACCGGTGTTGCAGTCGGCACAATTGTTGGTATTGGCAGCACACCGATCGCAGCGGGTATTCTAACCTTTTTGGTGTTTAAAACCTTTCCAGGTCGGAAATGGGCAGTCTCAACCTTTTTAGCCCTCATTGGCTGCGCGTTACTGATCCTTTCCGGTGGCGACCTGAGTGTGAACGGAGCCGGTATTCTGCTGGCGATGGCCGCGGGCACCAGCTATGCCTTGTATACGTTGCTGACGAAACAGCTCCTGGAAAACAAGCCGCGCGGGGCGGTGTTATCGATCACTTTTCTCATCGGCTCGCTTCTCCTGCTGCCAATATTATTCATCGGGGATTTTAGCTGGCTGGCAGAACCACGCGGAATTCTTGTTGCTCTTCATCTGGGCGTGATCACAGTCGGTGCAGCCTATACCCTTTATGCAATGGGCCTCAGTATCATATCCGTCGCCGCTACAGCAACGCTTACCCTGGCTGAACCATTGACAGCCGGGCTGCTGGGTATCTTCTTACTTGGCGAACAGCTCAGTACCATGGCCGTCATTGGGATATTATTACTACTTTCAGGGTTAATGATTCTTGTCTTGAACCCTCGCGCTTCTTTGAGACGGCCGACGAGGAATAAATCCTCGATACAAGCCATTGATATCGGCAAACCGACTAACAACGGAGACATGTAATGGATTACACAAAAAATGAATTGATGATCGTAAGTGCATCTCGCGCCTTACAAGGGAGCCGCGTCGTCTTTGTCGGTGTTGGGCTGCCCAATATCGCCTGCAACCTCGCGCGGCGCAGCCATTCACCACAAATTGAACTGGTTTATGAGAGCGGCGTCTTCGGTGCACAGCCGGCGCGCCTGCCCCTCTCAATTGGCGACCCGACCCTAGTCAGCGGGGCCACTTCGGTAACGAGTATTGTCGATCTGTTTATGTATTATCTACAGGGTGGACTCGTTGACGCGGCCCTGTTGGGAGGCGCGCAGATCGACCGCTTTGGCAATCTTAATACCACGGTAATAGGGGATTATGCACATCCAAAGATCCGGCTCCCAGGTTCCGGAGGCGCATGCGAAATTGCAATAAATGCCCGAAAAATCTTGATGATAATACGCTTAAAACGGCGGGCCTTTGTCGAGAAATTAGATTTTCTGACCAGCCCCGGCCACCTTAATGGCGGAGACGGCCGTGCTAAACTCCACTTACCCGGGGCAGGACCAGATCTGGTCATAACCGACCGCGCACTCTTTAACTTTGACAGTCCTGATCATGAAATGACCCTCGTAGAGCTTGCACCGGGGGAAAGCCCGCAGACGATTCGGGATGAGGTAGGATGGCCGGTGCGTATTTCAGATGAATTAAAAGAGATGGAACCGCCGAAAACGGCCGAATTGGACATCATTCGCGAGCAGTTGGATCCACAGGGTCTTTATCGCTAAGTAGAGCTTTAACAGTCACCATATTAATCAAGCTGGAGGTTGGGTGTTCCGAGAACGAATACCCTGCAGAAAACAATGCGTTACGCACACCCTCACGGAAACGTATTTTATCGTAAGATGGGCCATGCCCGGCCGATGATTGACCACGGTCAGGGTATTTATCTATTCGACAAGAACGGGAGGCGGTATATCGATGGTTCAGGGGGGCCGCTGGTCGTTAATGTCGGACACGGCCGGCAGGAAATCATTTCCGCCATGCACGAACAACTGCAGCAAGTGGCTTACGTCCACGCCATCATATTCACCAGCGATCCCCTGGAAACATACTCCGCGGAACTCGCGGAAATTGTTCCTCTGGAAAATCCACGGTTTTTCTTTTTGAGCAGCGGATCAGAGGTTGTGGAAGGGGCGATTAAGCTGGCCAGGCAAATCCAGATGGCCCGCGGCCAACACAGCCGCAATCTTGTGATTTGCCGCTCACTTAGTTATCACGGGATGACGTTAGGAGCGTTGGGAGTAAGCGGTCGTCCCGGCTTGCGAACCCCTTATTTGGGCATGCTGCAAAACATGCCTCATATTCGCCACCCCTATCCCTACCGTTTCCCGGCTAGCGGCGAAGAACTGGCTGGAAGGCTGGAAGAATCCATTCTCGCTTATGGACCGGAGAATGTTGCCGCTTTCATCGCCGAACCAATCAGTGGTGCAAGCCTGGGAGCGGCCGAACCCCCGCAAGATTACTGGCGCCGTATTCGGGATATTTGCGATAAGTACGGCGTGCTGCTCATTTCTGATGAAGTTCTGGTTGGCTTGGGACGTACCGGCAAATGGTGGGGACTGGATCATTGGAACGTAGAACCTGATATCCTGGTTACTTCTAAGGGATCTGCCGGTGGTTACTTCCCCCTGGGATTCATTGCCGCCAAAGGTGCTGATGTCAACAAAATCCGCGCCGAGCTGAAGGATTTCAATCATGGCGGGACCTTCAGCCATCACGTCGTTGGCTGTGCCGCGGGGTTGGCAACTTTGCGAATTCTCCGCGATGAAGATTTGGTCAGCAACTCTGCGGAAATGGGCAGCTATCTGGGAGAGAAGTTGGTTGAGACCCTGGGTGATCATCCATTTGTTGGAGATATCAGAGGACGCGGTTTGTTTTGGGGGATCGAACTCGTGGCTGATCGCGCGACGGCCGATCCCTTCCCGGCCAGCAAGCAGATCGCCTGGCGTATCTGCCAACGCGCCTTCGATTCAGGCCTGATCATTTACTATTCACAAGGCTGCGCCGACGGCCGTAATGGCGATATCGTCATGCTGGGACCGCCGCTTATTATCAACCGCGAGCAGGTGGATGAGATGGTTGCAATCTTGAATTCTGCTATCCGTTCGGAACTTGGCGGGTAAATAAAGGATCCGGCTATTCGGCGGTCGCTCCAAAAGAGCCATCAGATACCTGAATTTCCAGGTCGTCCCCTTTACGGACCTGAGAAACGCTGGTTACGATTCGGCCGTCTCTGTGGCGAACGATGGCGTAACCCCGTGCCAGAGTGGCCGCCGGATTGACCGCTTGCAGATGCGAGTCCGCAAGGGCCAGCATCGACCCTGCGCGTTCAAGCGTATGGTTGATCGCCCTCTCTAAGCGCATCTGCATGCTGTCCACACGCTGAAAGTAGCTATCCAATTGGGCCAGCGGGCTTAGATATTGCAGCGAACGCTGCAACCCTTGCAGCTGCCAGCCAGCCTGCTCCAGCTGCCCGCGCAGTAATTTTACCAGACGATCACGGGTTGAAGCCAGACCCAAAGAAAGGTCGGAAAGATCGGGAACGGCCAGTTCAGCAGCCGCGGATGGCGTAGGCGCCCGTAAATCGGCGACAAAATCAGCGATTGTGAAGTCGGTCTCGTGGCCAACACCGCTGATGATCGGATGGCGGGCGGCAAATATCGCTCTAGCGACGCCTTCATCATTGAATGCCCACAGGTCTTCAATCGATCCACCTCCGCGGGCGACAATAATAAGTTCGATATCATCACGGCCGTCCAACCAGCGAATAGCCTGAATAATTTGTGGGGGGGCTTCAAGACCTTGCACCAGGGTTGGCGCAAGAAGCACCGAAAGCAGTGGATGTCGCCGCTGCAAGACGTTGAGGATATCACGCAAGGCGGCGGCGTCGGCCGAGGTCACAAGGCCGATTTTCTTGGGATAGGCGGGTAATGGTTTCTTATGCACATTGTCAAATAAACCTTCACCGGCCAGCTTTTCCTTGAGCCGTTCAAAGGCGAGCGCCAAATCCCCACGGCCGGCGGGTTCCATGTAATCAGCGTAAAGTTGATACACTCCCGAAGCTTCGTAAACGGAGATACGGCCGTGAATCACTACGGCGTCGCCGTCCTGGGGATCAAAATGGAGACGCTGCGCCGAAGTGCGCCACATCACACATTTCAACTGCGCCTCATCATCTTTGATTGTAAAGTAAAGGTGTCCTGAACGGGCTCGTGTGAAATTTGATATTTCGCCGCTGACATCGAGATCACGCAGACGAAAATCAATCTCGAACAATTCTTTGATATAGGCGGTCAGTTCGGCAACGGTCCAAACTGTACTTCCGGTATCTTCAAAATTCAGGAATCCCATGATCAATCTTTCCTTTATTATCAACGACCGCAGCTAGCCGGCGCATCTCTTAGTGCTGTAGATGCCCACGATACTCAGAGGCGCCAGGGTTTCTCAAACAGAGGTTGGACAGCACTTTATGACTAGCTAGTTTCCATTGCAAAATTGCATGAATAAGGGCCTTAAAGTAATTTTGGTA
>JBJYWP010000116.1:0-3394 GCA_046259485.1 Promineifilaceae bacterium (SeqCode) | reverse complement strand
AACGCAAGGACTTTTCCTTCTTCCTTCGCTACTTCCCTCAGCATATTTACCGTTTCGGCATGGGAAGCATGGTCACCATGCGAAAAATTGATGCGCGCAACAGTCATACCGGCATGAAGCATGCGCCGGATGGTTTCCGGCCGGGAAGAAGCGGGACCAATGGTGGCTACTATTTTTGTGCGTGACATCTTTTTGTTAATCAACGAACTTAAACTAGCGCGCTGCCCGGATGCCAGATGCGTTCTAAGAAATCGGTTCGAGCACAATGTGGATTTCGTCCGGGTCTACGCGCGTCGCCACAAGCTGAATGTAATCGCCGGGCACAAAATTAGCAGCAAGCCAGCGCTGCGCTTTTGGACCCAGGACAAGACGTGCCATATCGGTCGGCTGCAAACGCCACACCGCGCTTTCCTCATCGCGTACATCTGCGGCGATCACCGTCACCGGGCGGGATTCCGTGCGTGCGTTAACAGCAAAAAATGGCCAATACTCGGGGGTCATATTGATGAATCCACGTTGAATGTGAAGCGGTTTCAGTTCGCTGGCAAAGGTAAATTCTTCTTTTGAGAGTGGTCTCTCCGGCTGTTCCAATACCTGCGCCGGGACAGGAGGCTTGCTCTTCGGGGCAGCTATACCTTGGGCAGCCGCTTTCGCTTCCGCGGCTTTCTTGGGCGCACGACCCTGCAAGATAGTGACAATAGGGGTCAGAAGTTCAATCCGTTGACTCATCACGGGAATGATAGAACCCTGCATGGCCGAGGCCTGATCGGCCGAAATTCGCGAGCTCAAATAAATGGGCGTTTCCCATTTGCCGTCCCCGTTCAAATAAGCCGCTTTTTCGACAAGCTCTGTGATATTTTCATCATTCAGACCAGAGACCGGGCCTTTGTAAATATCCTGGTAATGTCCCTTGTCTCCCGTTTCCTCATCAACCTGTACCTGCTGAATACGAAACTCCCAATCCGGATCAAGTTTATAGAGTAAATGCAGGAATACTTGGGGACTACTGTTTATCTGTTTAAGTGCGCGAGTTAGCGCATCTCCATCACTCAATGCCAGTTGAATTTCCAGGCTGAGGGGACGCACATTAAAAGAGATATGAACATCTTCTTCGATATTTTCCGCTGCAGCGAGATAAACGTTCCGATCTTCAGTACTCAGACCATAGTAGGGTAGATTGCTCTTCAGGCCAGCGGATAGAGCTGTATGGAGCAAGGCGATGAACTGCTCCAACTGTGAATAAGCATAATTTTGTGCCGTTTCTTCACCGGCCCATCCAAATGCGGTAAAGACAGGCATGCCGAGTCCAGTAAATTCTTCTGTTGGTTGCATGGTTAACGAACCTTTGTCTATGTAATCGACTGTTCAAAATACAACATTTTGTGCTTTGAAGGAGCCTAAGGTGCTCAAAAAGGCTTCTGGTGCAGTAAATGAGTAAAGTGCTGTAAACAAGCAGGTTGGAGGCGCAATATTTGAGGTAAAAAGAGCTTCCAGAAACTTATTTATAACCAAGATTTTACAGCCGTCAAGCCGGCGCCGCCATCTTGACTTATTATCTTCAAAACGGCGGCATCCCAGAGTGTTTCCAGTTCTCTACAGGCGTGACCAAAAGCGCCGTTGAGGTGAACTCTTCAAAGTCGTGCGCGTATGGTTAGATTCTCGCTGGTTTTACGAGTTACCGCGTACCGGCGAAGAGGGATTAATCCGTATCCCCTTCATTGTGCTCTTCAACCGGTTCAGCCACTGCAACGGGTTCTACTTTTTGCGCTGCACGCCGGCGGCGGAAGTAGCGAACGATCAGCCAGACAGGCACGGCGATGATCAAGACCAACGGCAGAATGTAAATTACGAACCAGATGGCCACGTCGATCAGGGTTTGCAAAGTCGCCACCAGGGTCTCCAGTGCGCTGCGGGCGGCTCCCTGCGGCTGCCATCCGCCGACTTCGAGCGGTTGTGACAGTACGTCAGGCGTCAAATCTATAGAAATCATGGAGTAGGCGGATGACTGTTCCAGATATTTCATCCTGCCTTTGATAACCTCAATTTCTCCTTCGAGGCGGCTTAATTCGCTGTTAACTTGCAGGGCTTCTTCGACCGTCTTTGTTTCATCGAGGAAGTTGCGCACGCGATCGGCCGTCGCTTCCAGATTGGCCAGCCTGGAGGTAAGATCGACATACTCTTCAGTCACATCCTCGCCAGACGTGGAGACACGAGTTACTTCAACAGCTAGCCCACTGATGGCGTTCAGGAAAGATTCAAAACCATCGGAAGGAATGCGCACACTCATGCTGCCTGTTTTAGCATTTTCGGCGTATTGATAAACACTGCTGCTAACGACCCAGCCGCCGTTGTCGGACACCATCTGGGAGATATTGTCCATAGCCTGTTCTGTGTCGACGACAACGATGCTCATATCGGCTGTGCGAATGATAATTCGCTCCTGGGCTCCATCCTGCGTAGCAAGGGAGGTCTCGTTGTACTTCGCATCATCACGGTAACCGATTTCTCCAGCGCTCTCTTCAACAGCATAATCCATCTCCGCGGATATTGGGGCTGCCGCCGGCATACTTGCTGTCTGATCCATCGCCGATTCTGATGCACGAGCGCATCCGACCAGCAAAAGGCCTATTATCAGCAGCGAGATCATCATGATTCGTTTATTGCCCATCTTCGTTCTCCTTGAATGGCCTGCCAGTGAGCCGCCACCCGATTAGGTGGATAAATGATAGCTATCTGGGTAGCAGGCCGGTAATAAAGCTCTATGCCTAAAACGAATAATTGGCTCTGTTAGTTCCCATGATCGGGAAAATCGCTACCAGCCCATGGCCAGACGGGCGATCAGGGCGCCGGGCAGCCCTGCCTCGCGCATCTGCTGCTGCGTTGCTTCAATGGGGTAGACCACCCGGCCGAACTGCCAGGTCAACTTTACCGTATCCAACAGCGCGTAGGCAGCGCGTGGATCATCGTCGCGCGGCTGGCCTATGCTGCCAGGGTTAAGGATCACCTTTTTCTCTTCCAAAGGAAAAGTCTCGCCATAAACGGGGGGTAAAATCCGCAGGTCATCCGGTGCATCCTCAATCACGTGCAAGGGATAGTGTGAATGGCCAACCAAGCAGTAAGTCGTGTCGAAATGGGCGAAGTTGGCGGCGGCCGTCTCGTAGTCCATGATATATTCCCACACCGGATGGCGTGGGCTGGCATGGGCCAGGGTAAAATCGTCTTCGATACGTTTTGAGACCAGCGCGTCCAGGTAATCACGTGATTCCTCGCTTAAGACGGACCGAGTCCACAACACTGCCGAACGCGCGTCATCATTAAATTCTTCGATATCCAGCTTTCCAAGCACGGCGCAGTCATGATTGCCACACAGACTGATGTGATCAAATTCGCGCAG
>JBJYWP010000115.1:0-4617 GCA_046259485.1 Promineifilaceae bacterium (SeqCode) | reverse complement strand
GCGTGGGCCATCCCCTTGCCCAACCATCCCATTTCCGTATCTGGTGCGGGATTCAATATTCTCAACACGGTCGGCTGCGTCTCAGGACCAGGATAGTACAGCACTTGCACCAGTTCCGCATCGTCTTTGATATCCAAATCGCTGATCCAACCGCTGTCCACCCAGCCATCAAGGGCATACCAGGAGGCCACTTCTGCACCTCCGGGAAGCTGCACGCTGTAATGGCCGCGTTTGGCGGATTGTCCCGGCGCAAGTTCGAAATTAATACGCACGGCCGTTCCCGAAGGAGCAGCCTCGGCTGGTGTATCCTCTGCCACAGCCACGCTGGCAACCAGCAAAACTAAAAGAGCAACAACGACGACCACGATGGAACCACTGACAAACTTTTTCATACCAAACTCCTTTTGTGATTCGCAAAGTCTTAGTATGACACGTCGTTCGATGATGCGTCATGTTATGACGCGCCATACTAAGACACGTCATGTGGCACTAACCTGCCGTTTTGACAGTAAATAAACCCCCTTACAGGCTGAGGGTTAGCCCAGAGGGAATCTCCTGAGGGGTTAAATCGCCATGGGCAGTTCCAGCACTATGAATACAGTATAAATGAGAAATATCCCCCGCGAATCAGGCATTATTCTCGCTCTAAGCAATTCGGCGGCGGAATTCAGCTCCCCAGCAAGTTTTCGATACGGCGGTCGGGCACAAGCCAGATGACAGCGACCAAGATGTACATCATACCGGCCAAAAGCGGGTTAATAAAGGCCAGGGGAATTGCCACCAGATAAATCACGACGGAAATCTTGCCCTTGAAATCGCTTCCCAATGCCTGTGCTAATGTCGAATCCGCTCCATGCAGGGAAATCAGCGCGTGGGCGAGGATAAAATAGGCTATTGCTGCAAAGAGGAGGTTGATGCCATAGAGCGCTACCGGCCAGGCGGCGAAATTTGTCTCGCCCATCCAGGCCGTGGCAAATGGAATAAGCGACAACCAAAACAACAGGTGCAGATTCGCCCAAAGGACTCGTCCATCAACCATTTTTGTCGCCTGAAAAAGATGGTGGTGATTATTCCAATAAATTCCCAGGAAAACAAAGCTCAAGACATAGCTGAGAAATATAGGGAGGATGGGCATAAGCGCCGCCAGCGTGGGCTCCTCTGGGACCCTCAACTCCAAGACCATTATGGTAATTATGATGGCAAGTACACCATCGCTGAATGCTTCCAGGCGATTTTTGCTCATGCGTTGACTCCATTATCTGAATTCCGCTGTGCCATTGAAGGCCGTTGGCGGAGCAGGAAGATTGTAGCAGTTTCTTTCTTTTTCATTCTCCCAATTCGTCACTTTGAGGTAAAATTCAGCGGATTTTGAAACAAAACGGCCGTGTTGGGCGGTGATGACTCTTAATCCAGGGCAGTGTCCAATCTGGATTGATGAATAGGTTTGACCTATGACATTGCTTTCGTTTTCTGTCACGGTCTTTTTAGTTGTCAAATCAATGTTGACAGAACACCGGGCATATGACTGAACGTGCAATAGTGAGCCACCCACGATAAGGTTTTTAGGCATCAGGCAACCACATGACAGATTCTATCTATTTAACAACTATCGAACCCTACAGTGGAAAATCACTTGTCTCCCTGGGTATTATGGAGCTGCTCCTGCGGCGAACGCCCAATGTCGGCGTCTTTCGCCCGGTGATCGAAGTGCCCCCAGACAAGGGCCATGATAAAAACATCGATCTGCTTATCAAGCACTTTAACCTCGACCTCGACTACGAAGACACCTACGCCTACTACAGCCATGAAGTAGAAGATCTCATGGCCGAAGGGCGCTACGATGAAATCCTGGATACGATCATCGAGAAATACAAGGTCTTGGAAGAGAAGTGCGACTTTGTTTTATGTATCGGCTCCGATTTCGAGTCCGGCGGCTCGGCCATGGAATTCAATTACAATGCCGATATCGCCCGCAATCTGGGCAGTCCTGTCTTCC
Source organism: Promineifilaceae bacterium (SeqCode) (assembly GCA_046259485.1). Lineage (GTDB taxonomy): Bacteria > Chloroflexota > Anaerolineae > Promineifilales > Promineifilaceae > JAACFF01. The sequence continues at coordinate 2,621 of JBJYWP010000115.1, read as the reverse complement.
TGGTTACCAGCGGAGCGGGCCGGTCGGTGGATGAAATCATCAATGACATCAAGATCGCCCTCGAAGCCTTTGAAGAAGCGGGCTGCCAGATTCTGGGCGTCGTTGTCAACCGCACCGACCCCGAAATCATTGATGATTTGCAGGAAGCAATGGAGGATGAACTGCCGCATAAGCAGGCCATCTTCGCTGCGATCCCCGCGCGCGACAGGCTCAGCGCACCCACGATCAAAGAAATCGTCGACTATATGAACGCCCGCGTGCTCTATGGCGGCGACCAGATGGATAATCTGGCTTACAATTATCTGGTCATCGCCATGACCATCGCCAACTACCTGCCCTACCTGCAGAACAATTCGCTGCTGATCACGCCCGGCGACCGCTGCGATGTGATCCTCAGCGCGCTGCAGGCGCACCAATCACAAAATTATCCCCAGATCGCGGGTATCTTACTCACCGGCGGGCTGAAGCCACCCGATGCCATAGATAAACTCTTAACCGGTCTGGGCGACAACATCATCCCGATTCTCTCCGTGACTGATGATACGTACCTGACGGCCACGCGCATCGGCCATGTGCGCTCCTATATCAGTGCCGATGCGGGGGCCAAGATTCGCCTCAGCATGCGCCTGTTCGACCGCCACATCGACACGGTCGCCCTGGAAAAACAGCTCGTCAGCCTGCCCGAAACGGGCATCACGCCGCGTATGTTTATTTATAATCTCGTCCAACAGGCTAAATCAGACAAGCAGCATATCGTGCTACCTGAGGGCAACGACGAACGCATCATCCGCGCCTCGGCATCTCTCAGGCGCAATGACGTGGTTGACATTACCCTTCTCGGCGACCCGGAAGAAATCAACAACTTAATTTACAACCTCGGTTTCACGCGTGAATTAGAGGGGGTGCCTATCGTCAATCCCATTAAGTCGCCTCAATACGAGGAATATGCACAAACGCTCGTCGAACTGCGCAAGCATAAGGGTATGAATCTGGATATGGCCCTCGACCAGATGGCCGACGTCTCCTACTTCGGTACGATGATGGTTTACCAGGGTGACGCCGACGGCATGGTTTCTGGCGCGGCGCATACGACACAGCACACAATACGACCCGCCTTGCAGTTCGTAAAGACCAAACCGGGCGTCTCTATCGTCTCCTCCGTTTTCTTCATGGCCCTTTCCGATCGCGTTCTCGTTTATGGCGACTGCGCGGTCAACCCCAATCCCAACGCGGAACAGCTGGCGGAAATCGCCCTCTCTTCCGCGGATACGGCCGAACAGTTCGGCATCTACCCGCGCGTGGCCATGCTCTCTTACTCTTCGGGCGCTTCAGGCGTGGGCGAGGAAGTGGTAAAAGTGCGCGAAGCGACGAAGATCGCCCAGCAAAAACGGCCTGACCTGATGATCGAAGGCCCCATCCAGTATGACGCGGCCGTAGCCCTGGATGTGGCCGAAAAAAAGATGCCTAAATCGGAAGTGGCCGGCAAAGCAACCGTCTTCATTTTCCCCGACCTGAACACCGGCAATAATACGTATAAGGCGGTGCAGCGCGAGACAGGCGCCATCGCCATCGGGCCTGTTTTGCAGGGTCTGAACAAACCGGTCAACGATCTCAGCCGCGGCTGCACCGTTGAAGATGTCATTAATACGGTGGCCATCACCGCTGTACAGGCGCAGGAGAATAGTGAACAGTGAGCATTGGCAAAGTGGCAAAAACAAGCTTGATTGTTCTGGCCGGTCTCCTGACCCCGCCAGGGAGGGGCACGGTCAGGAGACCGGCCTCATCTGCAACTCTGCAACACTGCAACTCTTCTGCAACTCTATAAAAGTGAAAACTCATGAAAATTCTCGTTATTAATTCCGGTTCCTCCTCGATCAAATACCAGCTTTTTGACGGGGGGAAAATGATCCCTATGGCTTCGGGCCTGGTCGAAAAAATCGGCGAGCCCAGCAGCCGCATTAAACATTCGGCGATCGCCATCCCGCAGTCCACAACACGCACGCTGGAGGACTTGCAGATTCCCGATCACCGCACCGGCCTCTCATATATGGTTGATCTGTTGATGGACGTCGAAATCGGCGTTATTACTTCTCCCGACGATATTACGGCCGTGGGCCATCGCGTCGTGCACGGCGGCGAGCGTTTCAGCCAGCCTACAATCATTACCGGCGAGGTCCTGGAAACTATCGAGACGCTCATCCCCTTGGCGCCCTTGCATAATCCGGCCAATCTCTCGGGTATTCAGGTCGCGCAGGAGCTCTTCCCGGCGGCCACGCAGGTGGCCGTCTTCGACACAGCCTTCCACCAGACGATGCCCGCCGAGGCCTACCGTTACGCCGTGCCTAACGCGCTTTATGAAGAGCATGGCGTGCGCGTCTACGGTTTTCACGGTACCTCCCACCTCTACGTAACCAAACAGGCCATCGCCTATCTGGACAAACCGGCTGCGGACACCAATCTGATCACGACGCACCTGGGCAACGGCTGCAGCATAACGGCCGTCAAAGGAGGCCATTCGATAGACACCTCTATGGGCTTTAGTCCTCTTGCCGGCTTGATCATGGGCACGCGCAGCGGCGACATCGATCCCGCCCTGCCCTATTTCCTGGGTACGACCCTGG
>JBJYWP010000114.1:0-55581 GCA_046259485.1 Promineifilaceae bacterium (SeqCode) | reverse complement strand
ACATACCAAAATTACTTTAAGGCCCTTATTCATGCAATTTTGCAATGGAAACTAGTTAATAGGATAGAACTTTTCACCTCCCGAGAAAGCTGGAATGAGATCCAACCGAGATCACATTATTGATAAACAATGACGACAGAAACAATTCCGCAAACCGAGATTATCTACGGGCAGAAGAAGATCGAGGACAAACTTCTCTTCTTACTGCCTGTTATGGCATTGGTTATCGATATCTTCACACCCATCTTAATGCAATATGGACTGCTGCCGTCCATCGCGCGTTATCTGAGTGATCTTGCTGTTGCTGCGATGTTGGGCCTTGTTGTGCTCTATGTCCTGGCTTATGACTACTTTCCTAAAACAGTGTTGATTATTGTTGCCATTACGCTTCTTTGGATTCCAATTGCCGTGATTAATGGAGAGAGTCCCTTAGCATCGGTTTGGGGCTGGTGGTCAATATTTAAATATCCTTTTGCGGGCTTATTTATCTATCTCTATCCCGGCTGGCCAAAAGGCATAGCCCGGTCGCTTCCTAAATATCTGGTTATATTGATGGGCCTTCAGGTCATCATCCAGACGGGCCAGTATCTTTCGGGTTTGCCGATTGGCGATGCGATTGGTGGAACATTAAGCAGCGATGGCGGAGTCGCAAAATTATTGATGATCACCATATTGACCCTGGACCTGGCGTTAGGATCTTGGCTTGCCAAGGGGGAATGGAAACTTCTTATCTGGGTGTTCGGTTTGGGGATCATAAGCTCAACATTGGCCGAGAACAAGCTGTTCGCGGTTTCAATTGTTATTATGACCCTGGCGACCATGGCAATTTACCTGCTGCGCGGTGAACGCTTAAGGCGCATGTGGTCGCTCTTTTTTACTTCTATGGTGGTCTTTATCGGTTTTATTTCTCTCTATAACCTTTATGCGGCGGAGATAGGTGGGGCGGCACGTATTGAGACTTATTATCTAAATCCTCAAGCCTTAGATAATTATTTAAACCTGCGGGTGAGGGGGTCCAGCGGTGATTATAACCTTGGCCGCAACTTTGCCCTTATGTATGGATGGGACACCATCAAACACGATCCGGTGACAATGTTGTTTGGTTTGGGCATGGGTTCGCGCAGCGAAAGTTCCTCCTTAGGGGTCGTTGGTCAAGGATTGTCCAGCAGTTATTATGGACTTTCCACCGGCAGCAGTTTGACCGTGTTCTTGCAGGAATTTGGCATTGTTGGCCTGAGTTTGGGCATGATCCTGGTCCTATGGTTAACGTTCCGGCTCTATAGGGACGCTGCGAGACACCCGCAGTCAGAGCTAAATACATTGCGCTATGGCCTGCTGTTGTTTTCACTCTTTTGGCCGGTATGGCTTTGGTACGCAAGCGTATGGGTGATGCGCGCACCTATGCTGCTGTACTGGATGCTGCTAGGTTATATCTTTAATCGTGAAATTGCTGCTTATTTCGATAAACAGCAGCCTGAAAAAACAGAACCGGCTTCCGCCAGGTATTCGAAGATCACCACTGTTGAACCGGAATCGGAGCCTTTTGCTTAATGTCTCCTGACAACAAAAAAAAAGCACTGAGCCTGATCTGGGTTTATTCTGACTCCCTCGATAATGATTTAGACGCAGCGACATGGCTTGAAACGACAAAATATTTGCGACGAATGGGTTGGCACGTGAACCTGATCCATGCTGGTCCGCCCGACCTTACAAGTGTTAACGGTGTGCCAGTGACATCAATTCCAAAGCCGGACGTTTATCTTGTGAAGCAGGTGATTTTTCACATGAACGTTTTACGGGGAGTCATCCGATCCTGGAAGAAGTCAGATGTAGTCCTGTTTCATCAAATGTCAGCGCCGTGGCTACTCCCTTTGCGTTTCATTCGCCAGATCAGTGGACAGGATAATCCAATATTTGTGATGGATACAAGAACCGCGCCTATGATCCCAAAAGAATTCGCCAGCTCGCGCGATCGTTTGAGAACGCTTTTTGACACGGTAGTCAATCGTCTCGCTAACCGCCTGGCTGATGGACAAACCGCAATCACGGTGCGCATGGCGGAAATGATGGATATCCCTGATAAACAGCTGCTGGGGGTATGGCCGTCCGGGGTGAATCTGGATTTGTTTGTTGGTACACAAGAAGCGCGTGATTGGAAAAAGGCGATGGAGCAGATACACATAATCTATGTGGGAGCTCTCCATCATCCCAGGAACTTAATGAATTTTTGCCGAGCAGTTGTCTCGGCAAACGAAAAATATCCGCAGCCGCGATTCCTTTTTACTCTAATCGGAGATGGTACCGAACGGGATGAGTTAGAGGCTTATGCGGCCGAAAACGGAGGCTGCATTCGTGTTCTACCACCTGTTCCTCATGAACAAATTCCCTCATTTCTCGCGGATGCACATATCGGTGTACTGCCTTTTCCAGATCAAGAGCGCTTCAGGGTATCAAGCCCGATCAAGCTGTTTGAGTATATGGCGGCAGGAATGCCTATCTTGGCAACTTATATCGATTGTCATACGGATGTAGTTGGGGATCGAGGGTATGCCTTTTGGGCTTATGATGAAAGTATCGAAGGCCTGGAATTAGCTCTAGAAGAAGCGTGGGATCATCGCCAGACCTTGCAAGAAAAAGGGGCTCTTGCTGCTGCTGATGCGCCTAATTGGACCTGGGAATCATCTGCCAGAAAGTTGAATAACGCTCTGGTAAAGAATTTCACTAAACAAGCTTTGATTGTGGATTGATTTTCGAATATGAAAATCTTGATGTGTAATACTTACTACTATCTTCGTGGCGGATCAGAGCGCTGCTTGTTTGATCTTAGCGAATTATTAGTCAGTCATGGCCACGAAGTCATTCCCTTTTCGATGGTAGATGATCAAAATCGGCCGTCTCCTTACAGCGATTATTTTGTAAGTCACATTGATTATCCCAGCCGACTGAGCCAGGAGAGCTCCATGGGTGACAAATTAAATGCGCTAGGCCGAGTTGTTTATTCTCGCGAGGCAGCAGGCCAAATAAAGAGACTCATCCAAGATACGCGGCCTGACATTGCCCATATTCACGGAATTGCGCATGAGATCTCACCTTCTATTTTGCCGGAAATAAAGCGTGCGGGTTTGCCTATTGTACAAACTTTGCATGATTACAAGCTGCTTTGTCCAAACACGACGTTTCTCTCCCATGGCGAAATCTGTGAAAAGTGTAAATACCGGCGTTATTATCAGGTCGTGCTGAATCGCTGTAAGCGTGATTCCTTGCCGGCGAGTCTACTGGCCGGTGTGGAAATGTATGCCCATAAAATTAGCGCCATCTATGAAAATAATGTGGATAGGTTTATTGCTCCCAGCGAATTTCTAAATGAAAAACTCGCTGAATATCGCATCCATGTTCCAACCGTAAACATCCCAAATTTCCTATATTTAGATCGCTACGAACCTTGTTACGAGCCTGAGGATTACTTCCTCTATATCGGCCGTCTGGCGGTCAATAAAGGCATAAAAACCCTCCTTCAAGCAATGCAGCAGGTGAACAGATCGCATCTTTATATCGCCGGAAGAGGAGAGCTCAAGGAGGAACTGAAAGCTTTTGTAGAAGATAATGATTTACACAACGTGACATTTCTGGGACACCTGACCAGCGACGAACTCATATCGCAGTTACGAAAAGCCCGGTTTACGGTGGTCCCTTCAGAATGGTACGAAAATTATTCTATGGCCGTCATCGAGTCGCTGGCGTGTGGTACCCCGGTGATAGGCGCGAATATCGGGGGCATTCCTGAACAGGTGGTGGATGGTTTTAATGGCTTTTTATTTGAGCCGGGAAAGGCTGCCCAACTGGCTGAAAAAATCAATTATCTGCTGGACAATCCACAACGAACTGTGGAATTAGGGCGTAACGGCCGCCGGCGGGTGGAGGAGCTTAACGGGCCCGAGAAACATTACCAGCAGACATTAGCCGTGTACGAGTCCGTATTGAATAAGACCGCGTATGTGACGGCCGATAACGCATGACGGCCGCTCGCAAGATAGTTCTTAACCTTAACTGAATAAAATTTATCATATTAGTAAAAGTCGAAATAATCGATGATTACTCATTAGGAGTAAGTCCAAACAACATGAAAGCATTAGTAACAGGCGCAAAAGGAATGATGGGATCTGATCTCTGCCGGATTCTTGCCCAAAGAGGATATGATGTCCTGATTACCGACATCGAAGAGATGGATGTCAGGGATCGGGATTTGGTACAGGACACTGTGCAGTCATTCCAACCAGATGTCGTCTTTCACCTGGCGGCGCTTACCGACGTGGACGCCTGCGAGCGCGATCCCGACGCATCTTTTCTGACCAATACGATTGGCACACAGAATGTTGCCCTGGCAAGCCGCGGCATTGATGCGACAGTCGTCTATATCAGCACAAACAGCGTCTTTGACGGTACAAAATGTGAACCATATACGGAGTTCGATGTACCCAATCCGCAAAGCTGGTACAGCCGGTCGAAATATCAGGGTGAACGCATTGTCGAAACTTTACTTGATAAATATTACATCGCCCGTGCGGGCTGGATGTTTGGCGGCGGGCCGGAAGACAAGAAATTTGTAGCCAAGATCATTGATCTGGCGCGTGAAAGAGATCAATTAACTGTGGTGGATGATAAGTTTGGTTCGCCAACGTATACATACGATATCTCTAACGCCGTTGAGAAATTGTGGCAGACTGGCTTGTATGGGACTTACAACACCGTTAACATAGGTGGTTATTGCAGTCGCTTTGAATTCGCTCAAAAAATATTGGAGTTCGCTGGCATCAACGATTGTGAAATTTTACCCGTCAGTTCAGCGCGTTTTCCCTTATCAGCGCCTCGACCGCGCATGGAGGCCGCTCGCAATTATAATCTCGAACTGCGAAACCTAAACTGGATGCGTACCTGGCAAGAAGCCCTACAAGCATATATCGTTGGAGTTTTGATTCCTGATGGCGCCTAGCGACAAAAATAAACAGCGCCTCGCCTTTGTTGGGATGCGTGGACTTCCTCCTGATTTGCCTGGAGCAGGTGGCGGGGAACGCGAGACTGATGCCAAGACCAGGCGATTAGCCGCCCGTGGGTATGAAGTGACGGTTTACTGCCGGGATTCGTATATCAAGGATCCGCCGGCCGATTATGAAGGCGTCAAGTTGATAGGCTTACCCGTACTTAGCACCAATGCCGGTATGGAGACATTGTCGCACACTTTCCTGGCAACTCTACACGCTGTTTTTAAGGATACGGCCGATGTGATCAATCTCCATGGCATGGGCAATGGATTATTCTTGCCGCTGGTTAAAATCGGCCGAAAAAAGTCCGTTGTATATATGGATGGGATTGATTGGGAACGGCCGAAATGGGGAAAGTTCGCCCGGTTCTTACTCAAATATGGCGCAGCCTCGGCGATGCGTTGGGCGGATTACGTCTACGTTGATAATGTCACTTCACAAGAGCAGTTCGCACAGATTTTCAACCGCCAGCCGGAAGTGATCACGCTGGGCGCGGATCTTTGGGAAAATCCGGGAAATGACGCTCTCGAACCGCTTGGGCTTCAATCGCAGAATTACATTTTATTTGTAGGTATGCTGCGACCTGACAAGGGCGTGAATCTCCTTGTTGAGGCTTATCGAGATTTAGAAACTGACATACCGTTGGTTATTGTTGGCGAAAATCCTGATGACCCGGCTTATGTTGCAAACTTGAAAGCAAGGAGCGACAGCCGTGTTAAGTTTCTGGGTTATCGCTATGGCGAGGAGGCTCGCCAGCTCTTTGCAAACTGCCTGATTTATGTCCAGCCATCCGTGATGGAAGGGAACTCGCCGGCTTTAATGAGCGCGATGGCCTGTGGCCGCTGTGTAGTCGTGAATGGGATCGATCAAAACCGCGAAACGATTGGAGATGCGGGTATCGCTTTCCAGGCGGGGGATGTAGATGACTTAAGACAAAATTTAGAACATCTTCTTTCTGATCCTGATCGAATTCAAACGTTAGGATCACGGGCTCGTGAACGTATAACCTCAGTTTATAACTGGGAACGCGTTGTGGACCAGCTTGAAGAAGTCTTCAGTTTATTCGAATGACAATTACGATGTTTCCCGCAAATTAAATTTGAGGGAAAGAATAGACCTGTAATAACGATTATTTTTTAGCCTGTCATATCTCTCAGGCAGGCTCTCATGGATACCAATAAGAACAAGAGATGAGACCAAGAAAAACTGGTGCGCCGGCGGGCGTTTTTATTTGTGGGATATTATTAACCAGCCTCATAATGATCCATGCCCACGCGTTGGGGTTCGAGGATTCGCCGGCAAGCCGGGTTCCCCAGACGGCGGGAATCGGTGAGCCTGGCGAGGATGATTGCCGGATTCTTGTAAACAGTGTTGGGAATGGCGTTGTGAGCGGGATGCCCATCTCGGGATTTGATTCCACAACGGCCATTTCGACTGATACCTTCACAGTGACCTGCGGAGAACCGCTGCGGATGACCGCAGCACCTGATGCACTCTGGCGATTCGATCATTGGCGGGGCGTTCCTGAGGCGGATCGGTTAAGGCCTACTATTATAATGACAGGACCGGCGGAGATTACGGCCGTGTTTGTACCCCGCGCCGTAACTTATGAAGTGTTGGAAACTCCTTTATACGATCGTACAGGCGAGCTCGTCACCGCTATTCCGCGCTATGAACCGCTTTGGCAGCCGTTGGCGGAAGATGCCGTAAACGCTGCTCCAACTATCGATATCTGGTATGGAGAAACACAGGACTTCGGGAATCATGGAACCCCGCAGCAGTGGATAAATATCCTTGGCAATATCCAGGATGCCGACTTCAGTTCATTATCTTACTCGCTAAATGGCGGCGCTTCACGTCCGCTGGCTTTTGGTGGGGATGGCAGTCTTAATGATGGCCGGCGCTTATGGAATGCCGGGGATTTTAACATCGAGATCGACAAAGATGAGTTAGTAGATGGGCCTAATCAGGTTACTATTCGCGCCCAAGATTTCGCTGGTTTACAATCCCCGCCCAAAATCGTGACGGTCAATTACGATAAAAACTCGACCTGGGCTATTCCCTATGATATTGATTGGTTAAGTGTCACTTCTCTGGAAGATGCGGTACAGGTTGTTGATGGAAAGTGGAGCTACTCAGAATCCGGTGTGCGCACGGTGGAAACCGGCTATGACCGCATTCTTGCTGTTGGTCAGGGTTCATTCAACGAACCTGGCTGGACTGAGTTCGAGATCACTGTCGAAGTAACGATTCATGGTTATGATGAAATAGGCTTTACACAAACCGCGCCGGCAGTAGGGCTCGTGGGCCGCTGGCAAGGGGCAACCGACTATAAGTATCCCAACTGTCAGCCGAAGTGCGGCTGGTTGCCTGTCGGCGCGGTGGCCTTGTATACCTGGAAGCAAACTGCCGGTGAGGATCAGGCTTATCTGGTCATGTGGTCTAATGAAAGCGGCCACTACCCGGTTCCCAGTGTGCCCACAATGGACTTAGACCAGACGTATTACTGGAAAATGCGGGTTGAGAACATAGATAAGCCTACAGGTACTTATTCCTTCAAAATGTGGAAGAAAGGTACACAAGAGCCGCTTCAGCCAATGGGTGAGTTTGATGAATCGATGCTTCTCGGTTCTGTCGATATGCTAGAAAGCGGGTCGATATTACTGCTCAGCCACCATGTGGATGTGACCTTCGGCGACATTCAGGTACGGCCGATTAACACTGAGCCAGATGGAACCCCTCCCCAGATAACCGATATTGAAGTCATCCCCGAACCACAAGGGGCGACGATCCGCTGGAACACTGACGAGCCAGCTTCTGGAAAGGTTGACTTCGGGCAGTCAGCCGGTTATGGTCAGTCTGTCACAGCAGATTATCTGGATACAGGTCATTCTCTTTATATTCCCGGTTTGAATACTGAATCCACCTATCATTTCCAAATAACAGCCGCAGATGTGGCCGGGAATATCGCGGTCACCGGGGACGGCACCTTCACCACTCAAGAGCTTGTTAAGCTCGTGTCAGATGATTTCAATGTCTGCGAACTAGATAGTGCATGGCAGTTCATCGATCCGCTGAATGATGCACAATTTACCGCGAATTCGGAACAGCTCATGATCCAGGTTCCTGCCGGCAGCAATCATGACATCTGGCCGAGCAGCGGGCTGCCCCTTAATCGAGCACCAAGAAGTTTGCGTCAAGTGACGGACCCTGATGGTTTACAGGTTAAGTTTGAGGATAACTTTGAGAGTAAGACAGCCATGCAGGGTATCTTGGTCGAAGAGGACGGGGAAAACTTCCTGCGCGCTAGTTATTATCATCAAGATGGGCAGCTTAAACTGACAGTTATTGGTTATGCTCCCGGTCAGAATAAAGTCTTGAAGAGTGTTACATTGAGTGATGGGGATCCGCCAGGACCATATTATTTATGGCTTGAGCGGGAAATGGGGCAGTGGTATCTCTCCTATGCAAATGATGTGACAGGCTGGCAGAAGGTTGGTCCATTTAATTGGCCCCTCTCCGTGACAAGGGCAGGTGTGTTTGCCGGAAACTTCGGGCCAAGCGGACAAGAGCCCGCGTTCACGAGTCGAATCGATTATTACTTCGATTCGCAAAACCCGATTGCTCCTGAAGATGGACAGGCTCTCCAACTTCCGGTTGCAGTGGAGGGCAAAGGCAAAGTGATGAGAGATAAGGAATGTGGGAATCCTGTCACATTAACGGCCATGCCTGAGGCCGGGTGGCGTTTTTATTCCTGGCAGGGTTCGCCATTGGATGGGAATCAAGAAGCTGTTGTTACAACATCCTTTGCTGAGGGTGATTCTGTGACGGCGAAATTTGTCGCCGACCAGCTGGATTTATTCCTACCGCTGGTCATCAATAGATAATACAAAGACATGAACCTGGTTTTGGTTCCAAAAGGTTGACTATCGTGTGCCAGCGATTTTTAGCCGGATAAAAAGTTAAGTTCGTTTGCGCATGATTCTCTCATGCGTAAGCAGCGTATCAAGGTATACGCAAATAAAAAAAGGAGATCACATGAAAGTAGGTATTTTAGCTGGGGGATTTGGATCTAGGCTTGCTGAAGAAACGGAAATTAAGCCCAAACCAATGGTCGAGATTGGAGGACAACCCATTTTATGGCATATCATGATGCTCTATTCTCGCTATGGGTTTAACGAGTTTGCCATTGCCCTGGGTTATAAGGGGAATGTCATCAAGAAATATTTTGTTGACTTTTCCTCTCTTGGCAGTAATTTGACCGTAGACACCCGGAACGGCGAAGTCAAGATGCACGGGGAACGGCCGCATAATTGGCTCGTTGACCTGATAGATACCGGGCAGGAGACAATGACCGGAGGGCGGATCAAACGATTAATCCCCTATATGGGAAATGAGACCTTTATGCTCACGTGGGGAGATGGTGTTTCTGATATCAATTTGCGTGACCTGCTGGCATTTCACAAGTCTCACGGAAAATTGGCAACCTTAACGGCCGTTCGCCCGCCGGCACGCTATGGCCATTTAGAATTTGAAGGGGATCAAATCCGGCAGTTTACTGAAAAACCACAGACGGCCGAAGGCTGGATCAATGGCGCCTTCTTTGTTCTTGAGCCCGAGGTTTACGATTATATCGATAACGATTCAACCCAATGGGAACATGAGCCGTTAGAGCGTTTAGCCGCGGAGGGACAGCTCATGGCTTATCGACACGATGGTTTTTGGCAGTGTATGGATACGTTACGCGAAAAGTATATTCTGGAAAATTACTGGGCTTCGGGAAATGCCCCCTGGAAAACGTGGGATTAAGGTATTTCTTAAGTCCCAGATTTTACTATGGGGAACGTAAGTCGAAATAACGATCGATTTATTGCGTGTTTTGTTGGCAGTTTAATAGTTACTCAATGGTGTAAATCAAAATCTCAACGCTTTGTTGAAGGAGTCATAAATGCGAGTTCTAGTTACTGGTCATAATGGTTACGTGGGTACAATTCTGGTTCCCATGCTGGTAGATGCCGGGCATGATGTGGTTGGACTTGATACCAATTTATATGAAGGGTCAACTTTTGGAGAAAACAATGAAACAAAAGATGTACCCTTTATCTTTAAAGATGTTCGTGATGTAGATATTGAAGATGTGGATGGTTTTGACGCCATTTTGCATCTCGCCGGACTATCCAATGATCCGTTGGGCGACCTGAATCCCGATCTGACGTACGAAATTAATTATAAGGCTTCGGTTCGCCTGGCAGAATTGGCAAAGCAGGCCGGCGTTGAGCGCTTCATTTTCTCGTCTTCGTGCAGCAATTATGGGGCAGGTGTGCAGGATTGGCTCGATGAAGAATCAGCATTCAATCCGGTTACCCCGTATGGGTACTCCAAGGTCTATGTTGAGCAGGATGTTGCCAAACTGGCGGATGATAATTTCCACCCGACCTTCTTACGCAGCTCGACCGCATATGGCGTTTCGCCGCGCTTGCGTTTTGATCTGGTATTGAATAACCTGACCGCCTGGGCTTTTACAACAGGTCTTGTTTACCTGAAGAGTGATGGTACGCCCTGGCGACCCATTGTTCATGTTGAGGATATGTCCCTCGCTTTTGTGGCAGCCCTCCACGCCCCAATAGAGAAGATTCATAACGAAGCATTTAATGTCGGCCGTCCGGAGGAAAATTACCGCATCAGTGAACTGGCGGAAATTGTGGCTGAGACAGTGCCCGGCAGCCGCATTGAATATGCGGAAGGGGCCAGCCCTGATAAACGTAATTACCGCGTCAACAGCAGCAAGATCGCCCGCGAACTTTCTGAGTACAAGCCCAAGTGGGATGCGCGCATGGGTGCCCAAGAACTTTATGAAGCCTACCAAAGAGTCGGTTTGAAGTTGGAGGATTTTGAAGGTCCGCGTTATCGACGTATTCATCACATCAAGAAATTGATGGCTGAAGGTCGCCTGGATGATGAGCTTCGCTGGACCGCTCCGGAACTGGCTTAGGGTTTTTAACCATTGAATAACTATTAGTTAAAATTCAAAGAATAATTGGTGTTGGCTATAAAGTTAGCCAACACCACACCGCCTTCAACATATTATTGGTCATGGATTTACAGGGCTTAATGATTTCCCATTAAAATCACTCCAAATACTCCTTCGACTATCCTTTTTCCTTGCTGATCGCACCTCATTTGGCGTATCGGCTTTGTTGTATTGGGCTAATAATATGTATGGGCTGAAATAGAATTGAGGAGACAAAATGTCAATCTATAAAAACGAGAAAACCTGCCGGGCGTCAGGATCAACCAATCTGGAAACGATCATTGAATTCGGCGTAACCCCTCTCGCAGACCGTTTGCTAACTCAAGATCACCTTGATGATCCGGAACTTATGGCGCCGTTGACACTCGTCTTTTGCCCGGATTCCTCATTGGTGCAGATCAGAGAAACAGTCGATCCGGAAATCCTTTTTTATGCGGAATACCCCTATTTTTCATCGGTTTCGCCTTATCTCCTCCGCCATTTCCGCGACAGCGCATTGGATATCATGGAAAGGCGTGACCTGAATGAGAACAGCCTGGTCATGGAAGCGGCGAGTAATGATGGATATATGCTGAAGAATTTCGCCGAGCGTGGTATCCCCGTACAAGGAATTGATCCGGCAAAAGCGCCCGCCACCGCCGCTCAGGAGGCGGGAATCCCCACGATGATCACCTTTTTTGGTGCAGATTTGGCTGAAGAACTCAAACAAGAGGGTAAAAGTGCTGATGTTTTTCTCGCCAACAATGTTTTAGCGCATGTGCCCGATTTGAATGGCTTTGTGGAAGGCATCCATACCATCTTAAAAGATGATGGACTGGCCGTGATCGAGGTTCCCTATGTGGTTGATCTGGTTGACCATGTGGAGTTCGACACAATTTACCACCAACATCTTTGCTATTTCTCCGTGACTGCGCTTGATAAACTTTTCCGTCGCCATGGCCTCTATCTGAATGATATTAAACGCGTGCCGATTCATGGCGGTTCACTGCGGTTGTTCTTGGAAAAAGAAGAGAATGTTCAACCCAGTGTTCAACAGCTGTTAGCCGATGAGAAGGCTCACAAGGTTGATAGAATTGATTACTTCCTTGATTTCGCGGAGCGGGTTGCTCACGTGAAGGAAGGGCTCTTGTCCATCTTGAATGAGAAGAAAACACAAGGGGATTCTATTGCCGCCTATGGTGCTGCGGCGAAGGCGACCACTTTACTGGCTTACTGCGGTATTGATAAAGACCTGGTAGATTACGTGGTGGATCTTAATCCGTACAAACACGGCCGTTACATGGGCGGTAATAAATTACCAATCTATCCAACGGAGAAATTAGTTGAAGATCAGCCGGATGATGTCCTCCTGCTGGCCTGGAATTTCGCTGAGGAGATCATGAAGCAGCAGGAAACATATCGCGAACATGGGGGCGAATTTATAATTCCCATCCCGGAACCGCGAGTAGCTTAAGGTTAATGCCATCGTGACCAAACATATTTGCCCAAACTGTCAGCAGGCAGAGCTGTCTGTTTTCTATGAAGTAAAAAATGTGCCGGCGCACAGTGTGCTGCTCATGCGCACGCGGGAGCAAGCACTCGGTTATCCAACGGGCACAATCCGGCTTGGCTTCTGCGAGAACTGCGGCTTTATTTCCAATGTCGCTTTTGATCTTTCTCTGAATGAATACTCCGAGGAGTATGAAGCAACCCAGAGTTATTCCCCGACGTTTAATAAGTTTAATCGCGCGCTTGCTCAGCGCCTGTTCGATACGTATGAATTGCAAGATAAGAAGATCATCGAAATTGGCTGCGGACATGGCGAGTTCCTTATTCTATTGAGTGAGCTGGGGCTGAATGAGGGGGTAGGATTCGACCCAGCCTATCTTGAGAATCGAATTCAACATCCGGCGAAAGAGAAGATCACCTTTATTCAGGATTTTTATTCTGAGAAATACGCGGATGTGGAGGGTGAATTTATCGTTTGTAAAATGACGCTGGAACACATCCCGGATACGGCCGATTTCCTGGCCACCGTGCGCCAGTCAATCGGCGATCGAATTGGGACGCGTTTATTTTTCCAGATTCCCAATGCCAGCTATGTGATGCGGGATATCGCTTTCTGGGATATTTATTATGAACACTGCTCCTACTTCAGCAAGGCTTCTCTAGCCTATCTCTTTTTGAGTACGGGATTCGACGTCCTCGATCTCTTTACAGATTATAATGACCAATACCTCATGATTGAAGCCAGCGCTGTAGCTGGGCAGGGCAGCATGGATCAGCCCATGCAGCCTCTGTTTGATGATATCTCTAAAGATGTGGCTTACTTTGCTGCCAATATTCAAGGACGGCTGGATAGTTGGCGAGCGACTTTGGGTCTGATGAAAAATAAAGGCAGAAAAGTTGTTCTGTGGGGCTCTGGTTCTAAAGGCGTCGCCTTTTTAACCACACTCAATGTTCCTGGGGCGATTGAATATGTTGTAGATATCAATCCTAACCGGCATGGTACCTTCCTGGCTAGAATAGGGTGTGAAATTGTTGGACCTGAGTTTTTGCCAGCATATAAGCCGGACGCAGTGATTATTATGAACCCGGTCTATACGCCGGAGATAAGCGCGCAGTTGAAAGAATTGGGTCTATCACCAGAGGTGTTGACTGTCGATACGCCATTAGTCACTGTTTGAAGTAAGATTAGCAGTTAACAGCGAACCGGTATTTCCTTTGATCGAAAAACAGCCGGGAGGCAGAGAGCCCCCGGCTGTTTTTGCTTTTGAGTGACTTTCGATAGCAGTCTATAGGCTTTAATTTGTTATTTGAATAGTGAATGTGCCGTCTGCAGGCTTGTGGCCGGCAGCGCCATCAGTAACGGTAAGCGTGAATTCGTCCTGAGCTTCAAGTCCGCCGCCATGTACGTAAGTTAAACGGCCGTTGTTTACATCATCCTGGGTAAACGTACCACCGCCGGACAGCGCCAATCCATCGACTTGGACTTGGCCGTACTGCGCTGCGGTTTCAAGGGTATAGATCAAAGCAGCAGGTCCTTCTTCAGCATCGGTCGTTAACAGGAGGTCTGAATCGATGACCAGTGTACCGTTCGCATTGACCGAAGCCGTGTGCGCTTTGAACTGCGCGTGTAAATTGATCATACCACTCTTGTTGGCGGCTGACAGCACGTCCACATCCCCATCGAAGTCCATATCGATGGCGAATAAGCCATACGCCCCATCGGCAGCCGCATCGATTGTATGGATGGTGAAATTCCCATTTCCGTCATTGTTGTACCAGCGCACCGTATCATCGTCGACGCTGGCCGAAATGGCATCCATATCGCCGTCCCGGTCAATGTCCGCAGCGATAACGGTGCGAACACCATAGGCATTATGTTTCAATTCATGATAGATAAAGTTTTCTGAACCGTCGTTTTCATGCCAGGCAACCGTATGGGAGAGCCGGCTGGCAGAAAACACATCCATGTCCCCATCGCCGTCGATATCGGCAGGCGCTACATAGTAGGCACCGGCGGTGTCTCCGTCGGGGTCTGTTGATCTTATAATGTGTTTGGTGAAGTTTTCGCTGCCGTCGTTTTCAAGCCAGGCGATTTCATTACTTTCATCGGCGGCCGTGAAGATATCCTTATCGCCATCCCCATCAACATCGGCAATCTCAGCTCTCTTCGCTTTGAGAGCCGTTGTATCGATAATATGCCGCTGGAAATTTTGCGAGCCATCATTTTCATACCAGGCAATGGTTGCCGCATCCTGCCAGGATGTCACGAGGTCGATATCGCCATCATCATCCAGGTCTCCCGTGACCAGGGAGTGGGCGCCATCCGCTTCGGTATCAATATCAATGCGTGTGAAGCTGCCGCCGCCATCATTTCTGTACCAAGCAAAGATATCAGCCAGATAGCCACCGATAAACACATCTGGGTCCCCATCGAGGTCCACATCTCCAATGTGGGCAGGATAAGCGCCTTCCAGGTCTGGGTCCAATTCTCTTTTAGTGAAGTTGCCACTACCATCATTTTCGAGCCAATCAACCCGTCCATTGCCGTAGTCGGTGGCTGCGACATCATTGTCGCCATCTCCATCTAAGTCCGCTGCAATGAGATAATGCGCTAGGTCGAAATCTATACCAATGATTTTATTTGTGAAAGCGACTTCACCGCTAACAATTACCGGCTTATTGTTTGTAACACTCTCCACCGTCAGGCTAACCGTGGCCAGATTTGAATTCTTTGTACCATTGGTAGCTCGATAGGTGAATGTATCCTGCCCTGTAAAACCCGAGCTTGGTGAATATTCGAATGAACCATCCTTGTTCAGCTTGAGGTCGCCATGCGCTACATCAGCAGCCAGAACAGCCTCTAATTGATCTGAACTTGTGATAGTATCATTTGCTAGGATGCCATCAGCTGCGTTGACGATTAGGGGGGAATTCATTTGGGTCAGATAGTGGTCATCAAATGCCTTGATTACGACCACGGGGATTTGATTTCCATCCCAATCTGCTGTAACCAATGGCAGAAATACCTCCTGGTTTTGCTGTGCCCTGGTAGCGAATGTACCCACGAGGAGAAAAGAAATGAATAATAAGAGTATCCCAATAGATATTCGGTATTTATTATGAAACCTCGAACTGTGGGAAAAATCCGAATTGTGTAATATTTTTTGAACTGTGACCCTCATGTTTGAAGGGATTGAACCCCATCGCTTCCAATATGCGTTCATCAATAAGACTCCTTTTGATAGCAGAATAATTAGCCCGTTGTCAGGCTCGTTCAAAGATAGTGGGTGGATTTGATTCGCTGTAGTATTAAATTTGATTCACTATTCGGCGTTATTGACAGACAAGATGTGTTCGACTGCGACAATTTAGGCTTGCCCCCGATTGCGACTCATCGGTTTTATTGGGCTAAAATTGAATATAGACAAAAGGCAAAGATTTTGACTGATTCGCCGGAATGATAAGGGTGATTGAAAGTTAGCGCAATTATTATTATTAAATAAAGGGTAATTCTCACTAATTTAATAATATTGTCATTATCCGATTTTTAGGAAAAAATGATCGAACAAAAAAACAGTTCTCCGTGCCCGGTTTGTGGAAAATCGGTTGGGCGTGATTTACTTGAAATTCAAAACGTACCAATTCACTGTAACCTGTTATGGGCTGATCATCAGCTCGCTGTCTCTGCGCCTAAAGGAGATATTGTGCTGGTTTTTTGTTCGAACTGCGGCCACGTGTTCAATCGTGCGTTTGATGCATCTTTAACGGAATACACGCAGGCTTATGAAAACTCCCTGCATTTTTCACCACGTTTTCAAAATTATGCTCATTCACTCGCTTCTGATCTTGTAGAACGCCACAATCTACGCCAGCGCGAACTGGTTGAAATCGGTGCCGGACAGGGGGACTTTTTAAGGATGCTCTGTGATATTGGCGATAACCGGGGGATCGGCTTTGATGAGGCGTATGTCCCTAGTGAAGGGGATCAGCTCGATGAACGGTTTTCAATCGTTGGTGAATTTGCCTGGCAGGAGCATCTTGAAAGAACGCCGGATATGATTTACGCACGCCATGTTTTGGAGCACATCGAGCAGCCGGCTGATTTTATCGCCGTTATACGGGAGGCGATTGGCGACAAACCGGATACTCTTCTATTTCTGGAAGTGCCGAATATGGCTTATACGCTCCGTGAACTGGCCATCTGGGACATCATTTATGAACATTGTGGTTATTACACGCCGCAGTCAATATCTTGCTTGCTGACACGAGGTGGTTTTGATGTGCCGTTAACAAGGGATGTTTTTGAAGGCCAGTTCCTAACCGCGGAAGCTTTCCCCGCCGGACAGGAATCGAATTCGGATTGTGCCGATCAAGATGACCTGCACGAAATAGCAAGCCAAGTGGATGCTTTTGCCGATGAATTCAGGCAAAAGGTAGAGTTCTGGCAGCAGCGTGTGCAAGGCTGGCAAAATGAAGGAAAGCGGGTGGTAGCCTGGGGAGCGGGATCGAAAGGGGTGACTTTCCTCAATATTCTGAAGGCCAAGGAGCAAATCCCCTATATCGTTGATATTAATCCCCGAAAGCTTGGAAAGTATGTTGTCGGCACCGGTCAAGAAATCGTAGCCCCGGAATTCTTGCGCGGGTATCAACCAGATGTTGTTATTTTGATGAACCCGATCTATAGAGATGAGATCGCGCAGATGTTAGAAGAGTTGGACGTAACGGCCGATTTGGTGGTTGCCTGATATGGCCTAACGATAAACCTCGGCGACTGCGCTGCGCAGGTTCGTATAAAAAGGGTGCAGAACCGTGATGATCTCCGCCAGCCGACTCCCAATTCTCCATTGGTAGGAGGGGGTTAAGGTGTCAAAAGAAACGACTTCATAAATTTTTGTCCAACCGCGATCCCACATTTCTGCCTCAATGCTCTCGCCCAGTACATCCTTGATCTCGAATAAATGCCTGCGGAACCCATCAAGTAAAAAGCGATTAAGTCTTTTATCTCGCGCTTCGCAGTGAAACCCGAGTTCCCAGCCATCTCGGCGTTGGGCTCGGACCACTTCATAATGAAGCCAGGGTTCGCCGTAGTGAAACTGCACGAGCCAGCGGTAAGGTTGGCGAACCTGAATCGTCTGTAATTGTGGAGGAAGAACAGGGATGACAACCTGCGGTAGTGTGCTAAGGAATTGAGCTCTTGAAAGCTGGGACATTTGGCAATTATAAGGCTATCCGGTATCATGCGCAGGGAGTCCATTATCATTATTAGTCACTTATAATTTGAGGCTCAATCAGGGTAAACATATTTTTCCTACGGCCCGCTGATGGAAAGTAACAAATACGCACTCGGTCAATTTGAAACGCCGCTGGATGTTGCAGATTTATTGATGTGCATGGCCATTCGACGGCCGGCAGATCGAGTCCTTGATCCGGGTTGTGGGGATGGCTTTCTACTTGAGCGCGCCGCTGCCTGGATGCATTGGTTGGCCGCTTCGCCGAGAGAGCCTATCTCGGGAACACTCCTCGGCGTTGAGCGCGATCCGGATACCGCCATTGCTGCGCAGCAGCGGGTCCCTGAAGCGCGTATCCTCAACCGCAATTTTCTTGGTCTCAATCAAGAGGATCTGGCGAGTTTTGATGCGATTATTAGCAATCCACCTTACACGCGCGCGGAGTGGATTGGTCACCTTGAAGATGAGAATGTGCATCAGTTGGCGATGTTTTCCTGGGAAGAGGATCCGATTGAACCCGAGAAGATTCCCCTGATTTCGCACAACCTATCGACGACTTTAAGCGGCCGATCCGGCCTACATGCGTACTATTTGGTGCACTGTTCTGAATTTTTAGAAGAAGGTGGCCGGCTGGCATTCATACTGCCCAACGGCTGGTTGGATGTGGCATATGGTGTGGAGCTGAAACAGTTCCTGCTTGACCATTATCGAATTATCGCGGTTATTGAATCGGCCGTTGAACGATGGTTTGAGGAAGCGTGGATCAATACTTGCATTCTCGTCTTGGAAAAGTGTTCAAACTTGCCCAGACGGCAGGGCAACCTTGTGAGGCTGGCCCGGTTAAAGAAGCCGTTACACCAACTGCTCCCCAATACGGCCGCCAGCCCGCAGCGGTTCCTGGCCCTGGAGCATTTGGTTGACCGCCTGTTTCAAGGGCAATCAACAGTAACTGATGAAGCGGCCGTCCATGTGAAAGAGCAGCGCACTCTTCACCCGGAGAGCAAATGGGGCATGGCCTTACGATCGCCCATGGTTTTTCGCCATTACCGGGATCATCTCAATCTGGCGCCATTAAAAATGTGGGCTCAGGTCCAACGGGGTTACACCACCGGGGCTAATGAGTTTTTCTACTTAAGTCCTCCCGTTATCGAGGAATGGGGCATCGAGAAGAAGTTCCGCCAGCCTTTATTGAAATCTCTTAGAGGGGTTGATCATCTCCTGCTGTCGGCTGAAAATGCCCAATATGAAGTGCTGCTCGTGCCGCCGGATATTGATTTGAAAGATACCGCGGCCGGTCGTTACATCCGTTGGGGGGAAGAGCAGGGATTCCATTTACGGCGGACCTGCGCCGGTCGTGATCCCTGGTACAGCTTCCCGATACAAAATCTAGCACCTATTGTTTTGCCTAAAGGAATATGGCACCGCCATTTCGCCCCTCTTTTAACCGATAAAGTAGCCGTTGACCAGCAGCTCTACCAGATCATGCTATTTGAATACCTACCGCTCAAGGCAATCGCTGCGCTGATGAATAGTGTCTGGTTTGCCTTACAATTGGAACTCCGCGGGCGAGTCAGTTTTGGCAAAGGACTTCTGTGGTTGGCTGCTTACGAACTGGAAGAAGTGCAGCTTCCCGATCCGAGGCTTTTATCCCCCGAACAAGTATTGAGACTCGAAGAAGCCTTTGACCTGCTGGCAGAGAATCTTCTTGTTGACAGTTTAGAGGAGTTAAATAATCCAGCGCGCCAGGCGCTTGATGAGGCTGTTTTTGACATCCTTGGTTTTACAGCCCAGGAGCGCATCGATACGCTGAATTCCCTAATTGAACGTCTGAATTCTAGATGGCAAAATGTATCTTGAGTTCTGCTCGAAAGCCAAATCAATAGATATCTGATGCTGACTGAAAACAATTCATGATTATGAGTGACAACAATGAACGCCTGCGGCAGAAATATTGTACGGTTTACCGAAAACTAGAAGAAGCCTACGGCAATCCCCAATGGCGAGAACATCTCCCTCCGGTTGATGAACTGATATCGACTATCCTTTCCCAATCTACCTCTGACATTAATCGCGACAAGGGTTTTTATGCCCTCAAGAGGCGCTACAAGGATTGGATGGAAGTTCTCAATGCGCCGGTAGAAGATATTATCGCGACGATTCGTCCGGCGGGACTGGCCAATCAAAAGGGGCCGCGTATCCAGGGTGCTCTGCGGTTTATTTTTGAGCAGCGGGGTGAACTCAGCCTCGATTTTCTTGCTGACATGCCTATTGATCAGGCAAGAGCCTGGCTCACGCAGATTAAAGGGGTCGGTGTCAAGACAGCCTCGATTGTTCTTCTCTTTTCATTCGCGAAACCGGTCTTTCCCGTCGACACACACGTGCACCGGATCACGCGGCGGCTCGGTTTGATTGGACCAAAGGTCAGCGCCGAAAAGGCGCATGCCATTCTGGAAGCGATAGGAGATCCTCAGACCTTTTACGCCATGCATCTGGACCTGATCCAACACGGCCGTCAGATTTGCCTAGCCCGAAATCCCCGCTGCGAACGTTGTATGCTGCAAGAGGATTGTGACTACTTTCAGGACGGGCGGAAAAGTGCGGACACCTAGACAGGTATAACTATGGTAAGCGCTGGTCATGATTTTATGGCCAGGGAATGGTATTAGAATCGACTTACGCGAATGCGGCTTATTACGGCATCTATCGTATAATCAGTGCAATATTGGATGTCAGTTAAGCCTTGCCAAAAGGTAAATCATGGATGAGGCCAAGGGAATAAAAATACTGCTCACTTATGACGTGATTCAGGCGCGCCAGCAAGAGTATTATCAGTTTGTAATGAGCCGATATGTGCCGGGTTTGCAATCAATGGGGTTTCAGATGAGTGAAGCCTGGCACACGGCATATGGGGAATCACCTGACAGGCTCGTTGGCTTTGTCTGTCGCGATGAAGAAACGTTAAATAAGCTGCTCAACAGCGATCTCTGGCCGACCCTTAACGAAGAACTGGAGGGTTTCGTTACCGGCTTACAGTACAAGATTGTGCCTTATAAAGGCGGCTTTCAACTCTAATCGCCCGTAGCCGGGTTTGGTGACGGACATGGATCTTTTTGCACACGGCCGTAAAGCGCAGCTCGAACGGGAATCCCCCTTAGCCAACCGCATGCGACCCCGTTCGCTTGAGGAATTTGTAGGCCAGGAACATATTGTTGGCCCCGGCCGGCTCCTAAGGCGGGCAATTCAAGCCGACCAACTTTCCTCGCTCATATTCTATGGCCCGCCCGGAACCGGTAAAACGACACTGGCCCGGGTTATTGCCAACACTACGGAAAGTCATTTCATCACCATAAACGCCGTACTGGCTGGTGTTAAACAGATCCGTGAAGCGATCAGTGTTGCCCAAGAACGCTGGCAGCTGTATGGGCAGCGCACAACACTATTCGTGGATGAAGTACACCGTTGGAACAAGGCCCAGCAAGATGCCTTGCTGCCGCATGTCGAAAATGGCACGATAATCCTCATTGGTGCCACGACCGAGAATCCCTATTTTGAAGTAAACAAAGCGCTTGTGAGCCGCAGTAGAATTTTTCAATTGAAGCTGCTGACCCTCGAAGATCTCAGACAGATTGCCCGCCAGGCTATCGAAGATCCCGAGCGGGGTTACGGCCGTTTAAATATACAGCTTGATGAGAAAGCTTTAGGACATCTCGTTGACGTGGCCAACGGCGATGCCCGCGGCGTACTGAATGCCCTGGAGCTGGCGGTAGAAACCACGGAAGCGAACGAAGACGGCGTAATCAAGATTGATCTTGCTGTTGCCGAAGAATCCATCCAAAGACGCGCCGTGCTTTATGATAAAGAAGGGGACGTCCATTACGACACAATCTCCGCTTTTATCAAGAGCCTCCGTGGATCGGACACGGATGCGGCATTGTACTGGATGGCGCGCATGGTTTATGCCGGAGAAGACCCCCGTTTTATTTTTCGTAGAATGACGATCTTCGCCGGTGAGGATGTTGGCATGGCAGACCCTCAGGCGATGGGTGTGGTGACAAGCTGCTGGGAAGCCTTTGAGCGGGTCGGCATGCCGGAAGGCCGGTTCCCACTTGCCCAGGCAGCTATTTATCTGGCTACCGCGCCGAAGTCCAACACGGCTTTTTCCTTTTTCGATGCCCTCGCAGCCGTGGAATCAGAGCAGGAGACGGAGGTGCCCAACCATCTACGGGACAGCAGTCGCGATTCAGAAGGCTTCGGGCATGGTCAGGGTTATCTCTACCCCCACGCCTATCGCGACCATTGGGTTGCCCAGCAGTATCTTCCTGATTCCTTGCAGGGGAAGGTATTTTACCAGCCGGGAGACCTGGGATATGAGAGACAGATAAAGGTGGGTGTAGATCGGCGGCGCGAGGCGCAGTTGGCGGCAATGGTCGAGGGGGATCTGGATTCGCCCCTGGAGGTTTTATCTAACAGCCCGCAAAATAAAGCCCAAGAGATGTGGTTGAACAGGGCCGTGGCCAGTTCGGGGCGCCGTCTTCAGCACATTCGCGAGCGGCTGTTTGAACTGGCTCATTTGCGCAGGCATCATATTGTCTTGAATCTGAACGCGGGTAGTGGGTTGTTGACCTGGGAGGCCGTGCGTAGAACGCCTGAAGGTGGCGTATGGTCTCTGGCTACCGAAACCGAGAATGGCACCGCACTGCGCCAAATGGCCGGTCGTCTGCCCGAGGTGGAACGCCCCGTAATCTTGATCGGTGATATTACCGATCTGGATTATTTGCTTAATTTACGGAATGAAAGTGATTTGCGCTTCGATCACATCCTGGGCCGAAATTTGTTTACCTCGCGAACGGCCGAAATTCCAGAGCTGGCACCCATCATTGCCGCGCACCTGCTTCCTGACGGTCGGTTTACCTTCGCGCAGGTTTTGCCGCGACATACTCAGCGTCTCTATGAACTGGTTGACTGGTCGGGTAGAGAGGAGTTGCGTGAGAAGGTCGCTGTTCTAGAGGAAGCGATCTACGCTGATCCGGCCGATCCTTTAGTCAATTGGGACGAGACTGACCTGAAGAAGTTACTTGAAGCGGATGGTCTGTTTGAAATGCAAATGGTCATCGAAAAACGGCCGGATCAACGCCTGATCAGTTCCGCCCAGCTCGATCGCTGGTTGGACCTGGAGCTGAAAAATGGAGATCGACCAAGCTACCTGATGCGTTTGCGAGAGGGAGGCTTGCCGGATAGTGATTTATTGGAAGTCGCCGCGCTTTACCGGCGTTCCTTGCTCGAACAGGATGTGGCCTGGCAAACTGCCAATGCTTTTTTGGTGGGTCAATTACGCCAGTCTTAAGCGAGTATATCCCTGAATAATTTCTCGTAATCCTGGACCATTCGCTCTACCGCAAACTGGTTCACGGCATATTGGTGCGCACGTTCGCCCATTCCCTGTCGCTTTTCATGATCGCTCATGAGTTCGCCGACAACGCCCACAAGATCATCGAACTCTTTGACACAACGGCCGATCTCCTCCTGGTCCAGAACGCCATCCAGCTCAAAAGTATAGCTAACTGTGGGAACCTGGCGGAACCAGGCTTGCAAAAAAGAATTTGCAAATCCTTCTACCGGCAGGCTGGTGTAGAGAAGGAGATCGCTTTCACTAATCAATTTATTTGTTTCTTCAATGGGCTTAGGTCCCAGGTAATGCAAATTTGGCGGCGCCTCGGCCAGCAGCTGCTCGACCTGTGCCCCATAACTTCCACCATGCATACGGCCGACCATCACAAAGCGGTAATCTGGTAAGCGTCTTGCCAATTCAATAAAGATTTCGGGCCGTTTGAAGCGCTTGATATTGTTCACCCAGATCACTTGACCGGAGGGCTCTTTGCTGGCATTTTTGAATTCGGGGACCGGACTGCCGTTGTAGATAGTTTCTATTCGTTTATCTGGATACCATCTTTCGATCGCTGTTTGTAAACCACGCAGATTACAAACATGCACGGCCGCGTCGCCAATCGCGCGGAATGATTTAAAGTGGTCCCAGGCTTTTCCTGTGCGTAGATAACTGAAAGTTTCTCTTGGGTGATAGCCAAATAAAAACGGGGAGGTTTCCATGGCATGAACGGACAAAGTGACATAGGGAATTTCCCTGGCCTTACATATATCAGCCAAATAGGAGATGTCCGTGAAATTCCTGATGTAGACGAGGTCCGGTTGGGAGTTCTCGATTTGCTGCGCGGCCAATTCGTAGAATCCCGCCTTGTCTTTAGCGTGACCGCCAGGGATTTCTACTACTGATAAGCCTGCTTCGTCTTTATAGTGCTCTTCTCGAACGGCGCCTATTGCCAGAAAAGTAGAAGAATGGCCAAGTTCTTGTAAGCCCTTTGCAAGTAACCAGGTTTGATATTCAGCGCCACCCATTTTTTTCTGCGGATGATTTCCGGTCACGTAAGTAATTCGCATATTTATAAATAAACCACCACTGCCTTCATTCACAATTAAGACGGCCGAATTGATCTACTTCTCCTTGTCCGTTATTCAACCCTCTAGAATAATGATAAATGAAAGAATGGGGCAACCCTTATTAAGTGATTTGTATTTGAGTATGATCAATAGCAAGGCGACCATTATAATAAAGACAAAGATTTTCCGGTGGAAGTATAAGTTATGTCCAATAATGAAGTAAAGGTAACTATCGGCTTACCAGTCTACAATGGTGCTGATTTCTTGGAGGAAACGATTGATTCTATATTGTCCCAGACTTACGAACAATTCGAATTGATCATTTCTGATAACGCTTCAACGGACGGAACGGAGCAGATATGCCGCCTCTATGTAAATCAGGATCCGCGTGTGAAGTATGTGCGCAATGGTGAGAATCTCGGCGCGGCGAAGAACTACAACCAACTGGTAGACATGGCTGAGGGTGAATATTTCAAGTGGGCTGCGGCCGATGATATCTGTTTACCTTCTTATATTGAAAGATGCGTGAAAGTTCTTGATGCTGATGCAGAAGTTGTTTTGTGTTATACCCAGGCAGCAGGCATTGATGAGAACGGTGAGGTTTTTAGGGATTACGATAACTTCATTGATGCCGAAGTTGATGAACCCTGGAAGCGATTCTATGCCGCGGCCTGCCGGCGACACAATATGACGGCGGTGATGGTCTTTGGACTCATCAGAACAGCGGTTTTACGCCGGACGCATATGATTGGCGCTTTTTCTTCCTCGGATCGCGTCCTGGTCGGCGAGCTGGGGCTTTACGGCCGTTTTCATATGATTCCGGAAGTCTTATTCTTGAAACGGGATCATCCCCAGGCTCACTGGATTCAATACAACACCAGACAGGCGCGAATGGCCTGGTACGATACATCCAATTCAGACGGGCGCACCTATCCGCATTGGCGTCTGCTTCAGGAGCACCTCATATCCATTAAGAACGCACCAGTTGAAGGGACGGATCGGTTGAAAAGTTACGCCATGATCGCGCCTTGGGTACGTTATAACTGGCGCTTTCTCATGATGAATATGGTTCAAAAAGATGAGGTGAACGATCTCACCACCAATAACTAGCGGCCCAAAATTAACTAATAAGCGGTTCATCACAGCAAGTTAAAAACCGCTTGACACACCATGGGCGCTGGTTATAATTGACTAGTTGCGGCCTATGATGCCGCTAGTTTTTTGTCACAAGGAATCTAATAGTAAACAAACTGCCCAGACAGCTTGCGAATATGATAGGCAATTTACGCTGCGGGTATTTGAGTAATTGAAGAGGAAATTGAAATGGGTGCTGTTCCGAAACGAAGAATATCCAAAGCCCGCCGCGGCCGGCGTCGTGCACATCAAGCTTTAAGTGCAATCCATCTGGTGAGCTGCCCTGAATGTGGCGAGCTGAGACGCCCGCATCGCATGTGCCCCAACTGTGGCACTTACCGAGGGCGGAAAATACTCCCCGGTTTCATCGACGAGGAGTAACGAAGGAATCAAAACGGGGCCGTAAGAAGCGGCCCTTTTTTTATTTCAGTTAAGGCCAGCCAATGTCTACTACTTATTTATTTCCCGGGCAAGGCTCCCAATACGTAGGAATGGGAAGTGAAGCCTACGAAAGAAGTTCCGCGGCACGCGCACTATTTGACGAGGCGAACGCTCTTTTGGGTTTCAGTCTTTCGGACCTGGTGCTTTCGGGGCCGGAGGAGCAGTTAACCGATACGGTGAACCAGCAGCCTGCACTCTATGTCACCAGCCTGGCTAATTTACAATATATGCGCGAAGAGGGATGGCCGGAAGCCGGCTATCTGGCCGGTCACAGTCTTGGCGAATTTTCAGCATTGGCTGCTGCAGGGAGCATGTCCTTCAGTGATGGCTTGCAGCTAGTGCGCAAGCGCGGCGAGTTGATGAAACGGGCCGGAGAACTCTCCCCGGGGGCTATGGCAGCCATTATTGCCTTACCGGTGGAGCGGATTGTAACCCTATGCGCCCAGGCTGAAGAGGAAACAGGTTTGTTGGTGCAGGTGGCCAATGACAACTGCCCAGGCCAGACTGTTATTTCGGGCGCTGAAGAAGCCTTGCAACGCGCAGTTGAATTAATGGAAGAGGCCGGTGCGCGAAAAATCGTTCGCCTGCCGATCACTATTGCTGCACATACCGAACTGATGGAGAGTGTATCAGGGGAGTTCGCTACGGCCGTAGATGAAGTAAATTTCCAAACTCCGCAGGTGCCGGTAATTGCCAATGTCACGGCGAAACCACTGCTGTCGGTTGACGAAATTCGCCGCGAATTGAAAAGCCAGCTAACATCGCCGGTGGCCTGGACTGCTTCCATGCGTTATTTGCTTGATGCGGGAAGCGACTCGTTTATCGAAGTTGGCCCCAATGATGTATTATTAGGTTTGCTAAAGCGCATAGACCGGCAGGCAAAGCGAACTGCCTATGATACTGGACCGGAATAACGGAGGACACCATTGTTGGAAGGAAAAGTTGCACTTGTTACCGGTTCATCACGGGGGATCGGCCGTGCTATTGCCACCGAACTGGCAGTTCGTGGGGCAAAGGTGGTCATAAATTACCATTCCAATCCTCAAGCGGCCGAAGAGGTGGTAAAAGCAATCGTGGAACAGGGGGGATCGGCTGTAGCTGTACAGGCCGATGTCAGTGATTTCGACGCAGCGCAAATGCTGATTAAGGCAACTATCGACAACTTTGGACAGATCGATATCCTGGTTAACAATGCCGGAACGACTGAAGACACATTGCTCATGATGATGAAAGAGGAGCAGTGGGACAGCGTGATTGATACGAATCTTAAAAGCGTCTTTAATTGCTGTAAAGCGGCAGCGCGACCCATGGTCCGTCGCAAGCAGGGTGGGCGGATCATTAATATCTCTTCCGTCTCCGGTTTAGTAGGCCAGGCGGGCCAGACCAATTACGCGGCTTCGAAAGCTGGTATAATTGGCTTTACGAAATCCTTGGCGAAAGAGTTGGGTTCGCGTAATATCACGGTGAATGCTGTGGCTCCCGGTTTTGTGCTTACGGATTTAACGGCCGATTTATCAGAGGACCTGGTTGAACAGACATTGGCTTTTATTCCTCTTGGGCGATGGGGTGAATTAGAGGAAATCGCTAATGTGGTAGCGTTTTTAGCTTCTGATCAATCTTCATATATTACCGGGCAAGTAATCGCTGTGGATGGCGGCATTGCCACATAGTCGGAGAAACGATGGAAGAACCAAGAGAAAGTTTGGGACGAATCGAAGTTGCGCCGGAGGTGCTGGCGACGATTGCCCAGTATGCGGTGCGCCGGGTAGAGGGCTTTTCGCAAATGGCTCCAATCCCACCCTATATAGCCAATATGTTCCGGCGAGCGACGCGCCAAGACGGAATAATCTTAGATATTATTGATAATCGCGCCAGATTTAATATTTACGTTATAATGGAGCCGCAAGTGAACGTGTTGGAAGCGAGCCGGAAGATGCAAACGGCCGTTACCGAGGCGATTGATACATTAGTGGGTATTCCCGTAGATGCGGTAAATGTACATGTCGAAGATGTGTCATACGCACAGGGAGAAGTGATCTGAGTGTTAAGCGATGAAGACTAGGCGTCGCGCTCGCCGCGCCACTCTGGAAGTTCTTTACGAATACGATATCGCCCACCATCCACCGGGAGAAATTTTGCAGCGCCGGTTGGAAGCGAACAGCATCGACTCGGCCGGCGCCGAGTTCGCCTCGCAGCTGGTGCAGGGCGTTATGCAGAACATGGAGGGCATGGATATATTAATTGCCCGCTATGCCCCCGAATGGCCGTTGGATCAAATGGCCGTTATCGATCGCAATATCTTGCGCATCGCCATCTACGAATTCATCGCCTCCGAGGAAACACCGGTTAAAGTAGCCATCAATGAAGCGGTTGAGCTTGCCAAAACTTATGGCTCTGACAGCGCCCCTCGTTTCATCAACGGTGTCCTCGGCACCCTTGCCGAGCAAATTCCCGAGCTGCACAGCGAACTATCCACACATCACGAAGACATGGTCTTGGCTGTTAAATAATTACCCCTCTATAAAATCTAAACTCAATAATAACCTGATAACCAACCTGGTTCCCTATAACGCCTGGTAAAACTCCCAAGAATCTTATGGGGGCAATTTGCCCGCAAGGGCGATGAGAATTCCAGAATGTATTGACACGGCCGTAAGGTCTGCTAAAATACGTCATACAACCATACGACCTTACGACCCTATGACTGGACCTTTCATGCTCAAGCGAAGTCCTTCACTAACCGATCAGGCGAAAGCCCACATAAAGGAATTGATTTTAGACGGGAAATTCGAGGACGGCCGTATTCCGTCGGAGTCTGACCTGGCTAATGAGTTAGGGGTAAGTCGTACCACCATTCGTGACGCCCTAAGCCGTCTGGAAATAGAAGGGACGGTTTATCGTAAGCAAGGCGCGGGCACCTTCGTCAATCGTCCCGGATTGCAAATCAAATCACGTTTAGATGAAATCTGGTCTTATGAAGCTGTCCTGGAGGCGCATGGCTACCGGCCGTTTGTTGAACTGCTGGATGTACGCCGGGAACGGCCGTCGGGGGCGATCCGCGAAATCCTGGACATGACTCCTGATGAGGAAGTAACCGTCATCGAGAAGCTGTTTTCAGAGGATTCGGAACCGGTCATTTACACCCAAAACCATATTCCAAGCCGCATTGTAAACCAGGAAATTGACGAAGAACAGCTGACCATTCCCATATATGACTTTGTCGAAGTATGCTGCCAGCAATCTCTTAACTATTATTTGTCGGAAGTCGTACCTATTGCGGCTGACGAAGAATTAGCCAAGCTCTTGAATGTAAAAATTAATACGCCAATGCTTGCTCTAGAAGAGACTGGTTATAACGATGATAATGAGCCCATTCTTTGGGCTCTTTCAATATTCCGCGACGATCTTGTGCGTTTTCGTATGATTCGCCGCACAACCTGATTGTTTTTTCGGTCTATTTATTAACAGATTTTATAGACCATAATTAAGATGGGCCTGATTTTCGGCCAAAATCAACCCTTAGGAGAGGATCATGAAAAGTTTTATTGGAAGAGACATCTTATCATTGAAGGACTTCGAGCGGAACGAGTTTTTCCGAGTCTTTGAAGCCGCTGAGATATTGGAGCCTATTGCGCGCAACCGCCGCAACAGCGATCTTCTGAAAGAAAAGACTCTGGTAACCGCCTTCTACCAGCCTTCAACCCGCACGCGCTTAGCTCACGAATCTGCCATGTTACGCCTTGGTGGGGCAGTGACCGGATTCTCCGATGCCAAGATGACCCGTGCCGGTGATTTCTACCAGGAATCAATTAAAGATACGGTCAAGATGTTGGAGTATTATGGCGATGTGATTGTCATGCGCCATTTCCAACAGGGCGCACCGCATGAGGCGGCTAAATGGTCGTCTGTTCCGATTATCAATGGGGGTGACGGCTGGGGCGAACATCCAACCCAAATCCTGACCGATTTGTATACCGTCCTTCGTGAGAAAGGGCGCATCGATGGCTTGCGTTGGCTGGCTGTCGGCGATATGCGTATGCGCACGATGCATTCATTGGCGCATGCTTTGACCCAGTTCGACTGCCCGGTTACCTTCGTGTCTCCACCGGACAAGTCTCTGCCTGAAGAATTTAAGGCCAGCCTGGAGCCTTACAGCCTGGTGTACGACGAAGCCGACCATGTCGCAGACGTTATTGCTGATGCCGATGTGATCCTGGTAGAGCCCGTGGTGCAGCCTGATTACACCAAATCACGTGACGAGCGGACAGGTGAAGAAGGACTGACTCCCAGCAATTACAAGATCACGCGCGAGCTGTTGTCCACGAAGGCCAAATCGGATGTCATCTTGCTGCACTCCCTGCCGCGTATGGATGAAATCCCCGCCGATGTAGATATCACACGCTGGTCCCGTTACTGGCAGGAAGCATTCTACGGCGTGGTCATGCGCATGGCTCTGCTGGCTCTTGTATTAGGCAAAATGGAATAAAAACCATTAACTGACAGCTGATTAATAAATACTGTTTACTGACAATTAGCAACCGACTACCGAGGAGGTCATAATGCAAACCGGATTAAGGGGTCGTGATTTCATCAGCGATCTCGATTTTAGTAAAGAAGAAATAGAAACCGTATTGGATCTAGCCTGGGATCTGAAACTAAAGCGCGCTCTGGGTCAGCCGCATGCTTATCTGCGTGATAAGGTCTTGGCCATGCTGTTCTTTTTCTCAAGCACACGCACGCGAGGTTCTTTTGAAGCGGGCATGGCCCAGCTTGGCGGGCATGCAGCCTTTATTGAAAGCCGCACGACGCAGATTTCACATGGCGATACGGAAAAGGAAATGGGCGATATTTTCGGCCGTTATTTTGACGGCATTGCTATTCGCCACGTGGATTGGGGCGTTGGCAATCGTTACCTGAATCTTGTTGCTGAGGCTTCGCGCGTGCCTGTTTTGAATATGCAGTGCGAGGTTTACCATCCACATCAATGTCTGGCCGACCTGATGACGATTCAGGAGAAAAAAGGACGCGATTTGCGCGGCAAAAAGATCGTCGTTTCCTGGGCTTATGCCGCCTCCTATTTGAAGCCGATGTCGGTGCCGCAGTCATTGATCTTACAGATGCCCCGTTTTGGTATGGATGTTGTGTTGGCGCACCCGCCGGAATTTAAGCTGATGCCTGATATCTTAGATCAAGCGCAGGAACTTGCTCGCCAGAACCATACCGGATTTGAAATAGTCCATGATATGGATGAGGCTTGTAAAGATGCGGACGTGATCTACGCCAAGTCTTGGGGTCCGTTGATGACCACGCACGATTACGAAGAAGGCAAGGAAATTCAGGATAGATATAAGGATTGGATCGCTGATGATGCGCGGATCGCATTAGGGAAAGATGATGTGATTTATATGCATCCGCTGCCTGCTGATCGCGAGATTGAAGTTTCTAATTCTGTCATTGATGGCCCGCATTCTGTGGTTTTCGATGAAGCGGAAAATCGCCTGCACGCCCAAAAAGCAGTGATGGCTTTAACAATGTCATAAAACAATTGCTGGGAGGATCCCGGCGTTTGATCGTCCGGTTTATCCTCCCAGCTAATTTCCTTAGATAGAGGTGCTTAATATGGACAAAAGGATAGCCGTTATTGCTATTGGGGGAAACTCGTTAATTAAAGATAAGACTCACGCTTCGGTAAGAGACCAATACATCGCCGCCTCAGAGACGACCAAGCATATCGCCGAGATGGTTAAAGAAGGTTGGGATGTTGCTATTTCCCATGGAAATGGCCCCCAGGTAGGCTTTATCTTGAGAAGGTCGGAATTAGCAGCTTCGGAACTGCATGAGATACCGCTGGATGTTTGTGGCGCAGATACGCAGGGTGCTATTGGTTATGCTTTACAGCAAAACTTACAGAATAATTTTCGTCATGAGGGGATCAATCGCGGTGTAGCCACGGTCGTGACCCAGGTCGAGGTCAGCGCCGATGATCCCGCTTTTGAGCATCCAACTAAGCCGATCGGCAGTTTCATGGAAGAAGATCAGGCGCTGAAGCGTATCGAAATGGATAATTGGGACTGCGTTGAGGATGCCGGTCGCGGCTGGCGTCGCGTGGTTGCCTCTCCACTGCCCATCCGGATCGTAGAGGAGGAAGCAGTAAAAACCCTACTCGATGCCGGGATTATTGTCATCACCGCCGGCGGCGGTGGTATTCCCGTTGTCGCCGACGAAGAAGGGAATCTGTCCGGCGTAGCCGCAGTGATCGATAAAGATTTTGCTTCCGCCTTGCTGGCTAACCGCATCGGTGCGGAATTGTTCATCGTCAGTACGGCCGTGGAAAAGGTAGCACTGAACTTCGGCACGCCCGAAGAAGAATGGGTTGATGAAATGAGCCTCGAGGAGGCCAAACAATATCTGGCGGAAGGCACGCATTTTAAGTCCGGCAGCATGGCTCCGAAAATCAAGGCCATTATCAATTTCCTGGAAGGTGGCGGCAAATGGGCCATTGTTACCAATCCGGAAAATCTGGAAAGAGCGCTTGCCGGAGAAACTGGAACACATTTTAGAGCATAAAGAAAATTATCCCGGAAGCATCATTTGACTGATCTTGATTTAGAAATATTGCTGTTTCCGAGAAATTGGATGTAGTTCAATGATAGATCACGTTATAAGTTTAAAAAGCCTGATCAGTGGCCGGGAGTTTGCACCTGATGAGGTGATGTATGTAGACCCGGCTTATGGCAATGAAGGTATTCTAGATGTCCAGTATGATTATGACCTGATCAAAAGCCGGTTTAGTAAGGAGCAGCTGGCAGCTAATCAGGATTTCACCATCTGGCGATACAAACCGCTGCTTCCGGTAGCTTCCGATGCGGCGGTACCGCCTCTGGCTGTCGGATGGACGCCTTTGTATGATTCGCCAAGGATGGCCGATTATCTGGGCTTGCAGCAGGTTTGGGTCAAAGATGACGGCCGTAATCCTACTGCCTCCTTTAAAGACCGGGCCAGCGCCATCGCTGTTGTAAAAGCGCAGGAACTAAAAGCAGATGTAATAACCACAGCAAGTACGGGGAACGCGGCCGCCGCCTTGAGCGGACTTTGTGCCAGTGTTCAACAGCCAAACGTCATTTTAGTACCTGAAAGCGCACCCCAAGCTAAAGTCGCCCAATT
Organism: Promineifilaceae bacterium (SeqCode); assembly: GCA_046259485.1. GTDB lineage: Bacteria > Chloroflexota > Anaerolineae > Promineifilales > Promineifilaceae > JAACFF01. Next base: position 22,603 of record JBJYWP010000114.1, on the reverse strand, counting down.
ACTGGTGTTTGGTTCAACCGTTTTACTTGTACGCGGCACCTACGATGACGCGTTTGAACTATGTTTACAGGCGGCCGATGAATATGGCTGGTACAACCGCAATACTGGTTACAACCCCTATATGTCGGAAGGTAAGAAAACGGCCAGCCTTGAAATTTGCGAACAGCTGAACTGGCAGGCGCCGGATGCTATTTTCGTGAGCGTGGGCGACGGCTGCATCATCGGGGGATTGCATAAAGGTCTAAAAGACCTGGTGGCCATGGGCTGGATTGATCGTATGCCGCGCCTGATCGGCGTGCAAGCCGCGGGCAGCGACTATATGTACCAGGCCTGGATTAACGACGAGGATGTTCTCACAAAACCACCGATTGATGCGCACACCGTTGCCGATAGTATCAGCGCCGGACTGCCGCGCGATCGCATGAAGGCTATGGCCGCTGTTAAAGAAACGGATGGCGCTTACGTGAGTGTCAGCGACGATGAGATCCTGGATGCTATACCGGCAATGGCCCGCTTGAGCGGTGTTTTTGGTGAGCCGGCCGGGGCTACGGCTTACGCCGGTTTGGTCAAAGCAGTTAATGACGGGCTTGTCGACGCTTCCGATCGCGTCATCGTGTTGAATACGGGCAACGGTCTCAAGGACATCGCCAGCGCGATGACGGCCGTTGATCAGATTGGCACCGTTGCTCACCGCGTCGCGCCGGACCTGGAAGATGTAAAACGTGTCATGGAGACACTTGAGTAAAAAAGAGGAAAAAATGATTGACTTAAATATTCATAGTGAAGAAGCTCTCGAGCATGCCGTACAGCGTGCCCGCGAGCGTAATATTATTATTCCAACTTTCAAGCAGCAGCGGAACCCGGAATTAATTCCCGATGCTATCAAAGACAGCCTCTCTGATGTAGGGTTGTGGGACCTGAATCCGCTCAATCTTTTCCGGATTACCTGGCATAACGACCCGGTTCCCAGCGGCGGCGCTTTTGGTGGCGTTAATTACCTGGAGTTCCCGCCCGAATTGACCGGTGTCGATGCGCGCATTATCACCCTGGTTGGGAAATGGTTCCCCACCGGGGCGCATAAGGTCGGCGCGGCCTTTGGCTGTTTGGTGCCTCGTCTGGTTACCGGCCAATTCGACCCAACGACGCAAAAAGCGGTTTGGCCATCAACGGGTAATTACTGCCGCGGCGGTGCCTATGATTCCAACCTGCTGGCCTGCGAGTCGATTGCCATTCTGCCCGAAGGTATGAGCCAGGAGCGTTTTGACTGGTTGGCCTCGGTCGCCGGTGAGACGATCAAAACACCAGGTTCGGAAAGCAATGTTAAAGAGATTTTTGATAAATGTTGGGAACTGCGCGCCTCTGGTGAAGACCTGGTAATCTTCAATCAATTTGAAGAGTTTGGAAACTATCTGTGGCATTATGAAATAACCGGCCCGGCCATGGTCGAAGTATTGAACGAGGTGATGCGTCCTGGGGATACTTATCGCGGTACGGCCTTAACCACCGGATCGGCGGGGACGATCGCCTGCGGCGATTATATGAAAGAGCAGTTCCCGACCAGCAAGATCGCGGCCAGCGAGGCGTTACAATGCCCCACATTATTGGAGAATGGATTCGGCGCCCATCGCATCGAAGGTATTGGCGACAAACACGTGCCCTGGATTCATAATGTGAAGAATACAGATATGGTCATGGCCATTGATGACGCGGCGACGATGTCTCTCATTCGTTTGTTTAATGAAGAGGTCGGGCAGGATTTCCTGGTGAGCCAGGGTGTACCGACTGAATTTGTAGAGAAGCTGCCCTTGCTGGGTATCTCCAGTGTAGCCAATATGCTGTCCAGCATAAAGATGGCCAAATATTACGAGCTAGGCCCGCAGGATATCATCGTGACCGTGGCTACTGATTCGATGGAAATGTACAAGAGCCGTATAAAGGAATTGAATGAGGAAGAAGGCGCCTTTACCGAATTGGATGCCGCGGCTTCCTTTGCCCAATATCTTAAAGGGCAAACTATCGATTATGTTAAAGAGTTGAGCTACTACGATCGCAAGCGCATCCATAACCTGAAGTACTATACCTGGGTTGAGCAGCAAGGCCGGTCGTTCGAGGAAATCCAGGCGCAGTGGAATGACCCGGATTATTGGACCAATATCCACGGCCATGTAGATGAAATGGACGCCTTGATCGATGCCTTCAACGATCGCGTCGGTTTATTAGCAGAATTGACGGATGGAGAGACAGGCTAAGTTGAGTTAGATCAATTTAATAAAAATCTTTTATCAATTTCGTAACAAGTTGTTAAACGATTGTTAACCTGAAGAGGATATACTAAGTAGCGTCAGAACAGGGTAGAGTGATCAAAAAAACCGTCTGATCCTCCTCCTCGCTACTTTTTCTTCTCTTCTCTCTTCCCTGACTCTTGAGGCTGGGCGCCCGCCCAGCCTCATCCTTTTTATACTTAACCCAAGTTGCTACCTTCAATATCTCGTGAAATATAATTAGGTCGATCTTGTCATTAGATTGAAGAACTGACAAGGTGACAACTTGAGTTACTTGATATGACAATCCCTTCTTATTTGTCTTTTAACTAAAAATGCCGGTCAATCAATGAGAAGGCCGCATATTGACACGAAGGAACTCTCTTGATCGTCGGCAGGACATTGATCGTAGGCGATCTGAGTTCCGTTTGTTTCTCCAAGATATTTGAGCATCAGGTAGGTTGGTGCGAAGCCGCAAATGCGGTTGTGATCATCAACGGCTGCGATTTGCGAATACCAGGATTCCGCATCCCCCTTGACTGCCGCTGCCATTAGCTCCGAATCCAGCTGGGCTAATTTTTCACGACGCGCCGGATCGATGAGGAATTGATCGCCGAAAGCAGGTCCGACATGGGCCAAATCGACCGAGGCGACAGTTAATACGCGACGATCGGCCGTTTCTCTTTTTAATACTTCCAGGAATGATAGCAGCCGCTCGTCATTCGCCGGCCGGCTGCCGTTGGCCAGGAAGTGCTGGAACGATCCAACGAGAATGGGCACCATGGGACAGGGTTCCTTTCCGGCCTGATTGAAAATATGGTGCAGCCAAACGGCCGAAAGCTCAACCGAATGTTCCTGGTGGTGGTTTATCTCGTTGGCAAAAGCAGCCTCTGGTCCCAAAGCAGCGGCTAGTTGATCGACCAGCGCATTGTCATTTGGAAGCACACCGTATGGTGTGGCATAGGATTGGTTTGTCAGCGTTATCCTACCCAGACCACCGTAGTGATCGGTGCCTAAAATCACGATTAACTCAGCATCCAAAATGGCCGACTCGGCGCTGCGCCATACCTGGGAATAAACCTGGCCGCCGCGATTGTAATCAATATGGGGGGAGACAATGCCTCGACCCTTCCACTGCGAGACGACCCCTCCGCCGGCATATGTCTGCAGTTGTTCGGTTAGCGCTTGTGGATCTGCTGGATAACTAATCCCTGCCAGCGCTGGGGGGCGAAAAAGTTGCGATCGATATTCAGCAAGAATAGCCCTCTTGGCCAGCTCGCTCTTTTCGTTCTCTAATAGATAAGCATCATCTAAGAGGTCGAGAGCATCGGCCGTTATTTGAGGGTCCAGTGGCGCACCGACCATCGCACAAAATTGATTGTGAATTTCGTCCGCTGTACGCTGCCCATCCAAGAGGGATAACAGCGGCCCCATCGCCTCCGGCATAAATAACTGTCTGGTGGAAAGCTGCAAGGGATCACGTAAAAACCACATTTGCTGTTCCTGATAATAGACAGGTTGAAAATCTAACGGGCGTAGTAAAGGTTTCGCATTTTTATTCATATTAGCTTATTTCTGACTTGAAGAAGCTCAAGGGCAAATAGGATTAAAACCAAAAGGTCCCAGCAAAAAATTAAAAAACGGTTTTAAGTTTCCGCAGTAGAGCAGCCTGCCTTGATTGTAGGAATCCAGGAAGACGAACGTTAGCAGACAAAGAACAACAAGCAGAGCAAGTACGACGGCGATCTTTAATAGGTTGTTGCTTTGCCGGTGATCAGGCAGTGAGGAATCTGGAGCGATTTCTTGCGCGTCCGCGAATAGATGGATAGGTAAATCCGGCGTTAATGGGTTCGGGGCGGGAGAAAGCTCCTGGGCATCCACCCCGGTTTCTTCGAGCGCGGTCTCAACGCCTTCATCGCCGGGAGGTGGTGTTTCCGGGTTAGTTTCCTTATTCGGACTTGTGAATAAAAGGCGATAGGTATCTCCAAATTGAACTTCATCACCATCATAAAGCAGCACCTGATTGTATAAACGTGCATTGTTAACAAAGGTCCCGTTCGTACTTCCCAGGTCTTCCAGGAGGATCGAATCTCCATCCAGCCATAGATGGGCGTGTCTGCGGGATATCTCCGGGGAAGGTAAGACGATGCTGTTATTGGCACTGCGTCCAATAGTTGTTTCGTCCTCTTGGAGAATGTATTCAGATCCTAAATTGGGTCCATGGATGACAATTAAGCGCAATCCTGCATGCTCCATGACTAAGTTCTTAGCGTCTCTGGTGTATTCAAGGTTTTGCTCATCCAGACTATTAAAGCGAATAAGCTGAGTATAGAAAGGGGGATTTGTTTTGTCAATCCGCGCTTTCGGCCGTTTTTTCTTTTCTGGAAAACTGCTGGATGTCTCGCAAAATATTCTGGAAAATCAATTCTTCTTCTTCGTCTGAGGAAAAGGAGAGATAAATCGTGCGCACTATTGGTTGAACCGGTTTTGGCTCCGAACGAAAAATACTGAACAGCTCTTTGGCAAATTCCGGGCCCCATATCGAGAGGAAGCTGATTGATAAAGCAGGTTTGGGATGCGAACCATGCAGCAGCCATCCGTGCTGAAAATCTTTGATCCCGGCGACATTGAAAAACTGGTAAAGATACTTATGTGGCAAGTGTTCCACCATGAGCGCGTGGTCACCATGCGGAACCTGCCAGTAGTCGGCTGGTTTTAGAAGGACGCGCTTCTCCCAATCCTGGACGCTAAAGAAACCCGTGGCCAGACAGGGGATAGGTTCATAGGGTGGCAGCTTTTGGTAATCTTGCCCATCCGGCTGGGCAGGTTTCCCGCCAATAAATTTATAGTAACCGGATTTTCTGGCTCGCCAATAAGCCAAATATATCCAGACTAAGAGAGCAATTAAGATGATGAGCGGGACCTGGCCCCAATCAAAAACCCAAGCTGCCAAAACAAACATGATTGCCAGTAATTTGAAAAGCAAACTGTAGCGGAAACCTAATAATTTATGCGTGGTAGTGTAGTAAGTAAATTGATAGAGAGTACCAAGATAATAGTAATAAAAGCGTTTGGGAAATCCGATTTCGTGCAGCATGATTTCTTACCCCGGCCAGGTATGAGCCGGGCAGATGGTTCAGAGTTTTCAGGCGGCTATTCTAACGAGATAGCCGGCAATAATCCACCACCTTTCAAACTAACGATTTAATAGAATTGTTGTTCATACGCACTTTCTGCAAGTAAACTCCTTAACGAATAATTGTTATTTAAAGACGGGGACTAAGGATTCGTGCCCAAAACATTTGTAATTTTCTTGATTTTTCTTTTCGCGAGCGGCTGTGTTAGTCAGGATTCAACGGCGATATCGGCCGAAACCATTCAACCACTCCCTTCGCTAACAGCTCCGGACGAACCGACTGAATCTCCTACGGCCGTTATTCTCACGCAAATCCCAACGGCGACTATCGTCGCAGAAGTCTTGGCGGCTACCGTTGTACCGACGATAGCCCAAACAAATAGCCGGACGCCGGAGCCGATGGCAAACGCGACCTTAGAATCAGGATCGGTTCCGGAAGCGAGTCCGACGGCAATGCTTGATGGACCGCGAGCCTTAGGTGTTGAATTAGCAAATGCTATCCCTCCTGTACGGGATGACGGCCGTCTTGCAGCAGCATACAAAGGCCTGGATCAGGAGATCGCCGCTACGCCGGCGCCAGTCTTAACGGAGCTGCTCCTTCCAGGCCAACGACAAATATTCACCGTTCTTGATGTCGTGAACAATACTTACAGTGAGATCGAGGCTCAGTTGTATGCCGTTGGCGATCACGCATATTTCTGGTTCGAGACAGAACCTTACGGCCTTGTGCCGGACGAGGATGTTTTATCCGCAGTCGTGCCTGTTTTTGATGAGATATATGAGGGAGTAACGGCCGATTTCGGTAATGAAAACTCGCCGGGCATTGACGGCGATCCCCGGCTGCATATACTGCACGCTTCTCCACAAACCATTTGCGGTGTAGGGGGAGATGGGGGCTGCGGGACAGCCGGTTTTGTCAGTTCGCCCGATTTACTCCCTGCCGCCTTGAACCCGCAGTCTAATGAGCGAGAAATGTTCGTTATGAACGATCGCCAATTCGGCAGTGACTTTTATCTTGGTGTGCTGGCGCATGAGTTTCGCCACCTGATTGAGTTCAATTATGATCTATCAGACACCGATTGGGAGAAAGAAGGGTCCGCGGTTTTGGCTTCCGAACTTCTCGGGCTCCCCAATGGCGGTGTAGAGCGGGCGAATCTGTTCTTGCAGGAGCCCGATCAACAGTTAAACAGCTGGACCGAAACAGGAAAGGGCGTTTATTACGGACAGGCATATTTGTTCAACCAATATTTATTCGATCGCTTGGGCGATTCTCTCTACCGGGAATTTGCCATGAGCCCTCTTCCAGGTTTTGTGGCGATTGATGATCTTGCAAGCAAGTATAGTCTGGATTTTTCAGGCGAGTCTCTTTGGTTGGATTGGTTGGCGGCGCTGGTGTTACATAATGACGATCAGGCGCCGGAGAATTACCAAATTGATGTTGAAGAATTGGACACGGCCGCTTTGCTGCCCATCGAAACCGGTGAAATTAACGGGGATGTACACCAGTTTGCGGCTGATTATTACGAACTGCCTGCGGGAACTATTAACTTGGAATTCTCTGGAGAGGATGTTGTTTCCCTGCTGGCGGGGCAGGAACCCGCGGATGATTTATTCTGGTTTGCGGAGCGGGCCAACTACAGCAACCCGCGCCTGACGCGAACCCTCGATCTGAGAAACGTTGATCAGGCTACCCTTATGTATGATGTCTATGCGGATATCGAACAGGCTTATGACTTTGCCTATATTTCTATTTCGGAAGATGGCGGGAATACCTGGGTCCCACTGGCATCTCCCAACATGCAGGGCTTAGCGACAGAGGATGATCCCTCAAACTCCGCTCTGGCGGATCGCTTCTACAGCGGACGCGACCAGACATGGCGGCGTGAAAGTGTAGACCTCACTCCCTTCGCCGGGCAGGAGATTTTGCTGCGTTTTGAGATGGTTACCGATCCAATCCTCACCTATAGTGGACTGGCTGTAGATAACATCAGTGTATCGGAAATTAGATTTGCTGATGGGGGTACGGAAGAAGGTTGGACGGCCGAAGGTTTCACGCTGGCTACTACCTCGCTGCCCCAACCCTGGCATTTGCAGATCATCACCTTTCCGAGCGGAAAGCCCCTGGTTACTGGGGTCCCGGTTTCCGCAGATGGTCAGGCTGCTTTTGTCGTATCCACTGATGAGGGAGGGCGACGGCCGATCCTGATCGTCGCTGCATCCGCACCCATGACCCTCGAACCAGCCTCATATAATCTGCAGATCACTGACTAATTAACCTGAGTTGCTTCTTTAAATATCATTAGATTGGTCCAATTTCAAACGCCATATGATTTCGGATATAGATTAGTAAAAATTGGACCAATCTCGATTGATGTAATGACGAGGTGAAAACTTGAGTTAATTACTGCCAACTGAATTAGGCGGGAGTGGATGGGAGTCGAACCCACCGCCGCTCGCTCCGCGCGACCGGCCACTGGTTTTGAAGACCAGGGCACCCACCAGGGCACAACCACTCCCGAATTTACTACGGGTGAAAATTAATGTGTACAAGTCTATCGCAAATCGAGACTGTCGCAATCTGCGAAAATAGGGGAATGGGGTTCAATTAACACCCGGGGATATCCTAAGCCGGCAGTGCTGATTCGTGGAGGGTTATATTCGAGCCGTTAAGTTAAATAGTTTTGAAAGGTATGTGAAGGCAGCTTCAGTACACTTGACACTCCAAATGGCATTGGATAGAATCCACGGACCTTTACAGTAAGCTTGGTCCCTAGCCTAGCCGGGATAGCTCAGTTGGTAGAGCACTGCACTGAAAATGCAGGTGTCCCCAGTTCGAGTCTGGGTCCTGGCATAGACGTTTGAATATTTCAAGCGATTTAATTTTATTGCGGGCGTGGTTCAGTGGTAGAACGTCTCCTTGCCAAGGAGAAGGCCACGGGTTCGAATCCCGTCGCCCGCTCTCAGATGAACGGCAGGCTATTAGCCTGCCGTCGTTTTTGAGGCGACGTGGCCAAGTGGTAAGGCAAGGGTCTGCAAAACCCTCACTCACGGGTTCGAATCCCGTCGTCGCCTCCTGGTAACATGACCGTGGCCCTTGCAATTTGCAAGGGCTTTGTTTTTAGAGCCAGTCGTGCTTGCTGCTTGTGGGAGTCAAATACATATTCTGATTTCCATTTCCATGATCTAGAAATCAAGGAGATCCCTTATGAGCTTTAACGAATTTCCCCAATCGATTGATGGCCTTGAACTCCAGCATTGGGAGACTTATGAACCTTTTTATGATGATTTACTCAATCGTGATTTGAGCAATGGCAATCTGCTGCCGTGGATTGATGATTGGTCACAATTAAGCGCACTCATTTGGGAAGCAGGAGCGGCGATATACATTAAGAAATCGTTGAATACGGCCGATGAAACGGCCGAACAGGCTTTCCTTGATTTTGTCAGCGACGTGCAGCCCAAGGCATCAGTGGCTGACCAGGAATTGAAAGAGCGCTTTCTCGCCACAGAGCCTGATCCGCAAAACTTCCCCGACCTGGCACTGACAATCCGAAACATGCAAAACCAGGCCGATCTCTTCCGCGAAAAGAATGTGCCCCTGGAAACCGAACTGGCGAAATTAGGGAATGAGTACGACAAGATCACCGGCGCCATGACCGCAGATTGGGAAGGAGAAGAGAAAAATCTGAGCCAGCTTGAGGTCTTTTTGCTGAAACGGGACCGTGAAGTGCGTGAGCGCGCCTGGCGCCAAGTCATGGACCTTTGGCTTGGAGATCGAGAAAGGCTCGATCAACTCTATGTGGAAATGCTCGACTTACGGCGCCAAATGGCGGCCAATGCCGGTTTACCCGATTATCGCGCTTTTGCCTTTCGCAATTACGATCGTTACGACTATACCCCTGAGGATTGTTTCACTTTTCATAATGCAATCGAAGACGTTGTGGTTCCCTTGGCCGGGAAGATTTACGAGAAAAGGCGTCGGCGATTAGGCCTGGACAGCATGCGCCCCTGGGATGTAGAGGTCGATTCAAGTGGAGCGCCCACGCTAGAACCTTATACCGGGCAAGATGAACTGATCCAGCATACCCTGAATATTTTCCAAGAAGTGGATCCCGCCCTGGCTCATCATTACGCGGCCATGGCTGACGCAGACCTGATGGACCTGGACACTCGAAATGGCAAAGCATTGGGCGGATATTGTTCCACGCTGCCACTGCGCCGCCGGCCATTCATTTTTATGAACGGCGCAGGCACCCATGATGATGTGCAGACGATGCTTCACGAAGCGGGTCATGCTTTCCATGTCTTTGAAGCAAGCGAACTCCCGTACGTCTGGCAGTTGGATTCGCCGATGGAATTTGCGGAAGTGGCTTCGATGAGCATGGAGCTTCTCGCCTCACCGTACCTGTCGGCTGATTTCGGTGGTTTCTACACGGATTCAGAAGCGGCGCGGGCCAGGATTGAGCACCTGGAGTCGGTCGTTCTTTTCTTGCCTTACATGGCTGTTGTTGATGCCTTTCAGCATTGGGTCTATACCAATCCGGATCTGGCTGCGGACCCGGCCAACTGTGATGCAGCCTGGGCTGAACTGTGGGATCGATTCATGCCCCAAATTGATTACAGTGGACTTGAAGATGAACGCGTATCCGGTTGGCATCGAAAATTACACATTTTCCATGTGCCCTTCTATTACATCGAGTATGGTATGGCGCAGATAGGTGCGCTTCAGGTATGGCGGAATTCGTTAAACGATCAGAAAGGCGCCGTTGCATCATATCGAAACGCTCTGTCTCAGGGTGGTACGCGATCACTGCCTGAACTCTTCGAACTTGCCGGCGCTGAGTTTCGATTCGACACGGCTATGCTGAGCGATCTCATGGCCCTGATTGAAACAACGGTTGAAGAACTGGAAGAGCGTGTTTAGACAAAATTGAAAGCTACCGGCTTCTTGAATTCGGGAAGCCGGCAGCTTTGTAACAATGACCCTGCTCGAAGTTAAGTCAATTAGTAAATCTTATACGGCCGATGTTTTAGCCGTCGATCATGTTTCCCTGGCCATTAATCGGGGGGAGATCATCTGTTTATTAGGACCTTCCGGTTGTGGCAAGACGACACTCCTGCGTTTGATTGCCGGACTTGAGCTGCCGGATTCCGGTGAAGTGTGGTTTGATGGCCACAACATGGCCCAGGTTCCACCGCACCAGCGTGATTTCGGCATGATGTTTCAGGACTTTGCCCTTTTCCCGCATAAGAATGTGGCCGAGAACATCGCCTTTGGTTTGCAAATGCATGGCCAGACCAAAGATGAAATTGCCGGACGTGTCGAGGAGATGTTGGATCTTGTTGCCCTGAACGGTTATGGCGATCGTGATGTGACGCAGTTGTCCGGAGGAGAGCAGCAGCGGGTAGCTCTGGCGCGGTCGTTGGCCCCGGAGCCGCGATTGTTAATGCTCGACGAACCTCTAGGCGCCTTGGATCGTGCTCTGCGCGAGCGATTGATGCTGGATTTACGCCGAATTTTGAAGCAGGTTGGGGTCACGGCCGTTTACGTGACCCATGATCAGACGGAGGCTTTCGCCGTCAGCGATCGTGTCGCCCTGATGAACGCGGGGAAGATTGAGCAGCTCGATAATCCGCAAAATGTCTACTACCAGCCGGCGACACAATTCGCAGCCCGGTTTCTTGGTTTTCGAAATTTACTGCCTGCCGTTGTCACTGGACCCAAGCAGGTGCAAACAGCACTTGGAGAACTGGAAGTCATAGATACAAACCACCTGGAAGGCGCAAATATTACCTTGTTGATCCGTCCCGAGGCTGCCCTTGTGTTATTAAGTACGGCCGATTCCCCCACTTATAATGTGTTTAATGCCACGGTATTGGATACTTCTTTCCGTGGCAGATACAGTCAGGTTTGGGTAGAAGCCAGTGGTCAGCGATTGGTATTTGAATTATCGGGTGGCCCTTTCAAAGCCGGTTCGGACACGAAGCTTTTTATTGATCCGCAGGCGACTAACATCCTTCCGGCTTAAGGTAAGCGAGTTCGCTTAGCATTTCTGGGCAAGATATACTTATTAACATGCTTACTTCAGGACTTGATCCAGTCACAATAATCGTTCGCTCAATTGTTTTATTAATAGCCCTTCCGCTGCATGAATTGGCGCATGCGCTGATGGCCGATTATTTGGGCGACCCAACTCCGCGCAGTCAGGGCCGCATAACCTTGAATCCATTAAAACACCTGGATGTTTTTGGGACCATCGCTTTTCTAATGGTCGGAGTAGGGTGGGCTAAACCGGTTATGGTAAATCCCTTCAATATGCGCGGTAATCCGCATACCGACATGGCCATTGTGGCCGTTGTCGGGCCTATCACCAATTTCCTCCTGGCTTTACTGGGCGCGATACCTTTCCATATCGGTTTATTTACATCCCTTTTTACAGCCCACCCGGAAACCATGGGTTATGTTTTTTATTTCCTCAATGAATTTGTCTTTTTGAACCTGGCTTTGGCTTTCTTTAATCTATTACCCGTACCGCCATTAGATGGCTACAAGATTTTGCTTGGCCTCCTGCCATATGATATCGGTCTAAAACTGCGACCGCTTAACCAATATGGATTCATCATCTTAATCGCCCTTCTTTTCCTCCTTCCCCAAATCGGTGTGGATGTACTAGGAACGATTGTCTGGCAGCCGACGATGACCCTATACCAGGCGCTCATTGGTTTATGATGAGATGGATATCCGCTACCGTCTGAGTCAATTTTGGCACAATGTGACAGCCAAACCGTTATCGGGGCTGGAGCAAGAACAGATCACAAACGATTTAACCCCTCAAGAGCTTGACCTTTTCAAGCAGATGTCCATTAATGATCAGCGGCATGGTTATCGTGTCTATCGTTTATTACGAGACTCCGGGCATACAGATTGTGATTTGCTGGCCGCCGCCCTTTTACATGATGTCGGCAAGGTTAAAGTGGACCTGTCAGTCTGGGATCGTACTCTGGCCGTTCTCGGGGAAACCTTTTTCCCGCAAAAAGCGAAAGAGTGGGGGGTAGGGACAAACGGCGGATGGAAGCGCACTTTTGTGGTTCGCGAGCAGCATGCAGCCTGGGGCGGTGACCTGGCCGAGCAGGCCGGCTCTCGAAAAGATGTGATAGATCTTATTTTGCGCCACCAGGAACCTGTTCTGTTGAATGGGAGTGGAAGAGACGATCGTCTGGCGCTGCTGCAGTGGGCGGACGATCAGAATTAGGAGAATGAGCATGCAAACAAATACGATTACGATAGTCGGTATGCGGCGTACAGGGATTTCCATAGCGCTTGCGCTTCAGCAAGGACCAATGGATTTTACATTAATCGGTCATGACAGCGATGCTAATTTACTCCATGAAACGGCCGTTACCAAAGCTGTCGATCGTGTGGAAGCGGACTTGATCAAGGCATGCACCCCGGCGGATATCATCGTCCTGGCGATGCCTTCGCTCGAACTGGAAGCAACCTTAAACCTGATCGGCGATCGCATCCAAGCGCATACTTTAATTATTGATCTGACGGCTCTCAAGGGGCCTGGCATTCGGCTGGCTCGAGAACATCTCAAAGATGGTCATTACATTGGTGCACGGCCCGTTTTCGCGGCCGGCACCTTTACCAATTTAGAAACGGACCTGAATTCCGCACGCGCCGATCTATTTAACGACAGCGTCTTTTGTGTTATGCCATCCTCAGAGGCGGATCCTAAGGTGGTGGAAACGGCCGTTAGATTTGGCGAGCTGTTGGGCTCAAAACCTTATTTTGTAGATCCCCTGGAGTACGATCAATTGGCTTTCGGTTCTGAAACGATACCTGGTGTTGCGGCCGCGGCTCTGTTCAGCGCCGTCACGAGCAGCATGGGTTGGCGGGATGTTCTACGCTTTGCGGACATACCATTTGCTGTTGGAACACAGCCGCTGGACATCGATACAGAAGATTTAGCCTATCTCTTGCTAAGCGATCGCGCGGCGGCGATTCGTTCGCTTGATAATTATCTTACTAAACTCAATGATATCCGCCGCATCTTAAAGGAAGGAGACCCGGAACTGCTGGCGGTGTATCTCATGGACTTGAATCTATCACGCCTGAAATGGTTGAGGGAGCGCAGTGAAAACAACTGGGATGAAATGCATAGTGAAGATTTCGAGGTGCCTTCGCTGAGCCAGCATTTTCTGGGTGGATTAGCCTCAAAACGCAAAGAAAGTTAGTCTGTTTTTCGTGGGCTATCATCATTTTTCTATTTCACCTGACTAAAGCATCCACTTAGGAAATGAACCCTACTCAAGTCAATAAAGGGGAGCGATCGTTGCATGTCTTGATGATCGCCCCTACTTCTTTTTTCAGCGACTATGGGGGCCATATCCGCATCCTCGAAGAAACGAAGGCGCTGCAAGAGTTGGGGAATCGGGTCACCATTGTTACCTATTATAAGGGCAGTGACATGCCGGGCATTGATATCCGGCGCACCACGCCTTTACCCTGGCATACGGACTACGAGGTGGGATCATCGCGGCATAAGATCGCCTTCGACCTGCTGCTCGCCGGCAAATCTTTGCGGGAAGGGCTGCGGATCCGGCCGGATATTATTCATGGTCACATGCATGAGGGAGCTTTGATCGGGGGTATGTTGGCGCGCCTCCTGCGCGTGCCCCTTGTATTTGATTTTCAAGGGAGTATGACTTCAGAAATGGTAGACCACGGCTTTCTAAATAAGGACGGCCGTAGCTACACATTAGCCCGCCGCTTAGAGCGCACGATCGACAATGCCCTCCCGCGGGCGATTCTCACCAGTTCTCAGCAGGCGGCGCGACTTCTTGAGCAGGATTTTCAGGTTGATCCACGCATCATTTATCCGCTGCCGGATTGTGCTGATACGGAAAGATTTTATCCCGCAGTTATTTCCGATTCAGAAAAGAAGAGATTACGACGGCAGTTAAACATTCCCGAGGATCGATTGATCGTCGCCTATCTCGGATTGCTGACCGATTATCAAGGAACGCCTAATTTGATTGAAGCGGCCGCATATTTGAAAGAAAGGGATGAAGCGATTCATTTTCTGGTTATGGGTTATCCAAATGTTGATCATTACCGGCGTTTGGCATCTCAGGCCGGTGTGGCTGATACCATGACTTTTACAGGTAAGATCCAGTATCGGAACGCGGCCCATTTCCTGGCCCTGGGTGATATTGCCACAGCCCCGAAACTATCAGACACGGAAGGCAGCGGTAAAATATTGAATTACATGGCAATGGCCCAGCCCGTGGTTGCTTTTGATACGCCTGTCAGTCGCGAGTATCTTGCGGATTGGGGTGTTTATGCGCCGCTGGGAGATTCCACCGCTCTGGCGGAAGCGCTTCGGGCGCTTGCCCATGATGAAGGGCGGAGAATTGAAACCGGTCGCGCGCTGCGCGATCGGGCGAAAACAAGGTTTAGCTGGCGCCAGGCGGGTGAGGAGATCCAGGACATCTACCACCTCTTGACATGAGAGTTCACCTATTGTATACTACAAGTTCGCGTATTACGCCTATAATTAGAGAGTTAAGATCGCGGATATTACGTTAATTATTAGAAAGATATCCCTTATTTTGAAGGCGCGCCGGACCGGTTGCGCCTAATTTTGTGAGAACTTTGCATGCCGGGTTATTTATTAATAACTCGGACCCGGCAGGGAGCGGGAAAGTAAACGAATGTCTAAACCAATCAAATCATACGCTCGTACAACCAATCCACTTGAACTACCTTCCTTAATTGATATCCAGTTGGATTCTTTCGATGCATTCACTTCTGAAAGTCTAGCCGAGCTTTTTGATGAGATTTCGCCAATTGAAAGCTTTAATGGGAACTTGAAACTTTACTTCCCATCGAATCGACCAGAGGTTGAGGGCTTCGATCTCAAGTACTGGTTTGGCGAACCGAAATATTCCGTAGAGGAATGTGTTGACCGCGATATGAGCTACGCGGCTCCACTCTATGTCAAGGCGATGCTCTACAGCACCGACATGGATCAGCCGATCGTGCAGGAAATCTTTATGGGTGATTTCCCGCTAATGACTCCCGCGGGAACCTTCATTATTAATGGTACGGAGCGCGTCGTTGTCAGCCAGCTGATTCGTTCCCCCGGCGCTTATTTCGAAATCGAGGAAGAGCGCACCACCGGTCGTCCGCTGGCGATGGGCAAGCTTATTCCCGATCGCGGCGCCTGGATGGAATTTGAAACGCGCAAGACGGATTACCTGACAATTAAATTTAATCGGAAGCGTACAGTGCCTATCACCCTGTTCCTTAGGGCGATGGCTGCCGCTGAAGATGGTCTGGGCAACCCCTTGTTGATTGATGGCTCTGATGAAGAGCTGCTTGCGCTTTTTGAAGATGTTGACACCAATGCCGAGCACCAATATATACAGGGAAGCATAGAACAGGAACCACCCTGGGATCCGGATAAGCCGCTGCCTGAGCAGGCTTTGATTGAGTTCTATAAACGAATGCGCCCCGGTGATCCGCCAACAATCGATAACGCCCGGCAATATCTTGAAGAACAACTTTATGATCACCGCCGTTACGATCTGGCCCGGGTCGGCCGTTACAAGCTCAATAAACGTCTTGGGCTGGAAGGTGTTGTGCCTCTTGAGCATCGCACGATCACCCAGCAGGATATTGTGCAGCTGGTGCGGCACATGATTATGATCAATAACGGCCAGGAAGGGCCGGATGATATTGACCATCTTGGGAATCGGCGCATAAAAACCGTCGGTGAACTGCTGCAGGCGAAGCTGCGGGTTGGCCTGCGGCGCATGGAGCGAGTGGTTCGTGAGCGCATGTCCATTCGCGACAGCGACAACCTGACGCCTGTTACCCTGGTGAATATTCGCCCCGTGGTTGCATCGATTCGCGAGTTTTTTGGCAGTTCCCAGCTCAGCCAGTTCATGGAGCAGGCAAACCCGCTGGCGGAACTTACCCATAAACGCACACTTTCGGCGTTAGGCCCTGGTGGTCTGCGACGTGAACGAGCTGGCTTTGAGGTCCGCGATGTTCACCACAGCCACTACGGCCGTATTTGTCCAATTGAGACCCCGGAAGGACCGAATATCGGCTTGATCGGCCGTCTGGCAACTTACGGCCGTGTGAACCGTTATGGCTTTATAGAGACTCCTTATCGCCGCGTGCGCCACACCGTGAAAGTCGGTGAGGATGAATTACTCGATCATGATCTCTTTGAAAATGTGGTCGATGAGGAAACAGGCGAGATCATTGCCGAGGCGCGCACAACTATTGATGCGCAGCTGATGGAAAAATTTGAGGCTGCCGGAATAAAAGAAATCAAGGTGGTTCCTTATGTGACAGATGATATCGTCTATATGTCGGCGGACGAGGAAGATCACTACACAATCGCCCAGGCCAACGCTAAATTGGATGAGCACGGGCAGTTCGAGGAACAGCGCGTCGCTTCACGGCGAAATCAGCAGTTCCGATTCACATCCGTGCAGCGCGTTGACTTTATGGATGTTGCACCGCGTCAGATCGTGGGTGTATCCGCATCATTGATTCCTTTCCTGGAGCATGACGATGCCAACCGCGCGCTGATGGGTTCGAACATGCAGCGCCAGGCAGTGCCTCTTCTTCAGCCGCATGTACCGATCGTCAGCACAGGTATGGAGCTGCTGGCGGCGCGCAATTCGGGACAGGTGGTCCAGGCTGAGGATGATGGTGAAGTACTCAGTGTTACCGGCGATCAGATTGTGGTGCAGGGCGACAATGAACTGCGCACATATCGTTTGCGTAAATACAACCGTTCCAACCAAAGCACTTGCATTGACCAACGCCCGATTGTCAAGAAAGGGCAGCGTATATCCAGGGGAGATGTCTTGGCCGATAGTTCTTCAACGAGCGGGGGAGAACTCGCTTTGGGTCAGGATGTCCTGGTCGCTTTCCTTAGTTGGGAGGGCGGCAATTATGAAGATGCTATTCTGGTCAGCGAGGACATGGTTCGCCGGGATATGTTCACCTCTGTGCACATTGAAAAGCATGAAGTGGAAGCCCGGGATACGAAACTTGGGCCTGAAGAAATCACCTACGACATTCCAAATGTTAGCGAAGACGCGCTGAAGGATCTCGACGAACGCGGCATCATTCGTGTTGGTGCGGATGTCAATGAGAACGATATCCTCGTCGGTAAGATTACTCCGAAGGGCGAGAAGGAATTGAGCCCTGAAGAAAAACTGCTGCGTGCTATCTTTGGTGATAAAGCGCGTGAAGTAAAAGACTCCAGCCTGCGTCTACCTCATGGCGCTCGCGGTAAGGTGGTGGATGTGCAGGTGTTTGACCGCCAGCATGATCGAGACCTTCCGGCAGGTGTGGAGACAATGGTTCGCGTCAGTGTCGCCCAACGTCGAAAGATTTCGGTGGGTGACAAGATGGCCGGACGGCACGGGAATAAGGGTGTTATTTCCAAGGTTGTACCGGTTGAAGATATGCCTTACCTGGCCGATGGCCGGCCAATTGACATCATCTTGAGCCCGCTTGGCGTTCCGGGGCGTATGAATATTGGCCAGGTGTTGGAAGCGCACCTCGGGTGGGCTGCCTCGCGCCTGGGTTTCCGTACTTTTACCCCGGTGTTTGATGGCGCCAGCGAAACCGAGATCGCTGCTGAATTGGCGCGCGCTTGGTTAATTGATCATGCGTGGAAGGTGGCCACAGATTGGGCCTGGGAAAGCCTGGAAGAAATGGATTATGACCTGGAATCGCTGCGCAGTGATGACGAAGCGCGCCGGGTATTTGTTGAAGCTTGGCTGGGTGACCTGGGATATGATGTCGGCCGTTTGGAAACAGATCAAGATTATGCTCGTTTTGCCGTAACTAAAGAGTGGCTTCACGGGCGTGGTTGGGTTCAGGATGACATCTTCGCCAAAACACTGCGCGAGACGCGCAAGGATGAATGGCTTCCTTTGAATGAAAAGGCGATCGAGGTTTGCGAGCGCGAGTGGTGTGCTTACATGGTAGAGAAGCATGGTGATATGCTGCCAGCTGAGTACGATGATATTGATCCGCTTACCGCTGACCTCGAAAAAGTTACCGCGCTGGCTAATGCGATTACCCGAGTGACGCATATTCCACTTCCTTATCTTGGTAAAGAGCAGCTTATTGATGGGAAGACCGGACGGCCGTTTGACCAGCCGGTTACCGTCGGCATTTTGCATATGCTCAAACTGGCTCACCTTGTTGAAGACAAAGCGCATGCCCGTTCCACAGGTCCATATTCCTTGGTAACCCAACAGCCGCTTGGTGGTAAAGCGCAGTTCGGCGGCCAGCGCTTTGGTGAGATGGAAGTTTGGGCCCTTGAAGCCTACGGCGCGGCCCATACCCTGCAAGAAATGTTGACGGTAAAGTCCGACGACGTTCAGGGCCGCGTGAAAACCTACGAATCAATCGTCAAGAACGAGCCGATTGATGAACCTGGTGTGCCGGCTTCATTCCGTGTGCTCGTCAAGGAACTCCAGAGCCTTGGACTGGCTGTTGAAGCGGTCTCGGAAGATGGAGAGGTGTTTAACTTCGGTAAGGAAGATGACCGGCGCGGAAACCGTACGCGGTGGACGGGTTCGGGCATGCTTGACTACCGGCGTATTCGTTAACAGGTCCGGCCGGTCGAATACATCGCGGAAATATTAAAATCCATCCCACAGCAGTTGACTAAATAACTTGCTGTGGTAGAATTCTTCTTCGTATGTTTGAATAAATGGCGAGTAACTAACGTAACTAGTAGTTACCAATTGAATAACGGAGATTTCCATTGGAGGCCATCGCAATTTTTGATTTCGATGGCCTCCATTTGTCGCAAATTGGAACCGGGAGAGTGGGTTTTTTACTGGGTTCCATTGTTTGTTTTAAGAAATAACCCTCCGTCTTTGACAAGTAGAAGATTTGAATTTTGTGCTGTGAGTATCCAGCACGATTGGTAGAAGCAATAGTAAGGAGAAACTATAGCGTGCCGACAATTAATCAATTAGTGCGTAAAGGACGTAAAGCGAAGTCCAAAAAGAGCACCGCCCCTGCATTGCAGTGGACTTATAATTCATTTCACCAGCGCCGTACCCGGCAGGCGAAAGGTGCTCCTCAGAAACGTGGTGTTTGCACCCAGGTTAAGACGATGACCCCGAAAAAGCCGAACTCGGCGCTGCGTAAGGTGGCCCGTGTACGCTTGACCAATAATATCGAGGTTACAGCTTACATCCCTGGTGAAGGGCACACGCTGCAGGATCACTCGGTCGTCCTCGTGCGAGGTGGTCGTGTGAAGGACTTGCCCGGCGTTCGCTACCACATTGTGCGCGGGACGCTGGACGCCAGCGGTGTTGAAGATCGAAAGAAAGGCCGTTCAAAATACGGTACGAAGACGCCGAAATAAGAATCGAAAGGATGGCGCGTTGGCTGCCCATGCTCTGATTGGGAGTCAAGGCGCGCCACGGGGAAATTAATTATGCCAAGACGATATCGTCCCGAAAAACGTGAAGTCGAGCCGGATTTGCGCTACGACAATTTGCATGTGGCAATGTTTATCAACCGTCTGATGCGGGGTGGTAAGAAAAGCACCGCCGCGCGTGTGATGTACGGCAGCATGAACCTGATTGATGAGCGGGGGAATACACCCGCCATCGAAGTTTTTGAGCAGGCGTTGGAAAACGTCATGCCGCGCGTCGAGGTGAAGCCGCGACGCGTCGGTGGTGCGACTTACCAGGTTCCCCAGCCTGTTGATGGGCATCGCCAGATTTCGCTGGCAATGCGTTGGATCCTGTCTGCGGCTCGTGCTCGAAGCGGCCGTTCAATGTCAGAGAAGCTGGCTGGTGAATTGATGGATGCGGCCCAAGGCCAAGGGGCGGCGGTTAAGCGGCGAGATGATACGCATAGAATGGCTGAGGCCAACCGCGCTTTCTCGCATTTTAGGTATTAGACTGAGACTTTTTGATGAGTGACTTTCCGCTGGAGCGAGTCAGAAATATCGGCATCATTGCTCATATTGATGCTGGTAAGACGACCACGACCGAACGAATCCTATACTACACCGGTGTGATCCATCGTATGGGTGAGGTGCATGAAGGCACCGCGACCATGGATCATATGGAGCAGGAGCAGGAGCGTGGCATCACTATTACGTCCGCGGCGACAACGACGTATTGGCTCAACCATCAGATCAATATCATAGATACACCCGGGCATATTGATTTTACGGCCGAGGTGCAGCGCAGCCTCCGTGTATTGGATGGCGGTGTTGTGGTTTTTGATGCTGTTGCCGGCGTTGAACCTCAATCAGAAACTGTTTGGCGGCAGGCGGATGATTACAATGTGCCGCGTATCTGTTTTGTAAATAAGATGGATCGCATTGGCGCTGATTTTCAGCGCACGATTAACATGATCCGTGACCGCCTGAACGCGAACCCTATCCCGATCCAGCTGCCGATTGGCAGTGAGTCGGATTTCCGCGGCATCATTGACTTGCTTGCAATGGAAGCCGCTGTTTGGGAAGAGAGTGATCTTGGGGCTACTCCAATTATCACCGAGATCCCTGAAGACTATCTTGATGAAGCGGAAGCGGCGCGCCAGGATATCGTGGAATACATCGTTGAGTTGAATGATGACTTGATGGAGCGGTACCTGGAAGGTGAAGAGATTACGGCCGAAGAGCTGATAGTTGCTTTGCGAGAGGCCACGATCTCCGGTAAGGCTACGCCGGTTTTGTGTGGTACGGCCTTGCGGAATAAAGGTGTGCAGCGCGTTTTGGATGCTGTTGTTAACTATTTACCTTCACCGCTGGATGTTCCGCCGATGCAGGGTATCAACCCTTATACCGAGGCTGTAGAAGAGCGGCATGCGAGTGACGATGAACCGCTGGCGGCTCTTGTATTTAAAATTGTTACCGATCCCTATGTGGGTAGACTGGCTTATTTCCGGGTCTATTCCGGCGTGATTAAGAGTGGCGATTCGGTTTTAAACAGCACCAGAGATAAGAAAGAGCGAATCGGCCGTATTTTACGTATGCATGCCGACCATCGCGAAGATCTTCAAGAAGTTCATGCCGGTGATATTGCCGCTACCTTGGGCTTAAAACGAACCTTTACAGGCGAGACATTATGTGACGCCAAAGCGCCCATATTGCTGGAGGCGATTGATTTTCCAGAGCCGGTTATTATGTTGGCAATTGAACCCAAGAGCAATGCGGATCAGGACAAGATGGGTCTGGCTTTGAAGGCTCTTTCCGAAGAAGATCCGACATTCCAGATTAAGACAGACGACCAAACAGGCCAGACGATCCTATACGGTATGGGCGAGCTGCACCTTGAGGTGTTGGTCGACCGTATGCTGCGCGAGTTCCGTGTAGCCGCCAATGTTGGGAAACCGCGGGTCGCCTATCGCGAGACAATTCGCCAACCTGTTGAAAAAGCTGTGGGGCGTTTTGTCCGCCAGACCGGCGGGCGCGGCCAGTTCGGGCATGTGGTGCTCCGTTTAGAGCCGCAAGAACCGGGCCAGGGATTTGAGTTTGAAAATGCCATCGTCGGTGGAGCTATTCCCAGGGAATTCATTTCACCGGTTGAGGCGGGTGTGAAAGAGGCGCTGGAGAGCGGCGTCTTGGCCGGTTATCCGGTGGTTGATGTGAAAGTTACCTTATATGATGGTTCCTACCATGAAGTGGACTCGTCCGAGATGGCGTTCAAGATTGCCGGCTCGATGGGTGTTAAGGAAGGGATCATGCAGGGCTCACCGGTACTCCTGGAGCCAATCATGTTTGTAGAAGTGTTGGCTCCTGAAGAGTATACGGGTGATGTTATTGGCAATCTGTCGGCAAATCGCGCCATGATTGATGGGATGGAAATGCGTGCGGACGGACTTCAGGCTGTAAAAGCCAAAGTGCCCCTGGCCGAAATGTTCGGTTATGCAACACGTTTGCGCTCAATGACCCAGGGTCGCGGCATTTTCACGATGGAGTTTAGCCACTACGCACCAGTTTCCGATGAACTCGCGCGCGAGCTGCTGCGAGGGAATTACTAGAGTAGCTGGATAATAGTTGGTTATAAGACCCGCTTAAGGATGTTAGGTTTATAATTATATCGTTTGGCGAAGAACGAGGGAAAAATAGAATGGGAAAAGAACAATTTGTGCGCGAGAAGCCGCATGTGAATATTGGAACGATTG
>JBJYWP010000113.1:0-26608 GCA_046259485.1 Promineifilaceae bacterium (SeqCode) | reverse complement strand
TTGGCTACCTGGCTAATCACATTTTGGCCGGTAGATTGCGCCTCTTGACTAGGTTGTGTTGACATTTCAACGTAACCATATAAGAGCACCGGCAAAGCTCAAGAAACCGAGATATCGGTCGGCCAACTTCTCAAAACGAGAGAATATGCGACGATAATGCTTGATCTTATTGATAAAACACTCGACCAAATGACGCTCTTTATACCAATGTTTGTCATATTCACGCTGCTCTTTGCGCCTGGCTCGTGGCGGAATAACCACCTCGGCCTCTTTGTCAACAATGAGCTGCAGAAAATCGTCAAAATCATAAGATTTGTCGGCCAGCAGACGGTCAAACGAGTAACCATCTATCAAAGCTTCGGCCTGGGTGCAATCATGCCGCTGTCCAGCAGTCAAAATGAAGCGCAGGGGATTCCCCAACGCATCCACGCTAACGTGAATTTTGGTGCTGAAGCCACCGCGACTGCGACCCAGAGCCTGTTCAGCCTGACCGCCGTTTTTTAAAGCCCCAGCGGCACATGGATGAGCGCGAACGATGGTACTGTCCACAATCAAACTCTCCATATCGGCATCATCGGCGAAGTGCTGGTGCATCCTCTGCCAGATATCCTTGTCGCACCAGCGAGCATAACGTTTGTAGACACTATTCCAGTTACCATATTTCTCTGGTAACTCACGCCATTGTGATCCGGTTCGCAGGATCCAGTGGACGCCGTCAATGAAACGGCGGCACTCAGATTCATTCCCGGCATATACGTCGGGACACTGGTCCAGAAACTGATAGATTTTTAACCATTGATTATCTTTGATTTGCGACATTTGGTAATTATTCACCAAATGTCAACAGAACCTAGGTCACGACTGAACACGAATTGAACCGATTGGACACCACCGTTAGTCAACATTATCGGTTTTCCGTCTAAAAGTCGCTGGCAATAAAACTGCAAGCGACCGCTGTTATCTTCCGGTCCCATGACGATATGAGGTCGAATAATCGTGTAGGGCACGCCCTGCTGGATAAGGGCTTTCTCCGCCGCTAATTTACCGGTCGCATACCCGATCATCCCCACCCCTGTTGGTTTCGGGAAGGTTGCCAGTTGAGGGTTTTCGGGCAGGTCATACTTAGCGTCTGATTCGCGCAAGGGTTGGTCAAAAGGGCCTGCGCCAATATAGACTGCCGTCGTCGACGTTAAGATAAAACCGCCGATATTCCCTCTTAGAGCAGTCACTAAATTTTCAATCTGTTGGCCATTGAAAGCGAATTATAACAAAGGTGTTGCCAGTTTGTTACCTTTGATTGATGCTTGGCGAGACTTGGAAACTGGGTTCAGCCGCGTGAATCAGGACATGGATCTGGCCGGCCACTAGTCAATCCGAGTCCATTTTCTCAACGCCAGAACGCTTTGTGCAGTTCGCAAATTTCGGCCGATACTTCCTCGATCGGTCCCCAAACCTGTACCGCTTTCTGGCTGTGCTCGAAAATATACCGGCAGGGCACATCCATGGTCGGGTTTTCATCATGTGATCCCGTATAGGCTAGCAGCTGCCGTTCGCTGATGCCGTAAACCAGTTTGCCTATATTGGCCCAGTACTGCGTCCCCGCGCACATCGCGCAGGGTTCGGCCGTTGTATACAGCGTGCATTCCCACAGAAAGTCACTGTCAAACTGCTCCGCCGCCAGGCGCGCCAGCGTTGATTCGGCGTGGTTGACCGTGTTAATATTGCCCTGTTCCATCAACACCGTTTCATTGTCCGGGGCGACCAGGATTGCCCCGAAAGGATGGTTGCCCTGTTCCATAGCTGCTTCAGCGACCCGGTTGGCGTGCCGTAGGTGGCGAATCATCTGTTCTTTGCTTGGCGATCCCATGCGCTAACGCCTTAGTTGAGATTAAACGCTTTTTCTAAATCCTGGATTTCACCCGCGCCGATGGGCACGAGATCGCCTAGATAGACAGAATCAATCAGCGATCGCGCGCTGAATTCAGCCACTTCCAGCCGGTCAAAAGCGTTCAAGATGTCCGTCCCCACCGTGAGTACGCAGTCGTTTTGAATCAGCAAGACCGGGCTGCTCAGCGAGACCATTTCGGCGATGGATTCCGCCTGCGTGTAGAGGGTCTTGAAAGGCACCAGGGGAATATCGCGCAGCAAGATAAAGCTTTCGGGAATGGTCCGCGAGTCAAAAACGGCCGTGGTAATCGCATAAGCCGTGGCATTAGGACTTTGCGCCGTCATGATGCTGTGAATGTCGGGATGCCGGGTGTAGATCGCTTCATGCAGGCGCACCGATCGGCTGGGATTTTTACCCGCCTCGCGCACGCCGTTGCGTACCAGTACGATATCCTCGATGGCTAGCGTGCGCCGGTCGTGGCCTGTGGGCGTGATCAGAAAGCTGTCCTCGTCTAGACGCGCCGAAACCACGCCCTCAGTGCTGATCATCAAGTGGCGGTCGCAGGCGCGCGCGGTGATGTCCACAATTTGCTGCCGCAGTTCCCTTTCGCGGCTGCTGTGCGATGTGGCCACAAACTCCGGCAGCTCATTTTTGCGATGGTCGAACAGATTGAGCGCCGCCTCGGAGAGCATATTGACTTCTCCCAAGGCCCGCGCGTGAATAAGCGTGCGTGCGCAGAAATCGAGTGTTTCCAGGCGATGGAAGGCCTCCAGCAGCGTCGTCCCCGCGGCGGCTATGCCATGATTTTCTAGGATGACGATGTTGTACCCTTCGGCAAAAGTAGCCGCGATATGTTCGCCCAGCATTTCACTGCCCGGCAGAGCGTAAGGCGCGTAGCCGACCGGCCCGCAGACGCGATTGGCCTGGGGAATGATCCGCGTATCCGGCACTTCGCGCACAATGCTGAAGGAGACCAGCGCCGGCGGGTGGGCGTGGACAATCGCTTCCAGGTCCGGCCGCAGACGGTAGATCGCGCGGTGGAAAGGCAGTTCAGAGGAGGGTTTGTGCGGCCCCTCCAGCGTCCCGTCCGCTTTGACGCGCATAATATCTTTGGGCGTCAGCTTGCCCTTGTCGATGCCCGAAGGCGTGATCCAGATGTCGCTGTTATCATCCTTGATCGACAGATTCCCGCCGCTGAGGGTGGTCATCCCATTGTGATAAATCCGGTTCATGATCGCGATCAGCTGGTCGCGTGGGTGGAGAAGTTGGAAATTCATGTTCTTTTATCTGCCTTATCAAAATGATGCTAATTTTATGATATTTTAAAGGATATTACAGCCGCAGAAAGGATGCCTGGAACAAAGGCCGCTGATGAGAATCCCCGTCACAGCCGTATCTTGGCTGTGCGTTGCGCTACAATAACAGACCGGCATGATTTATTCCGGCTCTTGTAACGCATAAAATCCCCTATCTATTTGGAGGTAATTCAAAATGGCGGTAATTCGCGAAGGTAACAAAGCAGCGCTTTTGATTGTAGATGTCCAGGTTGGCGTCGTGCGCGAGGCCTGGAATACGCCGCAGGTTGTCGAGAACATCAACCTGGCTGTCGAAAAAGCGCGCGCGGGTGGTATGCCCGTCATCTGGGTCCAGCACGCGGACGAGGAGCTGATCTATGGCAGCCCCGAGTGGCAGTTGGTTCCCCAGCTGTCCCCCGCGGACGAGGATCTGCATGTCTATAAAAGTTACAACTCATCGTTTGAGGAAACAGCGCTGGAAGAGATATTAGCCGAGCTTGGCGTCACACACATCGTCCTCGCCGGAGCGGCCACCAACTGGTGCATTCGCGCGACGGCCTACGCCGCTCTCGACCGCGGCTACGATCTCACCCTGATTAAAGATGCCCATACGACGGAGATGATGGAGTTCCAGGACGGCACAATTATCGAGGCCGACTATATCATCCGCGATCTCAACGTGGCCATGACCTGGCTCAGCTACCCTGGCCGTTCCAACTCCGCCGTACCCGCCGCCGAGCTTGAGTTTTAGGGAATCAGGTTGTCAGGTTGTCAGCTTGTCAGCCGTCAGCCGTCAGCCGTTAGCTGTCAGCTGATGAGTGAATCGGCGATCGTCATGCTTTGCCACCCTGCCAGTTGCCAAAATACGATTTGCTATGCACTGTTCACCGGTCATTGATTACTGGCAACTGTCCCCCATTCATCCCAGTAGGTTAGCTCCGCGGCCGGGATCCGTTTGGCCGGTTTGAAATCCTCGCCGCTGAAATAAGCGACCGGCAGCAGGGCGGCCTGGGTGATATTGCTGGGAATGCCCAACAGTTCGGCGATCTCGCTTTCATAGCGCAAATGCAGGGTGGTGTAGGCGGAACCGAGGCCGCGGGCGCGTAAAGCGAGTATCAGCGACCAGGTGGCCGGCAGGATAGAACCATAAAGGCTGGCCTGGGCCATCGCGCCGCGCTCTTCAACACGGCCGTCGATGCAGGGAATGATCATCACCGGCACCTCGCCCATATGCCTGGCCAGGTAAACGGCCGATTTAGCCACCCGCGCGCTTTGCTCCTGATCCCGCTGCCGCTGATCCCCTGCCGCGGCCGACTGTTCCTCCCGCGAACGGGCATAGATAAGAAATGATTCCTGATACAACTCACCAATGCGCGCCTTTTTCTGCGCGTCGGTGACAACCATGAAACGCCAGCCCTGGGCGTTGCCGCCGGTCGGCGCCTGGATGGCGATCTGCAAACATTCTCGGATAATCTCCGCCTCCACGGGCCGCTCAAAATCAAGCCTGCGGCGCACGCTGCGCGTCGTGGTCAAAAGTTTATCGACACATTTTAAATCCATAGTCTTAGTTCCTATAATAGAGGTGGTCAGGTAGTCAGGTTATCAGGTAGTCAGGGCTGATAACCTGACTACCTGACCACCTGATAACCTGAAAAACTTGCAAGGAACCGCTTTTATAATGGAAAAATTCAATTTGTACCAAAAGTTGGACCTGATCGATGAATACTGGTCGCCCAAAATCGTTGGCGAGTTGAACGGCCAGCAGGTCAAACTGGCCAAGCTGCAAGGCGAGTTCGTGTGGCATCACCACGACCGGGAAGATGAATTGTTTCTCGTCTTAGACGGCCGTCTGGTTATTCAATTCCGCGATGGCGATGTCGTCATGGAGGCCGGCGACTGCCTGGTCATTCCCCACGGCGTCGAGCACCGGCCCGTCGCCGCGGAAGAAGTATCGATACTGCTCTTCGAGCCGGCCGGAACCCTCAACACGGGCAATGTGCGCTCGCAGCATACGCATGAGGACCTGGATCGAATTTAAAAGAAGCTATCTTTCCAAAAAGACAACTTCTCTTTTCTTCAGCAACCAAAAAAGGCCGGAACCCAAGCGGGTCCCGGCCTTTATACACATCTCATCGCCCCTGACGATGATGCCTCATTTCATCAAATGAGGTTAAACATAGGCGCGTTCGGAGTCATACAGCACGGCCTTGATCTCTAACGTATCACGGCGGATGCTGTCGTCGCGCTCCACTTCCTTGGCGATCTTTTCATATCCGTAAAGGATAGTTGTGTGATCCCGATTGCCCAATCGGGCGCCAATTTGGGGAAGGGATGCGTCGGTTTCCGTACGCGCCAGGTACATAGCTACTTGCCGCGGGTACGCGATGGTACGGCTGCGGCTGGAACTGGACATGGCGTCTTCACTGACCTTGTAATAGCGGCAGACGGCGTCGACAACCTGGTCTACGGTCACTTTGTCCGGCCGTTTGACCAGATCGGACAGCGCCATGTTTACCAGATCAACATCTACCGGCTGCCCTGTTAGCTGTGAATAAGCTACTACTTTATTAAGTGAACCTTCCAGTTCGCGGATATTCTTGCGCACGCGATGGGCGATCAATTCTAAGACCTCATCGGGTACGTAAATGCCGGAATCTTCGGCTTTGGAATGTAGAATCGCCTTGCGCATCTCGATGTCCGGCAGTTGGATGTCGGCCATTAAACCCCACTCGAAGCGTGACTGCAGCCGTTCTTCCAGGGTGACCATCGCCTTCGGCGGCCGGTCGCTGGAGATGACAACCTGTTTGCCCTGGCTGTGCAGTTCGTTAAACGTATGGAAAAGTTCTTCCTGGGTGCTTTCCTTGCCGGCGATAAATTGAATGTCGTCAATCATCAGCAAATCCGGCGTACGGTAGCGCTCGCGGAACTCGGCCATCGTCTTGTTGCGAATCGACTGTACCAGGTCATTGGTAAAAGTTTCTGAAGAGATATAACAAACGTTAAGTCCCTCTTCCTCGCATTTCTGGCCGATTGCATGTAATAAATGCGTTTTGCCCAGCCCGACGCCGCCGTAGATAAAGAGCGGGTTGTAAGTCTGGCCGGGATTTTCAGCCACGGAGAGGGCCGCGGCATGTGCCAGGCGATTGCTAGAGCCGACGACGAAGCTGGCGAAGGTGAACCGTTTGTTGAGTGCGCTGCCCGAACCATATGGTGAGTTGGCCTCAAGGATCGTGTGCGCGGGGCGAGCGCTTTTCTCGGCCTTCCGCACAGCACCATTGTTCAGCTTCTGTGGCTCGGCGATGATTTCGTCAGACCAGACGACGAAGCGTAGATTCACGGGTTTACGGACGATCGAGGAGAGGGTGCGCGAAATCGTGTCATAAAGACGTCTTTCCAGCCAGTCCTTGGCATAATCGTTGCGCACGCCAACAATGTATTCATCATTATCCTGGCCCAAAAGACGCGCGTCCTTCAACCAGGTGTTAAAGGTGGCCCGTGTCATTTGAAGTTCTAACTCACCGAGTGTTGCTTTCCAGGCTGTTTCAGGTGACATTGCTTCCAATACTCTTCGTGCTTGATCCCTCCGGCAGTAAGATGCAAACCACCGCCGGTAGTAAAACCGCAAATTAATAAAACAAGGTTGTTTTGATTTCTGCTGCCCGCCGCATCCATGGAGCTGGATATCAGTTGCGACTATCAGTTGTGGAGGTGTCTCTCTTCTGGTAAATGCATTGATGAATGTCGAAAACGACGCTCCCTTTCAGTGTCAAAAAATTACCAGCTTTCTAACCCTTAATCCTTCCTATGCTTTTGCAACGGGACTTTCATTCTAACATTTGGGGAGTACTGGCGCAATGCAAAAAGGCTTAAAACCTTAAGAAATTCACAAATTACCGAACCTTAAAAAATTCGAATTTTTTAAGGTTCGGCCCTTGACGGAAGATGCCCATACCCAGGTATAGGGGCCGCTGGGGAGCTTATTCCCATATATATGGGTATATCCTGGGTGGTATTTTCTTGTTCGCCCTGCCTTTGTGACCTTCATATGTGCTACTATCCCCGATATTCGCTCTCATATTTTAGACCAAAAAACATTAGCCGATCTCTGGGCCAAGAATCGTGAAAAATATGGCCGGAATACGTCAAATGATCCTGAATTAACGGTCGTTTTTCGCCCTCCCTAAGTCAAACGATCCTGAACTAATCCTCAAGTAGCAGCGGCCGAATGACCCGTTGTCGATGGTCACCGTGACCCACCGCGGTTATCATTGGCTGTTGGTTATGGAATATTGAATATTGGCTATTAATCCGAGGTTTATCATGAGCGAAAAAGTATCGGTTGGTTTTGTCGGAGGTGGAAACATCAGTGGGCAGTACATACGCGGCTGCCGCAAATTTGAAATCTTGAATATCACAGCCGTTTCTGATCTCAATATGGATAGAGCGCGCGCTGTGGCCCAGGAAAATGACATCCCCAGGGCCTGCACGGTGGAGGAGCTTCTGGCCGATCCGGACGTCGACATTGTGCTCAATCTAACTATCCCCGCCGCGCACGCCGCGGTCAGTTTGAGCGCCATCGAAGCGGGCAAGCACGTTTACAGCGAAAAGCCCCTGGCTCTGACCACCGCAGACGGCCGTGCTGTCCTTAATGCCGTCGCCGCTAACGGCGTGCGTCTCGGCTGTGCGCCTGATACTTTCCTGGGTGGGGGATTACAGACCTGCCGCAAGCTGATCGACGACGGCGTGATCGGTGAACCCATAGCGGCGACAGCCTTCATGATGAGCGGTGGACCGGAATCATGGCATCCCAATCCTTTCTTTTTATATGAAGTAGGGGCGGGCCCCTTGTTTGATGTTGGACCCTACTACCTGACGACGCTGGTCAACTTGTTGGGTCCGGTTGCCGGCGTGAGCGCGCTGGCGCGCAAAACCTTCCCCGAGCGCGTCGCCACCAGCAAAGAACTTTATGGGCAGCGCATCCCGGTGTATACGCCGACGCATGTGGCCGGCCTGCTCGATTTTGCCGCCGGGCCGGTAGGAACCTTGATCACCAGTTTTGACATTCCCGGCGGCTCGCAGCTGCCGCGCATCGAGATTTACGGTTCTAAAGGCACGTTGATCGTGCCCGACCCCAATACTTTCAAGGGTCCGGTGCGTCTTAAGCTCGCTGGGGAGAAAGAGTGGCAGGAGGTACCGCTGACCCATTCACCCGATGTGGGCCGCGGCATCGGCCTGGCTGATATGGCCTATGCCGTCAAGAGCGGACGGCCGCACCGCGTCAGCGGTGATCTGGCCTACCACGTGCTGGAGAATATGGAGTCGCTGCTCAGGGCTTCGGAAGAACGCCGCTACCTGCCCATCGAAAGTACTTGCGCCCGTCCCCAGCCGCTGCCGGTTGGACTGCCGCAAGGGACGTTGGATAGCTAAACAACGGAAAACAGAAAACAGAAGAGATAAAAAACGAAAAACAGCCCTAAATCACCAGATCGGCGATGCTCTTCAGCACCTGGCCCGGCCGGTAGGGGTAATTCTCGATCTCGCTTTCTTTGGTGACCCCGCTGAGCACCAAAGCGGTCATCATGCCGCTTTCCACCCCGGCCACGATGTCCGTGTCCATGCGGTCGCCGATCATGATTGTCTCCTCGGAGTGAGCGCCCAGATAATTGAGCGCGGTGCGCATCATCAGCGGATTGGGTTTGCCCACAAAGAAAGGTGCCTTGCCGGTCGCCTTTTCAATCAGCGCGGCCACCGCGCCGCAGGCCGGAACCAGCCCGTGTTCCTCCGGCCCGGAGGGGTCCGGATTGGTGGCCACGAAACGCGAGCCGTTATTAATCAGGCGAATAGCCTTGGTCAGCATCTCATAGTTGTAGGTCTTTGTTTCACCCAGCACGACATAGTCTGGTTCGATGTCCGTAATCACATAACCCACGCCATGAACCGCCTCCGTCAGGCCGCTGTCGCCGATGACGTAGGCCGTGCCGTCGGGCCTCTGGCTGTCCAGGAAGTGAGCGGTGGCCATCGCTGAGGTGAAAATGCACTTTGCTGGGACATTGAGCCCGATATTTTCCAGGCGATGGGCCAGGTCGCGCTGTGTGTAGGAGGGGTTGTTGGTGAGCACCAGGTAGGGGATCTCTAGTTCCTGCAAACGGCCGATAAAGCGGTCGGCACCCGGGATCATGGTCTGGCCTCTAATGAGAACCCCGTCCATGTCGGTTACGTAGTTCTTTGGTTTGTTCATTACTTATCCTTTTCTATCGCCAGAAAGTATACCTGATGCACATTTGGTTAAAAATTCAACAATTCGGCCATTCAATTGTTAATTATTCTTTACTCTCTGCACTCTTCGCATAGACCGTAAATCTCCAGTAAATGACTTTGCACTTGAAAATTAAACTGGCTTTCAAGCGCCTGGGCCAGATCATCGGCGCCGCAGCGTTCAAATTCAAAAACGCGATGGCAGTTGGTGCAGATCAGGTGATGGTGGCTGCCGTCCGTCAGCAAGACGTAGTGGGCGGCCCCGGTTCCCTGGTAGATCGGCCGTACCAGACCCAGATCGCAGAGCAGTTCCAGGGTGCGATAAACGGTCATACGGCCGACTTGCGGTGCGCTTTCGTGGACCAGGGCCGCCAGATCGTCAGCCGTAATATGCCCGTGACTGGCCACCAGGGTGTCGATGATCGCCTGCCTTGCGGGGGTGAGGCGATAGCCGCCGTCGACCAAAGAGCTAACCAGTTGTTCCGTCTGTTCATTCATAATCTTCCCTTCAGATAAAGAACGCGCACGTGGCCTGGCGCATTGTGGCAGGCTCCTGCATGCTTAAGCCCGGCGCTAGAGATAGCCGCGCTGCGGTGCGAACAAAAAGACTACTAAGAAAATCAAGGAGGCGACCAGGACAACGGCCGCTCCGGAAGCGATGTTCAAATAGTAAGAGATATAAACGCCGGCCACACCGGATGCGGCGCCGATGCAGGCGGCAACGGCCATCATCGTCGTTAATCGGCGGGTGAGCAGGGAAGCGGTGGCCGCCGGCGTGACAAACATGGCCAGCATGAGGGCGATGCCTACCACTTGCAAAGAGGCCACAATAGTCACCGCGATCAGAACCAGCAGCAGATAGCGTAGAAAGGTCTGCGGCAGACGCAGCGTCACCGCTAATACCGGGTCAAAGGACATGACCAGGAACTCTTTATAGAATAGAACCACGGTGATCAGTACCACCGCACCCAGCAGGGCGATGGTCCATAGATCGGCCGTCGAGACGCCCAGCAGATTGCCGAAGAGAAAATGCGCCAGGTCGATGGTGTAATTTCCGGCGGCGGAAATCATAGCCACGCCTAAGGCAAAGAGGGCGGCGAAAACCACGCCGATCGCCGTATCTTCCTTGAGATTGCCTCGTTCGGTAAGCCAGCCAATGCCCACGGCCGTAATAATGCCGAAGATCAGCGCGCCGATCGCCAGCGGCCAGCCCAGCAAAAACGCGATCACGACACCGGGTAGAATCGTATGCGCCAGTGCGTCGCCGAAGAAAGCCATACCCCGCAGAACAATATAAGTCCCCAACACGGAGCAAACAACGCCCACAATAATCGCCGCCACTAGCGCGCGAACAATAAAGCTGTACTGCAAAGGGTCAAGTAGTAAATGCATCTGTTTCAGTGATCAGTTTTCAGTAAGCAGTAACCAGTGCCCAGGATTACAGACGTAATTCCGCACCCCGAATTCCGAATTCCGCATTCGATAACATCCGAAATCCGACATTCCCCTCACTCCTCTCCATGATCGCAGCACGTATCGGTAAACAGCATTTCCCCTTCGTCCCCGACGCGGCGCATCTGGCCGCCGTAAGCAGCGAGCAAATTTTCGGCCGCCAGGACCTCTTCGCCTGAGCCGAGAGCGATGATGCGCTTGTTAAGCAGCATCACCCGGTCGAAGCGCTCCACGGCCAGATTTAAATCATGCGTGGCCACGAGGACCGTCACACCGTCAGGTCGTAGGCTTTCCAGGATATTAAAGAAGCTGTCCTGGTTGGGCGCATCCAGGCCGGTCAGCGGCTCATCAAGCATCAGCAGTTCCGCCTCCTGGGCCAAGGATCGGGCGATGAAGACGCGCTGCTGCTGGCCGCCGGAAAGTTCGCCGATCTGCTTTTTGGCCAGATGAGTGGCGTTCACGCGCTCCAAACTGCGGTGTACAACTTCCCAATCGGCGCGTTTTGGCCGTTTGAAAAGACCAATCTGGCCCACGCGGCCCATCATAACCACGTCCTCAACGGTAGCCGGAAACGTCCAATCTACCTGGCTGCGCTGGGGCACATAAGCGATGCAGATATGCTCGCCTGGGGCGTGTCCGTAAAGCTTTATTTCCCCCTTATAAGGTTCAAGCGTCCCCACGATAAGTTTGAAGAGCGTGCTTTTTCCGGCGCCGTTAGGCCCTACAACGGCCATCCTTTCGCCGCGCTGTGCCTGAAAGGTGATATCTTCCAGGGCGAAAGCCGGAGCCTGGTTCCCATTCGATCCGCCGGGCAACCCATTATAAAGCGCGTAAACATGATCCATTTCCAGGGTAGGGGAGAGGGGATCGTGTTCGATGCCGTGATACTTTATTTGCTGCACAATTTCAGCCATAAAATTTCGCCTATCCAATCAACCTTTTTCAATCCGAAGTGCAAAGCCCGGAGCCGCTCTTGCCGCCCTGCGCTTCGCAACTGATACTTTATCTCAATATCAGCCCCTGTCAAAAGCCGCTTACCAACAAGAGTAAAGAAAATTAAAACCTATGCAAATTATATACAATATATTGACAAATTATTTTGAACTGGCTATACTACCCTGAGAGTGATAAATTTCAACACGTTAACCTATCGATATAGAAGTGAGGCGCCCGCAGCAGAGCGAGCTTGTTAGCGCGCTGCTGCCCAAGAAAGAACAATGGAGAATGATCAATGACGATTCAGGTAGAAACATGGGAACATCGCCTCTTGGCATTGGCCTACGAGCCGGTAGAAAACTGGACCGCCGAACATATCCCTGGATTCGCCGATCCTTCGCTGCTGGATCGCGCCTATGCTTACAGCGAGCGAATCACACAGGAGCACAGCGCGACCTTCTACCTGGCTTCGGGGTTGCTGCCCGGCGATCAGCGACGGGCCATCCGCGCGCTCTATGCCTTCTGCCGTATTAGCGATGACCTGGTGGACCAGCCGCAGGGTTCGGCCGTTATGGATGCGGCGCGCTTTGAACGCTGGCGCAGACTATCCTTGAGCAGCAGTCCTCCTCAGGACGACCTGGTGGCCATAGCCTGGGCCGATACGAGAGCGCGCTTTAATATTCCCACCCGCTACGCGGAACAGCTGTTGGATGGTGTGGCCAGCGATATGTATGTCAAGCGCTATGAGACTTTTGCCGACCTGGCCGCTTACTGCTATGGCGTAGCCTCGACAGTGGGCCTGATGTCGATGCACATCGTCGGCTTCAAAGACGAGAGCGCCATCCCTTACGCCGTCAAGCTGGGTGTGGCTTTGCAGTTGACCAACATCCTGCGTGATGTGGCCGAGGATTGGCATAACGGCCGTCTCTATCTCCCTCTCCATGAACTGCAGGCCTTTAATCTTTCCGAAGCCGATATCGCTGCCGGTATCAACGATCAGCGCTGGAAAGCGTTTATGGGTTTCCAGATCAGGCGCGCGCGTCAGCTGTATGACGAGGCGCTGCCGGGCCTGGCTCTTTTAGAACAGCGTGGACGCCTGGCCGTCGCCGCCGCCGCGGAATTATACCGCGCTATCCTCGACGACATCGAAGCCCACAACTACGACGTCTTCACCCGCCGCGCCCACATCAGCAGCGGTCGCAAACTGCTGCACCTGCCCACCATCTTCCTCCGCGCTTTGACAAACTGACAAACTGACATACTGAAATACTGAGAACTATAAAATGACTGAAAAAATAATCATCATCGGCAGTGGTTTTGGCGGATTGGGGGCCGGCATTCGCCTGGCGGCGCGTGGTTACGATGTCGAGATCATCGAGAAGCGCGATAAGCCGGGCGGACGCGGCTATACCTATAAACTCGATGGCTTCTCTTTTGACGGCGGTCCGACCGTGATCACCGCCCCCTTCATGTTTGATGACCTGTTCGAACTGGCCGGCCGCCGCCGCGAAGATTACGTGCAGTTTGTGCAGCTTGATCCCTTTTACCGCATCTTCGACCACAGCGGAAAATCCTTTGACTACAACGGTGACACGCAGTTTATCCAGGATCAGATAAAGCACTGGAATCCCGCCGACGCCCAGGGTTACCAGCGGTTCATGGATACAACCAAGGCTATTTTTCAGAAGGGCTTTGTTGAACTGGCTGATAAGCCCTTTTTGAAAGTGAGCGATATGCTGCGCGTGGCCCCGGACCTGGTCAAACTAGGCTCTTACCGCAGCGTCTACGGCTATGTATCCAAATTCATTGAAGACGAATTCCTGCGCCGTATTTTCTCTTTCCACCCCCTGCTGATCGGCGGTAATCCTTTTGACTCCTCCTCCATTTACGCCATGATCCATTACCTGGAACGGGAGTGGGGCGTGCATTTCGCCATGGGCGGCACCGGGGCGCTGGTGGATGCCCTGGCGCGTCTGTTTCAGGAACTGGGCGGCCGTTTTCGTTTTAACACCGAGGTCGAAGAGATTCTGGTCAGCAGCCGGCGAGCGAGCGGGGTCAGATTGGCCGGTGGAGAAGTGAAAACGGCCGATCACATTATCTCCAACGCCGACGTTGCCTGGACCTACCTAAACCTGATCCCCAGTAAAGCCCGTGGTTTGCGCAACAGCGATCTGCGTTATAAACGCCTCACGCGCTACAGCATGTCTTTGTTCGTCATTTACTTCGGCACAAAACGCCGTTATACGGACAGCGCCCTCGCGCACCACAACATCATTCTTGGTCAGCGCTACAAGGACCTGCTACAAAACATTTTTAAAGACAAGGTGCTGGCCGAAGACTTCTCTCTTTACCTGCACATGCCCACGATCACCGATCCCTCGCTGGCCCCGGCCGGACACGAAGCTTTTTACGTGCTTTCGCCGGTGCCCCATCTGGGTGGCGATATCGACTGGCGGCAGGCGGCGAAGCCTTACCGCGATGCGATCATGCAGTTCCTGGAGGACAACTA
Source organism: Promineifilaceae bacterium (SeqCode) (assembly GCA_046259485.1). Taxonomy (GTDB): domain Bacteria; phylum Chloroflexota; class Anaerolineae; order Promineifilales; family Promineifilaceae; genus JAACFF01. Next base: position 12,273 of record JBJYWP010000113.1, on the reverse strand, counting down.
TTTGCCTGATTTACAGGAAAACATCGTTGTCGAGCACATGATCGACCCGCTGCATTTCCAAAACACTTTAAACAGCCATCTAGGCGCGGCTTTCTCCGTCGAACCGACATTGACCCAGTCGGCCTGGTTCCGTCCACACAACCGTTCGGAAGACTTTGAAAATCTATACTTCGTCGGCGCGGGCACGCACCCCGGCGCCGGACTTCCCGGCGTGCTCTCCTCGTCCAAGATCGCCGAATCCTTAATCGCCGGCGAAACGGCCGGGCAGCGAATCCCAACCGGAATTTTGACCACCCAGCCGTCCATGGCCTAGCTGTAGCGTACCCTTCAGGTTTCGAGCCGGCAGTACAAATATTGCCTTACAGGATGAAGAAACGATTATGCAGAAACAAAAACAACTCCCCACCGCCGGCGGTTCCCTGGGCCTCACCCTATTAAAGGGCCTGGCTCGTGACCGCTCGCTGCTGACGGCCATGGAGACCATGCACAGCGAACTGGGTGATATCTTCCAGATCACCATACCTGGTTTCCAGCCCGTCGTCGTCGCCGGTCCCGAATTGAACCGCCAGGTTCTGGTCAGCGATCGCAACCGCTTCAGCTGGCGCGGCGAAAAAGACCCCGTAGTCAAGCTTCTGCGCCATGGTTTGCTGGTCGAAGACGGCCGTACGCACGACCGCCTGCGCGCCAGCATGGAACCGGCTTTGCACCGCACCCCGACCCTGGATCATATTCCGGCCATGATTCATTATACCGACCAGGTCCTCGCTGAATGGCCCGACGCAGGCGAGGTGGACATGCTGGTAGAGATGCGCAAAATCGCCCTGCTGATCCTCCTGGGTACCCTCTACGGCACCGACTTCACGCCCCATCTGGGAGAATTATGGGAGCCGATTTTAAAAGCCATCAAATACATTTCCCCCGGCCCCTGGATCCTGTGGCCCGATATGCCCCGCCCCGGCTACGAGCAAGATTTGCAAAAGCTGGATGATTTTCTCTATGACCTGATCCGCCGCCGTCGCGATGAAGGCGGCCCGCCGGATGACCTCTTGGGCCGCCTTCTGGCCGAGCGTGATGTGGATGACAGCCTGATCCGCGATCAGTTGCTGACTATGCTCATCGCCGGACATGATACGAGTACTGCCATGCTCTCCTGGGCCTTATACCTTTTGGGCGAGAATGAAGAAGTTCTGGCCCAGGCCGTGCGAGAGGCGCGGGGTGCGCAGCAGAGTAACGAGAATGATCTGCAGCTGCCCTACCTCGACCTCGTGATTAAGGAGACACTGCGTCTCTTTCCACCCATTCATGTGGGCAACCGCTTTGCTGCCGAAGATATGCAGTTAGAAGGGTACGACCTACCACAGGGCTCGCGTGTGATGGTCTCATATTACCTGACCCATCGCGATGAGCGTGTGTGGCAGGACGCGGAGAAGTTCTGCCCCCAGCGCCACGATCGCACCCGGCAGACGGAGGAAGGCGGTAAACGGCCGCCCTTCTCCTATATCCCATTCGGTGGCGGCCCGCGCAGCTGTATCGGCGCTACCTTTGCCCAAATCGAAGGCCGCGTCGTCCTGGCGCGCATCTTGCAGCAGTTTGACCTGACCCTTTCCCCCGGCCAAAAAATTCGGCCGTACATGGGCGCAACCCTCGAACCCCGCCCCGGCGTAAAAATGATCGTCAGCCGTCAGCTGAAACGCTGAAATGCTGACCACCTGACCACCTCAGTATGTCCTACTTCAACTTTCTCACCATATTTCTACTGATTCCCATCGCCATCCTGCTTGGCCTGGCCTGGTGGGATCGCGCGCGTGGACGCCAGATACCCGCCGCCATGCGCGCCTTGGCCCCCGCCGCGGCCATCGCCTTGCACGTCGTCATCGCTCTCCTATACACGACCATCTGGGACAATTATCTGGTAGCCACGCGGGTCTGGTGGTATGACCCGGCGCTGGTGACCGGGCTGACCATCGCCTATGTGCCCATTGAAGAATATACCTTCTTCATCTTGCAGCCTATTCTGGCTGGATTGTGGCTGCTCTTCCTCCTGAGACGGCCGTCCTTGTCCGGCGATCCGGTACGAGGAGCCGCCCCAGTGGGACTGCGTCTATGGTCGGTTTTGATCACGGCCGTTCTCTGGTTGGTCTCACTGATCGTCTTGCTCGGTGGCTGGCAGCCCGGCATCTACGTCGGCCTGGAACTGGCCTGGGCTCTGCCGCCCATCGCCTTACAGCTCGCTTTTGGCGCCGATATTCTCTGGCGCTACCGCCGCCTGGTGATCCTGGCCATCATACCCTTGACACTTTACCTGAGCGCGGCCGACGCTCTCGCCATCCACGGCGGTATCTGGACCATTAATCCTGACAAGTCGCTCAACCTGCTCCTGGGCGGCATCTTGCCGGTGGAAGAATTCCTCTTCTTTCTGCTGACCAACACCTTGGTCACCTTCGGTATGACATTGGTTCTGGCCCGTGCTGGCCACCGGAGGTTTGCCGGAATACGTTGGTGGATGAAGGCGAGGCATGGTGATAAAACGGGTTCGGAGCCCACTAAAGCGCTGCCCGATGCCCGCTAAGATTATTTAATTTGATCGGCCGTTTGTGAGTTTGATAAGATAAAGAGCATGGACTTAAGTAAGACAGTAGAAACAGATGTGAAGCGGCTCGATGTGGCCGTATTGGTTGGCGGAATCCTTTTTAGTTTCGCCTTTATAGCCTTGATCTGGTGGGCCGGCCCGCGCCTGGACGCGGTTGCGCTGCTGCCCGATCAGGGCGCATCCTGGTATTACTGGAAGCTGCCCCAGCCTACCTTTTGGAGCCGCGCCACAGCCTGGGGTTTCTACCTGGCCCACCAGCTCTCCTTCTGGGGCTTGATTTACTACGCTCAAAAGCACGTCAAACGCTACAGCACCAGCCTGCACCTAGTCAATATTGCCGCCCTGCTCATGAACGCCTTCTTCATCGGCCTGCACTTCGTGCAAACCCATATCTGGTATGACGGGCTGGCCCAGGATGTCTCCATCTGGAGCTCGCAGGTCTCGGTGATCATTATGCTGGTCTGGATTCTGCTCATGGAAAATTCGCGCCGCGGTCTCTTCTTCGGCAAGAAAGCGCCCATCTCCAAGGAAATCAGCCGCTTCGCGCGCAAGTATCACGGCTACTACTTCGCCTGGGCCACGGTATATACCTTCTGGTACCATCCTATGGTCAGCACCACCGGCCACCTGTTCGGCTTCGTTTATATGTTCTTTCTCTTTCTCCAGGGCAGCCTCTTCTTCACGCGCGTGCACGTCAATCGCTGGTGGACATTTATCCTGGAATTCACCGTCTTACTCCATGGCACCTTTGTCGCCGTGCAGCAGGGCAACAATCTCTGGCCGATGTTCGCCTTCGGTTTCGGCGGTATTTTCATCATCACCCAGATGCACGGCCTGGGCCTGTCGCGCAATGTGCGCATCTTCTTCTTGCTGCTTTATGCTGGGTTGGCCCTCTTCGTCTACAGCAGCCGCGGCCTGACCAATATCCACCAGGTGACCTGGATTCCTTTTATTGAGTTCTTATCCGTCTTGGTGATGGCCCTGCTCTTCGGCGGTGGGTTATGGCTGGCCGGCAAGATTCAACAAAACCACCAAATACCGGCTTGATGAAAGTTCCACCCACTGCAAAATACTGATATACTGACAAACTGACGCACTGACAAACTGACATACTAGATCCAATGTTCACCATCAAGCGGCTCTTACTCATCCTCCTCACGATACTGGCCATTCTCCTGGCCGGCTTCGTCATCTGGGCCGAGACGCCCTTGGGCCCCATGCCCGAAGCCCTGGCCGCGCTGCAAAGCGACGATACGGTACGGGTAGAGACAGAGCCCTGGTTGGAATTCTGGCCCCAAGACGGCCGTCCTTCCAGCGGCGTCATCCTCTATCCCGGCGGGCGTGTGGACCCGCGCTCCTACGCCCCCGCGGCGCGCGCCCTGGCTGAACAAGGCTACCTGGCCGTGATCCCGCCCATGCCTCTCAACCTGGCCTTCTTTGATCTAAACACTGCCGCCGAGATCATGGCCGCCTACCCGCAGATTGAAACCTGGGTCGTTGGCGGGCACTCGCTGGGCGGCGTGGCGGCCTCCACCTTCGTTGCCGCGAATCCCGGCCTGGCGGACGGCCTACTCCTATGGGCTTCCTATCCCGCCGGCGATGCCCTGGCTGCGGATACGCAAACGGCCGTGACCTCCATTTACGCCACCAATGACGGCCTGACCACCCTCGATGACATCGCCGCCAGCCGCGCTAACCTGCCGCCCGATACTCACTGGGTGGAAATAACCGGCGGCAACCACGGACAGTTCGGCTGGTACGGCGATCAGCCCGGCGACGGCCAGGCCACCATCTCCCGCCAGGAACAGCAGGACCAGATCATCGCTGCCACGGCCGAAATGCTGCAAACCCTCCAGACCCAGTCCCCCGGTCGTTAACAGCCAATAATCAGGTGGCAAGATCGCAAGTTGCAAGTTGCAGGTCGCATCAATTCCGAAATCCGCAATCCCAAATCCGAAATACCTACTTTTCTCCCTGCCGCGCGTTATACACCAGCGCCTCGCTGGCCGCGAACTCCCTATACGCCGCGATCGCCTCATCGCGCAGGACGTTATTGACTACCTCAATGCCCCGCTCGTTTAGCTCATCGATCCACTGCGGGTGCACCGGCCCTTCGTCGAAACCCGTGATCTCCTCCAGTTCCGGCCCGTCCCCGGCGATCACCAGCGAGCGCACGCCCGACCACAGCACCGCTCCCAGACACATCGCGCACGGCCGCCAGTTGACCACGATCTGGTGCGCCGGCAGCCCCGCCGCCCCCAGGTCATAAACACCCAGCCGCTTTTGCGCCAGGGAAATAGCCATCACTTCCGCGTGTGCCGAAGAACAGTTAAAAGGCACCACGCGGTTGACGCCGATCACCACCAGCCGTCCCGTATCGCGCTCAAAAATACCCGCCGCGAAAGGCCCGCCCGTCCCCCGCTGAAAATTCAGCCGCGAGAAGCGGATCACGGCCCGCATCCGTTCCTCCAAAGAAGGCAAATACTCCGGCAGCCCGTTCAACTCCTCCACCGCCCAATCAGGCAGGTCAAGCGAGAATCCCGTGTTGGCGTTGTTAAAAAGATGCATATCGCTCATGTTTAGTTCCCAGTTTTTAGTGTGTAGTATGTCAGTTTGTCAGTACGTCAGTTTGTCAGTTGCCAGTAAGCAGGATCGCAAAGTCGCAAAGTAAAAATTCCGCACTCCGCACTCCGAATTCGCTATTAACCCTCTACCTCTATCTCCCCTCTCTATCTCTACAAAGCTCTCAGCACCCCATGAATCTCCACCATTGCCAGCGTATCCAGCTTGCAGTAGGCCAGCAAATCGGCCGTCAGCCTCTCCTTCTCCACCCCATCGGCTGTTTCAATCATCTCCTCCCACAGCACCTGCGCCTGCACCCCATTCTGCACCGCCAGCTCGCCGTAGCTCAGATGCGGTGCGACCACGGGCAGCACGTGCTTAAGCGAGTTAGACGTTCCGAAGCGGTAATCGCGATAATGGTTGCGAAAGAGCGCCAGCTGGTCCCACAGACGGCCGGCCATCTCCAGCAGCAGCTCCGCCTCCGCCGGAAAAGCTTCGGCCAACCGTTTCAGCACCCCACCTTCGAACGGCGCGTTATAAGCCACAATCTGCCCGCCGTCTCCGATATCCCTGAGCAGCGCCCGCAACAGGTCGGGACGCGGATCGCCATGCCCCGTATACAGATATTCGCGATGTTCCAGCCTCCCATCCTCGTGCAGGATATGGCAGCTGTATTGGAAAGGTACCTGCTGGTAGGGGCCGGTCCCGTCGTAGATGGGCACCACGTGGTCGATCGTCTCAAAATCGAAAAAATAAAGTGGGAAGCGCAGCTCCGCCAGTGCCCGGCGAATCGCCGGCCTATCGATCCGGATTTTCCGCCCCGCGTGGAAATCGACGAAGCCGCGCTGCGTATTCGTCAGCGGAAAATCGTCCGTCACATCCTCTAGGAAAAGCGCCCCGTCCGTTTCCAGCGCTTCCTGCTTCTGCTCGCCCAGACGCGGGATATGGTAGATCGTCAGCCCGTCAATATCCTGCCAGCAGTGGGCGTGGTAGGCGCATTTGGCCGGCTTAATACAAAAACGACCGATCCGCGCCCGCGGTTCATCATCCAAGACCACCAGGCGGCGCATCTCCACCAGGTCCTCCTCAATCGTCGCCCACCAATCCAGGGCATCGGCTGTTACATCCTCGATCGTGAACAACTCTTCCAGGTTTGGAAAGCGGCACTGGTTATTAATATGCATGATGCTGGCCCGGCTGACCTTCACGCCCGCCTGGCGCAGCACGTAATATTGGAACGCGGCGTCGGGCAGATGCTCCTCCTTCACCGACGTGCTCGACTTTACCTCGATTAGGTGCCAGCCCTCCGCCTCGCGCTGCAAGACATCCACTTTCACCAGCAGGTCGCCGGCATGAAAAGTAGCCTGGAACAGCGCCTTCTCCCCCGCGGCCATCGCTGCGGCCGTCAATGGCGCCATATCCTGCGGATTGGGGCGGTAAGGAATCAGACGGCCGTCCGCAAACCATTCCCGCGCCGCCTTATCCGCCTCTTGTCCCATGCGCATCCGCCGCTGCACATCCACTTCCAGCGGCGCCCGCAGCCCCGGTCTGAACCTGTCCAGCCAGAAAACCAGCGGGCACTGCAAATAGGCCAGGTAATCACTCTTTGTAATCATTTCACCATCCAATATTTAGCGACAAGGGTGGCAAAATGGCAGCATAAAAATTCCGCACTCCGAAATCCGCATTCCGCATTCATCCTTAAATCCTCGATCTTTATCTCTTCAATGTCGACTGAAAACTGCTCACCGATCACTGCACCGCCGTCCCATTCAGGTCCTCCCGCCGCGCCCGCCAATCAGGCAGCAGCTTGTCCATCAGCGCGTAAAAGTCGGCATTATGGTAGCGCACCTTGAAGTGCGCCAGCTCGTGCAGGATGACATAGTCGATGCACGTCTCGGCCGTCTGGATCAGACGCAGATTCAGCAAAATAGAGCCTTTAGAAGAAGCGCAGCTGCCCCAGCGGCTCTTCATGAGCCGGATCTTTACCTCCGGGAAAGGAATACCCAACGCCGCAGCGCGCGGATAGCAGACTTCCAGCCGCCGTGCGAAAATCACCTGCGCCTGTTCGCGGTACCATTCACGCATCAGCTTCTCCCGCCTCTCGGTCGAATCCCCCGCCGGCGAAAAAAGAACAAACTGCCCATCCACCAATTCCACGCGTCCCTTCTTCCCCCGGCGTACATCCAGCGCATACGCACGGCCGAGAAAAAGATGCTCCTCCCCTGAAACAAAGCACGGAGGCTGCGGCGCGGGCGGCGCTTCTGCAAACATCCGCTGCTTCTTCACGATCCAGCCGCCCTTCTTCTGCACGAACGCCTGCACATCGGCCGTTCGTGCATTCATCGGCGCGCGCACCGTCATCCGCCCGTCCGGATGCACCGTAATCCCCACCGTCCTCCGCCGCGACCGCACCAGCTCATACTCAATCACCGTTCGGCCGTGTTGGATACTCTGTCGCCTCATAATTCACGATTCTACCACCGCAGGGGCGGTTCGCGAACCGCCCAATGGCCCTGGACAAGATCCATCCTGCGCCACAAAATAGCTTCTCTATCCTACTTACACGGCCGTTCCCAACCGCGAATAAATCCCCATAATAGCTGTTATAAAGAAGCTCTCCAACACAGATAATCTCCGACTTCTATCGCCTATCTATCGAAAATTCCCCTTTAAATCGATAATTGTTTCTGGCAAAAGCCCCCCTATCAAAAAACCGGGTTGAAGCCAACCTGAAAATGACTTCAACCCGGTTCCTATAGCACTTAAAAGACTACAAAAGCGCAAAAAGCTCCGCGCTCTCTGTGCCTCCTCCGCGTCCTCTGTGTCCTAGACCTCGCTCCCGCTTTGCTTCAGCACAAAGTCCGCCTGATCCTGCGTCAGGTACCCCAAATCTACCAGGTAATCCAGATACGCTTTATGATTCGGCCCGTCGGCCACCAGTTGGGCAATGAAAGACTGCCGCTGCAAATCGGCCGATTCGACCGCGTGCTGGGCTTCGATGCGCTGAATGCGTATCAATTCCCCAATACGGCCGTTAATCTGAAAGATAGCCACAATCAGGGCGATGCTGATAATGATCGGAATGAGTATGATGAGCAGAGTGACAATAAAGCCGGCGGTGCCGAGAAGGTAATTCATTAAATCCATGGTATTCCTCCGCTAATTGAACGGTAATAGCCGGATTATAACACGATCTGGATTTGGGATTGTGGATTTCGGATTTGGGATTTGGGTGACCCGTCCTGAAATAGGTCGCCGCCCCCGCCGCGCTGCACTACATACCAAACACAAAAACTAAATACTTAAACTAAATACTAAATACCGGCCACTCTTACACCACCAGCACCGGCCTATCCGCCTGCACCACGATCTGGTGCGCCAGGTCGTCCAGCAAAAATCGCTGCCAGCCCCTGGCCTGGTGCGCGCCGATTACTAGCAGATCATAATCCCCTTCTTGCATTTCCTTGAGGATCTCTTCTACAACCGGCCCGTGCCGGACGCGCGGGCGCACATTGGTCTCCAGCAGCGCCAGGGCTGTCATATCCCTTCTCAGCAGTTCCCCTTCCGGTTCCGAACCCTGAATCAGTTCCGACGCGTTCGCATACAACTGCCACTCGCCCGGCGCCTCCGGTCCGGCGCTGATCTGCGACATCACGTGCAAAACGGTGATGTCAGGCGCTTCGTCCATTTGCGAAACCAGGCGCGCCGTGAACAGGGCGTGCTGCGATGGAATTTCAGCCGCCGTGACGCAGAGCAGGATGCGCCGCAGCGGCGTGGGATTTCCCTTGGCGATAAGTACGGGGCAGGGGGCATGGGCGATTACCCATTCGGCCGTTGACCCCAGCAGGCGCGTCAGCAGCGTATGTGTCGGCCGTGAGCCCAGGATCACCAGATCAAATTTCCCCGCTTCCGCTTCCAGGAGGATCTTTTTGGCCGGATTACCGATGCGAATTCTCGTTTTTACTGCGCCTGGCTTCAGACCCATCAAAGCCACCGCGCGGGCCAGGACAATCTCGGCGTGCGAGTATTCCGCTTCATGCTTGATGACCATCATCAGCGTCGGCGCCAGGCCGGCATCGGCGGCGAGCTGTGCTCCCATCTGCACCGCCAGGTTCGAGTGAGCGCCGCCGCCGGTGGCAATCAACACGCGCATTGGTCATTCCCTCCTACACCAGCAGCAAAATGATCGGGATTAACAAAATAGCGCCCATGAAAAAAGCCAGGGTCCGGTTGTCACGCATGATCCAGGCCACGAAAGTCAGCATGGCATGCTCATAGCGCCGGTAAGCAAACGCCAGGATGAGAATGGAAACAACGGCGATGCTGATCATGCTGCTAAGAATCACCGTAAATGCCGCCGGCTCGCTCAATAACAAAGCCGCAAATAAGGTGTCTATAAAGGTTGTGATATTAGCGCCCATAATGTAAGGAATGACATTTTCACGGCGCACAAAACCGCGGTGGCTTAATGGCACCAGCAGGGCCAGCGAGACGCTGACCGACATTGAAATCAGCGTGATCCCCGCGCCCAATAGAAACATCACCCACGGCCGGTAAACTAGGCGCGCCATATGCCCCAACTGGCTTTCTTTCAATGTCGCCTGCGGCAGGCATTTGTCAAATAGATGGAAGCTGAACATGATGCTGGCCAGGCCTACCAGGAAGAGCGACCAGCGTGGCAGAAAGGCCAAAAAGACGTTCACGATCGGCGTGATGAATTGATCGACGGCCGAATTGAGCATCGAGCCTGTTGGCGGACGGAAGCCCGCCAGCACCCCGCTGTTCAAGAGCAGCAGCCCGATCACCATGCCTACCAGGTAAGTGCTGCCTGTGACCGCTAGGGAAAGCAGGCCCATATCCAGACTCTTGATCCGGCTGCGCCCGCGCAGGACATAGAGAAAGCCAATAAAGAGCACGATCAGATTGGCCCCCAAACGGCTGCCGGTGATCATCGTATAGGTGCTCAAGGGGTCGATGACCCCCGTTTCCAGGAATGTCAGCGCCGCCGCGGCCACCGGCGAACCGCTCATAATGAGATAGGCGAAGAGCCAGCCGAAGCCCAGACTGTTCACCGGGTTGGTGACTGTGAAACGATCGCGCACCAGCGGCCCCAGGCTGTACGCGCCTTCCTTCATCAAGGCGATCGCCAGGATGAACAGGGCGATGCTTATCATGAAAAGGGTGAGTTTCGCCAGAATACGAACGGCGCGGTCCGCGTTTGGCACGAGTAGAGGACTCTCTTGAGTCATGGCCTGAGGAGTTAAGTCCGCGCCGCGCAGACCTAAATCCGTACCCTGCTCAATAGGCGGCGATTCGTTCATATGCGAGCTGTTCGAGTGGTAAGCCGTTGGGCGCGGGTTGGGCGATCAATAACGGCCGGTCGATCCAGCGCAGCAGCGGCACGATGAGTTCGCCGAGCAGCAGATGGTAAAAACGGCCGAAGGGCTCGGCGCCGATCAAAACCAGGTCCGGATTTCTTTCCTCGACCTCGTCTTGGATCTGCCGGTTGGGCTCTCCCTGTCGCAGTCGTATTTGTGTCTCTATGTTTTGCTGCATACATTGTTGGGCCAGGCAGCGCAGCTTTTGTCCCGAAACGGTATTGGGTGACAGGAGAATGTCCAGCCCCGTCTGCACATGGTTTCCTACCCGGTACAATGCCGGCAGCGAAGGAACAATAGGGAGAATGGTGACAGCTGTCTCGCCCGGTTTGGCCAGGCGAGACAGCCAGGCAACAGCTGCTTCATCTGTCCGCTCAATACGGAGGATCAGAAGAATATGTTTAATCGGCCAGCGCGGTTCTCGCGCTAACAGAACGGACGTTGGCGACCTGGCGATGTCCTGGGCATGAACCCAACCGCTGAGTAATTTTTTTAGCCACGGCTGTCTTGGCTCTCCAAGAACGACGAGATCACAATTCGCCTTATCCAGGCTCAGATAACCGTCGTTCCCCCCAGATGCCGCTTCGTAACATATCTCACTACCCAGTATGCCGCGCAAATAGTGGGCGAATGCCTGAATTTCCTCTGTTAGCGAAGCGGCATCAACCCTGTGGCTGCTCTCTGGCGTGTAGACTAAGATTTGAGACGTGGCTTCGATCATTTCTCACCCGGTTCCCCTTGGCATTCCTGCCTAGGCAGTTTATAGAAATACTTGAAGCGTGCGCAGGTCCCACGGCAAGATTCAATCTCTTACCCGTACGCCCCTTCTTCTTATGAAAGAGGTGCTGTCCTGTTTTGTTGCCTTCATTTCCAGCATACAGGGCAGCAGTGACAGCCATCGTGATCGAATTGTGACAAATTTGTGATAATTTAGTTGGCAGAACAGCAGTAAGAAGGGCCCGGAAGCCGGCTTATGAATCGGGCGCTATAAGCCCATAGCCGCGGCCATGTACATTCTCAATCGTGACCATGTCATCAGAGGCTGTTTCGATCTTTCTGCGCAGCCGGCGGATCAGCTGCCGCAGCATGTCGCGGTCCCCGCCCTCAGATCCCCAGACCTGGCCGATGATATCCTCATGAGTCAATATCTGCCCGCTGTTCATCATCAAATAGCGCAGCAGCCGGTTTTCCAAGGAAGTCAGGTAGATACTCTCGTCGGGTTCGACCAGCAGCGTACGCCGGTTGCTATCCAGCGTTAGCCCGCCTGCACGAAAGACTGCCGGTGCGTGCGCTTTGCCGCTGCGGCGCAGTACGGATTGGATGCGCGCTACCAGCTGGCGCGGACTGAAAGGCTTGAGAATATAGTCATCTGCGCCTAACTCCAGGCCGTGCACGATATCGTCCTCATCATGACGGACGGTCAGCATGATGATTGGCGTATCGTCCTCGGCTCGAATCCGGCTGCATACGCTGAACCCATCCAGCTTCGGGAGGTTTAGATCCAACAAAATGATATTCGGCCGCTGCTCACGCCACTGCTCCAAGGCTGCCTGCCCGTCATAGGCCAGAAACACTTGGAATTCCTCGCGCCGCAGGGTAAAGGCGATCAAATCCGCCAAAACGCGATCATCCTCCACCACCAAAGCTATCATGCTCTTTCTCGCTCCTCAACGACCGGCAGTGTAAACCAGAAAATCGTCCCGCCGCCGGGGTTGTTGTCAACGCCTACCTGCCCGTTAT
>JBJYWP010000112.1:0-20455 GCA_046259485.1 Promineifilaceae bacterium (SeqCode) | reverse complement strand
TTCGCTACGGAGAGACGTTGCTTGGGCAGGGGCGTGAAAACGCCAAAGAGTACCTCGGGGAAAATCCCGAACTCCTGGATGAGCTTGAGCATTTGATCAGGCGTGAAGTCGGTCTGCCCTACGTTGAGTTGGACAGGGCCGGCGAAGAGGTGCCTGCCGAGGCATTTTAGCCGGACAATCTGGCAGCACATAGTGCTCTCAATCGTGATGGGGACTGCTGTTTGTGCAGCAGTCCCCTTTTGCATCATTAGCAGAGATTGAAAGCTCAGGGTGAATGTTCGACGTGTTTCGAGCGGGTTGATATGCTATAATGCTGAATTTGGCCCGCGCCGTGGTGCGGGCGATTGATTTTTAGAGTAATTCGAGGATTATTTTTATGAATTTACAGCCATTGGCTCCTTATCTGGGCATCATCGAAATTATCCTGGCGATTGTGCTGACAGTATTGGTTTTGATGCAGACAAAGGGTTCAGACCTTGGTGGTTTTCTTGGCGGCAGCGGTGACAGCAGCGGAACCTTTAGAACGCGTCGCGGCGTCGAAGCAACGATGCACCGGCTTACCATTGTTGTGTCCATCCTGTTCTTTGCAAATACCGTCTTGTCTTTCCTGGCCTGGGGTTAGTCTGTCCTAGATAGTGGAAATGCACCTTTCATGTAGAGGCACGATTTTTGGGGATCCGGCTTATTGCCGTTATTTGTAAGACTTCGCTCCTGATTCAATGAAACCAAATATGCGATGGCAGCTTCTGTTTGCTGTGACGGGGCTGGCGTTAGTTCTGGCGCTGCTGTCGTATCATGTCCAGAATGAAAGCCGCCTCTGCTCGGAACGGTTTCCGGCATCCGGCGGCACTTTTGTTGAGGGCGTTCTCGGCGCGCCACAGTATATCAACCCCCTCCTTGCCGGTGATAATCCAGTTGACCGGCAGATAACCGAACTTGTTTTTGACGGCCTGACCCGTTATGAAGATGGGGAGCTTGTTCCGGCGCTTGCCAATCAGTGGGAGATCGGCGAAGACGGCCGAACTGTACGTTTTGAGCTGCGCGACGATGTCGTCTGGCATGATGGTGAGCCATTTACGGCGGAAGATGTCGCCTTCACGTATGCATTGATGCAGGATGTAGACTTTCCCGGCGATTCTGCCGCCCAGAGATTATGGCAATCAATCGATATTCGCGTCATTACTCCCCAGGTCATCGAATTCGAGCTGCGTGAGCCCTACGCAGGATTTCTAGACGCCACCACTACCGGAATCTTGCCGGCACATTTGCTGTCCTCTGAGACAGTTGGAGCAATGCCGGAGTGGGCTTTTAATCGTAATCCAGTGGGCACAGGACCCTTTAGTGTAGCCGCGGGGCAAGACTGGGGAGGGGACGGTATGCTGCGCATTAACCCGTTCCCAGAAGCCTGGCCACAAGGCGCACGAATTAATGATATCGCTTTTCGATTCTATGGCAGCGAAAGCGAGTTGGTTGAGGCGTTTCAGCGCGGCGAGATTCAGGCAATTAATGATGTATCACCGGCGATGCTTCCGGATGTGATCCGGCTTCCTGATACGCGGCTCTTTACGGCGCCTGCTGCCCGTTATAGTTCATTGTTTTTCAACATGAGTGACAAAGGCTCAGACGCCACACGCTCTGTCGACGTGCGCCGGGCGCTGGCGAATGCCCTGAATCGGGAATGGATTATAGATCGTTCTTTGAATGGGCAGGGCGTGTCTCATATCGGTCCTTTTCTTCCGTCTTCCTGGGCATATCATCCCGAGATCCTGACAATGTATGGCAGTGAACCCCTTTCGGCCACAGCTTCGCTGGATGGCGCAGGTTGGCTGCTGCCGGACGGCGCTGAGCGGCGGGAGAAGGAAGGAGTACCCTTGATCCTGCGCTTCCTGGTTTATGATACGCCAACGAATCGCACTGTTGCTGAAGAGATAGAGGCGCAGTGGAAAGAGATTGGCGTCGAACCCGTGATGTCGCTGTTTTCTGATTGGTCTGATTTTCGCCGGTCGCTGGCTACTGCTGATTTTGATGTGGCCCTGGTAGATGTGGAGCAGATGGGCGATCCCGACTTATATGATTTCTGGAGCCAGGAAGCAATCATACGCGGGCAAAATTATGCCGGGTGGAACCGGCGTCGGGCCAGCGAAGCTCTGGAAGAGGGCCGTCGTGCCTGGGATGTCAGCGAGCGAGAGCCCTACTATGATGCCTTCCTGCGTTATTACGATGAGGACCTGCCGGAAGTCGCCCTTTACCAGCATATCTATACTTATGCAGTAGATGGCAGCATAGAGGGTGTGGCTATCGGCCGTGTCGATAATGCCCGTGATCGGTATGTCTCTCTTGCCAACTGGATCATGGCATACCAGGAAATCACTGTAATCTGTCCGGATGATCAGGTTTGATCTGATGATCAGGTCTGATGAAGAGGAAGTGATGCTATTGCAGATTGAGAGTTTTGTAAAATCCGCTGTGGAAGGATTGAATCTGGTATAATTTGAATGTAATTTCTATTCTTATTTTTTCTACCACTTACAATTGCTTATAAAGTGGAAAGGAATTGAAAATGATTGGTGGTCTTGGATGGCCTGAACTTCTCCTGATTCTAGCAGTAGTTATGCTTGTTTTTGGAGTGGGCCGTATCAGCAAAGTTGGCAGTGAGCTCGGGAAAGGTATCAGCGCCTTTCGCGAGGGAATTCGTGAAGGACAGGAAGAAATCGATTCAGAGAAAAGCAGCGAAAAAAAAGAAGAGTAGATGGAGAGTTTCTTCGGAATCGGCTTACCCGAACTTGTACTGATCCTTGTCATTGCCGGCATTGTTATGGGACCGGAACGGATCGGAGTAGCTGCACGCTGGCTGGGTAAGACGACCGCGCAACTGCAGGGAATTTCCCGCAGCTTCGTCAAGCAGCTCAATGCAGAGCTTGACGGCATACAGGATGCGGATGAAATCCGTGGTGCGGTTCAGGACATGCGCGATTTGCGCGATCAGCTTGACCAATTGAAGAAAGAGCTCATCTCAGTCAGCAATGGGGCGACGCGCGAAGGCAAGCAAGCTGTCGCGGAAATACAACATGAGCTGGAACGTACCATTGCACCACCGGGAAAGTCTGAAACGAGCGGTGGAACCTCAAACAGCGCTATGGTCGAGACTATAGACAGCCCGGCTGCGGAACCATTATCCAGCGACGATTTACCTAAACGCCTGGAAATTCCTGACGATCCGGAAGCATGAACCCCACCGAAGCCCCGGAAGATTTTGGGCCCAATATGAGCCTATTGGAGCATCTGAACGAGCTGCGCAAGCGGCTCGTTTGGATCGCGGCAGCCGTGTTGATTTGCACGGTAATCGGCTTCGTATTCGCCGAGAGCATCCTCGACTATTTACTGGTTCCTTATGCAGCGGCAACGGGAAGCGCCGGCGCAACCACCCTGCAAACACTGCGCCCTACTGAAGGACTGGAAACCTATTTTAAGGTTTCTCTTCTTTTCGGGGCGATCCTGGCCATGCCCGTCATCCTGGTACAGTTTTGGATGTTCATATCACCCGGACTGAGACCTGAAGAGAAAAGGTACGTATTTGTGTTCGTGCCTAGTTCACTGGCTCTTTTTGTTCTGGGCATGGCCTTTGCCTGGTTTGTGTTGGCGCCGGCAGCCATATATTTCCTAGCCAACTTCATGCCGCAAGTATTTACAACGGACTGGACGAGCCAGGAGTACATTAGTTTCGTTCTGCGCCTCATCTTCTGGCTGGGCGTCAGTTTTCAACTGCCGATTATTGTGTATTTTCTCTCGCGCGTGGGCTTGATTACTTCAAACACGTTGATTGATCAGTGGCGAGTCGCCATTGTGCTGATCGCGGTTCTTGCGGCCGTCATCACACCTTCCATTGATCCGGTGACGATGATTCTGACTATGGCTCCGCTGATCGTGCTCTATATCTTGAGCATACTCCTTGCCAGAGTAGGCACGCGCCAGTTTGAGCGGTCGATGGAAGTTTAAGGTGACAGATCATCGATTGTTATCTTAATGACATCTTCTTTGGGTTTGCTGAGTAGATAAGCCGCCACTCCCCCGCCAAGAAAACCAAATAGATGCATCTGCCAGGAAACCTGGGCTGTGGTGGGCAGCATACCCAGCAGCATGCCACCGTAGAACAGGAGCACGACGGCCGACCAGGCGATTGACTGCCAGCTTCGTTCAAAATAACCGCGAAAAATCAGATAACCCAGGAAGCCGAAAATGATGCCGCTGGCGCCAATATGAATCGTTGTTGATGGCGCAATGAGCCAGGTTCCGAGGCCGCTGATGATCATTACAATGCCGGTCACAATTGCAAAGTTACGGGTGCCTCGCAGCAGTACAAACCAGCCCAGAATAACAAAGGGGATCGTATTGGCCGCAACATGAGCAAAGCTGCCGTGCAAGAAGGGCGCCGCGACGATTCCTCGCAGACCAATCAATTGGCGGGGTAGGATGCCGTATTGGTCCATACTGCCGCCGATAATCCAGTCAGTGAATTCCAGTAGCCAGATAGTGGCCACAAACGTGCCTAAAATGATTACATGCGTAACCAGGCGCTGTCGCAGATCGCCTGGTTGGTCATTTTGCTCCATCAGTCCTGCTCCGGCTGTACCATCTCCTGACTGCTACACAGCCTATAGTACTGCCTGCTTGCCAAGGATACAGTCTCTTATTACCATTACGCAAAACCAGGCTTTATTGTTGCGGAAGTGATTACTTGCCAGGTGTGTCAAAATCTAGAACAGCGGTATTTACTCATGCGTTACTTTGAGAATACGCTCCAACATGATCCTCAAATGAACCTCGCCCTTGAGGAGTTTCTACTCCGGCACAGGTTTATTGATGAACCGGTATTGTTGTTCTATGTGAATGACCCGTCGATTATTGTCGGCCGTAACCAAAATGTGTTTGAGGAAATCAACTTCACGGCTGTTCGCCGGCAAAAGATTCCGGTTCTACGCAGGCTTTCCGGCGGGGGGACGGTCTACCATGATGCGGGAAACTTGAATTTCAGCCTGCTGACACCTGACCAGAAGCTGTTGAATGATTTCACGGCGTTCACAAGGCCCGTAATTGATGCGCTGCGTGGCCTGGGATTGAGCGCCGATCTTCGCAACCGTAGTTCCATATACGTGGGTGACCGGAAAGTATCGGGCAATGCCCAATACGCCACGACCGGGCGCTTGGTCAGCCACGGAACATTACTCGTGCATTCAGATCTCGCTCAATTGCGAGAGGTCATCCGTCCGGCTAGGCAGCAGGTGCAGTCCCGAGCAGTCCAATCAGTACGCAGTAGTGTCGCCAACATCAACGACTTGCTGGGCAGCGCAGTTACGCTTGATGAGGTTAAGGATCAGATCAAACGTGCATTTGTCGGTTCTGACGCAGCGGTTCCGCTCCAGCTTGACGACAATGACTGGAAAGCCGTGCGGCAGATCGCATACGAACGATACCGTTCCTGGTCATGGAACATCGGCCGTTCGCCTAAATTCACGACGATCAGGCGCGTTGACACGCAGCTCGGTGAAGTGGTTCTGGAGCTCCTGGTTGAGAAGGGTCATATTCAGGCATGCAGACCTCTTGAAAACGATCCCCGGATCGATCTCTTCCTTTTGAGTTTGAGTGACTGCCTTCAAGGGGTGAGATACGATCATGACGAGATCATCGCGGCGCTGCTGCACTGCGATGTAGCAGCGTTCCCACCCGGCGTTCATGAAGAGCAAATTGTCGCGCTTCTCTTCTAAGAAGTGATCTGGCGCAGCGCCTCTTCGACGCTTTTCTCCGGGCTGACTTTGTACTGCACGTCCTCCAGACGGCCGTGTTCATCAATCACAAAATGGCTGCGAATGATGCCTTCGTACGCCTTGCCGTACATCTTCTTTTCGCCCCAGACGCCGTAGCGATCGGCGACCTCATGGTCAGGATCAGATAACAGGTTATATTGGAGGTTTTCCTCGGCGCGCCAGTTGCTCAATACGTCAACCGAATCGGGACTGACTCCCAGTATGACTGCGCCGGCATCGTCCATTACTGCATAGTTGTCGCGGAACCCGCGAGCTTGTATCGTTCAGCCAGATGTTTTGGCTTTGGGAAAGAAAAAGAGCACTACGCGCTGGCCGAGAAAATCTGAGAGCTTCACCAGCTTGCCTTCGTCCGAATATAGTTCAAATTCTGGGGCGATATCGCCGATCTGTAATTCCATGGGCGGTCTCCTGTTATAAAACTCTAATAGGTCATTATATCAAACGGTCAACTGCGGCCAAAAACGGGAATTGATGCTCCGTTTATGGCCCGCGCATCATCGGAGGCTAGAAAGACAATCACATCCGCAATCTCTTGTGGCGTTACCCATTTACTAAAATCCGCATCCGGCATTTCGCGGCGATTCCTGTCAGTGTCGACTGTTCCCGGCAGCACACAATTGACATTGATGTTCCTATAATCTCTCAATTCCGAGGCAATACTCTCGGTCAGGCGCACTACCGCACTTTTGGAGACGACATAAGGCGCCATGTGCGCATGTCCGCTCAAGGCGGCCCGAGAGCCGATGTTCACGATCTTGCCATAATCCTGATCGATGAAGTGGGGGATCACGGCGCGGCTCATGAGAAAGACCGTTCTGGCATTCAGGTTAATCATGAAGTCCCAGGTGTCGACCGGTGTCTCGTGCACCGGAGGTCCCATGGTGAAACCGCCGGCGATATTCACCAGGACATCCAGACGGCCAAAAAAGTCCATGATAGACCCAACCATTTCGTCGACCGATTGTGAGTCGGTGAGATCGCCGGAAACATATAAGCATTGATTACATTCCTGGACCGTCTCCGAAAAGACATTGTTTAAGTCGTCTCGCCGGCGATCAATAACGGCCAGCCTGGCGCCCTGGTTGAGGAAAGCCATGCTGGTTGCTCTGCCGAGATTTCCGGCAGCACCCGTTACGGCGACAACTTTATTTGAGTAATTTGTCACTGCGCATCCTTATTTATTAAACAGGCATCCCGTTTACGGGGCTATTAAGCGCCATTGTCAAAGGGAGCCACTTGGAGATAAACTGCGCTTCTTATGATCCCGACCACGCTTTTCGCGTCTTGAAGACGGCCGTCAAGAGCCAGGGCCAGCAGGTCATCAAGAGCGAATGCCTGTAGTTCAATCTCCTCATCAGCATCCAGTGGAAGCGGATCATATTTGAGCCCCGTCGCCAGAAAAAGAGACATCACTTCATTTGTTACACCGGGCGCCGGCCAATATTTGCCAAGATCGACAAACAGCTCGGCGCTGTGTCCTGTTTCCTCGCGCAGCTCGCGCTGGGCACACAAAAGCAAATCCTCGTTCCAGCCGCGTGTGCCGGCAGGCAGTTCGATTATCGTTTTGTGTATTGAATGGCGATGCTGCCGGAGCGTGAGCACTTCCGGAGCTGTCTCAGAACCCAGCAGTGGGACAATGACGACGGAACCGGGATGATCAATGTATGCCGACTCGTGCAGCGACCCATCGGGGAGTGTGAGGCTGGTAAGGCGTAAATGCCATGTTTTTCCCTGCCAGATAACGTTATCTTGATATTTATCCATACTTGGTTGGCCAGTCTTATCAATAGATGATCCTGAGCAAAATGACCCTGACCGCTATTTATACGGCAGGGTCATTATTATAGTCAATATTCCAGAAACTAGCGGTAATTTACCGCGCGCTAGTTGCAGTCAGGAATTTCGATCTCCAGACCCACGGCTACTCGATTGGGGGTGGTGATGCCGTTGTGGCGGGCGATTTGCTCAACGGTACAGCCATACTTCAAGCCGATACGGAAGAGATTATCGCCAGGCTGGATGACCACAATCCCACCAGGAGCGACAGCTGGTTCTACTGGTTGTGATTCAGACGCTGTATCCGTTTCCGTACTCGCACTCGACTCCGATGCGGACTCGTTCCCCTCTGCTGTACCTGTTTCGTCGATAAGCTCTTGACCGGATTCAACCGTGGTGTCCGTGATGGTCGATCCCGGCGCAGGGATGATTAGTTCCTGGCCTACTTCGAGCGTGTCCACATCGATGATGCCGTTAGCGGCTGCTATCTCATCGACGGTGACATTATTATCCAAGGCGATTTTGAACAGGGTGTCGCCAGCCACTACAATGTATGTGGTCTCGCCAACCGGTTCGGCCGTTGGTTGAACGGAGATCGGCGTCGGTTCGATCACTTCTTGAGGTTCGGCCGACGTCGGTTCAGCCGCCGGCGTTGCGACAGCCACGGGCGGTGTGACGACAATGGGCGTTACCATTGGATTCATCGTGGGCATTGCTGCGGCCGCTTCGCTTCCCGGATACGGTCGAACACAGGATGTCAAAGCAAGCGCAGTCATTATTAGGATTGGGACAATCCATCCGGCGCGGATCTTTTTGCTCATCACAATGTCTCCTCTTGTTTTAGCCAACTGTCGCTTACTCTATTTTAATATCTCAACCAACTCTAGTCAACATAATGTTTCTACGACAGTCGCAGCATAACCTATTGCGGATTGATCTAGAGTACAGATGTGGGGATTGTGGTCTGATGGTTGCTTGAACGTTGTTTGAGAAGATAGCGCATAAGTTATAATTTCCGATAATGCCTATCCAGCAACAGGGTGATGTCGCACGCCACGATGCGAAAATTGGAATTAACGCACACCTGCTTTCACCAGTGTCAGGTTATCGGCGCGCGGGCATCCACCAATATATTGCTCAGGTTCTGCGTAACCTGCCGCGGCTGAACGGCCGTTCACATTACACGATTTATACTCGTGACTGTGCATCGATAGAAGAGCGCGAGGGTTTCAAAGTGGTCTCCAGCAGCTGGCCCACCGAAAAACGCTCGGTTCGTATCCTTTGGGAACAGGTCTCATGGCCCATACAGATAGAACAGGAACAATTTGATCTGCTGCACAGCATGGCGTTTGTAAGTCCCATTTTGAACAAGATTCCAACGATTGTGACTGTCTACGATCTCAGCTTCGTTCATTTTCCGGATACCTTCCCGGCTTTGCAGCGCCTCTATTTGCACAGCCAGACGGCGCGTTCCGTCAGAAGCGCGCGCCGCGTGATTACCATTTCCGAAGCCAGCCGACAGGATCTACACGATTTTTTTGAAATTCCGTTGGACAAGATTGACGTGGTGCTACCCGGAGTCGACCAGGTATTCCGGTCTGTGCCGGCCGATCAGGTCAATGCATTTCGTGAAAAACAGGGGATAACGGGAAGATTTATCCTTCACGTCGGTACACTCCAACCGCGCAAAAATGTCCCTGTCTTGTTGGAAGCGTTTTCCCTATCAAGAGCCAAAGGAACCGTTCTGGTATTGGCGGGTGCGAAAGGGTGGCAGTACGATGAGATTTTTGCGATGATCAAGGATCTCGGTCTCGAACGACGCGTTCATTTCACAGGTTACGTTGCCGATCAAGAACTTCCGCTCTGGTACAATGCGGCCGACGCACTGGTATTTCCTTCAATCTATGAAGGTTTCGGCATGCCCGTATTAGAAGCGATGGCCTGTGGTACGCCGGTGATTGCCGCCCGTACGTCATCGATACCAGAAGCGGGTGGGGAAGCTGCCCTTTATTTTGAACCTCAAGATGCAGCGGCGCTTGCCCGACATATTGATAGCGTGCTTGATGACGATCGACTTGCAAAGCATATGCAGCAAAGCGGTCTGGAGCAGGCGGAAAAATTTTCGTGGGAACAGGCCGGAATTGAAACTTCTCAGGTGTATGCCAGGTCGCTAGCGAAATAATGAGACACCAGACTGTACGGTACATCACAATTGGGACTGACCTGTTGCTGATCAACCTCGCCTTTGTCCTGGCCTATTTGGCGCGCTACGAATGGCAGTGGCTACGACCGGTCCTGTTTCTGGAACCATATAGCGCATACCTGGTACAGCAGCTTCTGCTAACCGGTTTGCTCATTCTAACCTTTCACCAGCACAAAGTCTGGCGCCGTCGCCGCGGAGAGGCCTGGGTCGATGAAATGTCGCGTATCCTTTCGGCAACGGCTTCAGGTATCTTTATCCTGGTGGCAATTTCTTTCTTTACCTTACCGGTGCCATTCTCGCGCTTACTGCTTGTCTGGGCCATGTTGTTCATTGTTGTTCTCTTAGGATTGGCGAGGCTGTTACGGCATTGGCTTCTGGGTTTGCTCTACCGGCACGGGACGCTGGTCGATGACGTGGTCGTGATTGGCAGCGGAGAAGTCGGCCGTGGTGTTATCCGCACCTTAATGGCAAGACCCGATCTTGGCTTTAGGATTGTTGGCTATCTTGATGATGGAACAGGCGAGAATAATCTGGGTTCGGGCCGCGTGCCTCATCTGGGCAGCTACAAAGATTTGCGAACAGTTCTTCAAGAACATCCTTCAACCCATTCCGTTTTTGTTGCTTTGCCCGGTGATATGAATCGGCAGATCTTGGCCATAATGCGCGTGGCTCAGTCGCAAAATGTGGGTACACAGGTCGTCCCTGACCTGCTGCAGATGAGCCTGAATCGGGTTGAATTCAATAACATGAGCGGCATTCCCGTTCTTGGTATGCGCGAGGTACGTATAAGCAGTGCCGGCCGGATAGTCAAGCGCGCGATGGATCTGTCAGTGGCGCTGCTTCTAAGCATCCCGGCGTTGATTGTCGGGACACTCATTGCGGCGGCAATCAAACTGGATTCGGAAGGACCGATTTTCTATATGGGCATGCGTGTTGGTAAGGACGGAAAGCAGTTTAAGATGTATAAGTTTCGTTCGATGGTAGCCGATGCCGATGAGCAAAAGCTTGCTCTAGCGGCACAGAACGAAGCGGACGGCCCGATCTTCAAGATCAAAGATGATCCCCGACTGACGAGAGTAGGTCGTGTGCTGCGCCGTACCAGCCTTGATGAACTCCCACAGTTATACAATGTTCTGTTGGGTCAAATGAGTATGGTCGGACCAAGACCGCCGCTTCCTGAGGAGGTCGAAGAATACAAGCCCTGGCATAAACAGCGGCTGACCGTGATCGGCGGCATGACCGGGCTATGGCAGGTCAGCGGCCGTTCCGATCTCACCTTTGACGAACTCTGCCTGCTTGATATTTATTACATCGAAAATTGGTCATTGCCGCTGGACATACGTATCCTCCTGCAAACCGTTCCATATGTCCTCTTTGGTCGCGGGGCATATTAACACGAATGCCTGAACCTCTGCAGAAAACATATCAATCGCCGGTGGAAAATCAGGTTACTCACCCATGTCTGGTGCTGAGGGCTGGTGGATTTGCGTAATGTTGCCGTGAAGATCAATGGTGACGTGAAATCCCAGCATTCCTAACATCTCACGCGCCTGCAGCGGAATACCGGCGGCGATGATCTGGTCCATGTCAATGTTGCGCATCTGCGCGTCGAGCGCAGCCTTAGTGAAAAGATCATCTTTGCCCATCATGTTCAACGCCTGCTCGATTGCCAGGTCCTTATTGTCTTCCAACTGCTCCAGAAAAAAAGCGAGCACCTGCCGGTCAACATCCTCGGCAGCGATGTGGCGCAAGAACCCTTCATCGTCAACGACGTAAAATGCTTCGCCGCCGACAATCGCGGTTTTTACCGGTTGGTCAAATTCGTCGTAAATTAATCCGTCAAAGAGCGCCTGATTTGCCATGATCTATCTCATGTATGATCTTGCGTGGCTGAATAAGCTCCGCTAATCGTAAGGAATTCGGCCATATAAAACAAGCTGTATCATACAATTGCCTAGCTTGAGTAAGGATATGGTGCTTATTTGCTTCTCACATTAGTCATGGGCTGATCGCAAAGGGCAAATTCTCCATGAGCAAAATAGCATGGGGTAACAACGGATACATATCTAGTGTATAATCGCTTAATTCGGTAGATGCCAATTTAGAACAGGCAGATAATTTCCTGCCGGAAGAAGCGAAAAAGTTAAGAGGGAAAGCATTGTTTAGACCACTGGACTGGCTTTTAGGTTTATTCTCTTTAGACATTGGAATAGATTTGGGAACAGCAAACACTCTGGTGGCGATTCGTGACCGGGGTATTGTCATAAATGAACCGTCGTGGGTGGCGATCAACAAGCGCACGCGAAGGCCTTTGGCTATTGGATCGGAAGCGCGTGAAATGGTCGGCCGAACGCCCAGTGATATCGTGGCTA
The DNA here is from genome assembly GCA_046259485.1 of Promineifilaceae bacterium (SeqCode). Classification (GTDB taxonomy): domain Bacteria; phylum Chloroflexota; class Anaerolineae; order Promineifilales; family Promineifilaceae; genus JAACFF01. The sequence goes on along the minus strand of JBJYWP010000112.1, from coordinate 8,282 downwards.
TACGGCCGTTGCGTGACGGCGTAATCTCAGAATTTGAGATAACGGAAGCGATGCTGAAGTACTTTATAGACAAAGCGCATGAACAGATGCTGGTGCCTTTTCCGCGGCCGCGAGTTGTCGTGGGCGTGCCCAGCGGCGTTACAGAAGTTGAGAAGCGTGCTGTATATGATGCCACTATGTCCGCGGGCGCACGTGAAGCCTTCTTGATTGAAGAGCCGATGGCTGCGGCGATTGGTGCCGGCCTGCCGATCATCGAGTCACGAGGCAGCATGGTGGTCGACATTGGCGGCGGTACTACCGAGGTCGCCGTCTTTGCCATGGGCGGAATTGTGGTCAGCCGGTCAATTCGTGTGGCAGGCGATGAAATGGATGAAGACATCGTCGCCTATGCGCGAAATAAATACAATCTTCTGATAGGCGAACGTATGGCAGAGCGCGCAAAAATCGGCATCGGCTCGGCATTTCCGCTTCCGGAAGAAAAGACGATGACACTGCGCGGACGCAATTTGATTAACGGCCTGCCTCAGACTGTCGAGATCAGCAGCATCGAGCTACGTGAGGCGATGTCCCCTTCGGTCAACGTGATTGTTGATACAGTGCGTGAAGCGCTTGATGATACGCCTCCGGAACTCGTCGCCGACTTGATGGAAAGTGGTGTTTGTCTCGCAGGCGGTGGCGCCAATATTCAGGGGCTTGCCGATCGCCTGGAGGACGCGATCAAAATGCGTGTCTGGGTGGCGGAAGACTCAATGACCTGCGTTGCGCGCGGGGCGGAGCACGTTCTCGAAGACCTGGACAATTATGAACGTGTTTTAGTGGGCTTGCACAGAGGTAGTACCCACCACTAAAGCGCATGATTAGAGTGTGCCGAGCCAAATGTGCGCGCTCGATCTTCTTTCTACATCATGAACCTCGAAGAGGCACAAAAGAGAATTAGATGGGTCACGCTGGGTGTGCTTGTTTTCCTGGCCATCATGCTGACCATTCTTGACCAGACAGGGAATCTGGACTCCGTGTTTGCTTTCATCCGCGATCCAATGTCGATTGCAATGAGTTGGACATCGAAGCGAACGGATGTTGTCGCCGACGCACTGGAGGGCCCGCGCGATTTACAGAGCGCCCGGGCACAAATTGTGGATATGCAGGCGCAAATAGATGCGCTGCAGCGGGAGAACGAGGAGCTAAGAGAAATTCAAGGAGAATACCAACTCTTGGTTGATCTCTTTAACCGTGCAAGACAGGCGCCGGATTTTCAAAGGTTGACCGCATCTGTCATTGGTCAAGATCCCAGCTCGGCTGTGCATAGTATTGTGATTGACAAGGGAGCCAGGGACGGAATTGCCGTCGGAATGCCCGTGGAGAGCGCTCGAGGTCTCGTTGGACAGGTCTACCGCATAACGGCAAATTCCGCACAGGTCGTTCTAATTACCGACAGTTCGAGCGCGATACCGGCGCGCCTAGGAACGTCCCGCGCCACCGGTATCTTGCGCGGAGGCGGTCTGGGTGGCGTGCTTACGATAGATTGGATTGATCTGAAACACCAGGTTGAAGTGGGAGAGGTGGTATTGACCTCGGGATTGGGCGGCCGTTTTCCGCAGGATCTGATAATCGGACGTGTTATTGAAGTCGATCGTCGCGAGGCGGAACTGTTCCAGCGCGCCGTCGTCCAACCTGCAGCGGATTTCGATGCTCTGGAAATTGTGTTTGTGATCACCAACTTCGAGCCGGTTGATGCATCCGTATTTGATGAGACGGAGCCATAGTGTTCTCATCAATTCTATCAGCCGTGCCTATTATGGCCCTTCTGACGATCTTTCAGACGGTTATTTTGCCGCGATTTTCACCCCTTGAAGCGGATCCGTCCCTGCCTTTCCTCGTTGCACTGGCCTGGGGCTTACTTAGCAACAGCGAAGAAGGCGTCATTTGGGCTTTCATTGGCGGGCTATTTATGGATATATTTACCATAGCACCGGCCGGTGGATTATCGTTGAGCTATATGGCGGGCGTGTTCGCGGCAAGCATGATGAGCGATCTTCTGCCGCCTAATCGCCTGCTGATTCCGGTAATTTCAGCAGTTGTTGCGACGATTATCCAGCAGCTAGTTTATCTGTTGTACTTGCGTATTTTTGGCATCCCGGTCAATGCAAACCCACTGATTTTTGTGCAGGTGATTGTGGTGCAGTCAATATTGATTATGCCGATTTACTGGCTGATTTCCTTGATTAAGCGCCTCATGCGGCCAAGGCCGGTGCAGGTTTAGGAAACTACCGGTCGCCGGTGTTGAACTGTCATGTCTCGAATTGGTTGGGAACGAATAGAAGATCTCGAATTACGTGAAGATGAAAATATTGGGCTGCGAGGCCGCATTGTTTTCCTTCGTGTAGTTATTGTGCTGGCTCTGGCGCTGCTGGTATATCGGGTTTGGTGGATCCAACAAACGCGAGGACCGGAGCTGGAAGAACTAGCCACCGAAAACCAATTTGCCGTATTGCAGACGGACGCCCCACGCGGTGTTATTTTTGACCGGAATGGGGAACTACTGGCGATTAACCAACCCAGCTTCGACGTCACAATCACACCAGCCTTTTTGCCTGATACTGAAGAGGAGCGGCAGGCCGTATATGAACGGCTTTCACTGCTTACCGGTGTGCCAGTAACAAACACAGTGGAGCAGCAGATTCTGGTTGAAGCGGCCAATCCCGAGCTTGTCAGCACTTATACCCGACTGGCTGAAATCTATGGAGCTTCTGTGCAAGAGACGCTAGATCAGGCAGGGGTCGTACCCAAGCTGCCGGACAGTATTTCTAAAATTGTGCAGGAAAGAAGTTTCGCCCAATACGTGCCCGCCGTCATCACAACCGGCCTGCCAATTGACCAGGCTTATACGATCGAACAGGAAAGCATTTTCCTGCCGGGCGTGCGCGTATTGCCAAGACCTCTGCGTGAATATCCCACCGGCGAATACACCTCCCATATCATAGGCTTTATGGGCCCGATACCCAACGAGGATTGGATTGATGTGCTGGGGTATGAACGTGATGATCGCGTGGGCTGGTCGGGGTTGGAATCATCAATGGAACTCGAGTTGTCCGGTACAAAAGGACAACGAACGATTGAACAGGATTGGACAGGAAGAGAAGTCAGGCAGATAGGAACTTCGCAAGAACCTGTCGCCGGTTTGAATTTGCATACTACGCTGGATATCAACTTGCAGGAGAGTGCTTTTAAGATACTGCAAGAGTTTATGGAAGCGAATCGCACGACCCCGCGAACGGACGAAATCACCGGCGAGAGAACCCTCCCCGAAATTGAACAGGCAGTCGTAGTTGCGATGAAGCCCAAGACCGGTGAAGTCCTGGCCATGGTCAATTTTCCCACGTTTGACAACAATCGTTTTCAAACGGAGGTGCCTGTCGATTATTATCTGCGCCTGGCGCGTAATGACTATACGCCTCTAGTTAACCATGCTATTAGTGGTACATATCCGCCTGGATCGACCTTTAAGCTGGTGCCGGCGTCGGGTGCACTTCAGGAGGGTATCATTTCGCCGGAGCGCCTGCTTACGGCGCCGGGGCAAATCGAAATTCCAAATCGTTTTGCGCCAAATGACCCCGGGCGCGCCCAGACCTTTGTTTGCTGGAAGCGGGACGGTCATGGTTTGATGGATATGCGCCAGGGTATAGCTAATTCTTGCGATATTTACTTCTACAAGATTAGTGGTGGATATGACCAGGATGGGGAGTATGTTGAGGGGTTAGGGGTCGATCGTATCAGCAATTACGCCAACCAGTTTGGATTCGGCCGTGTTCAAGGTATCGAGCTGCCGCTGGAATCTGAAGGTAACGTCCCGACCAGGGCATGGAAACGGCGCACACAAGGTGAGCCATGGTCAACAGGTGATGATTACAACCTTGGAATCGGCCAGGGGTTCATGACCGCCACGCCGCTGCAAGTGGCGCAGATGGGGGCCGTTGTCGCCAATGGTGGTTTCCTCTTTCGACCCACGATAATTCACCATATGAGCGACGAAGACGGCAATGTCGTCATTGTCGATGACGACAGTCAGGTAGTGGTGCGGGCGCATCCTGGCCCCAATGGTGAAACGGTTCTCGTTGATGGGGAAGGCAACCCACTGAACGATCCCGCCCTTAATATCGAGTTTGATGCCAATGGGGAATATATATTCCAACCAGAGGTGATTGATGCCGTGGACGTTGACAGCCAGTACGTAAACGTGGTTGCAGAAGGTATGCGGCTGGTAAACACGCGTATTGACGAGGAACGTTACTATACGGGAGCGACCTACGTGGACTGGCTGGATAAATTTGGTATAGCCACGGCAGGCAAGACCGGAACCTCGGAGTACTGCGATAATATTGCCATCGAACGTGGCTGGTGCCGATTTGAAGAGCGTGCGGTTCAGCCTACTCATGCGTGGTACGTAGGCTACGCTCCGTACGACGACCCTGAAATCGTCGTGGCCGTTTTCATCTTTAATGGTGGCGAAGGATCAGCATGGGCTGCTCCGGTTGCCTGTCATGTGATGGCATCCTATTTTGGCGTGGGTCAATATGCGCCGAATTTAACTCGCGGTGAGTGGGAGGAGTCGTTGCTGCAAGATAATCGCGCCTGCAGTTCCAGTATTTTCAACCCGATCATAGAGCCGGAATCGTTTGCCCCCGATCCTGAACCGGAGCCTGAAACCCTTCCTGGGGAAGGTGCGGCGCCTGCTCTGCAAGAAGAAGGATCGACACCGATCGAAGAGCCTGATGTCAATATTGAACCTGTGGAGACACCAGAGACCTAGCTCTTCTTCCGGGTACCTTCTTAAGGCCACTTAATTGTGCTATCATTGGCCTATGACAACTTTCTTTATTGTACGTCATGGTGAAAATGATTGGGTAAAGAAGAACCGCCTGGCGGGCTGGTTGCCTGGCGTTCACCTAAATGAAAATGGGGTGCAGCAGGCCCAAGACGCCGGCGCGCGCCTCGCACCACAATCCATCAAGGCTATCTACAGCAGTCCGGTAACGCGTTGCGTAGAAACGGCCGAGATCATCGCCCCATATTTTCAATTACCGGTATTATTGAACGAAGCTTTTGGCGAGACGCGCTACGGCGACTGGGAAGGAAAGAAAGTAAAAAAACTGGCCAAGAAACCCGAATGGCAAATTGTCCAGTTCTTTCCGAGCAGGAACCGCTTTCCGTCCGGAGAAGCATTGCGGGAAGTACAGTTTCGAGCTGTGCAGGCGATGGAGAAGTTGAGCGAGCAGCATAAGTCCGAATCCGTGGTAGTCGTCTCGCACGCCGATATTATTAAGCTTGTCCTGGCGCATTATCTTGGTGTGCACATTGATTTGTTTCAGCGAATTGCCGTGTCGCCGGCGTCGGTAAGTGTTTTACATCTCTCAGAGAAAGGGTATGTGCGTGTGCTGAGGGTCAACGACGATGGTCCTATGAAGCCGATCGCTTCCCAGCACAAGGAATCAAGTAAAGAGTAGCTTGGAATGGCTCACCAAATAGAACTCAATCCGGTATCACACCTGACGGTCGGAACAATTGGTCCTCCTGGTAGTCGAACGTTTTATTTACAGGGTGGCCGGGGTTCGCAAACTATTTCGCTGGTCATAGAGAAAGAGCAGGCGGCGATGTTGGCCAGCAGCCTTGAATCTTTTCTGCAGGAGCTTGATGAAAAGCATCCATTGGCGACGCGAAGCTCGGACGAATCAATTTTGCAGGATATGAGACTTCGCGAACCTGTCGAAGAGCTATTTCGTGTGGGCAATATGGGGATGGGTTTTAATGAATCCGCGAACCAGATTGTTCTTGTCGCATACGAACTTGTGGATGAGGACGAAGAACCCAATGTTGTCAGTTTCTGGGCCAACCGCAGCCAAATGGACTCGCTGGTAACCCGTGCCCGCGAGGTTGTCGCCGCCGGACGGCCAATTTGTGGTAACTGCGGACGACCGATGGATCCTGAAGGTCATTTCTGCCCCAATCGCAATGGCCATCGTCACTGAGCCGCGGGAAAATGGATTCGCAGACGAAGGCTGAGATTCTCCATGTCCTGCGATCGGGGACGATGGAGATTGAGGGGGTTCTGCCGTGGAGTTCCAATTACGCATTTCTGGTAACGGTTTGCGTAGACGAAGCGGAAGTTACTGCGGTCTACAAACCACGTCGCGGGGAGCGACCGTTATGGGATTTTCCACGAGGAACGCTAAGCCTGCGCGAACAAAGCGCATTCATTGTAAGCGAACAGTTGGGTTGGGACCTTGTGCCGCCAACTGCGTTGCGCCGCGGCGAACATGGTCCGGGTTCGGTTCAATATTTTGTCCCACATGATCCTGCCCAGCATTATTTCACCATCGAGTCAGATCCGATTTTTCGCATACCGTTGCAGAAGATGGCTTTGCTGGATGTGGTGATCAACAACGCGGATCGAAAGGGTGGGCACGTTCTTGTCGAAAACAATGCCCAAGATGGTGCAGATTCCTTAATCGATCCGGCCAAGATATGGGGTATTGACCACGGGATTTGTTTTCATGAAGAATACAAATTGCGAACTGTCATCTGGGAATTTGCAGGTGAACCTATACCTCCCAGACTTCTATCGGACCTGCGCTTTTTCCTGGGTGAACTGGAAGAACCTGAAAGTCGCCTTCGTTCACGGCTTAAAGCACTGCTTAACAGCGGTGAGATTGGTGCGCTCATGAGCCGCGTTAAGCGGCTGATCAAAGAAGGCGTCTTTCCTGAACCGGGCCCGGGACGCCATTATCCCTGGCCGCCGGTCTGATAGAAGCAGCTGTTTTCTGGGAGTTTGTTAGTGGAGAAAATGCCAGTTAGAATTGCCTCCTTTAGGGGGGATTAACATCGGCAGTGAGCCGTAAAAAAACCGATCTCTCACTCGTCAATTAAGCATGAGAGAGACGCAAGCGAAGGAACGGCCGAATCATACTTTATTCGAGGTACACAAAGATGCAGAAAGAACAAGTAATCATTATTGGGTCCGGACCCGCAGGTCTTGCAGCGGCTTTATATACAGCTCGCGCGCAGTTGAACCCATTGATTATCGCCGGGACAATGATTGGCGGCCAGATCGCCATCACATATGAAATCGAAAACTATCCCGGATTTTTTTCTAAAGAGAGCACGCCAACGGGTCCCGAACTGGTTGAAATCATGCAGATGCAGGCCGAGCATTTTGGTGCACGGCTGGCTTATGACGAGGTCATCGAAGTTGACTTCAGCAGCGGATCACCTTTTACCGTCAAGACGTATGGTGAAGAGTATCAGGCGGATGCTGTCATAGTCTGCGCTGGCGCTTCGCCTCGCCACCTGAATGTTCCAGGCGAGGAGGAGTTCATTGGTCGCGGCGTGAGCTACTGTGGTACCTGCGATGGCTTCTTCTTCAGGGGCAAAGACGTCGTGGTTGTCGGCGGCGGCGACAGCGCCATGGAGGAAGGTCTATTCCTGACGCGCTTTGCCGATAAAGTTGAGGTCATTCATAGGCGAGATGAACTACGTGCCGGACCGACATTACAGCGACGGGCCCTTGGAAATGAGAAGATATCGTTTGTTTGGGATACCGTCATTGATGAGATTGTTGGTAACGGCATGGTAACGGGTGTGAAGGTTACAAATCGCCGTACCGGCGAGACCGAAGAACGAGCGACGGACGGTGTGTTCATTTTTATTGGTCATTATCCCAACAGCAAGTTTTTGACGGGCCAGGTGGCGATGGATGAGCATGGTTACATCATCACCGATGAAATGATGCGTACAAATGTCCCCGGCGTCTTTGCTGCTGGAGAAATCCAGGACCCGGTTTATAGACAGGTTGCTACATCCGTCGGCCAGGGAGCCGCAGCCGGGATACAGGTCGAGCGCTGGTTGAGCGAACGGGAATAAATCTCCATAAGTGCATGGTCAATAGGGAAATAGCCCCGCGCTTCTCTCAGGCGGGGCTTTTTTTGACAGGAATAGCGTCTTAGGATACTTGTTTCTGCTATGATTGATCGTGGCAATAGTGTTCCAGGTTTCCTGTTGGTGGCAGTCTTCCAGCAACCAGAGAGGTCCCAAAAAAGACATCATGAATCGGGCTACACCCCGAATAATGAAAATGTCTTATATCGACGAAAAGCATACATGGTCATGACGAAAAGAGCTAAACTCCATCCATCGTTGGTCAAAGGTCGAACTCTTACTGATGCGCAGAGCTCGAAAAAAAGACGGACCTGGGTACTCGGAAGCACCCCGAATTGTAGCCACGGCAAGCG
>JBJYWP010000111.1:34689-53275 GCA_046259485.1 Promineifilaceae bacterium (SeqCode) | reverse complement strand
GACCACGCCGTCAACTTGCAGCATATTGCCGCCGGCCTGATCGGCCGTAAGCTGCCGGCCTAAGAATTCAGGAAGGGTCACATCCGCCGCGGCATCGCCGTTGACCGAAGGACCAATCTCGTTTAGCTTTAAACGGTGGATGTCGGTGCGCCGCCAGGCCTCATCCTTGGTCGTAGGCATGGGCGTCATTTCATAAAGATCGTAGGCGCCAAGGCGGAGATCAAGCATCCATTGCGGCTCATTGAGATAAGCCGATAATTTATTAACGTTTTCTCGTGTAAAAGATTCCATGATTTGTCTTAGCCGATTGAGCCCTCCATTTGCAGTTGGATGAGGCGGTTGAGTTCGATGGCATATTCCATCGGCAGTTCTTTGACCAGGGGTTCGATAAAGCCGTTGACGATCATGGATGTCGCTGTCTGTTCATCAATGCCGCGGCTCATCAGGTAGAAGAGCTGCTCCTCGCCGACCTTGCTCACCGAGGCTTCGTGGCCGATATTCACATCCTGTTCATCGATCTCGATGTAGGGATAGGTGTCGGACCGGCTGTGTTCATCCAGCAGCAAGGCATCACAGACGACATTGGACTTCACATGGTAAGCGCCGTCGGCGACTTTGAGCATGCCGCGGTAAGAGGCACGGCCGTTATCCTTGCTGATTGACTTGGAAATGATGCGGCTGGTCGTGTTGGGGGCGACGTGGACGACCTTGCCGCCGGCGTCCTGATGCTGTCCCTTACCGGCAAACGCGATGGACAAAATCTCACCGTGCGCGCCTTCCCCGGTCATATAAACGGCCGGGTATTTCATTGTCACCTTGCTGCCCAGGTTGCCGTCGACCCACTCCATCGTGGCATCGGTCTCTGCAACGGCGCGTTTGGTGACCATGTTATAGACATTATTGGACCAGTTCTGGATAGTCGTATAGCGGCAGCGCCCGCCTTTCTTAACGATGATTTCGACGACGGCCGAATGCAGCGAATCTGACGAATAGATGGGCGCTGTGCAGCCCTCGACGTAGTGCACATAAGCGCCTTCGTCGACGATGATCAGCGTGCGCTCGAACTGGCCTACATTCTTGGCATTGATGCGGAAATAAGCCTGTAGAGGCATCTCAATGCTCACGCCGGGTGGCACATAGATGAAGCTGCCGCCGGACCAGACGGCCGTGTTCAACGCGGCAAATTTGTTGTCATTATGGGGAATGATCGTGCCGAAATATTCTTTGACCAGGTCGGGATATTGAGCCAGGCCTTCATCCATACCTAGGAAGATCACGCCTTTCTCTTCGAGTTCTTTTTTGATGTTGTGATAGACAACCTCGGACTCGTATTGGGCGGCGACGCCGGAGAGGAACTTCTGTTCCGCTTCGGGAATGCCTAATTTATCGAAGGTATTCTTAATGTAGCTGGGAACATCTTCCCAGTTATCTTCTTCGCGCTCGGCGGGTTTGATGTAGTAGTAAATCTCATCAAAGTTGATGCCGGAAAGGTCGGCGCCCCAATTGGGCATCGGCCGCTGTAGGAAATGCTCGTACGCTTTTAAGCGGTTCTCGAGCATCCACTCCGGTTCGCCTTTCATGGCCGAAATCGAGCGAACGATACTTTCGGTCAGCCCTTTTTCCGCTTTGAAGACGTAATCTTCAGCATCGGCGAAACCGTATTTCGAAAGATAATCTCCTTCCTGTTTTACAGTAGCCAGGACCTGCTCTTCAGTCAGTTCTTGATTAACTAAATTATCAGAAACCATATTAAGCCTCCTCGGCCTTATTGTTATATTTCTCGCGCACCCAATCGTAGCCGCGTTCTTCGAGTTCGAGCGCCAGCTCAGGACCGCCGCTTTCGACGATACGGCCGTCCAGCATAATGTGTACATAGTCGGGTTGGATATAGTTCAAAATGCGCTGGTAATGGGTGATGACCAGGAGCCCCATATCAAATTCCTCGCGGAGCTGGTTGGCGCCTTCGGAAACAATGCGCAGGGCGTCGATATCCAGACCGGAATCGGATTCGTCCATGATGGCGATCTTGGGCTCGACGGTGGCCATCTGTAACACTTCCACGCGTTTCTTTTCGCCGCCGGAAAAGCCTTCATTCAGGTAACGGCCGGCAAATTTGGGATCGATGCCCAGCATATTCATCTTGTCAGTGAGGAAGCGGCGGAAGGCGGGAATCGAAATACCCGAATCTTCAGGGTCTTCCGCCTGGCGGCGCGAGTTAATCGTCTGGCGCAGGAACTTGGCCAGAGTTACGCCGGGTACAGAGGCCGGGTATTGAAAGGCCAGGAACAGACCGGCCCGCGAGCGTTCATCGGCAGCCATTTCCAACAGATCCTGTCCGTCAAAGATCACCTGCCCGGCGGTTGGCTCGTAAGCCGGATGCCCGGCCAGCGTATAGGCCAGCGTGCTCTTTCCGGAACCATTCGGTCCCATAAGCGCGTGCACCTCTCCCTGGCGGATGAGCAAGTCAATCCCTTTCAAAATGGGTTGATCGGCCACGTTGGCGTGTAAGTTCTTAATTTCTAAAGCTGTTGTCATCAGGGTCTACCTCTAACTAAATTTGTGATAATTGCTGGAACGCATGACTCCAAAATTATGCGGGCTTACAAAAATCAAGGCAGCTCAAGATGATTTCATTGAGCCGCCGAGAATGGTTTTTTTAACTGTGTTTATTCTAACATAGCACTTTATGAGCGTCAATATTTATGATAAGAATGATAATAATCATAAAATTGACACTTTATAGCGAAATTGCTATACTGCTAGGGAGCCGTGACCACTAAATGCAAGCCGTTCAGACGTCGGCAGCGTACGTCTGAAGCGCCAATCTTTTCATAGCTTTCAGAGTAAAATGGTAAACGGCCGTTTGTGTTGGTGGCGGAATCAGTCCAGGCTGACCCGGCGCCTTTTTAGCGTATTCAAGCGTTATTTTAACGGGAATCGAACTGCGAGCAATTGATCTATGAGTACACGTGATACTATCTTACATACCATTAAGGCGCATCCTAAATCGAACGTGGATGAGCTGGCTGAAGCGGCCGGTGTCTCGCCGGTGACGGTGCGGCATCACCTTAACGCGCTCCAGGCCGATGGTTTGATTGTTTTTCACACTGTACGGCGCAAAGTAGGACGGCCGTATTACGTCTACAGCCTCAGCGAAAAAGGGCAGGAGCAGTTTCCCAAGCGCTACGTGCGCCTGACCTCGCGGCTCCTCCACGAGCTCAAAATCCAGCTGCCGAGTGAAGCCTTTAATGATGTCTTGATTAGCGTTGTCGATTCGGTGTTAGAAGAGCGCCGCGGACAATTTGAAAATCTGGCGATTGAAGAGCGGCTTGATTATCTGGTCTCCTTACTGGCTGAAGAGGGTTTCCTGGCCCACTGGCAAAAAACGGAAGACGGCTACCTGGTGACGGAATTTAGCTGTCCCTATCTCTCGCTCGGCGAAGTTCACTCGGAGATCTGCACCATTGACAAAGAATTAATCATTAATGTATTGGATGCCCCTGTGCAGCAAAACAGTTGTATGCTTGATGGTGGAGATTGCTGCCAATTCCTGGTAAAAATAGAGGAAGTAAAGGCGGTTGTTTAGAAAAGCTGCCCGGCAGTAAGCAGAAGGGGCACGGGAGAAAAAGGAAACGATGACCACAGAAACCACCCAAAAAGACGAACTACTATTAGAATCGCTTCGTTCAGTAATCGATCCCGAAATCGGGCTGAATATTGTTGAACTGGGTTTGATTCGCAATATTGCCATCAATGATGAAGATGACACGGCCGATGTAACCATGATCCTCACTACTCCATTCTGCCCGTACGGTCCGGCGCTTATTGAGCAGGTGCGCATGGTCGGCAATACCGTTATGCAAGGCGGCGTGAACGTGGAAGTAGGCACGGAATTATGGGACCCTTCAATGATGGAAGAAGGCGTCGGCGGAGATTGGGGATTGTTTTAGAGGGGTTAGGTAGTCAGTTGGTCAGGCAGTCGGGCGAATAGTGATGGGAATCCGGCGACCGGTACGGCCGTCGGTTTATTTATATATATCTGATGCGTTTCTGGTATGATGGGGGCTAAAGTCACCTACCTTGTGATATAATTGTATGTTTAGAGAATTTAATCTATGACCATGTATCCACCAGGTGGGCAGGCGACAAGCGAAGAAGATTTCTTCAAGCCGTCGGCCGAACAACTGGAACGCGAACGCGCTTTGAAGCGCTTTAATCGAAAATTTATTACCATCCCGATAGCGTTGGTAGTACTGATCGGCATTGTCCTCACCATTTTGATGCTGGTAGCCATTTTTGCCCCTGGCCCTGAGGGCACAATGGTTTTTCTTTCCGGCCTGGCGGACACGATTGTCGTTTTGTGGATGATCCCGATGACGGTGCTCTGCGCCATCGTACCTATTTTGTATTTCGCTTACCTGGTGAACCGCCGCCAGCGCCGCGCGGAGCTGCCGCTAAACAGCCCCCTGCTGGAGCACAGCCGCACGCAGATGGCATTTTGGAAGGCTCAAAATATTTCCGATCGCGTGGATGCGCAGAGTAAAAGCATTTCAGACCGTATCGTTGCGCCGTTTATGCGTTTGGGTGAATTCAGCGCTTATTTATTGGCTTGGCTGACGATACTTACACAACCTTTTAGGAGAGATGATAATTATGACCCAGATGGATCCAGCGACCCGGATGGAATTGACTGAAACGGATAACGACAGTTGGAAGATGAAATCCTACATTATCGGCGGTATGGTAGGAGCGACCGTGGGCATGATTACGGCCGTTATGCTCGTGCGCAATTCAGACAAGAAACACGTCGGACCACCGGAAATTGAGATCACCGAGGTATTGAAGCTCAGCATCGCCGCTATCGCTCTCGTGCGCGGCATTGCCGCATTGGGTGATTAACCCAAACGCGTGTTATTTTCCACAGCCAGGCTAGTTGAAAATACCCTTGAGTCCGCATCAGGGCAGGCGGCTCGCTTATTATTAATTTTATACCGGCACTTATATTTGAGATATTCAGTTCGAATGTCCCCTGTTTTGGCCGGTTTAGTTTAAAGAGAAGATTTAAGATTATGAAGATTATTTTTGCGGGAGGGCGCTGTGACTAGACGTTCCTCCGCGCGACAAAGGGGTGGAAACCGATCCCGCCAATGGCGGCGAATGGATTTACACCTCCATACTCCAGGTTCCAGCGATTACCAGGAACCTGGAACATCCTATATTGAAATCCTGCGCCAGGCATTCTTGCGCGGCGTGGACATTATCGCCTTTGCCGACCACAATACCGTAGCCGGTTTTGCGGCGATGAAAAAGGAGATTGAACAGCTGTTTTGGCTGGAAGATAACGGCCGTATTGAACCGGACGAGAAGCGGCTGTTAGAAGAGTACCGCCGCCTGCTGGAAAAGGTACTGGTGCTGCCCGGTTTTGAATTTACCGCCACCTTCGGCTTCCATATTTTGGGCATTTTCCCCTCGGAGACGCCGGTCAGCTTATTGGAACATTTACTGCTGACCTTGAACGTCCCCCCGGAACAACTGGCGCAGGGCAGTTCAACCGTCGGCGCGACCAGTGATGTCTTGACCGCTTACCAGGTGATCAACGCCGCCGGCGGCCTGGTCATTGCCGCGCACGCTAACAGCAGTCACGGCGTCGTGATGCGCGGTCTCGATTTTGGCGGCCAGACTCGGATCGCCTACACCCAGGATTCTAACCTGCACGCCTTGGAAGTGACCGACCTGGAGAAACGCGGCCGTTACACAACGCGCAAATTCTTTGACGGTTCAAAACCGGAATACCCGCGGGCGATGCGCTGCATCCAGGGCTCTGATGCCCACCGGCTGGTGCGCGACCCATCCAACCCCAAGAATCTGGGCGTCGGCGACCGGGTCACGGAAATTTTGCTGACCGAGGTGAGTTTTGAGGCGCTGGCCGCCGTGATCAAGGGCAACGACCTGGCCCTGACACGGCCGTATCGCGGTCCGGCAAAACCGGTCGATTTCGTGCAATTGGCGCGTGAAGAAGGTGAATCGATCGTCCAGGCTTTCCACGAAAACACGACGCAGCGCGGCGGTTATATGGACCGCATTCTGCGCGATATTTGCGCCATGGCCAACACCAACGGGGGAACTATTTACATCGGCCTTTCCGATAATATCAAAGAAGCGCCGATCGGCGTCCGCGATCCGAAAAAGGTTGTTGAACGCCTGGAAGCGGCGATTACCAACCGCTTCAGCCCAGAACCGGAAGTACAGATCGATCATATCCGTTCGCAGGGTAAAACGATTGTGCGCGTGACCGTCCAACCGGGCAAAGAAATCCCTTACGCCATTGATGCCAACAATTTCTACGTGCGTGATGAATCAGAGACGAACCTGGCTGTACGCGACGAAATCGTACGCCTGGTTGAGTTGGGCAGAGCACGCCAGGATTTGCAAGCAGGTATCGATGAACAAGGCCAGAGCCAGACTCAACCTCAGGCTCCGGCGCCAGTCATCCCTCAACCTATCCCGGCCAGACATCATGCCGAGCCGCCGCGCACCGGTGTGGAGGTAGTCAAGAGCGAACAACGCCAGGGCACGATTTATCACACCGTGCGCGATTTGCGTAACGGCAATATGATCCAAAACGTGACCAAATCCTCGGCGCGCAAATTATGGCATTATGCAATCAGCGAAACGGAATCGGGCTCCGTCGATCCCAATAAATTAAACTGGGCTAATGACATGGCCCTGATCAAAGCGCGTTCGAAAGGGGGCCAAACCTGGTACGACCTGGCCCTGCGCGATGGCGATCAGGTGCATATTTATTACGGAGTCACCGACAGCGGGCTGAATGATGAGTGGATGGCGCTTTTGGGGGAAAATGCGTAAAAGCTTATCAGGAGGTCAGCAAATCAGCATTTCAGCTGACTAGCTGACCACCTGACTTCCTGACAACCTGACCACCTAACTACCTACCATGACCTCAATCGGAATCCTCACCATCAGCGACCGCGGGGCGGCGGGCGAATATGAAGATCGCAGCGGGCCGCTGATGGCTGAGATCATTCAGGCGCAAACGGATTGGAGCGTGAGTGAACGCGCGGTCGTGCCTGATGAATTAGAAGCGATCGCCGGCACACTCATCAGTTGGTCTGATCGGGGGTTAAACTTGATTTTGACCAGCGGGGGCACCGGCTTTGCTCCGCGAGACATCACCCCCGAGGCTACGCTGCAAGTGATCGACCGCCAGGCGCCGGGGATTGCCGAGGCTTTACGCGCCGAAAGCCTGAAGATCACACGCCATGCCATGCTCTCCCGCGCCGTAGCCGGCATGCGCGGCCGTACTTTGATCATCAACCTGCCCGGCAGCCCCAAAGCGGTTCAAGAAAGCCTGGATATCCTCCTGCCCATCCTGCCCCATGCCCTGGACCTTCTCGCCGAGGACCCGGGCAGTGAGAGCGAACATAGGTCGGTTTGATTGCGGATTTACATAATGCGGAATGCGGAGTTCGGAATGGGGAATCAGTCGATGTCGGATGTGGGATGTCGGTGACTACATAGGTTTCTGAAAATCCTCTATTTCTATCTCTCGCCTCTATCTCTTCTCTGCCACTTGCCACTTTATAACCCTGCCAATTTAGAACATCTGTGTTATAATCAGGGGCGTGAAATTCGGCCGTCGACGCAAGAAAGGGCTTAAGGCTCAAATCAATTGGAACAACGTGCTGCTGGACCAGATTCGGCTGGCCAACCTGCCCAGCCCACGCCTGGAATATCGCTTTCACGCCAACCGCCAGTGGCGCTTTGACTTTTGCTGGAAGCAGCAGCTTGTAGCCTGTGAAATAGAAGGCGGCATCTGGATGCAAACGGATTCCGGATTCAGCAAAGGGCATGCCCATCCCGAACGGTTTGAAAAAGACTGCGAGAAGTACAACGAGTCGGCGCTCTATGGTTGGACCCTGATTCGTGTGACACCGCAGATGATTCGTGACGGCCGTGCGATCAAGTGGCTCGAACGCGCATTGCTTGAAGATTAGGCCCCCGGATATCCAGCTCCCGATCGGTCAACGTCTGATCCTGTGCTGTACCTCGTGCCGCTAGCTCACACTGCTTAGCCGAGGGTTATCGCCGAGGTTCAATGAATGGTTGCTCTCTGCGCCGCCTTCGACCACTTTAGTTAGCAAGTCCCCATCTACCGGCGGTGTCTGCCATTCGTCGTAGTAAATTGTTACCTCAGCAATATCCCGACGAAAATCGATATCACCCAAGTAGAACCGAACTTCCACCAAGCAGAAGTAAGCGCTAATACTTTCTTCATCAAGTGTGTAATAGTACGTATTAATGAGGAATCATGCCTGCGCGCCTTAAAGGCTTCCTTCTTAATCTTAGCTGCGATATCATTATTGGGACTTGTCCCGGCCTGGGGTCTGCCGAATTATGTTCCGGGAGAAATACCGGACATCAGCAGCAAACCGGCCGCCGGCTAATAGATTCAGGAAGTTATATTTCGGCAAACGTCGCCGCTAACATGAATGAGCAGCCGCTGCAGAGAGGATTTCAAGAAGCGGCCAAACTGGCTACTGTTGTCGATGAAAACAGCCGTTTCGCGGCCATGGAACAAGTAGGCGACCAGATGTATGAAGATGTGCTGATCCATGGTATCGATCCAGTCACGGCCGTTAAATCATTTCAGACGGCCGTTAAAGAGCTGCCGGATAATCAATTGGACTTATTGGCTGAGGAAAAAGCATGGAAAGTACGACAGGCGTTCAGGCTATAGCAGACCTGATCCAAACCATCATAAAATTCTTAGGCCGGGCAGCTTTTCAGCGCCAGCTTTTGGCTATCATCGTTGTCCTGATTATCGCCTGGTATCTATCCAAGCCGCTGATCACCTGGTTGGGCCGGCAATATGGGCAGTGGGTGCAACGGCGGCGGGAAAGCCTATCCAGCGAAAACTTGACCGTTGAAGCTGTGAATGATCAAATGCAGGTTGTTGTATGGCCGTTTAAGTGGGTCATGCAAATTGCCGACATGGTCATGTTCCCACTGCTGGCCATCCTACTGCTCACTCTGACCATTCTCCTGTTTAACGCTCTCGGCTGGGTTTCCGGTCTTCTAAGCGATGCGCTTTATTTATTTGCCTTGTTCCTCATCTATCGCTTCTTGCTGGCGATCGGCTACATCATCTTTGACAAGCAACGGGTCATCAAGTATCAAACTCGGCTCTTCAGACCCCTTTTCGCTGTCATAATCTTTCTGCTCGTTATCCGCGGCATCACCGAACTGCCGGTACTTGCCAAAGCGCCTTTGATTCCTTTATTTGATGGGCTGCTGACGCTTGGCGGCTTATTTATCGCCACGGTCGGTCTGTATCTTTGGATCATGGCTACCGGGCTGCTCGTGGATATTTTGCAGCCGGCGATCACGGACAGAACAAATACTGACCCGCGCGCCGTCGAAGCGTGGCTCATTCTGCTGCGCTATGCCTCGATCACCATCGCCATCCTGATCATCTTCCAGATCATCGGTTTCAGCCCCACCGCCCTGGCAGCCGTCTTAGGTGGCTTATCCATTGGTGTCGGCTTCGCGCTGCAAGACGTTATCAAGAATTTCTTTGGTGGTATTATTCTTCTGTTCGAAGGCTCCATCCGGCCCGGGGATTGGATCGAGGTAAAAGACAAAATCGGCCGGGTTGAATCGCTGCGCATCCACAGCACCGTGGTGCAAACCGAAGACAACGTCGAATTCATCGTCCCCAATCAAAGCTATTTGAACTCCACTATCGTCGCCTATACCTACAGCCAAACCGGCTTCATGCTCAAAATACCAATAAAGGTCTCTAAAGACACAAATATCAAAGAGATTCAGGCCACTCTGGTTACCATAGCCGAAAAAGCCCCGATGTTCGCCTAGAACCACCGCCAACAGCAACCCTGGTAGATTTTGGCGCCGACTGGTTGAAATTCGAGTTATGGGTGTGGATTTCAGAAATTCAAAACAAAACCAAGATTGAAGCGCTACTACGGGCCGGGATTTTAGATGGCTTAGAGCAGCGAAACATCAAGATCATCACATAGCACCCTTCAAACAGTAGGGGCGGTTTCGCCAACCGCCCCATACATCTAACAAAAACTATTCACAGCCGTCTATGGCTAACGAATAGTCACGGGCAGGTAGGAAGAAGTCAAAACCATTACGTCTACAGTTGCCGTCGCTGTTTTACCGTTAGCGTCACGGACCGTTAATTTAACTTGGTTGAGGTTCAAGGAACTGCTGCGAACGTCGGGACTGAGGGCCACATCAGAGAGCATTTCCCCGCTGCCCAAATCGCCGTCGACACTGGAATCCCAACTGAACGTGTAAGGAGCAAGGCCACCTTCGACCGATCCGGCGAGTTCAATCGTTTCACCTGGTTTGAGCACCAGACCATTCTCCGGTGATTTTATCTCCGCGACCATCATAGCTGTTTCACTGTCTGCAGCCGGAACATATATCTTGGCCTCAGTAGCCAGCGGCTGCAGCTCGCTCGCGCTGCGCTCGGCCGCCGGCGCTTCCACGAACAGATCGGCCGTGAATATCCAAACGGGAATCAACTGCGCCTGGCTCTGGCTTGTAGGCTGTTCATAATAAGCCAAGGTCGGGGCAATTTCCTCGGATAACTTATAGTCATCCGCTTTGGGGGTTTCGGCTACAGCAATCGATGGATCGGCCAAAAACATTTCCCAAGCCTTTTCAGAACTAAGGACAGGCACGGGATCCTGGCTTTCATCCACCATGAAGGGCCGCCAGCCGCCTTTCAAACCTATCACCTGACTTTCATCACCCAGGTAGACATTCTGACGCGAACCCGGGCCGACGATAGAAAGCTTCATATCGCCCAGGTCAACCGTGCGCATGAAGCTGATCGCATAGTTCATGGCATTGGATTCTAATGGCCGTTTTACGACCTGCTCAGGATCCGCTCCTTCAACCACCTCTTCCAATTCAACCGTCGGTGAAATCGAGTCATCAAACTCAAAGACACCGGGCAGATTGTCATGCTGAGCTAAAAACGAAAGGCCCAGCCGGTAGGCTTCTTCGGGGCTTTGGGGCAAACTCCGTGGACGCTCGGGATCGGTCCAAAGTTCGCCCAGGTCCTGATAGTAGAATCCGCCGCTCAACGCATCCACGCGGACCTGTTTCTCATCTTCATCACCGCCGACCATGTAGAAAGCGGATCGATCAGGGGCGGCCAGGATTTCAGAATCCAGGCCAAAAGCAAGGCCGATGTTCTTGACGTACTCCTCGTCAACCTGAGGCGGATCAAGAATCAGTATGGGCAGTGTATCCGGCACCTCCTGAATCGGTAGCGGCTGCGGCGTTCCGGAGACGTGGTCCCACCACCAGTAATAGCCATTGTAGGTCGGATCGGGACTGACGTAGCCCTGACCCCAGATGTAATCATTGTAATTGTCCAGCACCTCGGCCAGAACGCGGGCGCGAACACCGGAAGGCTGCTGGTCATCGGTGGCCGAGAACCAGGCCTGGGTCACCGTCTTCGCCCCGTGGCCGAAGATCCACCAGCCCTTCTGGCGCATCTGATCGCCCCATGCGCCGCCGTCCCCGGGATAGACAACGTACATGGTATTGGCAAAACCGGCCATCAGGTGCAGGCCATCGAAGGTCGAGTACCAGTACGCTTTGCTGTCATCTCTTAAGACGCTGCAAGAATCAAAGGCGAGCCACTCCAAATCATTATTTCCCAATGAGCGATATGCGTCTCCAGGAACCAGGTGCCAATCGTCGTTGTTACTGCTGAAATAGACGGAGCTTAAACTCTTGCTCCAGAAAGAATCCCATGAAGAAGAACCATGGGTTCCGATAAAGCCCAGGTCGACAGAATCGATCATACTCTGCTCAATCCCGCCAAGGGCGGCGCGCTTGAAATCTCGCTCCCAGGCGTTGGTATTGCCCCAGAAGAATCTGCGGATCCAACCCTGGTCGAGCAGTTCATTTGACAAGCCATTGGCCGAGTGATACCAGTTGGCGCGATCGTCGGCCGTTCCAGGCCAGTCGGTGATCCATTCAATGCCGACTTCGGCCGTGCCGCCGTCGTCCAAAGCTGTCTGGAACGCGTCTTCATTTCTCGGGCGTGACGGTTGATTCTCCTGGGCCAATCCTGTTTGGAAAACGAGCAGGACAAGAAAGATAATACTCAGCGCCAGGGTTAATATGCGGTTGTTTAAAAAATATTGGCGGCTCCCTTTTCGACTACTCTTATTTTCGTGATTCATCAATACCTCCAAGTATATACAGTGAATACGACCACAAAACACAAACGGCCGAACTTGAGCAGCAGCGGCCCTCCCCGGAAGATTTTTTCTAGGCCATAGTCACTTTTCCTTGTCATCCCCTGAAAGTGGACGGCGCTCATTAGCTTCAAGTCACTAACGGCCGTCCACCCACAATGCCTGCAAAAGATTCGGATTATGACGATGAAATCAAGACAAAAAAGAAAGATACGTCCAACTAAGAGAGCAGCCAGCACGAAAGAAGTTGCTCAGAAACAAGCCATGATGCCGTGGCAACCATGATTCGGGTATCGGATTCACAATTTATTATAAACGAAGATACTACAAATCAAGCTTAATGTTTTCTAATAGCAGATCCCACGTTTAGAGATCTATTAACAACTCACGAGCCATTAAATAGGAGCTATTGTTCAACAACTTATTCACATTTATTAAATTTTTAATAATACTATATTGACATATGTATTTACCCGATCTATACTGCACAACTGGGTTAAATTCAAGTTGAAACGCAAGTTCTGTTCGGCATTCTCGCTAATGTCGAGTGTGGCCGACTTAAAAAACTTACGAGCTAGAACCGTCTAAATCCAGTTCTTGTTAGCTGCTCAAACGCAAAGGTCACTATCTTGAAAAATCCAGCCAACCACGTACTAGTTCCTCCATAGAATTCCATATTCACTTTTATTGGGCTGCGCCGATCAGCAGTTCATACAGATGCATATTGCCGGTCTGATAAAGGCTGTGAACAACACGCTCGAACTTAGGGCAGTGTGGTTTGTGCTGCATTTTTCCCTGAAGGGAGTGATTTACAACCTGGTTTTAAGCTCAGCGAATCAATTAAATCAAATAACTATCTTAAGAACCTTTATGAGGAGATTAACCATGAAAGCAAAATGGTTTCGTTTATTGGCGGTCTTCACGATCGTCGCGGTGATTATTGGCGCAGCAGCTTTTTTTATAGAGCGTGAACGAGAGGGTGAGTCTGGAGAGGAAGCTGATTATCCAACCGCGCTTGGTAAGTATCTTGAAAAACAGAGAGAAGCCGTGCCGGGGCCTGAAGAAGGGCCAGGCAGTTTTGCCGAGGTCGCCTATGAGCAGCGCGCCTACCCCGCTGACACGATCTCTGTTGCGCAGATGAACAACGCGGCAGACGCATTTAAGACGACGAAGGGACGGCCGTTTCCCAGGGGCAAAGGACGTCCGGGCACCTGGGTCTCGGTGGGACCGAACGAAGCACTTTACCCATCGTCAGATTATCTCAACTCCTCCAACTACGTGCCAAACAGCTACGTAGCCGGGGGTAGGACAACTTCAATCGCCATCAGTGACACTTGCAAACCGGGCGACTGCCGAATTTACGTGACGCCGGCGGGAGGTGGTGTTTGGCGTACGAAAAATGCATTGAACGGCCAACCGCAGTGGGAGTATTTAGCCGGCCCCTTTGGGATCAATGCCGCCGGTTCAGTTTATCTTGACCCCAACGACACAAGCGGCAACACCGTCTATGTCGGCACCGGAGAGGCGAATATCTGCGGCTCCGGCTGTGTCGCTGGCGCCGGACTGTACAAATCGACCGATGGAGGGGACACCTGGACGAAAATCAGCGGCAGCATATTTGACGGCCTCGGCGTCGGCGCGATTGCCGTTGAACCGGGTAGTCCCAACACGATTTACGCGGCCACAACGACCGCGTTACGCGGCATGTCTTCCGTTTGTTGTTCCGGGGTTACCCGCCCCGTACCGGATGCCGGACAGTGGGGTTTGTACAAGTCAACCGACGGTGGCGCTACCTGGACCTTTATCCACAACGGCTCTGCGGACAAAACGCAGTGCACCGGGGACCAAAATGAGTTCAATAACACCGGGGTCTGCTCACCGCGCGGCGTTCGCGCTCTTGCGCTTGACCCGATTAATCCCAATATCATTTACGCCGGGTCTTACGCGCGAGGTGTCTGGCGATCCAACGACGGCGGCAGTACCTGGACGCAGATTAAACTGTCACTTAGTGCCGGAAATATCACAACCCGCCCGACGATTGCCGTCAACACCCTGCCCAACGGGGCTACCCGTATGTACGTCTACGAAGGCGCCCAGGGTTCCCCGCGATCACGCCTTGAGCGCAGTGATGATGTAGCCTCAGGTGCTCCCGTTTGGACCAATCTGACAAGCACCAGCACCGCGAACAGCGGCTGGGCATGGGACAATCTCTGTACCGGCCAATGCTGGTATGACCAATTCGTTTACTCACCAAAGGGATACCCGGACATCGTTTATGTAGGCGGTTCATACTCCTACGGGCAAAGCATCGCCAACAAACGCGGCGTCGTCTTCTCCGACGATGCAGGTGTGACGGGCTACGACATGACGTTCGACGGCACCGACCCGCTTCACCCCAACGGGCTCCATCCGGACCAACACGCGCTGGTCACGAACCCCAATAACCCGTACCAGTTCTTTGAAACAAATGACGGCGGCATCATGCGCTCAAGCGGCGAACTTGTCGACCGCTCCTACTGGTGCGATGACCGGAATTTAAATACCAACAATCTCAACCGCTGTTACCAGATGCTGTCGCGCATCCCCTCAAAGCTGGAAAGCCTGAACAAAGGACTGGCAACCTTGCAGTTCATGAGTCTCTCGGTGAGCCCGCACAACGTCAACGTCCTCCAGGGCGGGACACAGGATAACGGGACCTGGCAGACGAGCGGCAATCCTAATAAATGGGAAAACACGATGATCGGCGACGGCGGCCAATCCGGTTTTGACGTAGCCATTCCCGAATTCCGCTTCCATAACTTCACTGGGGCTTCACCTGATGTGAACTTTGCTAAAGGCGATATTGGCGAATGGATTTGGATCGGTGCTCCGCTTGGTGACGCGGGCAGCCAGTTCTATACGCCCATGATCAGCGATCCCGTGGTGAGTAAGACATTGTTCTCCGGCACCGGCCTGACTGTTTATCGCACGAAGACGGCCGGTTTAGGCAATAGGACCGTCGAAGAAGCAAATGTCGTTTGTAACGAGTGGACCGGCACCGGTCCGTTTGGCAGCTGCGGCGATTGGGAACGGCTTGGTTCGACACCGCTGACCGACCCAGCCTGGGGTGATCGTTCAGGTCCGGCCATGGCGGCAATTGCCAGAACAACGGCCGATACCTCTACGGAATGGGCGGCCACAACCACCGGCCGAGTCTTCATATCTAAGAACGTGGATGTCGATCCTGCCACGGCAGTGACCTGGACGAGGCTCGATGACGACTTTGCGACAAGCCCGGGACGGTTTGTCTCCGGCATTGCCGTCGATCCGGCCAACCCCAACCGCGCCTGGGTTTCCTACAGCGGCTACGGCTCTAACACCCCGGGCACACCGGGACACGTGTTTGAGGTAGTCTACGACCCCAACACGGGCACGTCGACGTGGACCGACCGGTCATATGACCTCGGGGACATCCCAATGACGGGCATTGCCTATGACGACGTCACCGGCGATCTTTATGCGTCTAACGACTTTGGCGTGGAACGGCTGGCCACCGGCACTACGAGCTGGACAATTGCCGGGCCGGGTATGCCCAACGTCGAGGTCGCGGGCCTGACCATTGTTCCGGCTGAACGCAAGCTTTATGCGGCCACACATGGTCTGAGCGCCTGGGTTCTAAATCTACCTAAGTGATTCCCAATCGAGATTGGTCCAATTTTTAAATATTTTTATCCGTAATCTTACAGCGGTTGAAATTGGACCAATCTAATGTTCGAAGCGGGCTGGTGGGGTAAACCATCAGCCTGTTTCCTCCCCCACCCAACCCAAAGTATTAGCCGGATATTAGCCAGGCCGCTAAACATTGGTTTACATGTTTATAATTATAAAAAACCGACTGGTCGTTTTTATTAACGAACATCGAATTATAAAAGGAGAAATACAATGTTAAAGAAAATGGAACAAAGCGCGGGCGATATCCTTGGTTATAAAGTTATGGGCACAATCGACAAGAGCGATTATGAAAGCTTGGACGCTGAGGTACAAAGTCTGCTCGATCAAAATGACCAGATTAAAATGCTTCTCGATATGACCGAATTCAAAGGTGAAAAAGCTTCCGCCTGGGGTAAAGATCTTAACTTCGGCAAGCGCTTCCATAAAAAAATCGCCAAGATGGCCATTGTCGGCGACAAAGAATGGGAGAAATGGCTGACCAAGCTGGTCGATCCTTTTTACGCCGAAGAGGGAAAATATTTCCCTGTGGAAGACAGCGCGAAAGCGTGGGCCTGGCTTGGCGAAGAGAGCTAATTGTCATTAATTTAGGTGGGGGGTAGATAGGTCGGTTAACGGCCGTATCCCCTCTCCCACCCCATCGATACAGGGAGCTGAGCCTATGCCTAAATTGAGCCCTGAAACAATTGCCGCGCGCAAACAACATATCCTGAACGCCGCTCTCACCTGTTTCGCCCGCAATGGATATCACCAGACAACCTTAGATGACATCGTCAAAGAAGCTGGGGTGAGCAAAGGCGGCGTCTATGTGCATTTCGACAGCAAGAAAGAGCTGTATATGGCCTTGTTTGACTGCTTGATGCCCGAGGCAGGGCTCGCTCATAATCTTGAAGTGGGTGAAACGACCGCCCATGAAACCCTGGTCACAGCCCTCACCGGCCTGGTCGCGGAAATAAGTGCACCGCAGTTCCGGCAAACAGCGCGCTTACTGCTGGACATGTGGCTGCAAAACCTGGACGATCCGGAATTCAAGCAGATGTTCGCCGATCAATACGATCAATTTCGCCAATCCCTGATCTCGATTATTGAAGACGGCATCGCCAAAGGGGAGTTCAAGCCGGTGGATGCGCCGTCATTAGCCAACATCTTGCTTGGCGCATTCGACGGATTGATGGTGCAGGATTTGATTGACGAAACGGCCGTTGAATGGACGGCCGTTTCAAAAACCTTGACTGCCCTGGTAGATGGGCTGCTCATCAAACCTCATTAACCCTTCGAAATACTTAGCTGTAATCAATCATGGTAAACTTCAGGCACGGCCGTATTCAACGGCCGTCTCGACTATGGAAGCAATCACAGGCGTTTTAACACTGAAAGCGGGCCGCGAGAAACCGGTCCGAAATTTTCATCCCTGGATCTTTTCCGGTGCAGTGGATCGCGTTGAGGGGTCTCCAGCACCCGGCGATCTGGTGGCAGTGAATGACCAACACGGCCGTTACCTGGCCACGGGATATTATAACCCCCACTCGCAGATCCGGGTGCGGCTGCTGACCTGGGATCCCAACCAGGCTATCGACGAGGCTTTCTGGCACGGCCGTTTGCAGCGCGCCATGAATGGCCGGGAGGCATTGGCGCTGGAACCGCAAACAAATGCCTACCGGCTGGTCTATGCCGAGGCGGATGGGCTGCCTGGTCTGATCGTCGACCGCTACGCCGATTTCCTTGTGCTGCAAAGCCTGACCGCGGGTATCGAGAAGCGCAAGGAAATACTGGTGCAGATTCTGGCCGAAATGGTAAGACCCAATGGTATTTTGGAACGATCAGATGCCGCCGTGCGCGAGAAGGAAGGGCTTACGGAGACAAGCGGCTTATTATGTGGTCAAGAGCCGCCGCGGCCGCTCATGATACGCGAGAATGGGCTGGAATTCGCGGTGGATGTGTATCAAGGGCACAAGACAGGCTTTTACCTGGACCAGCGCGATAACCGGGCGATTTTCGGGCGCAGGGAGTGGATTGAAGGGAAGCGGCTGCTCAATGTCTTCGCTTACACTGGCGGTTTCTCTGTCTACGCCGCCGCGGCGGATGCGGGGCAGATCACGAATATCGACAGCTCTATTCCCGCCCTGGAGACGGCCGAGCAAAATGTGCTGCATCTCGCGCCTCAGCGAACGGCCGATGAGTATATCGCCGGGGATGCCTTTGAGGTGCTGCGTTACCTGCGCGAGGAAAGAGAACTATACGAAGCAGTTATCCTTGACCCACCTAAATTCGCGCACAGCCAGGGCGACGTGCAGCGCGCCAGCCGCGGCTATAAAGACTTGAATCTGCTCGCTTTGCAGCTTCTGCAGCCGGGGGGACTGCTGGCCACATTCTCTTGTTCTGGCCATATTTCGGCCGATCTCTTGCAGAAAATCCTGTTCGGCGCGGCCGTTGATGCGCGGCGCGAGGTGCAGATTCTGGCGCCTCTGGCGCAGGGAGCGGACCATCTCGTGCTGCTCACCTTCCCCGAATCGGCTTACTTGAAGGGATTTCTTTGTAGGGTATGGTAGGGTGGAGTTTTTCAGTTTTTCAGTACATCAGGTTATCAGGTTGTCAGGTTGGCGCTGGCG
>JBJYWP010000111.1:0-34589 GCA_046259485.1 Promineifilaceae bacterium (SeqCode) | reverse complement strand
AGTTTTTCAGTTTTTCAGTACATCAGGTTATCAGGTTGTCAGGTTGGCGCTGGCGGAACATCTCGAAGGCGATGACGGCCGTTGAGGCGGCGGCGCCTAGGGATTGGGCGAAGGAACGGCCGTAGGGGATCTCCAGCTTGACGTCGGCCTGGTCCAGAAAGGAGCGCGTAATGCCCCGCTTTTCCCCGCCAATCAGTAAAAACATAGGCTGAGTGAGATCGGCCTCATAGAGTGAAACGGCCGATTCACGGGCCGTGCATGCGATTTGTAAACCACAGCCGCGAAAAAATTCCGCCGCTTCCAGAGCTGTCTCGGAAACGGCCGTGGGCATGAGTTCGCTGGCTCCGGCGGAGGAGCGGGCCACGACGGAAGCGGCGCTAAGCCAGTTACGCGGGCGGACGACGAGACCGTTTACACCGGCAGCATAGAGAGCGCGCACCGCCTGGCCGAAATTAAAGGGGTCCTCGACACCGTCGAGCATGACGATAAACGGCCGTTCTACTCCTTCTATTAACGAGCCAATTTCCGTGAAGCGGCGCGGCCCCACCCTGGCCAGCACGCCGCCATGGCTTTTCCCGGTTGCATGCACCGTGAAAAAATCGTCGTCTGCTTCGGAAATGGGGATGGCGGCATTTTCGGCTGTTTTGCGCAGCCGCCTTAAAGAACGATCCCGCTTCCCGGGGCGCAGGTAGATGGCTTCAATCTCCCGGCTGCGGCCTTGAATCGCCGCTTCAACCGATATACGCCCTTCCAGCCAGGTCTGTTCTGCCACCGTGCACTACTCCTAACAACTAAGCGGATAATGTTTACTCTCAATTTTATGCTTATAACAAAAAACCTCCCAACTGCCTGCCGGCGGTTGGGAGGTAGCCGTTTATATGTAACGGTTCTTATTACTCTTTTGAATGCGCCTATTCACTGCTGCCAGTATCCGGAACCGGTGTCACTACCGGCGTCGCTGTTGGCGAAGCAAGGAATTTAGGATCGAGAATGGGCCGCGTAGGCACACGGCTGCGCCAGTTCTGGCCAATCACAACCTCGGCACTGTTCATCTTTTCATCAATATAGTCGCTCAACAGTTGAATTTTGCGGCTGCGCAGCTCAGTTTCAGGCAGCGGCCTTACTTCCATCCCACTGGTCTGCGTAATGATATAGAAAACAGATCCATCGGAACCGGACACGGTAAGAATATCACTGGGCTGGTTCAGAGGCGTATTGAAAACAGCATCCGCTATTTCAGGTCCGTAGCTGCTAATTATTGCGTCCTGCGTTTGCCAGATAATCTCCGAAGCGCTCGGCGGGAATGCCGCAGTATCGGCCGTATCGGCGGGAGTGTTTTGGATTGTGTTCCAAACTGTTAAGTAGTCAGAACCTTCGATATCCGTTAAGGCGTTCTGCGCTTCTTCTTCTGAGGAAAAGATCAGCAGGTAGGCGCTGGCCTGTTCATCCTCGGTCGGCATATTCTGTTCCTCGGCCAGTACGTCGAGCATACGCTCGGCAGAGAGGGAATCACCAACCAGGGAGCGATAAAGTGATTCGTCAACGCCATAACCATTGAAGCGGCTGATCAAATCGTCGAACTCCTGCTGGAAGGTTTCCGAAGAAACAGGGGTTGCCTTGGGAACAGGAGCGCTGGTCGGTTCAGGCTGCGATTCCGCAGTCGGTTCGGCTGCCTCAGCGCCTATGGGCGTTATCGATGGGGTTGGCTCAGGTTCATCCATCGGCTTTGGGGAGACAGGCGGTGATTCACCACCATAATAATTGAATGATTCCTCAATACTCTTCTGGATGTCCTCAGCGGTAATCTCGATGCCGCGCTCTCTCAAAGCCTGGGTGATTATCAGTTCCCGGGCCATGGTATCGAGCACGCTTTCGCCTAAGGTCTCGTAACTACGCAGTTCATTGATCGTTTGCGCGGAAAACTGCTGGACCAGGCCAACGTCATTGTTAACCATCTCCAGCTGATCTTCAAGGTTCATGATCCGCTGCGCCCGTTCAAATTTGACTCTATTTTGCCAGTCTTGCAAGGTGATCTTTTCACCAGAGACCGAGGCAACTTCACTCTGCGGGCTGATGATGAATTCGTTGACCAGGGCAAACAAAACAACGGCGGCCAGGATCACGCCGACAATGATGACCCCGACGCGAATATTGCGCATTTGTTCTTGATGTTTGCGCTCCCGTAGAACCTCTTTGCGAGATTGTCGCTGGTCAGCGGTCTCATCAATTTTTTGATTCTTTTTAGTCATCTCTTAATAAATTCTTCCACTCAAATTGCTAACAAAATACCCCCATCAGCGAACGTCCAACAGGCGGCGTGACAGGGGTATCAATTCTTTTCTCTTATCACCTATAACCGAACTGATTAATATCAGCAAACGGCCGTGATAGGGGTTACATTGCTACGAACGGTAAAAGGGCGATGTGGCGAGCACGTTTTACCGCGACGGCAAGCGCGCGCTGGTGCTTGGCACAGGTCCCTGTCTGACGCCGGGGGCGAATTCGCCCAAATTCATTGACGTAGCGATTCAACATCTCGGTGTCTTTATAATCGATCACGGCAACCTTATCGACACAGAAGGCGCAGATGCGACGTCGCGGACGCCCACGCCCTCTTCTTCTTGTTGGTCTCGAATCTTCCATTATTTTTCTCCGGTTCTAACTCTCTTTTCTGATAACGAGGTAACGTATGACGTCTTCCATGTACTGCATGCTGCGCTCTATCTCAGTGACGCGCGTTGGATCCAGGAACCCTTCGTACAGCACATAGTAGCCTTCCGTAAACTTTTGAATCGGGTAGGCCATACGGCGCAAGCCCCATTCATTCACGGTGGGTTTAGCTTCCTCTTCAGCACCGGGAACCAGTAAATCAGAAACTTGTTCAATTAGCTTGTTGCGATCGCTTTCTTCTAGCTGCGGTTGAATTATTATCGTGACTTCATATTCACGCATTGTTGCAACACCTCCTTCCTTGGATTACTCTAGCGAGCTTTGCCCTTGGTCCTACCAAGAGCGGAAATCAGCGGACATATCAATATTCCATTGTTATGCTGCCGCGCAACGACTCAGAATGCTATCACAAATGAGGATTCCTTCCAAGGAAACGGCCGTATTTGCGGCCCGGTTCATGTCCTGCTAAGGAAAGGCCCAATCGTAGGACAACGTTCAGGTTGTCGGAGAACCACGACCTGAACGTTGTGTTACGAAATTGCTGTTTTAATGAGGTGGCTTTCCCTCTTTAAGGGAGGTCGTTATAATTCGCGGCTGACCAATTATGAAACATCACCAGCACATCTTATCTTTCCGGCGAACTCTGTTCATTAAGTTTGCCGCAGCCTTAACAGCCGTTTTTCTGCTAACTCTCCCCCTTCCCCAATCTCAAGCGCAGGGGCAAACGGGCCTGGTCCTGGCATTTTACTACGCCTGGTACAGCCCGGATTCATTTAGTCCGGGGCGCACGCCTTTCCAGCCGGCCACGCCCTATTTCTCCTCAGACGCGGGAACGATTCAGCGCCATGTCAACGAAGCACAAGCAGCGGGAATTGATGGCTTTGTGCAAAGCTGGTATGGCCCCCAGACCGAGAACAATCAGACGGAAACCAACTTTCGCACGCTGTTGGATATCGCCTCAGGCGCCGGCTTCAAGGCGGCCGTCGATTTCGAGGTCGGCAGCCCATTCTACGCGAGTAACCAGGACCGGATTAACGCGCTGCAAACGCTGCTGACCACACATGCCAACCATCCCGCTTACTTACGCGTTGACGGCAAGCCGGTCATTTTCTTTTGGGCAAACTGGCTGTTAAGCGTCAGCGATTGGGAAGCGATTCGCGGCGCGGTAGACCCGGACCGATCGACCATCTGGATCGCCGAAGGAGCGGACACCAGTTATCTCGGCGTTTTTGACGGCCTGCACCTATACAACACCGCCTGGTCGGATAATCCCGCGGGCACGGCGGCATCTTGGGCCGCCAATACCCGGGCCGCCGCCGGAACGTATGGCAGTTACAAGTATTGGGTAGCCACGGCGATGCCCGGCTGGAATGATTCTCTGCTCGGCCGTGGGTCCAACTCCTTTGTTCGCAGCCGCGCCGGCGGCGCCTATTACCAGTCTAGTTTCGGAGGCGCCGCCTCCAGCGCACCGGACATGCTGATCATCACCTCTTTTAATGAATGGGCGGAAGGCAGCAACATCGAGCCCAGTACTGAATTCGGATCGACCTATCTCGATCTAACGGCGCAGTTAAGCGCAGCCTATAAATCGGGCAGTATTGCCGTTCCCGCCGTGCCCACACTCGAACCGACCGCGGAGGGAGGTGATGCGGGCGCAGTCGAGGCGCCTACCGTCCAACCAACCGCGAAAGGAAGCGAAACGGCCGATTCAGACCCGGCAGCCGCCCCACCCCTCGAAGAGGAAAACATGGTCCAGGAAGAGGGAGCGGCTACAGAAACGCCGCTTCCCACGGAAACAGCCACAGCGACAGCGACGGTAGTCGCCCTACCCACCGCCCAGCCTGACGGGAAACTGATCTATACGGTCCAGCCCGGGGAATCACTCGCTTACATCGCCAATCTATTTGATATCCCCTTGGAGAATATCCTGACCTTAAACGACATGGCCGCGGGGGATATTGTGCAGGTTGGCCAGCAGCTTTTACTCGGTTACGCCCTCCTGCCGGACGGCTCGGTTCCTTTAGATGGCAGTTCCCAGGCGCGGGTCAAGCCGGATGGGACGATCGTACATACCGTTGTCGAGGGCGAGTCTTTTTTCAGCATCGCCGCTACGTATGGTCTGACCCTGGAAGAGTTTTTCGAGGTCAGCACCCTCACGGAAGATGACATTTTACAGATCGGTCAGGAAGTCATAGTCGGCCATGAGCCGGTACCTGAGGAAATTGGGGGCTCGACCAATGCGCCGCAGGAGTTGGCCAGCCCCGAACCCACCGCTACCACCCAGCCGCAGGCGACTGATACACCGGTTCCGCCAACACCTTCGGCAACGGCCGTTCCGGCAACAGCAACGGCAGCAGTCCAAGCCTCGCCGACCCCGCAGTTAGAGCAGCCTACCGAGGCGGGAAATGATCCCTTCGTCTATACCAGGCTGCCGCTCTTCCTGGGGGCAGCCGGTATCCTACTGCTCATCGTGGCTCTGTTTATCCTTATTAGGCGGCAGTAGCGCCTGGTCAATCGCTTCTACCAAGTTGCGGCAGGTGGTAACTTCCAGGCCGTGCGGAATCTGGATGTCTCGCCGCTGGGAGGAGCGCGGGATGAGGCAGCGCTTGAAACCCAGCTTATGCGCTTCCTTCAGGCGCACTTCCAACTGGCTAACCGCGCGCAGTTCGCCGCTGAGGCCCACTTCGCCAATCACGGCCAGGTCGGCGTAAACCGGCCGGTCGCGAACACTGCTGGCAATCGCCAGGGCGACGGCAAGATCCGCCGCGGGTTCCTTAATCTGCAAGCCGCCAATCACGTTGACAAAAATATCTTTATCGAATACGGGCAGGCGCACGCGGCGGCCAAGTACGGCCGTCAGCAGCAGCAGGCGGTTATAGTCAATGCCGTTGGCCGTCCGGCGGGGGTTCGGAAAAGCGGTAGAACTGGCCAGCGCTTGTATTTCCACCAACAGCGGTCGAGTCCCTTCGAGAGTCACGGCAATCGCCGATCCCGGGGCATTTACCTGGCGCTCGGCGAGAAAAGCCTCGGACGGATTAGAAACTTCCTCCAGGCCCAGCGCGCCCATTTCGAAGACGCCGACCTCACTCGTCGCCCCAAAGCGGTTTTTGACGCTGCGCAGAAGGCGATAGCGATGGAAAGGATCGCCCTCCAGATAGAGAACTGTATCGACAATGTGCTCCAGGACGCGGGGACCGGCGATAGCGCCTTCCTTGGTGACATGGCCGACCAGGAAGACGGCCAAGCCGGTCTCCTTGGCCAGTTCTTGCAGGCGGGCCGCGGCGGCGCGCACCTGGCTGACGCTTCCGGCGGCTGATTTCAGCTCATCCGTGTGCGTCGTCTGGATGCTGTCAACGATGAGCATTACCGGCTGAACGTTCTGCACATGGGCCAATATGGCTTCAAGATTTGTTTCGGTGACCAGGAAAAGATTTTGAGATTCAAGACCCAATCTGTCGGCGCGCATCTTAATCTGGCGCGCACTTTCTTCGCCGGAGACATAGAGCGTACAGCCGTGGCGGTCGGCGACCTGCGTGGCCACTTCCAGAAGCAGCGTCGATTTGCCGATGCCCGGATCGCCGCCTACCAGGACCAGGGAGCCGGGCACAATACCGCCGCCAAGGACCCGCGAAAACTCTTCCACCGGTAGATCGAGGCGGTCAAAGCCATCGGCCGTTATTTCAGATAGACGTTGGGGAACACTGTCTATGCTGAGAGGTCTGGAGGTTGCTACCCCCGCGGACTCATCGGCAATGACTTCCTCAACCATCGTATCAAATTCACCGCAGCGGGGGCAGCGGCCGACATAGGCGGCCGTTATACGATTACAGTTTTGACAAACAAAATGAGTGTGTTGTTTTGCCATCAAGGTGTTCCTTTTCAGCCATTTTCAGTATGATATACTTTCTACCTATGATTAACTGGCAGTCCGTCATCTTTAATAGCCTTTGGATTGCAGGCTTGGCTGTGCTCCTGGCGGCATTCAGTTATCATTACTGGGAAGCTGCCCAACACGGCCGATCATTACGAATACAGTTCAGCCGAGGGGCCTTTGTGCGCCTCGTCTGGCTGGCCATGCTCCTGGTAAGTATAGGCCTGATTGGCACCAGCCAACAAATTTGGGAGATGGCGATATGGGGCGGTGTGGCAATACTGGCTCTTTTTTCCATTATCGCATTATCCCGCAAGCAGTGACGTAGATCAGTATTTAGTAGGAAAGTATTTAGTAAATAGTTTTCTAGTTACCCTCATTAGATTGGTCCAATTTCAATCACTATATGATTACGGACATAGATTATTAATAATTGGACCAATCTCGATTGAAAAAGAAATAAACGTCATTAAATTGGTCCAATTTCAATCGCCATATGATTACGGGTATAGATTTTAAAAAATTGGACCAATCTTGTTTAGAAAATTGGACCAATCTCGACTGAAGAAATGACAAGTTGACAGGTAGAACAACTATGCGTAATTTACATATCCTCCGCAAACGCTTCTTAGCGCTCATATTGTCCATTATCGGGTTGGGCATAATGTTGTTGATGAGCCCTTCGCTGTTTGGCCAAAACGCCTTAAGTGCAGGATTTGAGGCGGTTTCGGGAACGAGCGGCGCGCGCCTGGAATGGGATGGGGGAATGGAAACCGGCGCCGCACCATCCGCACTGCAAGACAATGCTTATCCTTCTCAACCACAGGATGAGGCTGTAACCCAAGAACCATTATACGCCGGCAGCACGAGGATTTTGTTGTGGGCGGCGTTCATATTAGCGTTGGTCGTCTTTACAGTTTCAGTTATCGGCGCGATCTTGCTTTACGACAGACAACTGGTCAGTTAAGAGACTCCCCGTGTTACCGGTGAGTGGTCCATGATAACAAAGAATCAGGATAAGGCGCCTTCCACAATGCGCCGGCTGATCCCCTGGCTCAACTTACTAATCGTTCTCATCCTGCTGGCGATTGGTTTCTGGTACCTATCTGGGAAAGTCAGCCTGCTGGATATCGGCATGGCGCTGCGCTACGCAAAACCCCTGCCTATCGCGATCGGTCTTGGCGTTATTCTATTAACTTCGTTGTTGAAAGCCTGGCGCTGGCAGTTCATGTTTGCCGCCCCGCAGCAAAAACCACCGTTCAGCGCCGCCTATTGGGCCCTCATGCTGGGCCAGTACGTCAACCTGATCGTACCCTTCTTACGCCTGGGTGAAATAGCGAGGATATATGCCTTGAACCGGCAGACAAAGATCCCCATGGCCACCTCGATCGGCACGCTCGTGGTCGAAAAAGTGCTGGATATTTTTCTTCTGGTTTTGACCATCGCCCTGTTGATGCCCTTCATCATCTTACCCGAATTTTTTGGACAGCCGGGACCTCTGTTGTGGCTCATCCCCATTCTCTCGCTGCTGGCCCTGATTTTTTTTGCATTCGAAACAGAGACTATCACCCGCCTGGTTCAGAAGATCGCCGCCCGCCTGCCGGACAACTGGATCCAACGGCCGTTTCGCTGGATGATCTTCGGCCTGGAGGGCTTGGCGGCCCTACGCAGCGGGCGCACTTCGCTGATACTGGTGGTCCTATCGGCCATCATTGCCGTGCTGTCTGTTCTCGTTCCATACGTCTTATTTGCATCCTTTGACTTCGATCTCACCTTGGTCCAGGCGGCTCTGATTCATGTAGTGGTAACCATCGCCATCACTCCACCTAGCACACCTGGAAAACTAGGGGTCTTTAACGGCGTCGTAGCGATCATGCTCTATAGTTTTGGGGTATCTAATGATGCGGCAATCATCAGTTATTCGATAATTTACTACCTGGTCGCCATTATCCCCCAGATCACGTTGGGCAGTCTCGCCGCGGCCAAGACGGATTGGCAGTGGCAACGCACAATCGAACAACAGCCGTCAACCTGACCCACTTTTTGTGTTTTTAACCTAAGGGTGTTTATCGTGAAGGCCTCAGTCATCATCCCGGCTTACAATGCAGAATCCACAATCAACAAGTGTCTTGATGCACTTAGAGAGCAGGATATCAGCACGCCTTACGAAATTATCGTTGTTGATGATGGTTCCGGGGACCGCACCGCCGCACTGGCCACCGGCCCGGAAATTATATTACTCCAACACAGCGAAAGACGCGGCGCCTCGGCGGCGCGAAACAGCGGCATCCAAGCTGCCCAGGGAGATATCCTCTGCTTCACGGACGCCGACTGTGAACCAAAGTCTAATTGGCTGGGTGAGCTGCTGATCCCTTTTCGAAGTGAGGAAATCAGCGGCTGCAAAGGCATATACGCGACCAGGCAAAAAGAAATCGTGGCCAGATTTGTGCAAATAGAATATGAAGATAAGTACGACCTATTAGAAAAGCAGTCACAAATTGATTTCATTGATACCTATTCCGCCGCTTACAGGCGGGAAGTCTTACAGCTCAATCATGGGTTTGACGAGCAGTTTTCTTATCTTGAGGACCAGGAACTTTCTTTCCGTCTGGCTTCCAGGGGCTATCAGATGGTCTTTCATCCGCAAGCGATCGTCTACCACCAGCATGCCGATTCCCTGGCCGCTTACGCACGCAAGAAATTCTTCATTGGTTATTGGAAAGCGCAGGTCGTGCACCGTTTTCCGGACCGCTTGATCCAGGATTCGCACACGCCACAGGTGATGAAAGTGCAAATGCTGCTGGTAGCCCTGGCCCTGGCGGCGGCAGCCGGCCTGTTGATCACACCATGGAGCGCCCTCCTCCTGGCTGTGGTACTGCTTCTGTTTCTGCTTAGTGCGGCGCCTTTTATCTGGAAAGCCTGGGCAAAAGACAAAGCCGTCGCCCTGGCATCCCCTTTTTTGCTGCTGGTTCGCGCGGGAGCGCTGGGATTCGGCTATGCCTGGGGACTGGTCAGTCCTGCGCCAATCCTTGAAGCGGACGCTTGATAAAACGGCCTATGAATGAAGGCAGTAATTCAGCTTCGTCGATTTCGGCCGTAGGCGAGCGGGACCGTTCCGGCAGCTTACCATGGCCTGTTCTGGTACCCCTGCTGACCGGCCTGGCAGCCTTGACGGTCTATCTCCTGACGATGGCGCCCGATCTAACCTGGGCTAATTTCGGCAGTGACGGCGGGGAATTGATCACGGCCTCCATCACCTCTGGTATCGCCCATCCCCCCGGCTATCCCACCTATGTTTTATTGGGCAAGATCGCCGCGCTGCTGCCCGTGGGCACTATGGCCTGGCGCTTTAATTTCTTTTCGGCCGTTTCAGCGGCGACGGCCGTGGCGTTTGTGACCGCGGCGGCGCAGCAGGTGCTCAAAGGCGGCGCGAAGCACCAAGTCGCCGCGGCAGCAGCCGGTCTTTGCGTCGCCTTTGCCCCATTGTTTTGGGGACAGGCTCTGATCAGCGAGGTTTATTCCCTGAACAGTGCTTTTCTGGCGATTTTACTCTGGTCCTTGTTAGACGGCCGTTCCCCGTTCTTGAGCGGCATTTTGTTAGGATTGGCGATTACCACCCATCTTAGTTCGTTGATCATGCTGCCCCTGGTCCTGGTTTTGACCACTTACAAGCGCTTGCTGCCGCTCATCGGCGGACTGCTGATCGGTCTGCTTCCTCTCCTGACCCTACCCTTCCTGGCTCAAACCGGCAGTCCGGTCATTTGGGGCGATCCCTCGACCTTTCGTGGTTGGTTGTGGCTGGTAAGCGGGCGGATTTACTACGCCAATTTGAGACTGCCGGAAAGCAGCGCAGCCCTTCCCAAATTCATCCAACTGAGTAAAACGCTCTTCCAACAATGGCTTTGGATCGGCTGGATGTTCGTCGTCCCGGGAATGACGTCCCGGTTGCTGCCCAAACGCGTAACTACAGCCCTTACAGCCACGGCGCTGGTCTATTTTCTATACGGATTTTTCTACCAAACGGAAGATGTTGCGGTCTATCTTCCCCAGGTGTTGATCCTGTTCAGTCCGCTGCTGGCGGCGGGTTTCTCTCGCACAGGTCCCTGGTCTTTAATCCTGCCCCTCTTTCTTCTGCTGTTCAATTACCAGGCGCTTAATCTTCACCAGGATCAAGCAGTTCGGCCGTTGGCCGAAGATATTTTGTCCTCGGCGCCGGACCAGGCGATCTTAATTACCCCTGGCGACCAGTCGATTTTCACATTGTGGTATTTTCATTATGTGGAAGGGATGCGCGACGATATTACCCTGGTAGATGAAAATCTTTTCGCCTTCGACTGGTACCGCGAACAATTGAGCGAGCTCCATCCGCACCTGACAGGCCTTATAGAGGATGACCTGGAAACGTTCAAAGAGCGCAACAGCCAGGAGCGCTCTGTTTGTGAGGTTGAAGCGGATCTGGCAGGTCTCGCGAACTGCTATCCGTAAATCCGTAGCCCTTAAGCAGGTCTCGGCGGCGGGTGAACGTAATCAAATCAGCGTGAAAAATTGGTGCAAAAAGCGAAACAAAGAGGTAGACTGACTATTAATGGTCGAAGGAACGGAAGTGCTGGATACGCCGAAAAGCGTACCAGACCATGAACAACATAATCATCGGGCCGGTCAAATAGCTCTACTCCTTTTCCTAACCGGCATCTTGCTTTTGCTAGGCTGGTTGGGTTGGAAGGCTTGGACCGTATATCGCAGCGCCAACTCTCTTATCGCTCGCCAGGCGGAGATCGAGGAACTCACGGACGGCGGATGGCAGGCGATCGATCCGCAAGCTGCGGAAGCGCTTGTGATGGGCATTCGCAGCGATGTCACCACGCTTGAGCAAAATATCGCCTTCTTGACACCTATTCTTCCTTATCTATCGCCGCTGCCCAAAATTGGGCCGCTGGCCGATGCCGCGCCGTATTTATTGGAAATGGCCGACGCGGGTACGGAAGCCGCCGCTTACGGCTTTCGCGCCCTGAAACCGGCCCTGGAAGAACTGCAAACGGCCGAAAGTGATGAGTCGATGCTGCCTGCTCTCCTGGCGGCAATCGCCGACGGCCGTTCCGATCTGGCCAAGACCTCTTTAGCCCTGGATCGCCTGGCGGAAGCGCGCGCGCAAATTAGCGATGTCGAATCCCTGCCCTGGCGGGTGCGGACACTTCTTGAAAAAGGGGACGAATGGCTGCCAATCGGCCAAGATTTCTCCCGTATCGCGCTGGTTTTACCGGAACTGGCAGGATTTAACGGTCCCCGCCGTTATCTTTTACTGGCCCAAAATGAGGATGAATTACGGCCGACGGGTGGCTTCATCAGCGGCGCCGGATACCTGGAAGTTGATGACGGCCAGATTGTAGACCTCGAGTTTGGTGATGCTAATCTTGTCGATGCCTGGGAAGTTGCCGGAAAGTCCTTTGGTAAGCTCACAAAACCGTATGACACCCCGCCCGAACCACTGCAGGAATTTATGCTTCTCGATCTCTTCCTCTTTCGCGATGCAAATTTCTGGCCGGATTTCGCTATTTCCGGGCAAAAGGCGATGGACCTCTATGCTTATGGGCGCGACGTCCCTCCTCTGGATGGGGCGATTGGGATCGATCAGCAGTTTCTGAAAAGCCTACTTAACGGCCTGGGCCCCGTTTCGCTGCCAGAAACAGGGGAGCAGATTAACAGCCAGAATATTATTTCCAGCTTGCAAGAAGCATGGACACTGCAAGACGGCGTGTTCGAACGCAAGGCTTTTCTAGGACTTTTTGCGGCGGCAATTCAAAATCGTATCCAGAACGGTTTTAACGACATCGATCCGCTTTATCTGGCCAACCAGCTTTTCTACTCCCTGGAGCAGAAGGATTTACAAATCTACTCACGCGATCCCGAGACGGCCGCTATTCTGGCAGCAAATAATTGGGACGGCCGTTTGCACCAAACGGACAACGGCGACGTTCTGATGATTGTCGATACAAACATGAGTTATAACAAAGCAAACTCCCTCATCGATCGCTCCGCCACTTACGATGT
Organism: Promineifilaceae bacterium (SeqCode); assembly: GCA_046259485.1. GTDB lineage: Bacteria > Chloroflexota > Anaerolineae > Promineifilales > Promineifilaceae > JAACFF01. Next base: position 22,000 of record JBJYWP010000111.1, on the reverse strand, counting down.
GCAGCTTGCCTCCGATGGCGATGTTGAAGCGCAGTTGACCGTCAACCATACCCATCACGGAGAGCCAAGTGATGAAATTTGCTGGCAAGGCGTAACTGACGAGTACCAAAATCAGGAGTCTTACAAAGCCCTGATCGATAAGTGTTACTGGAATTACATGCGCATCTATGTCCCCGAGGGCAGCGTTCTGCTGGAAGGCCCGCAGCACTTGATTCCCGGAGAAACCTGGTTCGGCGATTATGATATCCAGCGTGAAAGCGAGACACTTTCCGAAATTCCCGGCTTTACGACCTTTGACAGTTGGATGCTGCTCCCCCGAGGGGAAGAAATCAGCAGTCAATTTCGTTATACGCTGCCCGGCTCAGTCGTTCGCGAAGCGGGTGAGTCGTATGAATACAGCCTGGATATTTTGAAGCAAGCCGGCACGCGTGCACAGCACGTGCAGGTGTCGGTGACAATCCCTGCCGGAAAAACAATCCTTTCCGCTTCTCCGACCCCAGCGGCCGTGGAAGGCGATACGACCATTTTTGCCCTGGAACTAGACAGTGATCAGACCATTTCCCTGACCTATCAATAAAGGGTTTGGACTCGTTAAGGTCAGGAGGTTTTAGTTATGGACAAGCACAAAAAGCTATTGGCATTATGCTGCAGCCTTTTATTAATAGTGGGGATGACCGCCATCTCTATACCCCGCAGCGCTCATGGCCAGGCGACAATCCCTACCCGTACACCCAAACCGGAACCCACCGAGGATAATGGCGGTGGCGGGGGAAGCAAACCTAAACCTACAAACCAACCAGCCCCAACTGCTAAGCCTACTCAAACTCCTTCTGCAACAACGGTCCCGGCAACGGCCGTTCCGACCCGAATTGTCCCTACAGCTACATCGGTCACGGCAGTCTCGCCCACAGTAGCCGGCACAAGAGATTCATCCTTTGTTGTAGTCCCTACCAGTGAGGGAACCCCTGAGACGACGGCCACGTTCAGCGCTGAAATGATCTATTTTGAAGGAGAACTGATCGCTTTCCCTGAAAACAACGGGGCGTTCCCGCAAGCCGGTCCGTGCGGCCTGCCCCCCACCTTTACGACGCAAGAGGCAGTGACTGTTTACGCAGGACCGGGTACCGCCTATCCCTTGACCGGTTTGATTGGCGAAGATGAGGTACGGCCGATCGTTGGACGGGCAGCTTTTTTGAACTGGTGGCTGCTCCAACTGGACGGAAACGGCCGTGCCGGTTGGATCAGTGATGATTTGGGCGCTGTCCATGGCTTCATCGAACAAGTCCCGATCATTAATGCGCCCGATTTGGGCGGTGCAGCGCCAACGCCGGGCAGCAGTCTTTGGCAGCCCACTCCTCCCGCCGTTTGTGATGAACCGGAACCGGTTACCGGCGCAGCGGTAGGCGAAGAGGCTGCGAACCTCGATATCACTCCCCCATCAGGAAAACCGGACAGCTTAAAAAATCTTTACGATAACCTGATGGAAGAGAAAGCATCAGCCGCAATCAGTGATCAAGTATCAACCGCCGGATCGGAGAAAAGAACAGACAATTTGGTGGCGGAGCTTGCCGAGTCGGCCCAGCCTTTAGAAGTTTCCAGCGCTTCGGCTTCTTCGCAGCAGTTACCAAATTTGCTGCCCATCGCCGGATTGGTGCTACTTGTGGCGGCAATTATCGTCGGTGTGTTCGCCCGCAGAAGTGGTCCCCCCAGCGATCTCAAGGAGTAAACCACTAGCCGCCCGCTTCAATCAGTAGTTCAAGAGGCAGGAGAAAGCGGTCAGAGCCGTCTGTAAGCCTTACCCGTTCGCCGTTTTGAGGATCATAGAGACCGACTTCAATAACGGCCGTTCCCGCATAAGTCAAATCGCGAAATGTGATCTCGTGGCGATCGAGGATGTATTCTCCGGCGACCCATCCCGAAAGCGGACGCTGACCCTGCGCCGGCACGCCGTCATGCTGGCCGATTAGACGGCCGTCAACCGTCAGGACATGAGTAAAGATAACATAGTCTCCTTCACCCCCATCGCGCGAAGATTCCCATAAGAGAGTCAGCGGGATCGTTTCGGCCGTTGAATACACGCGCTCCTCCAGGGAATATCCGGCAAGGCGGACAACATCTCCGAACTGCACATCCAGGTCTTGATCCATCTCCGGCGGGGAAAAGACATGTTCTTGAGCCTCGACAGAAATATCGCCCAGCAGTACGGTCTGGTCGCCAAGTTCCAAAACAACCTCCATCGTGCCGGAGCTGCCGGGAGGGACTACCAACCGGCGCGTTTCCAGCACCTCTTCGCCGACCTCCCACATCGAAGTCGGGTAACGGCCGCCGGACGGCGCAGAATCATTGACTGCCAGCTCCTCCCCGTTCTGAACGAGGGCCAGCCGCGGCTGCAGGTCGGGAAGTTTGGTCTTAGCCTGCCACAAAAGCTGCACGTGCAAAATGCCCCCGGGAGTGAGTTCTTGAGCGGAAAAAGCCACTCCTTCGAGGCTAAGACCTGGATCAAAAATGACCGGTTCTGCCAACAAGGAATCAGGTAGGGCGCTCGCTTCACGTGTCGAAGACGGCCGTGCCCGGGTGGTTCGTACACCTGGAATAAAGTAGGTCTGTCCCTCTGGCGCGCCTTGCTGGTCAAGGAGGTCGATCGGTCGAATCTGATCCTGATCCTCTTCGTAAACTTCTACGGCAAGGGAATATTCAAGCGGCGGCAAAGCGGGCGGCAGCGGCAGCAGGTGATAGGTGCTGAGGGTATCTGTGAGGCGCCATTGATCGCTGGGTCTTCCCGCCCGATCGAGCAGGCGGTCGTCCGCGGCAGCAAGGACGGAGCCGTCTTCGTCCAGCAGGCGCAGAGCCACACTAAGCGGCGGCAATGCCGCGTCTCCATCCACCTGCCATTGGAAGGCGACAGCCAGGTTATCTCCCGCGGCTGCCCCCTGCTCAACCCAGGCGCCGCTCAATCCCAAAGGGCCAAACTGCGCGGAAATTGGTTCAAACTGCGGTTCACTAACCGGCTGATCCAAATCGTAAATTTGGAGCATTAAATCCCCAAACTCCACAACTTCACTTAAGGACCCGCTGCTGTTCAGGGCGAAGGGCAGGACGTTTTGCCAGTCGCGCGTACCCTGCTTGTAGTCCAGGAGAAAGACATGGGGGGATCCGGCCGTTAGCCGGCTCAGGTTCTGCCAGTAATCCCCCCCGCTTTCGAGGCCCGGCATAGCCACCTGCGTTGATCCTTGGTATTCGAAAGGCAGCGACCAGTCGGTATCGGGGACCAGGATGAGGTCCTCCGCACCGGCGGTCTCTTCCAGGAATTGGGCAACGCCGCGGATATCGTCCTTAGCGACATCGTCGTCAAAGTAATAGAGGGCTAATCCCCAGAGGGAGAACGCAGTGAGCATTACCAGCAGGAGTAAAGCCGTAGCGCGGGTGGTGACACTGCGCAGGGCAGATTTCGCCCGTGGTGTATTGGGCAGAATGAGATAGGCGGCCAATAAGATCAGGCCTGGGGCATACATGGCTACGTAGCGCGGATGCGAAAAGGAACGAACCAGCCAGACAAGGAGGGCTGAGCTCAAGGGAATCAGCCAGTTAGCGAGTAAAACGGCCGTTGGACGGCGCGTGCGGCGATCGACAAGACGTAAAAGCAGCAGCAGTAACAGAAGCAGACCTGTCACCGCGGCGGCGAGTTCGATCCCCGGTTTGGATAAGGCTCCGGCCAGTCCTGTGAGGTGAAAAGTCCAGACTTGAGCCAATAAAAAAGGAAATGGCACAGCTTCGGTGACAAATGTGCCGGAGTTCGCCTCCCCGCTAATTGCCCGCCAGTTGCTTATAGCGGCTATGAACCAGGGCAGGCTGGCCAGGAAAACGAGAAACTGAACAAGCAGCAAGCGCCATAATTCTGGCCATCGCCGGCCGCGAATGAAGGAGAGCCCGGCCCACGATGTGACGTAAACCCCGGCAAACAGGGAGACATAGTGCAGGTGCAGGGCGATCCAGCTGACGACGCCCAGCACCACCCAATAAATAAATTCTTTGCCGGAAGCCGGCGAATCGGAGCGAATCAGTTCACGCGTGAGGGCCAGGAGGGCAAGGTAAGCAAGGGGCAGGAGGCTGTAAACCCGAATTTCCTGCGCGTAAATGACTGAGACAGCCGATATGGCAGCCAGGAAAGCGGCGACTATACCCGTGCAGCGATCGAACCAGCGAGTAGAGATGGCGTAAGCAGCCGGAACTAGCAGCCATCCGGCCAAGGCGGATAAATAGCGCGCTGAAAAAACGGTGACCCCGCTCAAAGCCAGCCAAACCTTTAAAAGGATGAAATAAAGCGGTGGATGGATATTATCCAAGCGGTCGCTTACGATTCCCGCCAGGTTGGAGGTCGCCAAATGGAGACTGATTCCTTCATCCCACCAGATGCTCTGCTTGTCCAGCAGAAAAATACGGAAAGCGAAAGCCAATAATAAGAGGAAGAATAAAGCCATCCGCAGAGCAGTGGTCCCTGGCTGGTAGACAGACCGCCGTGAGCCGGCCGGTAGTGTGGAACTGCTTGGCGAGGGGGTGACGTTCGACATACCGTTCAGACCGGCCTATTCCGAAACAACCACGACGAGGGGCAGCTGGACCTGGTCGCCGGGAATGCTCGCTCCTGAGCGATCAAAAGCCGGCAGCCTCAGACCGTCGCCTGCCGTATAAAGACCGACCATCAGTTGGTAATTCCCGCTTTCGAGGTCGGAGGGTAAGGCCAGCGTATGTTCATCGACGATCACCTGGCCTGCGCTCCAAAGATTGCTCGGCAAACCGCCCGGCCATTGATCGGATTGGGCCTTGATTTCACCGGCTTCATCCACCAGATGCACAAAAGCGGTGACCGGTTCGGCCGTTTGTAGTTCGCTCTGCCAGTACAGCGAGAGGGTGATCGATTCGCCAGGCTCGGCCGTGATCTCCGCCGGTGAGAGGCCACGCAAAACGATTCCCGGCTCGTAGCGGATTTCCAGGGGCACGGCAATGTCATCGGGCAGGGTAAAGGAACGGTCAACCGCGTCAACGCGAACCTCACCAATTCGCGCTGGCGAACCGTCCAGCATTTGGCCGCTGCTGTCTAAAAGTGCGGCCGTTAAACCATAGCTGCCGGAAGGTAGGTCCGCGGGAACCGGATATTTGTATTTTTGGCGCAGCACCGCACCCGGCGTCCACACGGCCGTGTCGAAACTGCTGAACGGTAAAATAACGGGATAGCTGCCTTCCAACCCTAACGCCAGCTGCAAGCCGTCGGGAAGCGCGCCATCAGTCTGCCAGATCAACTCCAGGGAGACGTCACCTCCGGTCTGCACGGCCGGTGTGAGAGCGGCTACGCCCAAGAGGCGCAAATCCCCATTCAGCCAGGAAACCCCGGCGAGCGGTTCCATCTCTATCGCGCCAGGTTCGTAACTGCGCAGGGGAAGATCGAGCTGCACAGCCCCGGCATCAAAAATCACCCCGCCGCTTTGACCGGCCATCGAAACAGGCAGCTGCCCACCGGTTTTTTGATCGACCAGGGAAAGGGCTGCCGAGTAACTGCCCGGGGGCATCGCAGAGGGTAAAGCAAGGCGGTAGGTCACCTGCGGCGTCTCGGTATCATTCCAGTTTTGCGGATAAAAATACACATCATTGAGCAGGTCCGTTTCCAGTTTTTGCCAGATATTACCCGCTTCATCAAGGAGCTGAATCTTCAAAGATAATAAGGGATCTGTTTCCTGCTTCTGCCAGCGCGCCGTGAATAACAGATCTTCTTGATTCTGGTTGAGGCGAATGTCCTGGCCCAGAAGGGCCATCTGCCCGCCGAAGATAATCGGATCGGGCAGCGGCAGCGCGTCTATTTCAAAGGGTTGGGCGTTGGGATTATCGTAAATCCAAGCCTGGGGCAGCAGGCCAAAATGAATTGTGTGGCTCAACTGCAAGTCGCGGTCAGCCTGGGCGACAACCTCGGGTTCAACCTGTTTGGTATTGGCCGTGAGGATGACATGATCCGCTTCTTGCCAGGTAGAGGTTTCCGCGAACAGGGTTGTGCCGGAGAAGTATGGTGCCAGGGAGGGGGCGATGCCGGAAACGGCAGTTTCTTCTTGCGCATCAGGTTGTTCCGCCAACCAGGCTCCGGCGGCGCTCACGCTCTCTCCCCAGCCCAGAGGCATCACATACTGCGCCGTATACGGACCGCCAATGAGGGGATTGTAAGCCGAGAGCAGGTAGGGAAAACTCGCCGCCAGCATCAGGACCTGGGCGACGATCAGGATGCCTATCAGGCCTTTAATAAACCGCGATCCTTCTTCCCGGCGGCCGGCCAGGGCTACGGCGGCCAGGATGGCCAGGGCGGGTATGATCGGCAGGAGATAGCGGTCGAATTTCTTGGCCGCAAAGGTGATCGCCGCGCCGAAGAGCAGGACCCAAAAGATCAGCAGGAGAATGAGATACAGCTCATTGCCGCGCATGCATGGTTTTCTAATGAGATAAACCAGCAGCAGGACTAAACCGCCGATAATCAGGGGCGATAAACGCCATAAGAGGGCAGTCGGATAAAAAATGAGCCCATGATCGAAGGCGACTTCGCCCAGGAAAAAGGTTGGACGCAGCGCCTCTTCGATGTGGCGGCCGGCATTGCCGCCGGTAGTGGAGAGGACCTGCCCCGGTGCCGCCCATAAGGCTGGAAAGAGCAGGAAAAGAAGTAATAAAAAGCCAGCGAGCCAGATTAAGCCCCAGCCGATCACCCGCGCAAATCGACGGCCGAATGAAACATCCCTCTCTCGCCACAGCAGGCTTAAGATGCCCAACGCGGCAGTGGGAAGGAGTACCAATCCCGGCGACTTGCTGAGAACCGCCAGGGCCGCCGCGCTTCCGGAGAGGAAAAGCCGGAGGGTGCGGCGACGGCCGTTTTGCTCCTTTTGTCCCAACCCAATACCCAAAGCAAGGGTTAAAAGGGAGAGGATAGACCAGGTCATTAACAGCGCGTCTACGTGGAAGAGGCTGGAAAGACCGGCGATAAAAGGGTCCAGAGCCAAAATCAAGGCGGCGACAAGGGCGACACGGTCGTTCAAAAGCTCTCGCACCAGCCAGAATACGGCGACGACGCCCAGGCTGTTAACCAGGGCGACAGCCGTGCGGCCAGAATCCAAAAAGACGGCCAGATGGCGGTAGGCGGCCATGTTATCCGGCGTCAGATAAGCGAGATGCGTAATCCAGTTGTAAGCTTCTTGGGCAGCCGGTTGAAAGGCCAGCTGCAAACTGAGAGCCGCGGATCCCAACCAGGTTGTGGTAACGCCGGGATGGCCGGCGACCAGCGTATTCGCCCAATCTCCCGCCCGCACAGCCTCACGAAATAATATAGTTCGGTAGACCCAGATCAGTTCATCCGGGGTCACATATCGGTTTAGTGCCAGCAGGCGAAGCCCCAGCGCGACGGCAAAGAGAAGGATGGATATTAATAGTGGATGAGCCGCAAGGCGATCGGCCCAAGACGCTTCAGACCCTTGATTCATATAATCCCAATGATATCCCATGCAAATTCCCTATCAAATCATGAATGGTGGGGACTAGAAAGGTCTTAAGGTTTCAACCCTTGAATATGGAACTAAAGCAAGTATAATCATGCAAAATTCCCCGGTTCATAAGGAACACGGGATTTCATTTAGGATAAATTAGTAAATATGAACGACACCTCTAGTGGCAGCAACAGCCACCCCATGGATTTCTTACTTGACGAGGAATTAAATTTCCCGGTTGCCGGAGAAGTACGCAGCGGCACCGTCGTATCCCATAACAACAATGAGATTTTAGTAGACATCGGCGCGAAATCCGAGGGCGTGATTGATAGTAAAGAAGTCTCTACATTTGATGATGAGACATTGGCAAGATTAGAAGTTGGCAACGAAATTTATGTTTATGTTGTCAACCCTGAAGACAGCAAGGGCAATATTGTCCTTTCATACAGCAAAGCCGCTGAGGTAGAAGACTGGGAACGTGCTGCAAAGAGTTTGGAAAACCAGGACGTTATTAAGTGTAAAGTATTGGGCTTTAATCGCGGCGGCGCCCTCGTAGGCTACGGCCTGCTGCGCGGTTTCGTGCCCAATTCACAATTAAGCCGCGATCGCCAGATAAGCCGGAATGATCAAACAGAGAAGCAGCGGGCCCTTCAAAATATGATCGGCGAGACGCTCAAGGTCAAGGTCATCGAAGTAGACCGCGAACGCAACCGCCTGATCCTCTCCGAAAACGCGGCCGGTAAAGAAATCCGCGAAGCCCGTAAAGCGGAACTGCTTGAGGATATGGAAGAAGGCACCGTTCTCAAAGGACAGGTTGTCAACCTGGCCGACTTCGGCGCTTTTGTTGATATCGGCGGTATTGAGGGACTGGTTCATCTTTCGGAGATGAGTTGGAAGCGCATCAGCAAACCCAGCGATCTTCTGAAAGTAGGTGATGAAGTAGAAGTAGTCGTCCTGAATGTCGACGAAGACCGCCAGCGTATCGCCTTGAGCATGAAACGTTTACAACCTGACCCCTGGTCGCTAATTGATGACACTTATGAAGTAGGCCAACTCATCGAAGTCACCATTACAAGACTCACCAAATTTGGCGCGTTTGCCCGATTGCAGGATGACTACCAACTTGAAGGGCTCATCCACATTTCTGAAATGTCAGAAGGTCGTGTGGAAAATGCCCAGGAAATAGTCAAGCCGAATGATACGGTCATGGTTCGCATCATCCGAATCGATCCGGATCAACGTCAATTGGGACTTAGCTTAAAACAGGTTTCGTCTGACAGGTATATTGAGAACGACCTTGCGATGCTGGATTCTCTCTCATAAAGTAACCTATCCGACCTTGGATAGAACCTATCTTGCCGGATAGGTTCTATCCGGCAAGATAGGCCTTATCCGGCGAACTTATTAAATCTTGCCTGAAAACTCTCGCCTTTACCTGCAGCCTGTTGTTTAATGACAACTAGAGCAGGGCATTAATTTCCTGCACCGAATTTTCGACTCTTACGTACTAGTTATCTGGAGGGCATAACCGCCCTCTAATATGATGAGGTGGGCGCAGTAATATCTTTCGTGCATCTCAAGGGTTAACAATAAAAACCGAGGAATAAACGGTGAACTCTAAAAACTGGGAACGATTCACACAACGAGCACGTAGAGTGCTCAGTCTGGCACAGGAAGAGGCAGAACGTCTCAACCATAGTTATATTGGAAGTGAGCACGTGCTGATCGGCCTCCTGCAGGAAGAAGGCGGTGTTGCCGGTCGGGTTCTGAGAGAACTCGGGCTTGATGCCGTTCGTGTTCAAGCAATGGTCGAGAGAATGTCTGGCGGTCCGGGCACCCGGACGCCCTTCACAAAGACGGAATTATCCCCCAGCACCAAACGCATTCTAGAATTAGCGGTAGAAGAAGCACGCCGCATGGGGCAGCATTATATCAGCACGGAACATCTCCTATTGGGTCTGGCGCGGCAGAATGAAGGGCTGGCAATGGATGTCTTACGCAAGTTCGGTATCAGCGCCGAGCAAATCCGGCGGCAGACCCGGCGCATGCTGAAAGAAAGCCCGGTCGCTTCAACCGAGACCCCCCAACAATCTTCACGCAAAAAACCCGCTTCTAAGGAAAAGAGCAAAACGCCGATGGTCGACCAACTGGCGACTGATTTAACCGCCCTGGCCCAAGACATGGCCCTTGATCCCGTTATCGGCCGTAATACGGAAATCGAACGCGTGATCCAGATTTTGGCGCGGCGTACAAAAAACAATCCGGCCCTGATTGGCGAGCCGGGCGTCGGTAAGACGGCGATCATCGAAGGGCTGGCCCAGCGCATTGTTGAAGGGGAGGTCCCCGATACACTGCATGGCAAGCGCGTTTTGCAGCTTGACGTGGGCAGTCTGGTCGCCGGCACCATGTATCGCGGCCAGTTTGAAGAACGCTTGAAACGGGTGATTGAAGAACTCAAGTCGAGTGATTCCATTCTCTTCATCGATGAGGTGCACATGCTGGTCGGCGCTGGTTCGGCGGGCAGTTCCGTAGACGCGGCGAATATTCTCAAACCTTCGTTGGCGCGTGGCGAACTGCAAACCATCGGTGCGACGACGCTCGAAGAGTACCGTAAGTACATCGAAAGCGACGCCGCCCTGGAACGCCGTTTCCAGCCGGTATATGTCGACGAGCCGACGCCTGACGAGGCCGTGGAAATTTTGCGCGGTATCAAAGGCGCTTATGAACAACACCACAATCTCTTCATCACCGAAGAGGCTATTGAAGCGGCGGTTAATCTATCCGTTCGCTATGTCACCGACCGTTATCTGCCGGATAAGGCAATTGACTTGATAGACGAAGGCGCTTCACGCGTGCGGATGTACCGCATCCCCCACTCCCAAGATGTGCGGGAAACCTATGAACGGCTGCGGGAACTGCGCCAGGAACGCGGCGAAGCTCTCGACCAGGGGCAGTACCAGTACGCCACGGAGTTGAAAGAACGTGAGGAAGAAATCCAACATGAACTCGATCTACTCCGTGCGGGCAGCGGCGATTCACCGGAAGAGAACAGCCTAACGGCCGAAGATGTGGCTGAAGTGCTCTCCATGTGGACCGGTATTCCGATTTACCAGTTTACTGAGGAAGAATCGACACGCCTGCTGCGTATGGAAGAGGAAATGAGGAACCATATCGTCGGTCAAGACGAAGCGATCACGGCCATCTCCAAAGCAGTACGGCGCGCGCGTGCAGGTTTGAAAGATCCGCGACGGCCGATTGGCTCCTTCATCTTCTTAGGCCCGACCGGGGTCGGTAAGACGGAATTGACCAAGGTCTTAGCGCGATTTTTGTTCGGCAGCGAAGACGCTTTGGTCCAGCTGGATATGTCGGAGTTCATGGAGCGGCACAGCGTGGCCCGATTGGTAGGATCACCTCCCGGCTATGTAGGCTATGAAGATGCCGGTCAGTTAACCGAGGCTGTAAGGCGGCGCCCCTACTCCATCGTCGTTTTTGACGAAATTGAGAAGGCGCATCCGGAAGCGTTCAATATCCTGCTGCAGATCATGGAAGAAGGCCACCTGTCCGACGCCAAAGGTCAGAAAGTCGATTTCCGCAACGCGATGATCATCATGACCTCCAACGTCGGCGCGGATGTCATCAAGCGCGGGCCTAACTTAGGGTTTGCCTTCCAGCGTGACGAGTCCGTGCAGGCTGATGCGGAATATAAAGAGATGCACAAGACGTTGATGGAACAGATGAAACGGACCTTCCGGCCGGAATTCCTGAACCGCGTCGACAAAGTTGTTGTCTTCCGCCAGCTGCAAAAAGCGGACATTCGCCAGATCGTGGACATCATCCTCAAGGAAGTGAACGACCGCCTTGTCGAGCATGAACTGGTTTTGGAAGCGACCAACGCGGCGCGGGATTGGCTTGGCGAGCATGGTTATGACGCCGAATTCGGCGCAAGGCCGCTGCGCCGCCTGATCCAGACGGAAATCGAAGACCAGCTCTCTGATTCCGTTCTCGCCGGCGAGTTCAAGGACGGCGAAGACGTCATCATCGATGTCGATGAGGAAGGCAAACTCATCCTGCGCCACCGTAAAAACGGTGATGAAACGGGTGAAGTGGAAGAGGCGGTTACTTCAGTCTAGGCCTTTTTTGCAGATTAAAGCTGAATTTTAAGAGCGATGTTTTGGAATAAAGACCTCGCTCTTTTTTTATGCTATAGAGAATTCGTCTTTCTCGTTTCCAGGCGTCCACGCAGCGCCAGCAGAGCCCAGATGATCAGGGCCGTGAAAGCCCAGGCGGCCAGCTGCATGGGGATTGTGCCGGCCAGGAAGTTGTCGCTGTCGGTGATGTAGAAATAGCCGTTCGTGCCGATCAAGAAGTGCATGAGCGGCAGGAAGAGATAGGTCATGCAGGCGGCGGCGACGGCTAGGGATTGGAAATCACCTACCAAAACGCCGCGCCAATAGCGAACGGCCGTCAACAGCAGCAGCCACCCCACCCCCATCACGATGAATACCAGACTTAGTACAGTGCGCCAGTCCAGCCCGTTGGCTAACCAACGGCCGATATCGTCTAACTGGGCCAGAGTCATCAAAATGAAGGCCAGACCCCACCCATCCGCGGCCAACCAGAGCAGATCCCCTGGTTTTCTGGCAGCCAGGTCGCCGGGAATCAAGGCCAGGGCAAGACCGACCAGGGCGGCTGTGGTAACCATTGCCGCGTAAGACCAGGGCAAGACCGGTGTATTGGCCCTCATCGTGATCAGCGGGATAAAGAGAATCAAGAAGGGCGCACAAACCAGCCATACGTTCTGCCAGGGCGGCGGCCTATAACCCGCGCGTACCCTTCCAAGAAGCCAGTTGACCCCTGTATAAATGACCAGGATAAAGCCGCCGGCGACGAGGGAAGCCATCCAATAGCGGCTGGAAGTCACCCGGCTGAAGGGCGAAGTGTCCGGAACAACCTCCCCCATATCATGGTTGTAAAGGAAAACGATGTAACGGTCAGCGACGGCAAACCAGTAATAAATCAATCCTAGAATAATCGCGTCCACAGGCAGCCCAAAGAGCAGGCTCCGGCGCAGCATATTTTTGTTTCTCATTGGAGTTCCTGTAAGCGCCATTATTGATCTCCCACCATTCAATACCGCTTTTGGCTTTATGAGCTAGATTATGGATAATGCCGGTATCATCGGAATTATCCAAGATTAAATGCCGAAACGCGATCCCCATACAACGGCCGTATTCCAGGCCCTGTTCGTGACCTTTCTATGGTCCACCTCTGTCGTTCTGATTAAGGTCGGACTGAAGGATATCCCCGCTCTCACATTTGCCGGCATGCGTTATTTTCTGGCCTTTCTTATCTTGCTCCCAATATTTACATTCTCCGGCCGCATCAAAGGGGTCAAAAAATGGGGGCGTCGTGAGTGGCTCTTACTAATCGTGCTGGGTATTCTCTATTACACGATTACCCAGGGCACCATGTTTCTGGCCTTGGATTATTTACCGGCCGTCAACGTCAGTCTGCTGCTCAACGGCACGGCAATTGTCGTGGCCATCTTAAGTATACTCCTGCTGCATGAAAATCCAAGCAGCATGCAGTACATCGGTATGTTTATTTTCTTCGCCGGGGTCGCCGTTTTCTTCTTTCCCTTTAAATTTCCCGCCGGTCAGCTGTTGGGCTATCTTATCGCCGGAATTCACCTGCTGGCTACTTCCTTATCCAGCATCCTCGGCCGTTATGTTAACCGTCAACGCAGTATCGATCCGCTCACCGTGACCACGATCAGCATGGGCATCGGCGCCTCCCTGCTGCTGGGAATCGGTCTGGCTGTTGAACCGGCGCCTAAAATGAATCTCACCAACTGGTTTATTGTCCTCTTATTGGCGATGGTCAATACGGCCGTAGCGTTCACAATCTGGAACAAGACGCTGCAAACGCTCTCGGCAACAGAATCAACGGTCATCAACAACACCATGCTTTTCCAGATCGCCATCCTGGCCTGGATATTCCTCGACGAGGCCCTGACACTGGTGCAGATCGCTGGGCTTTTGGTGGCTTTCTGCGGCGCGCTGATCGTCCAGCTGCAGCCGGGAAAAAAGCATATGGCTGACAGCTGACGGCTGTACACTCTTTTAACACGAATATGTAGGAAGCGTATAATAAAAATCAGCCAGAGATTGACGGGCTTCATGCGATACGATATGCTTTATCCATATTTAGTTTGCACCGGTTGAGAAGAAATCTGGTGCCGCCTGTTTGGGGCGGTTTTTTTTGTCAGATTCCGGGCAAACGAAGGAGTAAGAGTCAAGGCAGATGGACGAGAATACTGAAATTGGGACTGTCAAATGGTTTGACACGAGAAAAGGCTATGGCTTTATAAAGCGCGAAAATGGTCAAGACATTTTTGTGCATTATTCAGCCATTCTCGAACCCGGGGGAACTTTAGATGATGGCGATCGTGTAGCCTTCGTGGTCGGCCCAGGTCGGAAAGGAGAGGCGGCTCATGAAGTCCGCCGGGTAGAGGAATAATTCCTGAAAGCCAGGCACCGGCAGATGCCTGGCTTTTTTAATTATTAGCGATTGATAGAAGGTTGAAAAATATGAGTGAAAAAGAACCCAAGGTCACCGACGACATGGTCGTCTCAATGGCCTATGTACTGGAAGTAGATGGTGAGGAGATCGACCGTGCAGATGAAGACGATCCCATGTTGTTTTTGCAAGGTCATGGAAACATCATTCCAGGATTAGAGAGTGAGTTATACGATATGGGTGTCGGCGATAGCAAAGAAGTCACGGTCCAACCGGCGGACGCCTATGGGGAACTAGACCCTGAAAACAGGGACCAAATTCCGCGTGATATTCTCCCTCCTGACTACGAACCGATGATTGGCGATCCTTTGGAACTGCGCGACACAGAGACAGGGGAGGTATTCCAGGTTTACGTGGCTGATTTGGACGATGAGAATGTAATCGTTGATTTTAACCATCCATTAGCCGGGGAAACGCTCAATTTCCAGGTCAAGATCGTCGATCTACGCCCTGCTCAATCAGAAGAGCTGGCGCATGGTCATGTTCATACCCATGGTCATCACCATTAATTAATTTTCTTGTCTGACCTAACCCCGCGGCTGCCATAAGCAGGAATGGGAATAGGTCAACATCTGAAAACCAAATTTTTCCGCAAGCCCCCGACATGATTTGGGGGCTTCGATCGTTATCAGGCTGTAACCGCGGCGTATCGCTTCCTGGTGACGAACGGCAAGGAGGGCGCGGTAAATTCCCCGGCCGCGATAGGCAGGCAGTACGGTTCCACCCCACAAAGAAGCGAATTGGCTGCGCGCCGGGAATTGTATCCAACCAACTCCGGCCAATTCATGCCCGACATAGGCTGTATAAATCGAACTGAAATACGGTCGATCGCGCAAATCGTCGCCCAACAGGCGTTCCAGGTAGTTAAAATCCACGCCATATACGCGGTACAGGAGAGAGGTCAGCTCTTGGAGCTGAGCCGCATCAGTCAGGCGTTGAACATCTAAATGGGGCGGCCTGAGGAGGCGCGGCTGAGCGTCACGCACATTAAGCACCATGACGATATCCCGCCCACGCGGTTTGAATCCCTGGATGACGAGGCGCGCGCGCAAATCGGGCGGTGAGTCGTGTTCATAAACCTTCCATTCAAAAGGCTGCTGCTGGGCGCGGAAATGGGAAATCTGCTCGCTGATCACCGAGTCGGCATTTTCATCGGCAAATCTACTGTAGAGGATAAAGTTGCCGCTCTCATGGTTTGGCGGTCCGGTGAAACGGACAACCCCACCGCCAATCTCCTTTGTCAGGCCAGGATATTCGATATCAATACGCTGCTCACGATCATAGAGCGCCAGAATTACACTGCGGTCCATCGACTTTATTCCTTTAAGCTAACAACAGGGCGATACTTATGTCGTCTTATTATGTCAAATATTCGGGTGTTTGGCAAGAGCAATTTGAGATCTAATTTCCCCGGAAATTCGTTAGAGGATCGATTTCCAAACAAGAGATGATTAAATTTCCGGGGAAATACCGATAATCAGGGGATGGCGATGGAGCCGAGGCGCAGCGCATTGTCCAGCGTGTCCTCGCCGCTGACCGGCAGTCGTCGGCCGGTCTCTCGCAAGTAAAGACCCACCCATATTTCGTACTCTCCAGGAGGCAAATCGGCCGTATCCGCAAAGGTGACCGGATCACGAATGATATCGCCCTGCTGCCACTTTGATGTCGGTACCAAACCGGACAGCGGTTGGCGGTCAACCTGAGCGACGATGCCGCCTGTTTCGTCTCGCAGATGAACAAAAACATCGTAATCATCGCTTACCGGGGCGAGGCTCTGCCAGTAGAGCACCAGTTCACCGAGCCCGGCCGGCGCAAGGTCATGGCCGAGCAGTTGAATGGCCTCACCGAAGATGGCCGTTTCCTCATGCTGAGGTTCGGCCGTGGCGAGATAAGGCCAGGTGGTCTCGTAGACATAGGCATCCTGCTGGAAAATGATCGTCTGCGTATCTGTTCGCACGTGATGCAGCGGCAGGGCGATGTCGGGATTGGAAGCGATATTCCAGCGCCACAAGGGAAAGGCGGCCATGTAATCCGGCTGCGCCCCGGAAAGAATGCGCGTCAGCACCTGGTCACGGGGCAGTCCTTCGGCCGCGCTCAATGCCGGCCATACTTCAGGAGAGACCAGACCGTTCATATCCACGATCTGGCGTCCGGAAAGGAAGGTAATGGCTCCTATATCGTCCACGGCGATTAAAGCATCCTGGGGCGTATTTTCGGCCAGCCAGCGGCCTAGAGCGACATCGATATCCTGGACTTCGCGTGTGTTCATACCCAACATCGCCGCCCAATAAGAAAAATGCCAAAATCCGCCGAACAGGAGCAGGCAAAGCAGTCCTCCCTGGGCAAATAAGCGCCAGGGAAAAACCGCCTCCTGACGGGCGGGAAGTTTATTGACCAACCACCATGCCCCTACCGCGGCGGTTACCATCTGCAAAGGAATGAGGGGCATCGTATAACGGCCGTGGTGCCAGGTGAAGTCAATGATTACGGCCGTAAATAGGGGCAGAGCCAGCAGCCAGAGGACGCCCAGACGGCTCTTACGCCACATAGGCCACAACCCGAAGAGCGCCAGGAGAAGGCTGAGCGGATTATCCTGCCAATGCCAGCTCAGGGTCTCACGCAGCGTGCGCCAGCTGAAGAAATACTGTGAGCCAACCTTGGCATAGAAGGTATTGGGTAACGGCCGTCCGGTAGTGGAAAGGCTGAAGAGGCTGTAAGGCAAAGCCAGCAGAAAATAGAGCGCCAGCGGCGGCAGGAAGCTCCTTATGGCGGTACCCAGCTTTAGAGTGCCCCGAGTGCGTTCTATGCGAAACCACTGCCAGGCGGCATCGAGAAAGGCCAAGGCAAACAGGGCATGCCCTTCCGGACGCAGCTGCGCGGCTAGACCGAAGAGTAAAGCGGGGAAGAGACGCAGTCCGGAACGGGTGTAGGCCCAAATCGCGGTCAGGCTGAGAGCGGCAAAAGCAGTCGTCTCCATGCCCGCCAACCCTGCCCACAGCAAACGGCCGCTCAAGGCGGTAGCCAAACCGGCGAGGAGAGCCGCCCAGAGATTACGCGTGATCCAGCCAGTGAAGCCATAGGCCAGGAGGACCGCGGCGAGGAAAAAGCCGGCGCTGAGCGCCAGGGCCGGTATGAGATAATCGGCCGAAAAGAGACTAACGGCGGCGAGGATGATCGTCCACAGCGGAGCCGTGGAGCCGGGCGTCGGTTGGCCAGGATTAAAGCTGAAACCCTGCCCCTGGCTGAGATTGCGTGCAAACTGAAAATGGATCCAGGCGTCATCCAACGGCGCGCCGATTATGCCGCCGGTGATCTCTTTTTCGATAGTCAGGTAATAACCAAGCAGCAGGAAGGTTAGTGCCGCCAGCAGCAGCGCCCCCAGCCACCAGGAAAGCCGGTTGTGGTTGTTCATGCTTAAGACAAGGGATTCTATCAGCATCGAATTATGATGGCGAAAGCGATCATTAGGCCGAGAAGCCGGTTGGCCAGTTGCCGGGCACTCGGGAAGTGCCTGGCAACTCTGATCTCTTGCATCTGCAAGAAACTCGTGGGAAATTAGAGACTATCTGATCATGAATCGTTTGAACACGGCGCGACTCAAGGAATTTCTGCGCGATCATTGGCTGCCAATCCTGTTGGCTTTATTTTGGGGTGTTGTTCTCAGCGCCTACGCCTGGCTGCGCCATATGCGCCTGAACTCTTCCACCTACGACCTGGGGATCAAGGCCCAGGTCATCTGGAACACCTGGCGCGGCGACTGGTTCGCCAGCACCATCGAAGTGAGCCATTACCTCGGGGATCATGTACAGCTGATTTTCCTCCTCCTGGCACCGCTCTTCGGCATCTGGCGCGATGTACGCATGATATTGATTGTCCAGGCCTTTGTACTCAGCGCAGGCGCTATTCCGGTTTATCGCATCGCTCTGCGCAAACTGGACGATCGCCGGACGGCCGTTCTCTTTGCCCTCGTCTATCTGCTCTATCCTCTGCTGGGTTTTATCAACCGCTTTGATTTCCATCCCGTGGTCTTTACGATTCCCTTTTTCCTGGCCGCTTATGATTTATTAGAGAACGACCAGCCTGGATGGGCAACCTTGTTTATCCTGCTTTCGCTGAGCCTGCGCGAAGAGGTCGGTCTGACCGTCTTCGCCTTTGGGCTTTATACGGCCGTCTTCATGGACCGCCGCCGCCTGGGCCTGATCTGGGCGGGCATGGGTCTGGCCTGGTCACTGGCCGCTCTCTTCTGGATCATGCCCGCTTTTCGCGGCGGCGTTTCCGACACCGTCAGCCGCTACGCCTGGCTTGGTGACACACTCGGCCAGATCCTCGCCGGCCTGATCGGCAAGCCGCGTCTCGTACTGGAACACCTGATGGTTCCCTACCGCGCCATGGTGCCGCTCAAGCTTCTACTGCCCGTGGGTTTTATAGCCCTACTTTCCCCCGCCCCGCTGCTGGTAACGCTGCCCGCCCTGGCCTACAACCTGCTCTCGGAAACACCCAGCCAGAGCAGCATCTATTTCCAATATTTAGCCCCGGCCGTGCCCTTCATCTTCATCGCCGCCATCCAAGGCGCGCGGCGCATGCAGGGCTGGGTAGGAGATCGCGGGTCGGCCGTTATCCTGGCAGTCTGGTTAGGTCTGGGCACACTGCTGGCCTGGGTTTGGGACAATCCTTTTACGCAGGTCATCGACGAGCCCTACTTCCCCGTCTATGGCCTGGGACCGCAGATCGAAACAGAAACTTTTTACAAAGCCCTGGATCTACTGCCGCCAGATGCGGGTGTGGCGACGATGATGGCTTACGGGCCGCATGTCGCCTTACGACGCCAGTTTTCGCTGTTTTACGACCGCCTGCAGCTGCTGGAACGGCCGTATGGCTTTCCACCGCAGGAATATCTGCTGCTAAATTTGAGCGATCTCCGCTGGGGGGTCAATGCACGCTTCTTTTACAACGCAATTTTGACGGCGATCGGCCGTTTCGGCTATGAAGCGATCTTCGCCGAGAATGACGTGGTGCTGCTGCAAAAGGGAATTGATCCGCAGCCGCTGACCGGGAGCGTCGCCGGGCGTGTGCAGGAGATACTGGACGCCGGCGGGAAGTATGCCCCCGCAGCACAGGAAACAATCGAGCGGATGGGCCAGTATTGGGTCGTGGACGCGCTGCCGCAGACGGCCCTGGAACGACCGGCGCAGTTTGCCGAAGGAATCCGGCTGCTCGGTTACGAAAGCCCGGCATCGAGCGCCGCGGGCAGACCGCTTTGTGTTGTTCTATACTGGCAGGCAGAGAGAGAAGTGCCGATTGATTACACCGTGTTTGTCCATCTAACCGCGGCGGATGGCTACGTGCAGGCGCAAAACGATTCTCAGCCGGTATTCGGCTACCGTCCCACCAGCGCCTGGGAGCCGGGAGAAATCGTCGCCGATTTGCACTGCCTGGTTGTGCCATCCGGCATCACGGGAGGAGAGTATACGCTGCGCGCCGGGCTGTATGATGCGGAGAATGGTAGCCGCCTGCCCTTAATTAATCCAGCCGGCGCCGACGATGCTTTTGAAATATCTCCAATCACAATTCGCTAGATCAACTGGACAGTTTCCTGCTCTATAACCGATTCAGATAAAGCATTGAATTAGCAGGCGAGAAATATGCCCTTCTACTAAAATAGATTGGAATATTGAATTTTAGCGGAACGCCTGGGAGGGAATCATGGGCTACGATTTACACATTACGCGAAAAGAATATTGGGCAGAACCAGGAGATGATATTGCATCCGAGGAATGGCTTACTCTGGTTGAACACGATCCGGAACTCAGCTTACAGGCAGAAAATGGACCCTATTTTGCCGTTTGGAGTACCAAATCAGAACCAACGGAAGGCTAGCTAGACTGGTCGGATGGACAAATCTTCTCCAAGAATCCGGACAATGACCTAATTGGAAAGATGATTGCTGTTGCGGGTATGCTTGATGCGGTTGTGCAAGGGGATGAGGGAGAGATATATGACTCTGGATATCTGGATTCAGAAGAATCGTTATCCGTCTGGGAGAAGATCAAGCGTTATTTCAAGCGCTGAGGCCGGTTTCCCGACCAGCACACACCAGAAAGCCTCTAATCCTGCATAGTCTATAACCGGCGCAGCAAGGATGGTTCTGTTGAAAAACGATGGTATCACGAATTGCATGCGTGCGGGAAATTGTGAGAATAGAGACAGTGCACTGAGACGGTGAAGACAAGGAAAAGGCAATGTCGCTCCAAGAAGATTGTTGGCAAGAAAGCATTCCGAAAGAAACAGCACGAATCGGTCAAATCATTCTCAAGGAAGATAACCTTTACCGCGTCTTAGGAGACGGTGTGGACAAAATTCTAACCTTGGAAGACTTTGCTCACCTGTACAGCACAGATGGACGGGGCGCAATCTGTCCCATCATTCTCAGCCTAGTGACACTGTTCCAGTACGTGGAAAACCTGCCGGATCGGGAAGCAGCGAGTTTAGCCGCAGTACGTTTGGATTGGAAGTATGCCATGCATGTGCCGGTTGAGTGGTTGGGCTTTCATTACTCAACACTGAGCAATTATCGGGGACGGTTATTGGAGCACGGAGCAGAACGCCTGCTGTTTGAAAAGATCCTGGATTGGATAGTCAGTGAAGGCTTTCTAAAAAAACAAGGTAACCAACGGACCGACTCGACGCATGTGTTGGGGAAAGTGGCCGTCTTAAGCCGGCTGGAGATGTTGTGGGAGACGCTGCGTGTGGCTCTACGGACCTTAGAAAAAGCGGCACCGGCCTGGTATGAGTCAGCCATACCGGCGACCTATCATGAATATTACAGCGTGCGGCAAAGTGACTGGAAATTGAATCAGGAAGAGGTGCAGAAAGAGACAAGGCAGGCTGGGCAGGACGGCTATTGGTTACTAGACCACTTGCAAGAAAGCGGACCGGAGAATGTGCAAATGCTTCCTGAAATAGAGACGCTCAAGACTGTTCTGGAACAGACATTCACGCGCAGCAAAGACAGCGGCGGTGGCGGTGGGCGAAAAGTGCGACTGCGTTCAGCTAAAAGAGGTGAATGCAAACAGAAGGTAATTTCGCCGCACGAAGCACAAACACGTATGGCAAAGAAACGAGGCAAAGGCTGGCGCGGTTACAAATTGCAGGTTACCGAGACAGCCGAAGCGACCGCATTCTTGACCGATGTGCGCATCACGGATGCAACAACAGACGACAGTGAAGTACTGACAGCCAGCCAAGACCAGCTTATTGCGGACGGCCGAGTGCCTAAAGAGCACCTGGTTGACCAGGGATATGTTAGCGGGGCGAACCTGGCCGGAAGTGAAAAACGAGGCATCCAACTTCTCGGTCTGATGCAGGGAGATACAAGCGGCAAACCCGATGGATTTCGCCAAGAGGACTTCATAATAGATTGGGAGCAGGAAGTGGTTCATTGCCCTGAGGGAGCCACCTCCCATCTTTGGCAATCACGAGTCAAATCCAACAAACGACCAGGTATCTATGTTCGTTTCAGCCCCTCCTGCCGCCAGTGCGCCGCCTGGGGTATCTGTACGACGAGCGAGCAGGGCAGAACTTTATTCCTCAATGGCTATCACGATTTCATTACTACTCGCCGGGCCGAACAGCAAACAGCCGACTTTTGTGAAAAGCTTAAACCGCGAGCAGCCGTTGAAGGGACGATTTCTATGTTAGTCCGCAAACACGGTGCGCGACATGCGCGTTATCGCGGGCGTGATAAGGTCAATCTGCAAGCACAGCTAACCGGCGCCGCTGTTAATTTAAAACGGCTGAATCAGGCCATGTGTGATCGAAGGCAAAATAGTCATCGAATGGCAATAACCAATTGAGGGTGAAAGGAATGAACGAATAGAGTTCTAATTAATTGAGGGGTGTGCATAGATAAAAAA
>JBJYWP010000110.1:0-6665 GCA_046259485.1 Promineifilaceae bacterium (SeqCode) | reverse complement strand
AGAGAATGCCAAGACGTACCTGGCCGAGAATCCAGAGATGTTGGATGAATTGGAACGTCTGATCCGTGTGGAGGCAGGTTTACCTTATCTTGAAGAACCTGTTGCCGGAGATGGTTAACTAATTGATTTACTAGTGTTTCGGTTGGCAACGAATAGATTGGTTCTCGATGCGCATGGCGTTTGTTTTCGACGGGATCAAATTTCGAGTGGGTTTCGAAGTAGCGCGCAGAAGTGATTTCCTAAAGTTATCGCGCTTGAAGATAAACAGGGCAGTTTTATTGAATTATTTATGGATTATATTGGGTTCAACTGCTCTAAATAGTAACAGACGTCAAGTAATAACTAGGGAAAATTACCCTATTAATGAGCTTTGAACACTTGCTGATTGAGCAAGTGATAAATCCGATTCAGGGTTGCTACTGATCCTGAAGCGGACGATAACCTAATCTAGAGAAATTTGTTGCTGGCTGCGGCATTATGCCGTGGCTTTTTGTTTACATATGAAAACTATTACAGATCTGGTTGTTCAAAAACGGGATAAAGACCGTGTAAGTGTTTTCCTGGACGGTCAGTATGCTCTTGGGTTATCGGTTTTTGTTGCCGGGGGATTAAAAATTGGGCAGCAGCTATCTCCAGGGGATATTGAGGACCTTCAACGGAAGGAACAGACTGAAAAGGCAAAAAAGAACGCGTTCAGATTTGTTAGTTACCGGCCGCGAAGCGTTTACGAAGTGCAGACTCATCTACAAAAGAAAGGTTTTGAGGAAGACACGATTGATTTAATCGTGGAGTACCTGACAAGATTAGATTTGCTGGATGATGCCGCATTTGCGCGCTATTGGGTTGAACAGAGAGAAACCTTCCGCCCGCGCAGCCGCTTTGCCTTAGGGCAGGAATTACGCCAGAAGGGAATTAATCGAGAAATAATCGAAGAAGTTTTAGAAGAAGTGGATGAAACGGCCGCAGCCCTGCGCGCGGTCGAAAAGCAAGCCCACCGTTGGGAAGGACTGCCGGAAGATTCTTATAAAGAAAAAATGGCCGGTTTTCTACAGCGACGTGGGTTTTCATATGAAGTTATCAGACAAACATTAGAAGAAAGCTGGCAAGACCGAGAAGAGGTTTAGACCCTTCTTCTCTCTGTCTGCCAGATAAAGGAGATCGTAAATGAATATGGGATTCTTGGGCGTGATTGGCGCTCTGGTGATAGGCTCCATGATTGGTGCCGGCATCACCTGGCTGATCATGAAACCCCGAGTTGAAGATGCTTATGAACAACTACAGCGTGATCTCGATCAGAAGCGCACGGCCGTCGAAAAGGAGAGCGAAAACATCCTGAATACGACGCGCAAAGAGGCTCAGGAGATCCGGCAGGAGGCAGAAAAGGCTGCCGAACGCCGGTATCAGGACCTGGCCCGTGCCGAGGAGCGGCTGGAAAAACAGGGTGATAAGCTTGACCAACAGGCGCAACGGTTGGAGCAGCGTGATAAAACGCTTAATAAACGGCAAAGCAGGTTGGACAGACGGAGTAATCAGCTAACCCAGGTTGAGGAAGAGCAGCGCGCGCGGCTTGAAGAAGTTGCCGCTATGTCGACAGATGAAGCGCGCGGTGTGTTGTTGGAACAGGTAGAGGTTGAAGCACAACAGGACCTGGCCCGCCAGATGCGCGAAATTGAGAATCGGGCGAAGGAAACGGCCGAAATCGAGGCGCGCAAGTTGATTGCCCTGGCGATCCAACGGGTAGCCAGCGACCAGGTGGCCGAACTGGTTGTGAGTGTTGTGCCTTTACCCAGTGATGATATGAAAGGTCGCATTATCGGTCGCAGCGGCCGAAATATTCGCGCCTTCGAGCAGGCGGCTGGTGTTGATATTGTTGTTGATGACACGCCGGAAGCGGTTACGGTATCAAGTTTCGATCCGGTGCGCCGTGAAGTCGCTCGCCGCGCCCTTACTAAGCTCATTGCCGACGGCCGTATTCACCCGGCGCGGATCGAGAAGTTAATAAAAGATGCGCAGACGGATGTGAATCGCGATATTCGCGATGCAGGCGAACAGGCGGCCTTTGAAGCTAATGTGCATGGTTTGCATCCTGAGGTTCTGAAGATGCTGGGACGTTTGAAGTATCGAACTTCTTACGGCCAGAACCAGCTCTACCACGCCGTCGAAGCATCCAAGATCGCGGCCATGCTTGCTGCGGAACTTGGAGCGAACATCGATCAAGCTAAGATGGGTGCGCTGCTGCATGATCTCGGGAAAGCCATGGATCATGATCAGGAAGGTACACACGCTATGCTTGGAGCCGAGTTCGCCAAGCGTTTCAAGGTTCCGGCCCCTGTAGTGAATGCCATTGCTTCGCATCACCATGAAGTCGATCAGGAATCGGTTGAAGCGATTATCGTTGAAGCCGCCGACGCCATCTCCGGGGCGCGCCCTGGCGCCCGCCGCGAGAGTCTGGAACATTATATTAAGCGCGTGCGCACCCTTGAAGAGATCGCTACCTCATTTGAAGGTGTTGAAAGTGCCTATGCTTTACAAGCAGGGCGTGAGATACGTATCCTGGTTAAACCAGGCCAGATTGATGATCTAGGCGCTATGCGCCTGTCGCGTGATATTTCAAAATCTATCGAAGATAATATGCAGTACCCGGGTCAGATTCAGGTCACGGTTATACGCGAAACCCGCGCCGTGGGTTTCGCCAAATAAGAATTTTAGAGGCATCGCAGATCCGCCCGCGAAGCCTAACCTATCATCAAGATATGGCGTGATAGTTAGAACTAGATTAATTATCCCGCCATATCTTGAGCGCAGTTTCCACTCTCCATATATCCTTAAGTAAACATATAATAAGAAATCTTATATTGCCGCACGAATTTGACCTCAAGATTCATAGGTGAAAGATTCTTTCTGGCTAGCTGGTTTACTTATATCCATTTTGCAAATGGTTGCTTCACGTTTGATGTTTGGGGGGGATTATTCCCAATATCACCTCTCTAAGCAGCCCAAGCCAGGCAATACACAGTTTACTTTTTAAAAAGGAGATTCAAGAATGAAAAAGTTTGTGGTCTATGTTGCCCTGTTAATGACTTTGTTTGTTGGGTTGAGTTTGCTTATTAGTGGACCTGCTGCAAATGCGCAGGGTGGAACTCCTATTGTCCCGCATCTTTTTCCGGATGCCGCTCCGGCGGATTGGCCGGATGAGCCGGGCGCGATGCCCGAGCTGAGCGGCGGGCGGATACCGGATCGACCTGTTGTATTTATTGATAAGTCAACGATTGAGTCGCCTCAAGCTGGTGATGCGACCACCATTGACGTCTGGTATGGACCTTCCCAGAAATTTGGCCAATTGGGTAATCCGCAAGAATGGATAAATATCCTTGGCAATGTATCCGACCCGGTTGGAATTAAGTCACTGACTTATCAGTTGAACGGTGGTGATGAGACGCCACTTTCTATTGGAACAGCCAATAAACGACTGATAAACCCGGGTGATTTCAACATCGAGATTGCCTACGCCGATTTGAATAATGGGACCAACACGGTTGTTATCAAAGCTACTAACGACGACGATCAAGTGACCACAACGAACGTCACCGTCACTTACACCGCCGGTGTTACCTGGGCGTCGACTTACACGGCCGATTGGAGTTCAAGTTCGGATATCCAGGATATCGCCCAGGTTGTAGACGGTGATTGGAGTCTTCAGGGGGGTAACGTTATACCCCTGGATGTTGGGTATGATCGCTTGATCGCTATCGGAGACGAAACCTGGACGGACTATGAAGTTACAATGCCTTTTACCGTAAAAGCGATTGACGCAGAAGGGTTCACAAGGGGAGGGCCTGGTATTGGTCTGATCCTTCACTGGTTGGGACATAATCAAACCGAAGGGCAGCCCCCGGAGCAGCCGCTACTGGATTGGGCTCGTGTGGGTGGCATAGGCTGGTATAAATGGTCGTCTACCGGTATTGAAGGTTTGGAGCTGCGAGGTCGAAATTGGAACAGGGGTTATGACAGCGATGTTGTTCTGGATTTTGATATCCCCTATGTTCTAAAGATGAGTGTTCAGGCCAGTTCTGTTTCTGGTGATGATCGCAGTTATTACCGGCTTAAGCTCTGGCCGGCAGCGGAGGCGGAACCATTCGAGTGGAATCTACAGGCTTGGAGTGATGCTACCGCAGAAAAGAACGGGTCTGTTGTATTAGTGGCCCACTATGTTGATGTTGAGATTGGCAATGTGCAGATCAATAATCTTGACGATCTGACATTCACTGTTACGGCTACGGCAAACGGCAGTGGGTCAACTGGAGTTGAACCGCCAGGAGTTACCGAGTTTACTTACGGTGAGCGCGCTATCATTCGTGCCATTCCGGCGTCGGGCTATGCCCTGGATAGTTGGAGCGGCGATATTGTCAGCTCGGCCAATCCGTTGATCGTCTTTATGACAAAGGATCTCTATGTTACGGCTAATTTTGTAGTTGCGCCTCCAGGAATGCTGACCGTAAATGTCAATGGGAAAGGGAGCGTAACCCGCTCTCCGGATAAGCCTCTCTATGATGGTGGGGAAGAGGTTGTGTTGATGGCCAACCCCGAACCCGGATACAGGTTTGTGGAGTGGAGTGGTCACCTCACGGGAACCCAGAATCCGGCAGTCATTCAGATTTCCGGCGATAAAACAGTCACGGCAACCTTTGAGCCAACCAATGTAGCTGCACCTTACTCGGATGGTTTCGATCGCGGCGAACTAAATACGGACCTGTGGACAGTTGTAAATCCGTCCGGCGATGGCAGCGTAATTGTGGAAGATGGTTTGGCCAAACTTACAGTTCCCGCCGGAGCGGCTCATACTCTTTACAAAGAAAATCGTGATGCTGTACGGATCATGCAAACAGCCGAAAACGAAGACTTTCTCCTGGAAACCAAATTTGATTCCATACCGGCAAGCGCCTTCCAGATAGAAGGCATGTTGATTGAACAGGATAATGATAACTGGCTCCGCTTTGATTTCTATCACGATGGCAGCCAGGTAATTTTCTTCTCGGGCAGTACGATTGGTGGTGTCTGGCAGTCAGAGGATTCAATCCCAATGGATGTAAGCGGGGCTTCCGCTCTTTACCTGCGCGTTAGCCGCAGCGGAGATATCTGGACCCCCTCCTATTCACTCAATGGATCCGATTGGCAGCTTATGGAATCGTTCGTACAACCATTATTGGTATCGAAAGCCGGGGTTTTTGTGGGCAATGAGCCAAATAACACTGCGCCCGGATTCACCGCTCTGGTAGATTATTTCAAGAATATGTCCTATCCTGAAGGGGTTTTAACTTTCTTGCCGGTTGTCATCCGAAATTAACCTTTAACCTCGTCAAGGGTTTATGAAATCTTATAACCCTTATTGAGAAGATCGGATCAGACCCTGGAAAATCGCTCTGGGTCTGATCCGTTTCATTTTTTGGGATGGGTTTTAGATAATCCCATTTATTTATATGAGGATTGAGTTAACCGTCTGTTCATATTATTATGTAAGTTTAAAATAACATTTGATCGTGTTTAAAATGCCTGAGGACCCTCTACGCTCAAAAACGAGGCGGTAGACAGGGCGATAAGGAGAGAAATAGATTTATGAAGAAGGCGATAGTTTTAGTTTTGGTTATCACGAGTATCTTAATTGGTGTCCCTTTTGCAGGTGCTGCATTTGACAATAATCAGGTTTCAATAGCTGCCAATCAAGCGCAGGATCCGACCCCCGCTCCGGCAGATTGGCCGGAGGAGCCGGGCGCAATGCCGGAATTGAGCGGTGGGCGGATACCGGATCGACCGGTTGTGTTTATTGATAAGCCAACTATTGAGTCGCCTCAAGCTGGTGATGCGACCACCATTGACGTCTGGTACGGTCCATCCCAGAAATTTGGCCAATTGGGTAATCCACAAGAATGGATAAATATCCTCGGCAATGTATCCGACCCGGCCGGAATTAAGTCGCTGACCTATCAGTTGAATGGCGGTGATGAGATGCCCCTTTCTATCGGACCAGCCAATAAACGACTGATAAACCCGGGTGATTTCAACATCGAGATTGCCTACGCCGATTTGAATAATGGGACCAACACGGTTGTTATCAAAGCTACTAACGACGACGATCAAGTGACCACAACGAACGTCACCGTAACTTACACCGCCGGTGTAACCTGGGCATCGAATTACACGGCCGATTGGAGTTCAAGCTCAGATATCCAGAATATCGCCCAGGTTGTGGACGGTGATTGGAGTCTTCAGGGTGGCAACGTTATACCCCTGGACGTTGGGTATGATCGCTTGATAGCTATCGGAGACGAAACCTGGACGGACTATGAAGTTACAATGCCCTTTACCGTAAAAGGAATTGATCCTGAAGGGTACACGCGTGGGGGTCCTGGTATCGGGCTTCTCATTCGTTGGCAGGGTCATAATCAAACTGACGGGCAGCCCCCGGAGCAGCCGCTCCTGGATTGGGCTCGTGTAGGGGGCATAGGCTGGTATAAATGGTCGTCTACCGGTATTGAAGGTTTAGAGCTGAGAGGTCGCAATTGGAACAGGGGATATAACAGCGACGTTGTTCTGGATTTTGATGTCTCCTATGTTCTTAAAATGAGCGTTCAGAGCAGTCCTGATCCAGCAGACGAGCGC
Source organism: Promineifilaceae bacterium (SeqCode) (assembly GCA_046259485.1). GTDB lineage: Bacteria > Chloroflexota > Anaerolineae > Promineifilales > Promineifilaceae > JAACFF01. The sequence continues at coordinate 8 of JBJYWP010000110.1, read as the reverse complement.
AGTTATTA
>JBJYWP010000109.1:1969-13959 GCA_046259485.1 Promineifilaceae bacterium (SeqCode) | reverse complement strand
ATTACGGTTGATTGAAAGGTGGTGTTAGTCAACCACGATTAAGTGTTGTGAAACCAGCAAGCCACATACGACTATCTTTTAACAGTTAGCAAAAAAAGGCCATATGGATCCCGGGCACCTCAATCTCTGTGTCTTCTCTGAGTCCTCTGTGTCCCCCCTTCCACCTAACTTAAGCTGATCAACCCAATCGCCGCCAGGGCGGTGGCGATGCCTAACCACTGCCGGCTCCCGATCTCTTCAGAAAGGAGGACTCTGGCCAGCACCACGGTCACCGCCGGATAAAGAGAAGTGACAACGGCCGCGATATCGAGGCGGCCCAGGGAGCTGGAAAGGGCGTAGAGGGCGCTGCCGCCAACATCCAGTAAGCCGACCGCGGCTAAGAGTGGCAGTTGGCCGCGCGGCACGTGTGTACCCCAACGACCGGAAATGATCATGACGATGATCAAACCCAGGATGGAAACGCTTCTTGAGGCGACGAGCGGCCAGGCGATGCTGCGTTCGCTGACGGTTCCGATAGTCACCAGGAAGGCGCTGAACATCAGGCCAATCACCAGGATGACACCGAGATCACGCCAGGAAACCACGAAAGCCTGTTTCCCTGTGCGCGTTATCAACCAGATCGCCGTTATGGCCAGGATAATGCCCACGATCTGCTGCGCCGGCGGTATCCCTTCGCTGAAGGCGCTGAATAAAACAGGGATGGTAACCGTCACCACGGCCACAGAAGGGGCGATGATGCCCATCTTTCCCCTGGCCAGTTCCTCGTAAAAACGAATCAGGCCGATTGTTCCCAATAGTCCAGCAGCCGCCGCAGCCAGGAGATCGGCCGTTGGCGGAAGCGGCTCGTTGAGGAAAAAGGCGAACATCAAGACCAAGACCATCCCCGCCGCCTGCGAAACCAGCACCACCACAAGGGCGTCATTGCGCCGCGAAGCGTACCCGCCGCCAAAGTCGCTGGCACCATAACTGATCGCCGCTGCCAGCCCGCTGAGAATAATCAATAATCCGCTGCCCATATTCCAGCAAAAAGCAAGTAGTAAATAGTATATAGTAAATAGTGAGAAGTAATCGGCAGACAGAAAATGGTGACGGGTCAGTCACTAAATACTTAATACTTAATACTACTTACTACTTACAGTCTCACTCCGCCACTTCTCCCGATTCGCCGCCCGAGCGATCTTGCCGCTGGAGGTTTTAATCAACCATTTGTCGCCCACAAGCTTGACATAACTGACCGTAACCATGCTCTGCCGCGCCACTTCCTGGCGGATGCGTTTGCCGATCTCCTTGCGTTCACGCTTATCTTCCGACTCCACCTCGGCGACCACGGCCACCAGCTCCGTTCCTTCGCGCTCGTCATAGACGCCGAAAGCGACCGCCCGGCCGGCGTGAACGCCGGGCACGCCGTTGACGATGGCTTCAATATCCTGCGGGTAGACGTTCTTACCGGCGTTGATGATCAGGTCCTTGGAACGGCCGATAATATACACCTCGCCCTCGCTCACGTAGCCCATATCCCCGGTCAAATACCAGCCTTCTTGAAAGGGCTGCAGGTCGGGACGCCGGTAATACTCGCTGAGCATGCAGTCGCTGCGTAGGGCAATTTCGCCCACGCGGCGATCGGCCAGGATCGCCCCATCCTCTCCCAAAACGCGAACGGCCGTCCCCTCAATCGGCCGTCCGCAGGAAACCATGGGCAGGGCCCGCGCATGATCAGGCGCCACGGGTTCGGCAAATCGATCCTCTTCCAGGGCGCGCTTGTGCACAAAATCAACCCCTGCCGCCTGCCCCATTTCCGTCTGTGTCACGGCGAAGGTGTTTTCAGCCATGGCGTAACTCACCGCCAGCTGTTCATCGCGCACACCCAGGGACGTAAAACGTTCCCGGAATAGATCGTGGCTGTCCTTACGCACCGGCTCGGAGCAATTAATGTACATGCGCATTGAGGAAAGGGTAAGCCCATCCAGGTCCCGCTCGCGGATACGCCGCGCCATATGGTTATAGGCGAAATTGGGCAGCCAGGTCAGCGTCCCTTGAAAATCGCTGATCGCCGACAGCAACAGGGCCGGGTTACGCACCCAGTCAAAGGGCGACATCAGCACCAGGGGCACGCCTTGAACCAGGGGCAGCAGAAATCCGGCGATGAGGCCCATGTCATGGTAAAGCGGCAGCCAGCTGACAATCACATCCTGCTCGGTCAAGCCAATCGCCTCGCTATAGCTGGTTAATTGGTTCAAAACGGCCGTGTGCGACAGCGCCACCCCCTTCTGCAAACCCGTCGTCCCGCTGGAATGCTGCAAGAATGCAATCTCGTCCGGCATCTGTAGGGGTGGTTCGCGAACCACCCCTACCTGGCTAACCGCTCCTATCTGATCTGCCAGGCCGCTCGATCCATAAACCGGGCAGCCCACGTGGCTGTCCAATTCGGGAGCCAGCTCATCCGTCGTCAGCACCAGGCGCACCCCGGAGAGGGCGACCAGTTCCGACATATTACGCATGTAAATTTCCGGGTCGAGCTTCTCCGTCAGGGTAGGAAACATAGACGGGATCGCCCCCACGGCCAGGGCTCCCCAGAAAGCGAAAATACTCTCCAGGCTCTGCGTATTGGCGATTACCAGCAGATCGCGCATGGCCACACCCAGCGCATTCAACGCTTTTGCGTAACGTGATATTGTTTGCTCAAACTCACTATGCGAAATATACTGCGGCTCAGCATTACTAGCCACGTAAATAATCGCCGCCCGCTCCCCACCCTCACCGCTCAAAACCGCCGCATCCAGCAGCGTCCGGTAAGACTCTCGATTTTCCGTCGTTAACATTATTGCATTTACTTAACCCAAGCTCTTCTACCTTGTCTCAACTTTATCAAACTAGATCTTGAACGAAACCAAAGGACCTTAATCGCAGTCGTTAGGGATTTCTCCTCACTCCGTTCATCGAATTGACAAAATCAGGTGTTCAAAAGAACCTTGTAATCAAGGGAGCAGTGTAGGTTAAAAATTAAATTATTATATATTAATTATTAATTATTAATAACTCTATCCACCATCTGATCCAGCGTGTTCATCTTAGCCACGGTCAGATCGGCATCGGGGATATAGACGTCGAATTCCTGCTCAACGAAGACACCAAACTCAGCCAGGGCGAAAGAGTCCATCAATCCCCCAGTGATAATGCCCTCGTCATTTTCCAGTTCATATTCTTCATCGCGGATCAAGTCCCGCACAATAAACGCCCGAATTTTCTCGCGTACTTCTGCTTCTTCCATAATTATCCTCTTCGATGTCGGATTTACCCCGAACCTATACCCTCTACCTCTACCTCTATCTCTATCTCTTAGCTCTATCTCGAATCCACCAGTTGCTACTGTACTTTCAAAATTTCCTCTGCCAGCAGCTCAGCTAACTGTCGCGATCCCTGCGGCGTCAGATGTACCGGCGTGTCCGTAAATTCTTGCGGCGCTATCCGGTCCCAGAGGTCCAGGTAAAGCCACTCTTCCTGCTGTGCCTTCTCGCCCAGCAGCTGCCTATATTGATCGTAAGCCCAACGTGGGTAGAAAGAATTATAACGGAGATCGCTGTTGCTGCCGCTGCTGATATACATCGGTTCATTGACCAGCAAAACCGGCGTCTCCCCGGCCAGCGCTCGGCCAGCGTCCAGCACCTCCCAGGCCAGGTCTTCTTCTGTAAAAGTCACCGGCTCCGGGAACGTCTGCCAGCTTACGTCCGGCTCAAAATCAGATCGCCGCAGCGTTATTTCCCCGGGAATGTATTGGTCGATGCCCGTCGCCGCCCAGGAGAAGCCGTAAAGCTGCAGGCGGATCAGGTCGGCCAGGTTGCGCCGCTGGCCGACGGCCGTCTTTTCCAGGAACGTAGGATCGACGAAGCGCACATCGGCCGTATCCAGCCCCAAATCATAAGTTTCTATTAACGGCCGTAAACGCTCCGGATTCTGCTGCACGACCGGCGCGAAAAGCTGCTTCTCGCGCGGGAAAGATTCCAGCGTCACCGGCCATAGGATCAGGTCGGCGTCATACCCCCGCGCCGCGTCCAGAAACATCAGGTCTTTCGTCAGCGACATCACCGGATAAGCCAGGTTATAAACGACCACCCGTTTCCCATCTTCACGGCGCAGGTCCAGGGCGTTCAGCTGCCCGGCCAGCGTATCATCGTTATCCAGGAACCAGCCCCAACTTGCCGAATCGCCGATCAGCAGCACGCGATACTCATCCTCCGTCTTCGGCCGCTGCGCAATGTGGCTTGCCATCATCGCCGGCACATTATAAAGACTGAGATTATAAGAGAGGGCGCTGTTCTCCCCATAAGGCAGCCGCTCCCGGCCGGGCAGCAGCCAGCTATAAAGGCTTAACTGCCCCAACGCCTCCATCGGATACAGGGCGGCGAAAATCAGGTTAAGCAGGATCAATAAAACCAGCGCCTTGCCCACGACGCGCAGCGGAAAACCCCAGTTGATGACCTTTTTACGATCGTCCATCACCCGCTAGCCCCCCACTCCAAAGAGCTTGGCAAAGGTTTGCAAGGCCAGCTGCGGCGTAGGCATCAGGAACCATACCCAGCCCAAAACGACATAGTTGAAGGTCAGGAACCAGGTCAGGCCCGTCCAGGCCCGCTTCTGCCACGGCTTCTCTTTCAAACCGCGATACCATTTGCGCGTACGGTCGCTCCACTGCTTATGCGCGAACAAGGCCAGGCCGTGCCATACGCCCCAGATGACATAGTTGACCGTGATCCCGTGCCACAGGCCGATGACGATCATCGTCGCCAGCTGCGAGACAAGGACGATCAACGTCGGCGACGGCCGTGGTTTGCGCCGCAGCAGGCTGCGCGAGAGCGGCGAAAAAACATAAAAACGCACCCAATTGCTCAAGGTGATATGCCAGCGCTGCCAGAAATTGGTGATCGTGGTCGACAAATAGGGGCGGTTGAAATTTTCCGGCAGCTGAATACCGAAGAGCATACCCAGACCGATGGCGATATCCGTATAGCCGGCGAAATCAAAAAAGAGACGGAAAGCGTAACCATACAAAAGCAGCCACAGCCCGGCCGCTGAGGTAGCCTGGGTAGCGTTCAGCGGCGTCAGCGACATCCCCTGCGCCAGGCTGTCGGCGATGACGAACTTCTTGAACATGCCCACCAGGATGCGCGATCCTCCCGCGGCGAAGCGCGCCCCATCCAGCCCCACCATTTCCGGCAGTTTTTGTAAATCGCCCAGGAAGCGCTCCGCACGATCGATCGGCCCTGCGATGTACGCGGGGGTAAAGAGCACGTAAATCACATAGTCCCGCAGCGTCAGGTCAGGCAGGATACCCGTCTGCCGGTCGCGCAGGGTGTGGATCAGGCGAAAGGCGACATAAGAAAAACCCAGCCAGGCCAGGTCTCCAACGCCCGCCAGAGCAATATCTTGCCCGGTCGTACTGCGCCAAACCGCCGCCATACGCACGGCCAGCGGTTCCCACTTCAAGACAACCAGCAGGACAATGATAATCAAAATTGCCACGCTGAGCGTCTTGCTGGAAACCGCCTTCTTTTGGCGCTGCATCACCGCCAGCAGCAGAAACCCCAACGCCCCCAATACAGCGGCCACGGCCAAAGGCGGCGGCGGCCGGTCGGCCGTAATCCGCACATCAAAATTCAAATAGCGGTTCAGGGCCATTAAGACCACCAAACCAAAAATAACAAGCAGCGTCTTCAGGTTGTCGGATGCCGGATATCGGATGTCGGATTTGGGATTTAAATCCGCAATCCGAAATCGGAAATCCGAAATCGGCCTTGTGAGTCCCCACGCCCCCACCGTCAACACCACCGTGGCTGTTTGCAGTATAAAACTGCTAAAGCGAATGGGCAGCGAAGTCTGCAGCCAGTAAATACCGGCGACGCTGCCTACCAGCAGCGCCCAACTGCGCCCCCGGCCAGGTACCAGGGCGGCATAAAGAAAGGCGGCGGTCCCCAAAACGAGGATAAAGAGAAAATCAAGCGTCACCGGGGTTTATTATTTCCTGGTAGACAGCGTAAAGAGTCATCAAGGCGGTTAAGTCACTGACCGGATACCCTCTCTCAAAGGAAGTCGGATCGGTGTAATCATTGCTGTCGGTCATCGTCATATGCACCTGGTCGCTGCCCAATCCCCGTCCCGGAATCGAGCCCGCTACGAAATCAAAATCCCATAACGGCAAATGATAATCGGCGGCGATCTGGCGCACGATTTTGTTGTTGCGATCGTCTATCCCTTCAAAGCGATCGGCCTTCGTGCTCATAATGGGAATCACGCCATTTTCCAGGGCATATTCGACCAGGGCGCGCATATTGTCATCAAAAGCTTTCTCCGCCCCGGCATCATTGGAACCCAGCCGGATCAACAGTACGCTGGGATTGTTCAAGCGAATTTCGCAGGTCACCATATCCTCGTTGGGCTGGCACCAATCTTTGTCCGCCCAGAGGGGATCGAAAAGCGACCAGGCGTGCAGCCCGATGCGCGTGGCCACGCCGTATCGTTCAAAAGAGCCGGCGTAATAATCGATCGCCGGCTGCAAGTAGTCATATTCTTCCCCCAACGTGTACTGTCCCTTATCAAAGAGGGTCAGGTAATGCGGGGTGAGGGCCACGCTGTCACCAATCTTGGAAAAAACATGGGCATCACGGCCGAGTTCCTGACCCAGGGCAAAAGTCTCGCGGATCTGCTGCCGCACTTCCGGGGACATGATCACGAACTCATCCACGGGTATGCCGTTGACCAGCACCGGAACCGGCGTGGCCGTGGGCGTACTGCTCGGCATCGGCGTTGGCGAGGCTGTCGCCGTCGCCGAAGGCGTGGAAGTAATCGTGGGCGTCGGACTCGGGGTGTGCGTCGGCCGTAACGTGGGCGTCGGCGGGAGATCGGCCGTTGCCGTCGCCGCCGGCCGCAGTACATTAGTCACCGTGGGCGAACCCTCCGGAGCAGGCCAGGCTGCCTCCGGCTCATTATCGTTAAGCGCTATCGCCTTCGGTCCATTTGTCTGCGCATCCGGCGTGGAGGCGTTGTCATACGGGACAACGACCAGAGGTGTGTCTGTCTTCTCTGCGGACTCCAAGCCGGCGCCCGAACACCCCCCCAGAAAAATCAGGAGCAAGCTTGAAATCAATACCAGCCGCAGCGACCGGCTAAATTTGGCCAAAAAATCACCTCGACATTTTGCGATGCGCTTAAAATCCCTGGTAGATCCACTGCGGCGTGCTATCGCTCATCATGATGATCAGGAGCATGATGATCAGACATAGCAAAAGGGCCAGCAGGTTCTCGCGTGAAAGAAGGTTTTTCAATTAGGGCGTCGCCTCCCCACACCACTTCCATTCGCCGTCTTCTTGAACTACCCTGTAGGATGCCAGGGGGAATTCGGTATCTTCTGTGCCGTACGTGGCCACGAACTTACCCGTACAGCTTACCACGTCGCTGTCGCCCACTCGCTCGCAGGCCATCCCTTCCAGCCGTACATCGCTAACGCTTTCAAAGGTGAGCGATTCGCGTTCCTTGACGCTCTCCATCTCCGAACAAAGAAGTTGGCCGATCGTGTCCGCATCACCGGTTCCCTTCGCCTGAAGGTAGGCTTCCACCGTCTGCACCGGGTCTCCCGCGGAGGAAGAGGATGAACAGGCGGCAAGGATTAACAGCAGTAAAAAGGGCAGTAATAATTTCGCGTATTTCATAAGTCATTCCCTATATAACGATTAAAAGATGCAGGTGGCGGGTCAAGATAGAGGCAAGAGATAGAGATAGAGGAAGAGAAAAAATCCGCAATCCCAAATCCGCAATCCGCATTACTCTCCTATTTCTTGTGAGACCTCGTCCAAAATCATCAACACGGCCAGGTTGTGGACCGGGTAGCCAACGGACATCAAGCCGGGTGAGGTATAGTCCAGCGGCTCTAGAAAAGTAAGATGCACGCCATCCGGACCCAGGCCGCGGCCTGCCAGCGTATTGGCCAACAGATCGAACTCCAGCAGCGGCAGCTGCATTTCATCGGCCACCTGGCGTACAGCCAGGTTATTGACATTGTCCGGGCCTTCAAAGCGGTCCGCCTTTGTAGCCAGGATAGGCACAACACCGCTGTCAATGATACTCTGCACAACCTGGCGGTAGTTCTGAATGAAGCCGCCAGGCACGCCGGCGTCATTCGAGCCCAGGAAAACAAGCATAAAGCTGGGGTTGCTCAGGCGCAGTTCGCAATTCAGCAGGTCTTCATTGGCCTGGCAGACATCTTTATCCGCCCACAGCGGATCAAAGACTGACCAGGAGTGCAGGCCGACGCGTACGCTGGGACCGTAACGGCCGAATGAGCCGCTGAACCGATCAATGGTCCTTTGTAAATAACCATATTCATCGCCGAGAACATAAGTGCCCTGATCCCACTGCGCCAGGGACTGCGGCGTGGCGATCAGGCTGTCTCCCAGGATGGAGAAGACGTCAGGATTACGGCCGAGTTCCTGTCCCTGAGCATAAATAGCGCGTACATTTTCGAGCGCAGCCGGAGGCATGATGATGAACTCGCCGGGCGTCATGCCGTTGATCGTCAGTCCGGCCGGCACAACAAGCGCCGGTTCCGGCGTATCTGTTTCCACCACCTCCGGCGTATCCGTTTCCGCCGCTTCCATTTCGGCCGTTACTTCCATTTCCACTGTTGGTTCGGCTTCAACCGCAGTTGCTTCGGCCGTTGGCGCTTCCATCTCCTCAGCAGTTGGTGAGGGTAAAACGCGCTCTGTCGGTGTAGCCGGAAGAACCTCGGTGGGCGGGACGTCGGGACCCCTGAGCACAACCACGGTCGGCGTCGCTTCCTCGCCGCCTCCTCCACAGGCGCTGAGAGTCAGCAGGAATACGGCGGTTAAGAGCAGGAAAATAAAAAATCTACTTCGGTTCATTAGTCTTGAGGTCTTTGGTCTTGAAGTTTTGCAGTTTATAGTTGGGTAATCTTACAGTCTTCAGTCAAGTAGTCTTAAAGACTGGCGACTATCTCACTAGCCGCTAATCCCGGGGAAGTATAACCTCTTTCCATATCGTATCAAGAACCATAAGCGCCGATAAATTATGCATGGCGTGGCCGCTCTGGAAGGCTTCCGGCTGGGTATAATCATGGCTGTAGAACCCCGTCATATGGATATTATCGGCATCCAATCCACGCCCGGGCATTGTCCCAGCCAGCAGATCAAAATCCCACAACAGCAGATGGTAGTCGGCCGCGATCTGGCGCAGAAGTTCATTATTGCTGTCATCCCCCTCCCCGCGGTCAGCCTTGGTGCCGATGACTGGGATCACGCCCTGATCCAGCGCGTATTCAACCGCCTCACGGATGCTCTCATCAAACAAAGCGGGAACCCCATAGTCGTTGGAACCAAGACGGATGAAGAGAATGCTCGGATTCTGCAGGCGGATTTCGCAGGGCAGCGGCGCTTCATTGGCCTGGCAGCGCGTCTTATCCGACCACGTGGGATCAAAAAGGGTCCAGGAATGCAGACCAACGCGCACGCTGACGCTGTCATGGTTGAAAGAGCCATGAAAGAAGTCAATCACCGGCTGCAGGTAGGCATAGTCGCCCAGGTTATAAGGGCCCTCATCAAAACGGCCTAGAAAATAGGGTATTTCCGTCGTACTGTCACCAGCGGTGGTGAAGGCGCGCGGATTGCGGCCCAATTCCTGGCCGCGGGCGTAAGTCTCACGCGCTGCTTTGAGTGCCTCATCCGAAAATACGACGATCTGTTCTTCCGGGATGCCGTTGATCGCTACAAATGCAGGTTTGGGAACAATATCCGCACCTGAACCCAGCGCCGCCTGCACCGTCTCCAAAGGAACGGCCGTCGGCAGAACCACACCCGGGATAACCAAATCCTGGCCGATATCCAGCGTGTCGGGGTCGTCGAGGCCATTGGCCTCCATGATCGCGTCTATATCGACGTCGTAAAGAATGGCGATGCCCAGCAAGGTATCCCCCACGGTGACGCTGTGCACGACTTCCTGCGTGGGAACGGCCGTCGGCACTGCCGCTGTCTGTACCACGTTAACAACCGTATTCAACGTCGGCAGCGGCGCCATACCCGCCGGCAGTTCCGACGAGCTAGTCGCCGTTTGAAAAACCGCGAAAATAACCAGGGAAATGGCCGATAAGACCAGCACAGCACCAAAAATAGCACGCATAAATGATATTTTACCAGCAGGCTTTCAATACCAGCCAATAGACAAACAATTGAGATCGAGATTGGTCCAATTTTTAAAAATCCATGACCGCTAGCAGCAAAAAAACGGGGTGCCAAGATGGACCAGTACGAACAGCTTAAAGCTCAGATCGCCGCAGAAGAAACCTTTATTGCTCTCGACAAGCATCTTGCGTTCTGCTAGAATAGAACACATGTTCTTATTCCTGGCAAACCGACCCACTTTCAGACCATGACTACCAGCTATTATCCCCAAGAAGATTGGTATGCCGGTGATTGGATCATCGAGGAAGAGGCGGTCGAGTATTATCCGGAAAAACAGCCCCTGCCGGTCGATATCATCCTGTTGGCCATTGTCGCCGTGGTCATCGCCGCTTTGGTGCTGGGGCTCGGCCGGCTGGCGCCCAGAAATCCTGGACAAACGATCACCGTCCCTCAAAGCCAGGAACGAGTTCAGGAGCAGGAAGTTGAGGAAGCGCCGCCCGTCCCCGTCGCGCCGCCCATCGACACGGCCGATCCCGAGACTTTCATCATGCCCTACACCGTCTACCAGCTCACCCAAGGGCCGCATGGTATGTCCTACGGCCACTATGCCATTGACATCGCCGCCGGCAAAGGCGAGCCGATCCTCTCACCCATCACCGGCTACATCTCCCAGCTTTACACCGACGAAATCGGCAACCCCACCCTGGTCATCGAGAATGACGTCTACCAGGTGACCATGCTCCACGGCGACTACACCGTCCAATTGGGACAGAAAGTGACCATCGGAGATTTATTAGGCACGGAAAGCAATCATGGCAACACCCGCGACATGAACGGCAACTCCTGCCGCAACCGCAACTGCGGCTACCACACCCATCTCAACGTCTACGACAAGCAGATCGGCCAAAACATCAATCCCCTCAATCTCATTTCTTCTTAGATCCATCTTCTTAGAAACCCGGTTTTTAATTACTTTCTCGTAGGAAGTTCTAATTACTAAAAACCGGGTTTCTAACTGCCTGATCGCCTTCGATGACCCGCGAGCCAATGAACTTCAGTCCACAAATTTAAACTTTTGCAGCGTTTTATGCCTGCTCTTTACCGCAAGCGCGCCGTGGTACCCTGGGAGGAGATCGAGAGAATTCAGGGACCACGCGCGCGCTTCTTCTTCGCTGCCGCGGATTTGCAGCAGACGCGCCGGCTCACCTGGAGCCAGGGTAACATCGAAGACATCCAGCGGATAGGACAGCCCCTCCCCGACCGCCTTAATGAACGCCTCTTTGCGCGACCAGCAGCGGAAGAAAGCGGGGACCTTTTGCTCCTCCGGCAGGGATCGCAAGACCGCACGTTCAGCGGGGGAAAAGAAGCGTTCGGCGATCTGCATCCCGTCCGTAAGCGCCCGCTCCCGCTCGACATCGACGCCTACCGGATCGTTTAAACAAAAAGCATAGAGGGCCAGCCCGCCGGAGTGGGCCAGGTTGAACTGCAAGCTGTTGCCCTTCAGGTAAGGTTTATCATACTCGCTATACGAAAATATCAGCGCTTCAGGGAGCCGTCCCAGATAACGGCCGATCAAAACCCGCAGCATCCCCCGCCCGGCGATATACTCATGACGATGGCGATCGAAACGAAAACGGGCCGCGCGCTCCCGCTCATCCTCCGCCAGCAGCGCTTCATACACAGCCAGCCGTTCCAGGCTGGCATCCAACCCCGCCTGCCACACGTGAACGGTATCAGAAGACAGGTCCTGTTGTTGCGGACCCGGAAGCCACGAATTATTCACAAACTTTATTCACCTTTTCCCGGAAA
>JBJYWP010000109.1:0-1869 GCA_046259485.1 Promineifilaceae bacterium (SeqCode) | reverse complement strand
AGTTTCCGGGAAAATGTTTAAGTGCGTAACTCGTTGATCTGTTTTCTTACCCTATCCGCCGCTTGCCTGGCCGCGGAAGCGTAATCCCCGCTCATATCCGCGTACAGAATACTGCGGCTGGCGCTGATCACCGGCCCGGCGACTTCGTCAGGCCCGTAGCGCACGGCCGATTCCAGACTGCCACCCTGCGCGCCGATGCCCGGAATCAGGAAATTCGCCTGTGGCGCCAGCTCGCGGGCCACGGCCAGCTCTTCCGGATAGGTCGCGCCGATGACGTACCCTTTATGACCCTCTGTCTGCCACTTCTGGCTGCGCCGCAGCACATCCGCCGACAACCCTTCCCCGGCGGCCAGGTCGCCCTGGAACAATGCCGCGCTGGGATTGGAGGTCCGCGCCAGGATATAGACCGCGTTATTCGGCCGTTCGCCAATCATGGGCAAAACCGCGTCCTCACCGATAAAGGGATTGACCGTCACCGCGTCCACCGCCCACTCATCGAACAGCCCCATCGCCCAGGCCGCCTGTGTATTGCCGATATCGCCCGCTTTACAGTCCAGGATCACCGGAATCTCGTCGGGGATATAGGCGATCGTCCGCTCCAGGGCGATCACGCCCGCCGCGCCCCACATCAGGTAAAAACCTAGATTCGGTTTATAGGCGCAGACGAGATCGGCCGTGGCTTCGATGATCGCCTGGTTAAAGGGCAGCACCGGCTCATCCTGCTTCAACGCATCCACTCGCAGCCGCGCCGGATCCGGGTCCAGCCCCACGCACAGCCAGGAATTATTCTTCTCTTGAATCATTCGTAATTTTTCTAAATAGCTCATAGATCCTAAACCTTAGAGAGGTCTTTAAAAAGACTACCTGGGAAATAAGCCGGTCAAAGACCTCTGAGGTTTTCCAGGTAACTCATAGGCCCCAATTGTAAACGCAAATCAAAATAAGGCATTGCAGATTTGAACAAATGCGAATTTTTTTCAATTTGATGGTGCCCGGAGCTTCGACTGACCGCCTACCACACCGGGCATCACCACTTTTTCTTTGGCTGGACCCGCTCAGATTTTCGCAGACCGCAGCCGGGAACAGATCTGGCATATTCACCCTGGGCACTATTCGCGCATCCGTAGATGCGCGACACCTGGCCGTCCGGGAACATAATTGGCGAAACCGCACAACGGAACCCGATATTGTCGTTCCTGTTATCGGGATTGTTGTTGTTGCGGTTCGCGCTGCGCAGATTGTTCTCATTGTTGTTCCACGAGCCCCCGCGCAGCACCTTCTTGACCTATCCCCACAAAACAGGCTTCCGTCAGCCGGTCGCCTGTTACTGCTTTGTTGTTGCCCGCTGCCAACCGCCTAAAAGGCGACCGATTTCATCTAACCGGCGTGCGCTGTGCTCGAACTTGCCCATGTTGATACATTGCAGATCGTAGCTGAGACGCGTATAAAGGCGCAGCTTGGTCAGCGTCTTGTCCGCCTGCCGCAGCGTTTGCGCTCGCGTGGCCGGTTCCATCGTCGCTTCCAGGATCTGGTCATAAAACTCTAAGGCCAGTTTACTGAGCCGTTCGGCGAGCAAAAAGCGCTGCGAGCGCGGGAATTTAAGCGTCTGCGGAATTAACCACAACAGGTAATCGTATGTTTTAACAAAAAGGGGCGATTGGGCTCGTTCTTCACTCATAGGGCACTCTCAAAGGGTAATCGTTAAATATGCGCTCGCGCAATCGCCAGGTATCGCCGTGCTCGGCGTGTGCAATCCAACTGCTGATGGACGTGGTCAATTCCGCTAAAGTCATCTCCCCCTGGGCGAGCAGTTCTCTCTGGCGGCGGAAACGGCGCACAAAGCGGCGGATGGCGCTGCGCCGCAGGCGT
>JBJYWP010000108.1:0-3147 GCA_046259485.1 Promineifilaceae bacterium (SeqCode) | reverse complement strand
GAGAGAAATCTCTGCTATCAAGGCTGCTTTCTCTTAATAGGATGCACACCCCTCAATTAAGTAGAAAAAAGAAAGGGTAAACAAAAGCCCCGGCGAGATCGCGGGGCTTTTGGGGTTCGAACTAAAGACTTCTAGGCGGAGTTGGTTATAGAGCCGGATGTCGAGGGGGCGCCGTCCTCTCGCCCGGCAATACGTTCAATCAGCAGCACTCCGGCCATTCCCAGAGCCGCCAGGGTGAGGGCCACCAGCACTTCCAGCATACCGGTCATGGTAGAGATGTCGGGCCACACATTTATTTGCTCAATGGCGATGCGCTCACCGTGTTCGAGGACAAAACGGCCGTTTTCATCAAGCAGCCAGCCTATATCCACCTTCCAGGGCCATACCTTGCGCAGGCTGCCCAGCAGCAGGCCCATCAACACGGCTACGGTGTAATCATGGTAGCGCTTAAAAAGCCAGCTTAGGATTTGTGCAAACGTCACCAGCCCGATCGCCGCGCCCATGGCAATCAGCGCCAGGGTCAGAAAATCGCGCTGGTTCACCGCACCGAGCACCGTCTGGTATTTACCCAGCATCACCAGGAGGTAAGCCCCGGAAACGCCGGGCAGGATCATGGCGCAGCTGGCAATGGCGCCGGTGAGCAGATAGAACCACCATGTGTCCGGCGTCTTATGGGGTACCAGGCTGACCAGCCAATAGGTGCTCGCCGTCCCCAGCAGAATCGCGGCGATCACTACCCAGTTCCAGTTTTGGATGCGCCCGGCGATGACGATGACCGAAGCGATGATCAGGCCGAAGAAAAAGCTCCAGATGTATACCGGGTGGTGGGTCAGGGAATATTCCAACACCCCGGCCAGGGAGAAGATCGCCGCCAGCACGCCCAGTCCCAGGGGTACCAGGAAAGTCCAGTTGATCAGCGAGAACGCCTCGCGCAGGTGTAAATGCAGAACCACGTCGATAAATTCGCGCTGCCCAACGGTTTTAATGGAGTTGATCAGCTCTTCATAGATGCCGAAAATAAAGGCCATCGTGCCCCCGGAGACCCCGGGCACGATATCCGCCGCGCCCATGGCCAGCCCGCGCAGGAAGATACCTACCATCGCCGGTAGGGAACGTCCTGGCCATCCTGTTTCCTGGGCTGTTGGAACGGCCGTGTTTTCGTGAACATCCTGCTGCATACTCAACTCCTGTTGAAGGTTGGTTCGTAAGATTGGTTCAATCTAATTGAACTAAGATTGAACCAATCTAAATTAAGTTCTTTTCACAAATGGGCGCGGATTTTATACGCGCGAACGCGCTATGTGTCAACGTGGCCTGAGAATACGGTCCAAACTCTCATTTTAGTTCCGCCAGCCATCCTGTATTTCACCCTGCGCGAATCGGTTAAGTGATTGAGAAGAATGATCACAATCCCCGTAAACAATGATGCTATGATTAAGGTGCTGGCTGTTTACTTGGTCGGGACTGGAAAATTACCCAGATTTCGGCCGTTTAAATTAGTTCGCATTTGTTGACACAAACACACACGATCACTTATAGGAGGGTGAAAAATGGATATAACCGATTACGTCACCATAGAAGAAGTACAGCACGTTTGCCGGGAATTGGGCTTTCGCGATTGGACGCAGCTTACCGAACCCACTGTGCTGCCTGAAGAAGCAAAAGTTCTGCAGGCAGAAGTCGGCGCTGAGGCTCTGCAGATTTCCGTTGATGAGTTCCGCAAGGGTCTCGATGTAGAACTGGAGCACGGCCTCTTCTATCCTGATTCCAACGTCACCAACAATCATCCCGTCCTCACGGCGCGCATCGTGCTGGCTCACTTGAAAGAAATGCTCGATTATTACGCCCGCCTCGAAGTAGCCGAACTGCAAGGCGACATGCTCAAAGCGGCCGTCAGCGGCAACCAGGAGAAATTAGCCCGCAAGTACGCCGCTTTGCTTGCCGCCCAACGTAAGTTGAGCCAGTGGGAGTCGGAGCAGGGCGAGAACCTTTAGCACCGGCGGGGGAGTTTAGCGGATGTAAAAAGTGGCCAATAAAGAACAAATGTTCTATAATAAGATAATGGCCTACTTGTTCAGCGTTTTCAGCCTTATGGAAGGCCCGGCCCCAAACTTAATCTTAGGAGATAAACGACAATGACCCGACAAAAAATAGTCCCCCATTTGTGGTTTAATAAAGAGGCCCAGGAAGCGGCCGAGTTTTACGTGGAAGCTTTTGGCCTCGATTCAAAGATGAGCGATCTCACCATGCTGCACGACACGCCTTCCGGCGACGCCGCGGTCGTCTCTTTTCAGATTTGGGGCTACGAGTTTATGGCGATCAGTGCCGGTCCCCTCTTTAAGTTCAACCCCTCCATATCCTTTATGGTCAATTTTGATCCTGCTCTGGATAAGGATGCCCGGGAGCATATTGACGAAGTTTGGGATAGGCTTTCACAAGGCGGGATACCGTTGATGCCCCTGGACGCGTATCCGTTTAGCGAGCGCTTTGGTTGGATACAGGACAAATATGGCGTGACCTGGCAGTTGATTTACACCAATCCTGAAGGGGAGGAACGGCCGTTAATCATTCCCTCGTTTCTCTTTGTCGGCGACGTATGCGGCCGGGCGGAAGAGGCCACCGATTATTATCTTTCCGTCTTCAAGAACTCCCGTCGCGGTGCACTGCAGCGCTATCCGGCCGGCGTGGAACCCGACCAGGAAGGCACGATCATGTTCACCGACTTCCAGCTCGAAGGGCAGTGGTTTGTGGCCATGGACAGCGCGCATGAACACAACTTCGCCTTCAATGAAGCGATTTCGCTGATGGTCAAGTGTGAGGATCAGACGGAGATAGACTATTACTGGGATAAACTTTCGGCCGTTCCCGAGGCGGAACAGTGCGGTTGGGTCAAAGACCAGTTTGGTGTCTCCTGGCAGATAGTGCCCGCGAACATGGGCGAACTCCTGGCCAAAAACCCTGAAAAAGTCACCCCTGTTATGCTGGAAATGAAGAAGATCGTCATTTCCGACCTGGTCAAAGCGGGTGAGTCCTAACCCTGGCCCGGCTCACCCAAATCGGCCGGCAAGCATGAAGATCAATTCGACAATAAACGGCAGTAGAAACACGGAGATGAAGGTCATCAATGTCTCCCGCTTCCAGGGCCAG
>JBJYWP010000107.1:0-6781 GCA_046259485.1 Promineifilaceae bacterium (SeqCode) | reverse complement strand
GCAAAGTAGGTGATGGTCAGTGGATTGAGGAGGGTCAATCCGAGAAAACGCAAATAGATTTCCCAAAGGGAGTGATTATTCTCGGGAAGTGGAGCCGTTTCTTGAACGGCGTCTATTCGCCAGGCCAGCCATAAGCCATAGCCGCCAAGAGCCAGCAGGACAATGGCGCTGGCGATTTGTAGCATGCCGGCATAAGGTGCGAGGGCTGCGGCGAGCGTGGCTCCGGCGATAACGGCCAGCAGGGCGTAGATGAAATCAGCCGTTGCTGCCCCGGCGCCGGCCATGAAAGCCGGGGAAAAGCCGCGGCGTAAGCCCATATCGACGATGAGGATGGCGATGGCTCCCACAGGTATGGCGATGCCGTAGCCGGCGAGGACTCCTTCCCAGAATGCGTTCATGAAGCTGATTTTAGCATCTCACCCTAGATCGCACGAAGGGGGAGATTCAAGAAGAATTGGCATTGTCTTTCTTGACGAGCGCTCTAAGCGTTGCCATACTGTAAAATTAGATGGACTTGAAGGTTACAGGTCCGGCAACGGCCAAATCGGGCTGTTTCAGGAATCAAGCTTGGAGGTAAGTGTGCCTGAAGAGATTAGCAGTTGGATCGAACAAACTTTTCGTATCAGTGTAACTAATCAAAATAATCTGCTGTACTCCTTAGTGCTGATAATCGGTTTACTGATCTTGCGGCAGGTTGTGAACTATCTCTTGCACCGGCGTACAGATAACGCGGAAGCAATCTACCGCTGGCGCAAGGCGATGGAGTATGTAACGCTGTTTCTCGGCATCATTGGCATGCTCCTCATCTGGCTGCCTGATACCCGATCCTTTGCCACTTATTTGGGCTTGGTCTCGGCTGGTCTGGCTATTGCCTTGCAAGACCCGCTCACCGATTTTGTGGGTTGGATATTTATCATCTGGCGTCATCCATTCGCGGTGGGTGACAGAATTCAAATCGGCGGCCAGGCGGGGGATGTTGTTGATATTCGTTATTTCCAGTTTTCGATCCTCGAAATAGGGAACTGGGTGGACGCCGATCAGAGTACAGGCCGCGTTATCCATATTCCCAATAAGAAAGTTTTTACCGAATCGCTGGCTAATTATACGGAAGGCCTTGCTTATATCTGGAATGAGTTGGCCGTTATGATTACCTTTGAAAGCGACTGGGCTAAGGCCAAGAAGATATTACAGGATATCGTTGCCAAACAGATAGCTCACAAAGACCAGGAAGCTAAGAAACAGATGAAGCAGCTCGCCGATAGATTCTATATTAACTACGAAAATCTGACGCCGATCGTTTACACCAGGGTTGTTGACAGCGGTATACGCCTGACCATACGTTACCTGACCCTGCCGCGTAAAAGAAGAAGCACGGAAAACCAGATTTGGGAAGATATTCTTACGGCCTTTGCGGCCGAACCAGGGATCGATTTTGCTTATCCGACAGTTCGTCGATATCTCCATAATGAAGAGGGAAAGCCCGCATTGAGACCGGAAGCGTTGTATGGAGAGGGGGATGGAGAGGGGAGATAGAAAGATTTGAGGGAGTATTGGCGGCAGGAGCTCAGAGTTTGTATGTTATAATTATTCTGTGCTGAATTCCCGTTTTGTAATTCGTTTGGTTTGTTATTTAGGAAGGTGATGTTATGGATCCTGTGACAATTGTTGTAACTGCTCTTGTTGCCGGGGCGGTTGATGCTCTTAAGCCAACGGCCACGGAGGCGGTGAAGGACGCTTACGGCAAATTAAAATCCACGTTGATCAAAAAATTCGGCCGAGATTCGGACGTTTGCCAGGCGGTACAGAAAGTCGAGGATAAGCCGGATTCAGAAGCGCGAAAAAAGGTGTTGGAAGAGGAATTAACGACCGTTGAAGATAAGTTGGACGTCGAGCCAAAACTGGCCAAAGAACTGCTTAAGCTGACCTCCTATAATGCAAACTTGATCGGCGACGGGACGATTGTTCAGGGGCAGGGCAATATCGTGGCCGGCAGCGGAGGCGTGGCGATTGGTGGTGATGTCGCAGGAGGCATCACGATGGGCGATACGATCTCCGGAGATTATGTGCAGGGGGATAAGGTGTTAGGTGACAAGATCGGCAGCCAGATCAACACCGCCGGCGGTGATTATTTGGGCGGTGACAATATTAAGGTTGGCAATATCAGTGGTTCGTCCGGCGTAGCCATCGGCCGTGGCGCCAGCGCAAAGGTGTCAACCACCCAGAAAAGCCGGAGCGATGTAGATTATGATCGCTTGTTTGTACCCCTGCAGACCATCGTCGCCGCGCAGGCGCCGGAGATGAGCGGCAAAGTCAACACGTTGAAGACGCAGGTATCCCTGGGCGAGAGCGCAAATGATGAAATAGTCGCCAATCTCATCCAGGATATCGTGGATGCAGCGCCGGGTTCAAAGCCCAATGTAGTGGAACTTTTCACCATGCCCGACATCGCCGCGGCCGCCGGCCCGACAACAAAATTCGTGCTGAACCGCTTGTGACAGCAAGCAGTTCAGATTTCTGAAACGGTTGGTACGTTTCCGGTGTCGTTTGTGAAGGGAACAAACGATATTCTGATCCAGCTTACCTGGTGACTTGATAGACGATTAGGAGGTCCCTGTGTCGTTCGTTGAAGGGCATGCACTCGTCATTGGTGTGGGCGGTAATCAATTCAATTCAAGCATCGATGTTCCGATAACCGTGCGTGACGGGGAGGCTGTATATAACACGCTGATCGATCCCGATACCTGCGCCTATCCCCGGGAACAAGTGAATTTTTTGCACAATGAGCTGGCTACCACGCAGGGCGTCATCGATGCTCTGGACAACCTGGCCGGACAGGCCTCGGAGAGCGACACGGTTTTCATCTATTTTGCCGGGCACGGCGCATTTGGTACAGACAATAATTACTACCTGGCCACGTATGATGCCAAGTTCTTCGACACCAGCGACCTGGTCTTTGATGACACCGCGAAAAAACTGATCATCGTGGAGGGGCACGGGCTGAGCCAGGCCAGGTTGGCCGAAAAACTGAAATTGATCAGGGCTAAGAAGGTGTTGATGATCTTCAATGCCTGTCATTCGGGCAGCCTGCAGACCCAGACGTTAGGAACTGCTGAAGAGGAAGCGCGATCAGAAGGACAGAGCCTGCCCGCCGTCACCGCATCGGCCTTGTTGAGCACCGGTGAGGGGCGCGTGGTTATCAGCGCCTGTAAGCCGGATCAACTGTCCAGCTACCAGGATAAAGGCGACAACCTGACTTGGTTCACGGAAGCATTGGTCGACGGCTTGATGGGTGAAGCCGTACCTACTGATGGGTATATCAGCGTCTTCAATCTTTATAACTATGTTTACGAGGAGGTCACGAATACGCTCAGTGATCAGGATCCCATGATCACTGTCTTACAAAACGCGGGTCCTTTCCCCGTTGCCCTGGCCAATTCTTCGGTTCATGGGACAGGCAGAGCAGAGCCTGAGAATTTGCTGCCGGACGGCGCCGTGAATGAAGTCTCCAGATCCTATAGCAGAAAGTGGCTGCGTAAGATAGAGAAACAAAACATCGTCATGGGGGACTATGTCGAAGGGGATAAGGTACTTGGGAATAAGATAGAGCAGCAGATTAACACGGCCGGCGGCGCTGTTTTTATGCGCGCCGTAACAGCCAGCACGGTTGTTGGGGGAGACCAGTACAATATTTTGGAAGGGTCGCCCCAGATAACGTGGCCGAAAGAAGTGGAAAAGAATTATCTGAGGCGAGTCGGCAGTGAATTCGAGGCACAAATCTTCTCCCGGCTACAGCCCGCGGAAAGCGCCGAAAAGAGCCGTGTCAGTGATCTTTATTTAGAGCCTGAGATCAGCGCGCGGCGTATTAATGCTCAAAGCACCAACGGCGCTGGGAGAGAGGGTAAAACGGTTGAAAGCACAAAGCAGGGGACCTGGAGCGAGCTGGTCAAGACAAGGACGTTCAGAGGCTTGTTGATCGGCGATGCGCATGACGGCAAGTCTTTGCTCTTGATGAAGATCGCCCACGATCTGGCGCATAAAGGTTTGGAGACTACGCGTGCCGAAAAGAGAGAACTGCCGATTTACATGGCCGTCAGCCGCTACCCCGCCAACGACGCGGCCAACGCCGACCTCCTGCTGGCTATCGCCGCCTATGCAAGCGGCCAACCTTTTGAATCGTTAAAACGTTACTGGTATGAGGGGAAGCGGCGCATCGCTATGATGATTGACGACGCGGACCTGCTGCCGCAAGAAGAGCAAGACGCATTTGTGAACGCCGTGAAGCTGCTGCTGGGGTCCCTGGGGGATACGCACAGCCTGGTCATTGCGTGCAGGTCTGGGGTAGGTACGGAATCCCTGCGGCATAAACTTGCTCAGGCGCTGCAGTCTGATCCGCAGTATACGGAATGGGTGATCCAACCGCTTACGACCGAGCGGCGAGATGAATTGTTGCAGCGTAATGGTGCCGCCGGATGGCTGCGCAATCTCGTGAGTGAAGATGAGGCATTGGGCAGGATCGTCAATCGGCCGGGAACCCTGTCGGCGTTGGTAAGGGCAACGGAAGGCCTGCCAAGGATCAAGGCGCCGCAAAATTTGGCCGAGTTATACGGCCTGTTTATTGATGGCTACCTGTTTAAGCGCGACCAGCCGCAGCCGTATGATTATGTGCGGGTCAAACAGCCGGTGCTGTCTTACCTGGCGGTGCGCCTGTTGGAGACGCGGCAGCACAGCCTGGCGATCGATGACAGCCTTTACCGGGAGATCGCGGAACGATTAGTAGAAGTGGCCGATCGTTATTTTCACAGCCGCAAAGTAATGCCCGCTGATTGGAATGTCCACGAATGGTTTAAAGAGATTTATGACTCGCCGATTATTAATCCGATTGCAGCGCAAAGCGGCCGTTTTGAGTTCGCCAGCCCCATCTACCGCGACTACTACGCGGCTCTGTACCTGAGCACCGTTGGAGACGATTGGCAGGAGGCAAGCAGACGAATCATTGATTCGGGTCTGGAAAACTGGTACGATGCACTTATATTGCTGTCCGGGATGCCCGCAGATGAAAAAGCCGATGAACTGCTGAATCATGCCCTATCATCCCGGTCGAGGCTGGCAGCAGACCTGTGGTTGGAGAAGGGCACGGTGGGCTTCAGCCGCGTGCCGGACTGTGTGAAACAAGATTATTTAGACCGCCGCCCGGTTTTGCCCCTGCGCAGCGATTGGCCAGTCCATCCGGCAGCCCATTATTTTCGCAATGTGGCCAGGGACGCCGATCCGCGCATCGGTTTGCAGGTATTAAACGGCATCATGCAGTTGGGCATGGACGCGATCGAACCCCTGCTCGATGCCGTGCAGTCTCCACACCCCATTGTGGCGGCTTCGGCCGTACATGCGCTCTTCCATCTAGGAGAATACCTGGCCATGGGCGCAGAAAATTTTGAGCCCTTGATCGTCCCAAATGGGCAGGGGTTTGTCTTTAATAACAAAGGGTCATCCTGCGCGACTATCGGCAGTCTGCGTCTGGTCGAGGTGCCGCGTTATTTCCGGGCCGAACTGCAGGCAGCCATTGAGTCTGTCGACTTCGATATCTTCCAGGCACCCTCGAAGTTTGAATTGTGGCATACGCCTGTCGCCTTGTTCGCCATTGATTATTTCCAGGAATTGGGCATGGTGGACTGGATCGGCCTGGCGAGCGCCTGCTACGCCATATCCCAGACCGCCCTGCTAATCGCCGACAAAGCACAGCATAGAAAAAACGTAGGCCCGATTGTCTACGAGATGATGCAGTGCTTTGTGAGTTATAACCTGTTAGGGTATAAAATTGCGCAAGATCTCGAACTGCCCTGGGAATACACGGAGATTCAGGGGGTCTCCCAAGAACTGATTGATAACAACGAGATCATTTATAGAGAGCTGCGAAAATTCTTCAACCGCACAAATCGTTCCAGAATGCTACGGCAGAGAGCGCAGCCGGCGGCGGCTGGTGAGGGTCCACCGGTTATTAATTTTTCTTCGACGGTCCAGAATATCGAGGGCGAGCAGATAGGAATTACCGTGGATGAAATCAGTGTGGAAAGCGACGAAGAGGTGGATCTGCCCAGCCTGACCCAAATTGACTACATTCAGACGATTGAAAGCATTTCCGGCGGATCCAGTACGGGCATCCACATTGGGCACATAGAATCCAAAAAGAGTCGATTCCTGGCTGCGGAAACCTTGTCATTAAATGGTGGTCTTACAGTCGAGGAGGTTAGGGACGGGACAATCGCGGGGATCGTAATTGACAAGGTTGAACGCTGGTCCGGGGTTCGCGCACGGCTGTCATTAACCATTGAAAATTTTGAAAACAGCGAGCTAATCGGTATCCAGGCCAAGGCTCCGGAGGATGCTTATGTCGATTATAATGCCCTTTTCGCCCCTCTGGCGGCGCAAATCAACAACCTTGGCTCAGGCATCGATGAGAAATTAAATGAGCTAAAAGCCCAGGTGATGCTCGGACCGGGAGCTGATGATGAAATCGTGGCCGGCCTGATCGATGACCTGGTCCGTGAGGCGCCGGCCGCAAAGGGTGCTGTACTCAATTTATTCACCCGGCCCGAGATTTCCGTGCTTGCCGGTCCGGTGGCGCGATTTGTCTTGCAGAGATTGCAGAAATGAGGCTACAAAAACAAGGAGTTTATTATGGCCGACGACCAAGTTTTTAACGAGGGGCATGCACTGGTTATCGGGGTGGGCCACCACAAGTTTCACCCGCAGTATGATGTGCCCATTACTGCGCGGGATGCCA
>JBJYWP010000106.1:0-2165 GCA_046259485.1 Promineifilaceae bacterium (SeqCode) | reverse complement strand
TTAAGGCGCAGCGCCATACTGGCCTGGCTGCCGGCTGTTTTATGCCTGGTTGGATCACTCGCCGGACTGGTTATCTGGGTGGTGCAGTTAACGGGCAGAGCTACACCGTCGGAGTGGGCTGATGCACTTGGTTGGAGGCTGCTGCTGCCGGTTTTCTTTTCCGTTGTCGCTGCCTTGATCATCTCCCGCCAACCACGCAATCTGGTGGGCTGGCTCTTGATGATACCGGCGCTTACATCGGCCGTACCGCTTCCAAGCGCCGCTTATCTTGACAATCCGCCTGCAAATCCTGGTCTGCTCTTTCTCTTATTTGCCTGGTTCAGCACCTGGAACTGGGTGCCCCTGATCTTTCCCATCATTCTCATTCCACTGAATTTCCCCGACGGGAAACCACCCACACCGCGCTGGCGCTGGGTTAACTATCTGGGGCTTTTCCTGGCTCTATTCTTTATTTTTATTGTTGCCACTGTCGCCACTCTGGGCGAATATTTTGCCGGCGAGATAATGAATATCCTCTGGCCGGTTTCCATCCCGGCTGGTTTCAACCCCGCGTCCTGGGAAGCCTATTTCATGCCTGTCTGGGGCCTGGCCATGATCAGCCTGGTTCTTCTTTCAACCTCATCGCTGATCGTCCGTTATCGGCGGGCGGGTGCTGTGGAACGCACGCAGATCAAATGGCTGCTCTATGCCGCCGGTCTATTTACCATTGTCTTTGCGGTGGGATTCTTTATCATGGGAATTCAGGATCAAGGTGGCGTTTGGAGCAGTATGGTGCTGCTGCTCGCCCTGTTGGGCATTCCCACCGCAATTGGCATCGCCATCTTGCGCTACAATCTTTTTGACATCGATCTGGTCATCAATCGCACGCTCGTCTATGGTGGTCTAACCCTGACCGTCTTGGGCATTTACGTGGCTGTTGTCGGCTACTTGAGCTACCTGTTTCAGACGGAAGCCAACCTCGCTATCTCGCTCACTGCCACGGGAGTGGTCGCCGTTTTATTCGGTCGTCTGCGCGGTTGGCTGCAGCGCGGCGTGAACCGCTTGATGTACGGGCAGCGCGACGAACCCTATAAGGTGTTGACGAACCTGGGCGAGCAGCTGCAGATGACCCTTGATCCGGCACGAACCCTGCAGCTCATGACGGATACAATTGCTGGCTCCTTGAAGCTGCCCTACGTGGCTATTCACCTGCAGCATAACGGGCAGGACCGGGTCGCGGCGGCTTATGGGTCGGCGGCCTATGAGACAAAGCGTTTTCCTCTCATTCATGGAGGAGAAGAAGTCGGCGCTCTGGAGGTGGCAGGGCGGGCGATAACTGAACCATTGACAACGGCCGATATGGCACTGCTCAATGACCTGGCACGGCAGATCAGCCCCACGGTCCAGGCCACCTTGCTGGCTCTTGATTTGGAGGAAGCGCGGCTGCGAGTCGTGAACGCGCGCGAGGAGTCACGCCGTCAGTTGGGCAGCGACCTGCATGACGGCGTCGGGCACCAGCTGGCCGGTCTGGCGCGGCAGGTTGAAGAAGCAGATAAACTGCTGGATGATGACCCGCAGGTTGCTCAGAAAGCGCTGGAGGCGATCAGGCAGCAGCTAAACGCCACCAGCAGTGAAGTGCGGCAGTTGGCTTACCGGCTGCACCCGCCGGAATTAGAGCTCTTGGGGTTGGTTGGCGCGCTGCAGGAGCGGGCGCAGGTCGTTACACTCCCTGTTGTTCGCTTGAATATCCCTCAAGAACTGCCCCCCTTATCGGCCGCCGTGGAAACGGCCGTATATTATATCGCTCTGGAAGCGCTGACTAACGTCGAGAAGCATGCACAGGCGGAACACTGCACCGTGCGGCTTGCGCTGACGGATGAAGATTCAATGCTCAGTTCGCGTTCTTTAACCCTTCAAATTAAAGATGACGGCCGTGGTTGGGCTGCGAAACGCGGCAGCGGCCTGGGCCTTCTGACGATGCAGGGTAGGGCGGCCGAAGTCGGCGGCTCATGCCTGATCGAGCCGGCGCCGGAAGGTGGGATGCAAGTTATTGCCCGCCTGCCGCTGTCCGGGCGGGAGATGTAAAGCAGATCATGGATACTACTCGCATTCTTATTGTTGATGACCAGGTGATCACGCGCAGCGGGCTGCAAAATTTGCTCACCACCCAGCCGGATCTGGAGATT
>JBJYWP010000105.1:1804-12604 GCA_046259485.1 Promineifilaceae bacterium (SeqCode) | reverse complement strand
TTGAGCACCTCTTCGGTGAGATAGCTCAAGATATGGCGGTGGCTGCCGCTCAGTTCGGCGATAAATGCTGAAGGGTTTGCCCGCCGGCGAATAGAAAGCCCGGCCAGCTGCAATCCGGCCGCCCAGCCCTCCGTCCTCTCTTCTAAAGCGGCGATATCCCCCGCTCCTAACGAAAGTCCCATCGTTTCATTCAAGAAAGCGACCGTTTCCGGGCCGGAGAAGCGCAGATCGGCGGCGCGGATCTCCGTCATCTGGCTATTAGCCCGCAGGCGTGCCAGGGGCAGAGAAGGCTCCTCACGCGTGATCAGCACCAGGTGCAGCGGCCGCGGCAGGTTAGCAACCAATGTGCGCAGCACCTGCAAAATAGTCGCATCCTGCACGACTTGAAAGTCATCTAGAATCAGCAAAAAACGGCCGTCCAGGCCCAGCACACCATTAACCAGGCTGGCCGCTGTAATCTCCGCCGGCGGCAGCTGCCCCGCGCGCAAGATGCCTTCGATTTCCATCCCAATGTTGGGATCAATTTGCTGCAAGGCCGCGATCAGGTAAGTAAAAAAGCGAATCGGCTCGTCATCGCCACCGTCCAGCGACAGCCAGGCCGCGGGCTCGCGCAGCTGATCGAGCCACACGCTGACACAGGTCGTCTTCCCGAAGCCGGCCGGAGCGGAAACAAGGGTCAGCCGCCGTCCGGCTTCCCACCCGGCCATTAAACGTTCGGTCAGGGACGGCCGTGGGATCTGCCTAAACGGCGCCGCCGGCTGGTTCAATTTGGTCAGCAATAAATTCGTGTCCATCAAAATCTCACCGGATCATTCCAATCTCGCATCAGCATCTTAGTGTACCAAAGATTGGACCAATTTCCGCCCAAACAAAAAATGGCGGAGTGATTAGCTCCGCCATTTTCACACATACAGCATCGTGTCTCTTTTGTTAGAAATAAATCCTTTTGATTTGCCAGGAAATTTAGCCTATTGAGTTTCCGCGCAGATGCTGGGTATCGTTAAGTAAAACGAGCCTGTTTCCATCCGGTCTTATCTGCACGTAGGACAGGCTGGCGTTATACAGCTTGATTTGCCAGTATGATTCCGGCGCCAACCTTAGCAAATAACGCAGCAAGATGCGCAGTGTGCCCCCATGGGAAACCAAAACAACTGTCTCCGCCCCATTCTTCTCAATTTCCTGCCAGGCCTGAGCCACACGGCGTGCAGTCGCATCCGCTCCCTCACCTCCCGGCGGTGTATACGCCGAAGGGTCCTCTCGCCACTGTGCATACCCATCCGCGTCCCTTTCCTTTATTTCGGCGTAGGTCAAACCTTCCCATATGCCAAACCCCTTTTCGCGCAGGCGAGGATCTGTTTGCACCACACAGCCGCAAACGCCACCAATTGATTCCGCCGTTTCTTTAGCGCGTAACAAATCGCTGCTGAATAGCTGCTGGATGCGCAAGCCTGCCAGCGCCTGCGCGGCCTGCTGCGCCTGCCATTTTCCGCAGCTGTTCAAAGGGATATTGATCCCTCCCTGAAAGCGCTTCTGCCTATTCCAATCCGTCTCCCCATGACGCACCAATATCAAATTCATCCTTCGCCGTCTCCAAACCAGGCACGTAAGGTTTCCAGCGAACGGCCGTAATGGTAGCGCATTTGCGGCAGCGTATACCGGTGCTCCGGAAAATATGGGCAGGCCATGCGCGCCAGGCAGCGATCGGCGCAAGGAGATCCGCTGCTCAGACGGTGCCGGGCGCAGCCCTCAACATCAAAACTGACCCGCATCCGCACCTGCACAGCGCCTACCGGGCAGCTCTGTATACACGGCTTCGCTGCACAGGAATCACAAGGCGAAGGCGTCGCTTCTTCGAAAACCAGCGGCAGATCGGCATCGATCAGAAAAGCGGTCCGGTAGGCAAACCAGACGCCGAAAACAGGGCTGATGCCCAACCCCAGCGGCGAAGGATAACTCCAGCCCGCCGCTTCCCCCAGCTGCTGTAAGGGTACTATGTACTCTGTCCCCGGATAAAGCCATAGATGGGACGCGCCATCCAAATACTCTTGGATAAATCGCCGCGTGAGCGCTATACTGTAATCGTCAACGGGATCGTCCGTTTCCATGCCAAACTCCTGCAAGGCCTCCCACATCCTTCGCCCGCCATGGCCAACCACCACCAGGCGCCGGTATTCCGCCACCGGCACAACCGTAGCCGCCGGCACACCGTGGCCGGCCATTATTTGCGCTGCCGGACTCGGCAGATCCGCACAATCAAACACGGCGAGTAGATTTAACCCGCCCTCGGCCAGGAACCTGGCACCTTCTTTTAACTTCATAATCAAAATGCAGGGCTCCTGACCCTCGTCTAGTTCACTTTCAACGCTTCAACACCCCAGATATCGGCGGCATACTCGCGCATAGCGCGGTCGGAAGAAAAGAACCCGCAGCGCGCGGAATTTAAAATCGACATGCGCGTCCACTGCTCTTGATCTTGATAGGCCGTCACCGCCCGCGCCTGGCAGTCAAGATAAGACTGGTAATCGGCGCAGACCAAATATTGGTCATGATAGAGCAGCGAGTCAACAATTGGTTTGAACAATTCCTTGTCCCCGGCAGAAAAGACGCCCAGGGAAATACTGTCGACGGCCGCTTTCAAATCCGGATTGCTGTAATAAATATCCAGCGGATTATAGCCACTCTGCTTAAGCGCATCGACCTCCGCGGCCGTCAGGCCGAAGAGAAAGAAGTTTTCTTCGCCCACTCGCTCACGAATCTCGACATTAGCTCCATCAAGCGTGCCTGTCGTCAACGCCCCGTTCAGAGCGAACTTCATATTGCCCGTGCCCGAAGCCTCTTTGCCGGCCATGGAGATCTGCTCAGAAATATCGGCCGCCGGATAGATCATCTCGGCCAGGGTAACGTTGAAGTTTTCCAGGAAGACTACCTGCAGACGGCCGTCTACATCGGGATCATGATTGACAACTTCGGCTACATTGTTAATCAATTTAATGATCAGTTTGGCCATCGTATACCCCGGCGCCGCTTTGGCCCCGAAGATGAAGGTACGCGGGACCATATCCATCGCCGGATCCCCCTTGAGACGATTATAGAGGGTGATAATGTGCAGTGTTTTGAGCAGCTGTCGTTTATATTCATGCAGGCGCTTGACCATCACGTCAAAAATCGACCGGCTGTCAACCGCGATCTGGTTGTGCTCGAGGATATAAGCGGCCAAGCGATCCTTATTACGCTGTTTGATTTCGCGCCACGACCGGCGAAATTCAGGATCATGGACATGCACTTCAAGAC
Source organism: Promineifilaceae bacterium (SeqCode) (assembly GCA_046259485.1). Taxonomy (GTDB): domain Bacteria; phylum Chloroflexota; class Anaerolineae; order Promineifilales; family Promineifilaceae; genus JAACFF01. The sequence goes on along the minus strand of JBJYWP010000105.1, from coordinate 9,313 downwards.
CTTCCAGCAGGTCGAGATCGCGGAGCCAATTGCTGCTGCCCAACGTGGATGTGATCAGATCGGCAAGCAGTGGATTGGCCAGGCACATAAAGCGGCGCGGCGTAACCCCGTTCGTCTTGTTATTAAATTTTTCCGGCCACATCTCGGCGAAATCTGCCAGTGTCTTCTCTTTCAGCAGCCGCGTTTGCAGCTCGGCGACGCCGTTGATCGAAAAACTGCCGATGCTGGCCAGGTGGGCCATACGCACGTGCCGCTCCGCTCCCTCCTCAATGATCGACATGCGCGCCACACGCCCCTCATCATTGGGAAAACGTTCACGCACTTCTTTCAAGAAACGGCAGTTGATTTCGTAGATAATTTCCAGGTGGCGCGGCAGCAGGTTCTCAAAGAGGCTAACCGGCCATTTCTCGAGCGCTTCCGGCAGCAAGGTATGGCAGGTATAGGCAAACGTTCTGCTGACAATGGGCCACGCTTTTTCCCAGCTCATTCCTTCTACGTCAAGCAAGATACGCATCAATTCCGGGATGGCGATCACCGGATGGGTGTCGTTCAACTGGACAACCACCTTTTCCGTAAATGCCTCCCAGCCGTTACTACAAAGTTTGAAGCGGCGAATGATATCGTGCAGCGAACAGGATACGAAGAAGTACTGCTGCCTCAGCCGTAGGCGCTTTCCCTGGAAAGTATTGTCATTGGGGTAAAGGACCTTGCTGATATTTTCGGAAGCCACTTTCTCTTCTACGGCGCGAGCATAATCCCCCGTATCAAAGAGCTGAAAGTCAAATTCCTTGGTCGCTCTGGCCCGCCACAAGCGCAGCATATTCACCGTCTTCGTGCCATAGCCGGGGACAAGCATATGATACGGTTCGCCCAGGACGTGTGATGAGGGATTCCAGCGCATGCGATAATGGCCCTGCCCATCCGCGTAGCTCTCTGTATAACCACCAAAACAGACTTCAACCATATCATCCCGCTGCACAAATTCCCATGGCGTCCCCAGGAAGAGCCATTCGTCAGGGCTTTCCACCTGCCAGCCGTCTTCAAAAGTTTGCTTGAAGATGCCGTATTCGTAGCGAATACCGTAACCAATGCAGGGAATATCCAACGTAGCCAGGGAATCTAAAAAGCAGGCTGCCAGCCGTCCCAATCCACCATTTCCCAAACCCGGTTCGATGTCCAGGTCGACTAACGTTTCTAAATCAAGGTCTAGTTCGCGGGAAACACTCTGCGCCAACTGCCGGGTGTCCGTGTAAAGCATATTTTGTGTAAGCTGCCGGCCCAACAGGTATTCGGCCGATAAGTAATAAACTAATTTGGGATTGGCATCGTATTGGGCATTAATCGTGCGCCGCCAGTTATCGATCAGGTGGTCACGCACCGTATAAGCCAGGGCCATGTAAGTATCATGTAGGCCTGCCGATTGAATCGGCGCTCCCTGCACATAATACAGGTTATCCAAAAGCAGCCTGCGGAATGACTTAATCGTCCTTTCTATGGGTTCATGTTTGACTTCAATTGAGGGTTCATCGATAGGTTTTTGCAAGGATCCAGCTCTCCTATTGATTTTGAAAACAACCAGCTGCCAGACCAACGAGCATTAAACTTGCTGTCTATATGCTGGCCGCTACCCCTCCATACTCGCAATCTTTTCCAGTGGCTGATTTTACAACATCCCAGAAAAGAATCACGTTATTCCCATCCAAAGTTGTCAAATTCTTTCATAGATCGATGAAACAAGAATAAATTTCTGCTATTTTATGTAAAGTATTTTATAGACAAATTCTTGGTTATATTATTTAATATATAATAACTGCTTTTTGTATCCATAGTTTCACTGCCGTTTTCATTATCACCTGAACAATAATAGATATGTACACGACGAGTTTAAAACCCGTTTGTACTCACGTTCAAAACTTATTTGGATGCAAACCCAAAACCCAAAGTATTTACATAACCAATAATTTTCGGTCGCAATCGGTTCTGTAAATTTCTTTCTTAGCCTACGTAGTTGCGCCAAATAATCCACCGCCTTGTACAGGTAGTTGACAGAATCTTTTATCCATCATCTCAGACGGATGATGCTTTGCCCTAGGAGCACTCAGTGGCAAGAGATAAGAAGGTGCCTGGTGAATTCCCTCATCAGGAAATCAAAGCAGCACTGGGCGACATATCCACATTGAAATCCCTTCTCGAAAATCGGGAATATGATCAGTTGGCTCGTCTGCTTAAACTTGACGCCGCTGAATCTGATGAATCGCCAATTGCTTCCAGCCTGATCCTAGCTGCTCGCCAACTGTGCCAGGTATGTATTGACTATCAGGAACAGAAGACTCACTTTCAGCAATTGCAAGAAACGGCCGTCACTCGTGAAAAGGAAATGCGCACCATTTTACAAACAATGCTGATCTTGCTTGAGAAAGCTGCTGATGATCAAGTCATAGGTCCGTTAGTATCCGAAGGTATTGAAGCAGCGGTGCTTGAAGAAGATGTTGGCCAACCTGGATTCTGGCGGCGCGTTCAAGCTCTATTGGGGTTGGCGCCGGCAGAGGCAGAGAAACCCAAACTTCCGGCTGTTGTCACCACGGAAGAAGAAGTTGAACAAGCAACATCATCCGTAATATCTCTAGAAGAAGAAAGATCTACGATCCTCAGTGCCTCCTTTACTTCAGAACCTACTCCTCAAGAGCTGTCTTTGCAATTGGAATCCTCGGCTGCTGTACCTGCCGAAGAGGCCGGACCTAGGTCAGCTTCACTGGTTATTTACTGCCTGGGTCCATTTCGTATCTACCAAATTAACGAACTAATAACCGAGTGGGATGGTTGGATGGGTCAAAAAATTCTCAAGTACTTAGTAGCTCAACGGGGTAAGCCGGTCCCCAAAGAAGTGCTGATGGAATTAATGTGGGCAGATGTAGGACAGGAAGCTCAACGTCGCAACTTGCATCAAGCAATTTATTCGCTGCGACAAACGCTGCGACGCAGAGAGCCCAACCTTCAACAAATCTTATTTCAAAATGATAACTATTTACTAAATCCAGCCACCGATGTTTGGATCGATTTCATAGAGTTCGAAACCTATGCCCACAGCGGCCAACGTCTCGAAGCAGCGGGAGAAACGGAGAAGGCATTCAAACAATATGGCATGGCTGAGGGTCTCTATCAGGGAGCTTTTTTAGAAGAGGATTTGTACGAAGAATGGACCAAATCCCAACGTGACTATCTACACAACCTCTACCTAGAAATCGCCAACCGCTTGAGCGAATATTTTTTAAACCGCAGCGACAATGTCAGTGCCATAGCCCTTTGCCAGAAGGTATTAGGACAAGATCCTTACTTCGAAGCAGCGCATCGCCATCTGATGATATGCTACTGCGAACAGGGATTACGCCACCTTGCCGTGCGCCAGTACCAGATCCTGGTCGAGTTATTGGCGACGGAGCTTGGCCTTGAACCGGACCCAGAAACGACAGCTCTATATCAAAAAATTACCTAAAGCCGTGGCAAAGACTCAATTTAGTTTAAATAAAAACTCCCCTTGAGAAGTTATTGAGTTGGAATTGAGACGTGCATGGTAAGTTAATCATGGAATTCCAGCGAAATGAGTGCTCAATAGTATTCAGACAGATTAATTACTAGGAGAAACAAACCATGGCAAATGAGAATGATTATGAGCGAGAAGGTAATGGCCCGAGCGAAACTCCGCGTGAAACCCTGAAAAAGTCTGTAGAGGATGGCCTCAAAGAAGCGCTCAAGCAGGTTACCACTGAGATCGGCGAAGTCCCGCATGAGTTTTTGGGTGTTTTTGACTGGGAAATCATTGCCCTTGGGCCTTTCCAAACTCCTGGTCCCCCGCAAACACCTCCTGGCCGCATTATTGAGCTAGGCGAGAAAGCGTACATCGCCACAATTGTGATGATGAATCACAATATGTGTGTGAATGTATCGGGATTTGGAGGCAAGATCCAACTCAGCTACTTCACCTCAAATACTGAAACGATGGAACGAGTAGAGGAGATGGATTATACGTGTTGTATCTATCCTGATGGCGTTTGCAACCCCGAAGGTCTGCCCTCCTTTTTTGTGCACATTTGGGAGTTCGAGCCTACAGAGGCTGCTTGCATCCTTGAGACAAACATCTGCGCGCGTATCTGCAATTGCAATGATGAAGCCGTTCCACATTATGCGGGCTTTGTAAGGTGGGTATTGGACCTCGACCCAGACTGGCTGTGGCCGGCGGGACCGAGATTCGACCATCCAATCCGCTACCTTGTGTATGACGATGAGGTGGATCCTTGTGATTGTTCAGTAAATTGTGATGATTAATGACGATTAGTAGTTTTTCTGAAACTACTGGCCTATCCGTCATCGATCGGAATAAGTTTACAATATTGGCCTAAGTAATAATTAAAGACATTACTTAGGCCAACTTGACCATCACTTGATGAGTCTATACGCTTAATTGGATCTCGTTCGCAGCTAATTAAATTCCAGTTTAGTTTCAGGCTCAGTTTTTTAGGTAGTGGCCATTTGAATTCACGTAGGTTTGCCATGAAAGGTGGACAGAGCTTTCTTTGATCTAATTTCGCAGCGTTCCTGAGAATTAAAAAATAATCCAGAACACTGCCGGAGAACTATTTTCTCTAGTTTCATACTAATACCTACCAAGTAAATTGCAACAGGAAGGTGCAGGATGAGCAATAGTAAGCAGTATTGGAACAATATACGGATGGGGGTGCGAGCGGCAGTAAGTGGTTGGATAAATGATCCTAACGTAAAAGCTATTGACTACGGATGGCGAGAACGTGGTGGTAAAATTGTGGAGAATGAGTCCTGTATACGTATCCATGTCATCCAAAAGTTCAAGTATGAAGCAGTACTTGAAGAAGCGATTGAGGTTGGAGTCACTAATAAACGTATTCCAGAATCAATTGCAGGAATCCCGGTCGACGTTCCACAGAGGGATTACCTACTACAGTGGGGGTGGAGCAGGCGACAAAGACTAGCCAACGAGCGAGCTGAGCGTAAGGCTACCTTGCTAGGCGGGATCAGTATCGCCAACGCACGCCTAAGAGGCTATGGCACGCTCGGCGGTTTGGTGATTGATCGTAAAACCGGAACGAAGATGATTCTCAGCAATTGGCACGTGTTAGCTGGGTACTGGGATGTGCAGCCCGGTTGGCCCATTTACCAGCCCGCACGTGGTGATGGGGGTAGTAAATATGACACAGTCGCCAAGTTTTCCCGTCACGCAATGGATTCTGATCTCGATGCGGCTGTCGCCGAATTCACCAGTAATCGACAATTCATTAACGATCAGCTCGGCCTGGAACCGGTAAGAGGTGTAGGTTGGGCACAGCTGGGAATGGATGTGGTTAAATCAGGACGTCGAACTGGCGTCACTTACGGTCGTGTAATAGGTGTTGAAGGCCTCACTAAAATGTCGTACAGAGGAATAAACCGTGTCATTCGCAATGTCATAACAATTGAACCGCCTCAAGGTCTGGAAGTTAGTGCTGGTGGTGACTCAGGATCGTTTTGGCTTGATAGAAATCGGATGGAAGTGGTAGGTCTCCATTTTGCAGGTAGTAATTATCCTGAGAGCGCGCTAGCAATCGACATGCATCCAATATTGGACGAATTAGACGTGGATATTGCTTAACCGTAATGCAATTTTATCGGTTTGTACTCGGAATCTTATCAGTCTGGCGTATCACGCATCTGCTGCAAGCGGAAGACGGTCCATGGGACAGCGTGGTCTATCTGCGCCAGAAAGCAGGTGATGGCTTTTCGGGGGAGCTACTTGACTGCTTCTACTGCTTAAGCGTCTGGAGCGCTTTCCCCTTCGCCATTTTTCTAGGGAAAGATTTTGGCGGAAGAGTATTGTTGTGGCCGGCTCTGTCTGCAGGAGCGATTCTACTCGAACGTTTCACAGAACATGCGTACGCTGAACCGCCGACCCAATTCTCTAAAGAAAGTGAGGACAATTATGTGCTGTGGCAAGAAGCGGGCGCAAGCTCGCAAAACTATTAAAAAGAAAAAAGTTACTAAACCTGAAGAGAAGACAGCTTCAAAATCCCAACCAAACGGCAGTTCTTCGCCTTATTTCCAATATCTGGGCAATAAGTATCAGGGCCGGAAGGCATTGATCGTGAAGGGGCCGTTGACGCGCAAGCATTACCGTTTTGACCGTCCAGGGGTGGTCGTAGCTGTAGACCCGAGGGATGTGCGCGCAATGGCGGCGATGTCCCTATTGAGGCAGGTAGACGGGGAAGAAACACCTGGGCCTGTAAACTCAAACTTGTAGGTTCAGGAGAAAAAACCAATGCCAAATCATGATGCTGAATTCTGGAATAAGGCCCGCCGTGCTCGCGACAAACTGGTAAAACAATATATCGATCACCCTGATGTGAGTCTTATCGACATTGGGTACGCGCCGGAACAGAGTGAGGGTTCAGAGACAATTGCGCTGCGCATCCACGTAAAGGAAAGTTGGCTGCAAGCGGAGCCGGAGGAAAGGGTTGAATTTCCTTCGAACCAGGACGGAATCCCGGTTGTTGTGGTGCCAGGAGACTATGAGTTATCGAGTGATACGCTGTCAGAGGATGAATGAGAGACCGCGATTGCGATCCGGTATGTTATTTACACTCTTGGCAGTTCTTGTGTGGTGAGGAGGAAATACGATGCCCAACGATGTACACAAAAATTCTAAGAACCTTAAATTAAGTGAAACAAAAATCAAGCACGTTGGCCCTAAAGTTCGCGAGGCGTTGGAGAAAGGGGGAATAAAAACCGTTGGCGATCTTGCCGGCTCGACAATTGAAGAAATCGAGTCGATTTTGGAGTCTGAGGTTCCCCCACCCACCAGAACCCCGGAGAAAATCGCCGAGATGATTGAGGAAGCGAAGAAAATAGTCGCGGCTCAGCAAAAGAACGTTGCTCAAGCGGAGCTGGTTGCGGCCGAAAAGCAGCCGGTTAAAGTACCGGAATTTACTGTATTTTTTAATTATGGGCATATTGAAGATGGTTCGAAGCGCTGGAGGGCAATTGTTCACCCGTACGGTGATGACAGCAAGCCTGAGCCTCCTAAATGGCATCTAAACCCAAACGACGAGGGCTACACGGTGCGATTTGAATACCAACCTGGTGCAGAAAATAAGAAGCCCTGGCGGACTGTTGTCTACAATGGCGAATCGCTTGAAGAGATTGATATAACCGGTTGGACGCCTGATGAATGGTGGCTCTGGATTAGCGAAAGAGCGTTGCTAACCAAAGAGGCGTTACAGGCTACAGCCCAGGGAAAAGAAGAATACAGGCAGGCGCAAGAATCTATCGGGCAGGAGATGGATGAAATCCGGATCCAGGCACGGCTGGATCTGGAGCAAACGCTCGCAGGAGAACGTATCAAAGAGCAGGAAGCTCTCAAAAAGGAGCTAGACAAAAAGCGGGCTGAACAAGAGCAAACGCTCGCAGGAGAACGTATCAAAGAGCAGGAAGCTCTCAAAAAGGAGC
>JBJYWP010000105.1:0-1704 GCA_046259485.1 Promineifilaceae bacterium (SeqCode) | reverse complement strand
TAGACAAAAAGCGGGCTGAACAAGAGCAAACGCTCGCAGGAGAACAGCAGGTGGTATCTGAGGATTCACTAGTGGAGAAAGACCTAAGAATAACGCGCTTTAAGGTCCATCGTCCATCTGACAAACGCCCAAACACTCTGGTGGCGGATGTGGATTTTGAAGTTTCCGATGAGCTTTTGGCGCAGTTCCTCTCGCGAATTCAGATTGAAGTTCGCTCAGTAAATTTAAAGAATAAAGATGCTCACCTGGTCGGCTATGATAGCAAACTACTAATACCTGAACAAAATAAATATGAAATTCAGCTCGAATTTCCGATGCCTGAACTTGGGCGCTACAAGCCGTACTGTATTGTGCGTTCCTTACCTTCCGGCGAAGATAGGGACTATCAAGAAGACGACATCTTCAATATCGTTCGTAAGAAGCGATAAATTGGCTAGGTAAAAAGCTTGTATTTTGATTTTTTAGGGATAATCTGCAAATAATCGTCTGAATGTGACAGCAGAGTAGGAATCTTGGTGAAAAACCAGGGCAAAACCTCGATAGTCGGATTAAGAGCTGTTCTGACCGTCTGTCATGAAACGGGCAATATCTACCTTCCCAACCCGCTTCTTTACACGGCCGTCAGCTCTAGCTACAGCTCCAGCCGGCCGGGATAGGGTATAGGTTCAGGCGTTGGACAGGGGATTCCGCTCTCTTTCAACGCCCGCGGCGATGAGAGACAGAAATTGTTCAAGCGCTGCATCGAGCAGGATTTCGACTTGATCGTGCTCATGGGTATCGAAAAGATCCTTGAGCAGCTTGAGGGGCTCGTGGGCATCGAGATTTATTTCATCCAGCGCAATAAACTCGCGGGTGCGGTTGTGCAGCGCAAAACGCACCTGTTCCCTATCGATATTAAAATGGCCATCCCGATCAATCAAACCCAGATCGCGCGCAAATATCTGGTAGCGACTGCCGACAGTCACTCCGTTCATAAGCGTTTCATCCCCCAGATAATAGGCAAGAATCGCCCGGATCGCCTCTCCTTTGGGCATATGACGGCCGATATTGTCCCCGTCGATATCCCCATGAAGATCTTCCAGGCCGGCCGGCGAATCCGCCTCGCCAACGGAACTCTGCGTTTGTCTTGAATAGTTAGCCAACACATGCGTGCCCAGATCGCCGGCCCAGCTGGCGTAGGCATCGCGTATAACATCGACGTTTTGCTTAACATCGATCGATGTAAATACATGCCCTAAATCCAACCGCTCCTCGATGATCGCCCGGCGGCGCAGCTCGGCAAAACGTTCGCGGTAATCTTTGATAAGGGAGGATTCGCCGCGGTTTAAAGGCAGCGCCAGCTCCCAAACCCCCTGATTGTACTCCGCCATCGAGCGGCGAATTTGGGTTACTACCTCTCTCTGGGACCAGTGAGGAAAGTGACGCTGCACATCCGCCAACAGTGCGGCTAACTCTTGAAATACACCTTGCTTACTACTCAAAATCAATCCCCTTACACGGCCGTCAGCTCCAACTGCGGCTCCAGCCGGCCAGGATAGGGTATGGGTTCATGCACCAGGCGATAGTTCAGAAATATCGACGTCACAAACAGAAACAAGGCCAGTGCCTGGTGCGCCAGGGCCAGGATAATCGGCACGCCAAACCAGACCACGCTGACGCCCAGAGCGATCTGCGCCGTCGTCAATCCCATTAACCACAGCGTCG
>JBJYWP010000104.1:0-1829 GCA_046259485.1 Promineifilaceae bacterium (SeqCode) | reverse complement strand
CCGCCAGTAAACAAAAGGACAACGGGTTGGAAGCATTTCAGGACGCGCTTCGCCTGGCGATAGCCGCGTCCCAGTTGCGCCAGATTACCGGGCAAGTTTCGCAATCCGACGCCGTGAACGCCGGCTGCTGGAATAGCCTCGAATGGTATTCCTGATCGTTTCACCAGATCCGTCTCCATACCTCCCAGGCTGCCAACCCACAAGACGGTAGGCGTTGCCGTCTCGGCAGAAGCTGAAGAAAGGGATGATCCAGCCTCGCTCTCACGATCGTGTCCTTTTTGAAACCCGGCCTGCATAGTTTGCAGTACGGCGAGCGCCGGATACACGCCGCCCCCCGTTCCACCCGCGCAAACTAACAACCGCATTGAAGGATTTTCCATTATCGTCCCTTCTTTGCCTTGATAAGCGAGAAATGTTCAACAGAATCCCGACCGCGGCCAATGTAACCGTTAGGTTTGAACCTCCCGCGCTGATTAAAGGCAAAGCATTGCCTGCAAAAGGCAAGATATTAACCATCACAGCCATATTAATAAAGGCTTCAGTAGCAATCCAGATCGAAAGTCCGGCAGCCAACAAGGAGCCCAATTCATCAGGCGCACGCCGAGAGATAATCATCCCGCGCCATAGAAAGACAGAATAAAGGCAGACCACTGCCAGCGATCCCGCCAGACCTGTCTCTTCTCCCACGACGGCAAATATGCTGTCGGTATGTGGAACCGGTAAGCCGGTAAGCTTCGTCTCGCCCTTTCCGATTCCCACGCCAAACCAACCGCCTTTGACAAAGGCATCAAAGGAACGGACCACATGGTAAGAACCCTGGGTGGGATCCTTCAATCCCAAAAAATAATCATCGATACGCGCTTTTCCGGTTGGATAGATCTTATAAGCGATCACACCGACCAGGACGGCAAGAACTAACAAAATCCCGATCTGGCGAAGGTCGCCGCCAGCCAGGAAAAACATCAACCCACCCAGGAAAACGACTGTCACCACAGCGCTCAAATCGGGTTGTAAAAGGATCAAACTGCCTAACACCCCCAGGATAATCCCCAGCGGCACCAAACCAAAGCTGAGATCACTGAGTTGATCCTTGCGGGCGTACAGCCAGACTGCAAGATAAATGACAATGATCAATTTGGCAAGCTCTGAAGGCTGGACAGATCCTTCGTATAGCGTGCGAGCAGCGTTATTACGGATCTCGTTGACGAGCAGAACACCGATCAACGACGCGATCGTAATCATGATAGCCGGAACTGCCAACTGCCGCCAATAGTGGTAATCTACGTAAGTCAGGAATAAGGCTCCGGCTAAACCCAGTGCTAACCATAACAATTGGCGAGAAAAAATGAAATTAGAATCGCCATCATTTCTAAGAGAAAAATCGTAACTGGCTGAGTAGACCATGATCAATCCAAAGATTACCAAGGTAATCACCACGAGAAGCAACGGCATGTCAATGCTTAATTGCATCACGCCGCGTTTCTCGGCCGCTTTGGATGTTTGACTTCCGTCTTGATCTTTTTGCTTCCCTAGCACACCAAGTAAATCGATCGAAGACTTACGAGTACGCCTGCCGGCATTCCTGGCAGCCGGGCCTACGGTAGTTCTTTCACCCACTGTGCGAAACATTTTCCACGCTCCTCAAAATCGATAAATTCGTCAAAACTGGTCCCGCCCGGGGACAATAAAACGACATAGCCGGGCTTCACACTTTGAGCGGCTGCCCGTACAGCCTCGTGCAATCCAGTGCAATGCACGATCTTTGAAGGGTCGAATCCGGCTTCTCTGGCTGCTTCAGCGGCGCCACCGATTACACCCTCCGGCAGTCC
>JBJYWP010000103.1:0-16034 GCA_046259485.1 Promineifilaceae bacterium (SeqCode) | reverse complement strand
AGTTGAACTGCTGCTTAGACTGCGCCCAGGGGATGCGCTCCGCTTCCGGCCAGGTCGGGCATTCCTCTCGGTTCATCTCCACCAGTTCTTCGACCGTCTTTTCTTTGTTCTCTGCCGCGGAAGCGCGCCACATGGCCATACCAAGTTTTGCTGAGTCATCATCGGATGCCAATTCTCGAAAGGGCGGTGGGTCTTCCAAGACAATGCAGCCCGGCATGTCCGGGTACAGGCCGGCAAATAAGGCCACGGTTACCGCGCCCAGAGAATGGCCGACCAGCCCCGGCTTTTGCAGCTCTAAGGCTTCGACCAATCCGGCCAGGTCATGGGCGCGATCGATCAAGGTCATCTCTGCGGCCGCGTCCGACTGCCCGTGATTGCGCGAATCGTAAAGGATGATCTCATAATCGCTGGCTAACTGTTCGGCGAACGGCCAGAAACAGAGGCCGTTGTCAGACATACCGTGCGCGAATACCAGCGGCAGCTTATCCGTGTTCGTGCGGTAAATATGCAGTTTGGTGTCAGTGGCATTGACATCACTTTCAAAGAGTTTCATGGTTCCCCCTTCATAGACGTTCAGGCATAAATGTTATTCAATCAACTGTCCAACAGGTCGCGAAATGACCGGCTCACTCGGCCGTCTGGCTGTTCTGCCAATAATACTCGAAAGCCTGTCGGTAGTCAGCTATACGGCCGCCGATAATCTGGGGGACTAAGTTCGTTGTGTAGGGGCGCTTCGCGAAGCGCCCCTACGAAGGTGATTTCTGGTAGGTTTTGGGCTAATGCCGGATGGTTATTGACCGGCCATATCCTGTATAAGCTGCATCGTTGCTTCCAGGTCCGGCTCTACCCGCTGGCCAACTGCCTGCTCCAGGACAAAACCGGCCGTAATCAACGCCGGCTCGCTCATATAGTCACCCACGATATGGAATGACGACGGCTCGCCTTCCGCGTTGAGGCCGATGGGGATTGTAATCGCCGGATAGCCGGCGGCCGCGTAAGCCTGGGTGTCGTTATTGACAAAGATATCCACATTGTAGGTGTCAAAGAGGGCCTGGAATGCAGCTTGTGTTTCCGAGATATGCTGCTCGCGCAGCGCCGACCACTCTTCGTCTGTCAGATTGGTGGCCTGCGCTTCTTGCAGATGGTCCTGTCCGTAAGGCATGCGGTTGGCCGGGTCTTCTTCGTTGAAGGCGATAATTTCCTCCAGCGAACCCACCGGCGCGGCATCCCCGAGATCGGCCAGGAACCCGTTGACAGCCCGTTTGAACCCGGGGGCAAGGGCCGCACTGGCGTTGGGGGTCGCCGGTACATCGTTCGCCGGGATCTCAACCACTTCCATGCCCGCGGCGGCGAACAACGAGCCGACGGTGCGCAGGATGCTGTTCTGTGCAAGCAGAGCCTGGGCCGTAGCGCCGCGTTCCTCTCCGGTTATTCCCGCCTGGTCCAAAAGGGCAGCAACGCTTTCTTCGGTCTGGACAACAAGACCAATGCGCCGGCCCTGCGCCGCTTCCATAGAGGCAAACTGCGCGAAGTCGACGCCGGCGAGATCGACCGCATTTTGCGTCTCGGGATCATTTTCATCCGCACCGGACATCGCCGTCAACAGGATGGCTGCGTCCGTCACGGAGCGCGCCATCGGCCCGGCTACGTCCTGGAAGGGCAGCAGGGGAATGATGTAATCCCCGCTCACCAATCCCTTGCTGGTCTTGATCGCTACTACGTTGTTGATACCCGCAGGCAGCAGCAGCGAACCCTGAGTCTCACTGCCGACGGTCACGGCTGCCAGATTAGCAGCGGCGGCAACGGCCGAACCGCTGCTCGATCCGAACGTTTCAAACGGGCCGTACGGGTTTTCCGTCTGGCCGCCGACGGCGCTGAAGCCGTTGGGCATACAGGAATCCATGAAGTTAGCCCACTCAGATAGATTGGCCTTGCCCAGAATGATAGCCCCCGCCTGGCGTAGCTTTGTCACCAGCCCGGCGTCTCGGTCAGGCGTCCAGCCCTGCATGGCAACGGCGCCCGCCGTGGCGGGCATGCCGGCTACGGCGATATTATCTTTGAGCAGCACGGGAATGCCGTGCATGCCGCCTGACGCTGACCCGCCGGCACGTTGCTCATCGTGCACACGCGCGCTTTCCAGGGCCTGGGGGTTGATCGTAATCACGGAATTCAGGCCGTCGATGTCATAGCGCTGGATGCGGTCGAGGTAGTAGACAACCAGTTCCTCGCTGGTCAGATCGCCGCTCCCGAAGAGGGCCTGAATGTCGGGGATGGTGGCCCCGTCAAAAGGCCGTCCAACCGGGCACGCTGCTCGTCGCTGAAAGCATCCAGGGCGTCCTGGAAGGGGCTGAGGTCGCGGGCGACCTTGGCGTTGTAGTCCGGCTCAAGGCGCGGATAGGGCAGGTCATGAAAAAGACCTTCTTTGCTCAGAAGGAAGGTCTTTTATAACTGTTCGTTATGAAAGAGTTTCTTATTGGGCAGCTATAAAGGTGAAAAGGATTCTTGTTCCAGCACTCCCTGCCGTTCAATTGCTTCGTGGAGAATGCGGTTGACCAATTTTTCGTAACGCCAGCCGGCGGCGCGGGCTTCAATGACCAGATCGGAATATTCGGGATTCAAGCCGGGTAGGGGGTTGATTTCCAGGATGTAGGGCTTGTTGTTGTCGTTGGCGTCAAGGCGGAAGTCCACGCGGGCGACGTCCCGGCAGCCGGTAATACGAAAAGTTGCCGCGGTCAGCCAGTTCAGTTCTTCAATTTGATCGTCGCTTAAGGGGGCCGGGCATAGATAATGGAAATCGTGCACCAGCGTCGTCTTGATATTACTGGTGTAAATGCCGGCTTCCTCGGCTGGATAGCGGCTCATGTCTATTTCCAGCGGCGGGAAGAAGTGCAGGCCGCGTGAGATGCGCGCCGCGGCTTCATCTTCCGGCAGGCGCCAGGCAACAGGGCTTGTTAAATTGCCGACAACGCCGACGGTGATCTCCCGCCCATCAATAAAGCGTTCGGCCAGGACGGGTTGATCGTAGCGATCAAAAAGTGCCTCCAGCTGTTTTCGTAATTGTTTTTCATCGTTGACAATGGACTCGGCGCTGATCCCCATGCCCGTTCCTTCGCGGCTTGGTTTGACAAACAATGGGAACTGCAGGTCCGGATCAAGCGGTTCACCGATGCGTTCGAAGACTTGGAAGGGTGGTGTGGGCAGGTTATGATGGCTGAGCACGCGCTTGGTCATAGGCTTGTCCAGGGTCAGAGCTAGGGTTAGGACGCTGGACCCGGTATAAGGGAGGCGCAACATTTCCAACAGGGCCGGTACTTGGGCTTCACGCGAATCACCAAAATGACCTTCAGCGATGTTGAAGCAGATATCAGGCCGGTTATCTCGCAGGCGATCATAAAGGGACGCATCTCCCTCCATGAAATCGACTTGATGGCCGCCGCTTTCCAGAGCGGTCGTTATGGCGTCGATGGTTTCTTGCGAATCAAGATCGTCCCAGTAATCGGCCGATATGCCGGGCCAGGTGGGTGCGTTCTTTTGTAGATTGGCGATTAAGGCAATGTGCATTTGCATTCCTATCCTTCGAAAAGTTATTACTAAAACTAAAATTCAATTATGCGCCACCCTCGAAACGGTTACATTGGCAAGATGATCAATCTGAACTGCGACAAATGACGTACTTGCCCTTGCAGCATGATTAGCCCAATCGTGGTTTTCCTATAGCACGACTTGCCAAATCGTGGCATTGCCCTTTTAGAATTAAGTCATTTGACCGATGCGAACGTCCGGCGCCTGTTTTATGATTTTCCCATGCCCCAAATCCAATAGCGGAACGGCGGCTCGCAAGAGCTGAAGTGGCCTGGGTGCCCGATCTAACCGGTGGTCGTTGCAATGAGGCCGGCTGCACAAGGTAATTGGACTCCTGGGCTAAACCGTTGTGCTGGCCTTTCCAACCGGCCGGCTTTGAAGGGGCCGTAATTGGTACGGCCCCTTCCCTTAAATGATGAAATAGTAGTTACGTCAAATGACTTAGTGTGAAATGCCGTCATTACGCTGATGGCTCTTGGCCGTATTTGAATTATGTTTCCTGGCTGAAGGCATGCAGGCATGATGGCGTGATAGGTAAATTTTGTAAGCAAGAAGAAAATTCTCAAAATAAGGATTTAGAATCATGGCAACCCCAAAAGTAGGTAGAATTGTTGCACTATGTCCCGGATGTAGTAATGAAATCTCCTTTTACCGGCCTCCCCAACTCGGTGAGTTTGTCACCTGTCCACAGTGTGGGGACCTGGTTGAGGTAGTAAGCCTCTCTCCCCTGACCCTTGATTGGTCGGCCGATATTGACGACGATGATGATTGGCAGGATGAGTGGAATGACGATGACGATTACGACGACGATGATTACGATGACGATTTCATGGACAGTTATGATGACTAGACGGCCGTCCGGCCAGTCAAACATGGGCTGCGATTTTTGAGCAGAATTTAATTGGAGAAAATGATGGCGCAACAGAAATCCGGGAACGTTGCTCTTTGTCCCGAATGTGAAGGTCTGATAAAGCTAAGCGGAAAATTGAAAATAGGGCAAAAATTAACATGCCGCCGCTGTGGGTCAGCCTTAATCGTTTTTGATCGCAAACCTCTTGAACTGGTTCTGGCTAATGGGAATCATCCGGTCGCTGGTCATACGAAAACAAGCAAGCGAAGAGATGCCGACGAAGATCTATCCGTAGATATGGATGGTAGCGAGAGTGAGGAGGAGTTGGAGATGTCTACTATGTCAGATGTGTCGGTGGCTAATTGCCCCGAATGCAGCGCTACACTTCGATTCCACCGGCCGCTCAAAGAACGCCAACTTGTCGTATGCCCGGAATGTAATGAAACCCTTGAAGTCGTATCTCTTCGTCCCCTCCAGTTCTATTGGGCAAACGAGGATCCGTGGGAAAGCGAGGAGTATGATAATCCACGGAATCGTTCCCATCATGGATTTCGCTAAACGGGGGCAGTCTTCTCCAACTGCTCAGGAAAGGCTTTTACGTCTATTCGTGCAATCCTAATCTTTCAGCAGGCTGCCGGACTCATGGCATCATGGTCCCGGCAGACTGCTGAATAAACGCATTTGTGCCTATTCCCCCCAAGTCAAGTCGATTTTTCAAAACCTACCTCCTGTTTTCTAACCTATTAGCTGTTGGCAATTAGCTGCTGGCTATTGATCCGCGCCTGGTAAAGTCAGATAATCGGTTTATGAAGTCTGATGGGACCCCTTTAGATATCTTCTTTCAGAGACTACCGATGAGCACGGCCCTGTTCGATCAGGAGTTGGTACTGCGCCGCTATAATCCCACGTGGCTGAACTATGTTGAAGGTCTGACTCAAATAGCGGTAAAGCCGGGCGTTCATCTCTACCATCTCCTGCCGGGGACTGAAAGCGATATGCAACCACTCATCGACAGCACCCTAGAGGGATCGATGACGGCCGCGGACGGGCTGCGGTTGAGCAGCAACAACAATGTGTTTTACTGGGACGCAGCATTTGTGCCCTGGGTCGAAGACGAAGACATCACGGGCTTTTTGCTGGTCGTGGCCGATGTAACGGAGCGGGTCTTGTCGCGCCAGATTCTAGAGCGTAAGGTGGTTGACAGGACGCAGAAGTTATCCGCGCTTTATGATGTCATGACTGTTGCCGGAGAACCCGTCGATCTGAAGGTTAAACTTGACGAATCTTTACAGCGCGTGCTGGATGCTGTTCACGCCCAGGCCGGTGCGATTCACTTGTTAGACGATCAAGGGGAATCTCTGCTGCTGGCCGTTAATCAAGGACTTGATAAGGCCCTGGCCGGCCGGCTGCGGCTGGTTTCCGCCGCCGATGACCAATATGCCTGGGCTGTTCGACAGCAGAAAACATTGATCTTAACCGATATCCTAGCCGATCAGCGAACACCGGAGCTGATCCGGCAAAGTGGATTCAGGACTTATGCGGGCGTCCCGATGATGACGCGTGGCAAAACGCTGGGCATATTGAGTGTGTTCCGGCAGTCGAAACGGCCGTACAGCGAAGAGGATATCTCGCTTCTTGATTCCGTTGCCGATCAAATCGGCACGGCCGTTGAAAATGACCGGCTGCGCCTGGAAAATGAGCAGTTGTTGATCGTTGAAGAGCGCAACCGCCTGGCGCGAGAACTGCATGATGCGGTTACGCAGTCCCTGTACAGCTTGACTTTGTATGCTGAAACCAGCCTGCGTTTCTCGCGCGCGAACCAACCGGCGCTGGCCATAGAATATCTGGAACAGGTGGCCGGGACGGCGCAGCAGGCGCTGCGTGAGATGCGGCTCCTGCTGCATAATTTGCGGCCGGCCGTCCTGGAGCAGCTAGGCTTGATCCAGGCCATTAAACAAAGATTTGACGCCGTAGAAAAACGGGTGGGGGTTGAAGTCGATTACCAGGTGCGGGGAGAAATCAACCTGCCGCCCAAAGTCGAAGAGGCTTTGTATCATATTGTGCAGGAAGCGCTTAACAATGCGCTTAAACATGCCGCGGCCACAAGGATCGGCTTGCAGCTTAGCCAACAAGAAGGAAAAATATTCCTAACGGTTGCTGATAATGGTAAAGGGTTCCGATTGTTAGAGATTGACGATAGCGGCGGCCTGGGACTGACCAGCATGCGCGAACGGGTTGATTCGCTGGGCGGAAATCTCATAATTGACAGTGAGATCGGCGGTGGTAGTAGAATACAGGTGCGGTTGGATCTGAAGCAGATCGTCGAAGAAGAGGATTGAATTAGATTGGTCCAATTTCAATCGCTAATTTAATTTCCCGGAAACTGATCGGTAAATGATCCGGTCCAAGAGGAAAATAAGTTTCCGGGAAAAATTTGTGAAATTTATGGCTCGGATTACGGTTTTCCATGCAGATGACCATGCCCTGGTGCGCGGGGGTGTGCGCGGCCTGTTGCTTACGGAGGCGGACATGGACCTCGTGGGGGAGGCCGGAAGCGGTGCTGAGGCGGTCGAGAAAGTGCTTGCCTTACACCCGGATGTCATTTTGCTCGATTTACACATGCCTGAGAAAAGCGGCGTCGAGGCGATCTCGGAGATCAAAGAAGCGCTTCCCGAGGCGCGTATCTTGGTTCTGACCAGTTTTGCCAGTGATGAGGATGTGTTCCCGGCGATCAAGTCGGGGGCGTCGGGTTACTTGCTGAAGGATTCTTCACCACAGGCGCTTTTGAAGGCAATCCGGGACGTATATAACGGCCAGTTAGCCCTGGATCCGTTCGTTGCCCAAAAAGTGATGCAGGAGCTGCATCAGCCGGCCAGACACCCGCTGACGGATGAGCCGTTGACCCTGCGGGAAATGGAAATTTTGAAACTGGTCGCTGAAGGATTAACCAATCAGGAAATTGCCGACCGTCTGGTGGTCAGCGAGCGCACAGTCAGGGCGCATGTCAGCAACATCCTGGCCAAGCTGCATTTGGCCAATCGCACCCAGGCCGCCTTGTATGCCCTGCGCGAAGGAATCGCTTCGCTTGACGATCTCGATCAATCTGAATAACTATGCATAATTTCAATATCACGCCCCAATTTATCCGCGGAGAACTCAAGCAGCTGCCGCTGCTCATTTTGGGTACGCTCATCGCCGCCTTTGGCTTTGCCGTTTTCCAGGCTCCCTATAACTTGTCGGCCGGCGGTTTAACCGGCATTGGCTTGATCATTAACCACTTCACGGGCTGGCCCGTGGGCACCCTCTTTCTGATCCTCAACCTGCCGCTTATTGTACTTGGCTTTCGCGAACTCGGCCGTTGGCCGTTTGTGTGGCGCACGTTCATTGCCGTGGCCTTGTTTTCCCTCTTCATCGATCTGTTCACCTGGCTCATGCCGCAGTTCCTGCATCCCTTTCCACCCACGGATGATATTCTGCTCAGCGCCATCTACGGCGGACTGCTGGGCGGCGTTGGTTCGGGCCTCGTCTTCCGCACGGGGAGTACGACGGGCGGCACGACGATTACCGGCCGTTTGATTCAAAGCCGTACCGGGCTGCCGCTCAGCCAATCATTCATTTACACCGACGGCTTGATCTTAATCGCCATGGGTTTTGTATTTGGCTGGCAGACGACACTCTACGGCCTGCTGATCCTGATCATTAACGGGTTGACGGCCGATTTCATCCTCGAAGGAGCCAGCATAACGCGCGTGGCCAATATCGTCACCAACCATCCCCAGGATATATCTGAGGCCCTGATCCAGGGTTTCGGCCGTGGTGTGAGCTACTGGCCGGTCACCGGTGGTTACACAGGCCAGACGCGATACATGGTCACCTGTACCATCTACCGTTCGCAAATGCGCGACGTGCAGGATCTTGTTGCCGCGGTTGATCCCCAGGCTTTCGTTACCATCAGCATTGGCCAGCGTGCTTTCGGAGAAGGATTTGTTCCCCTGGAAAAAAAGGATAGGCTTGTCTAAAATGCATATCGTGGTGATACGCGCCGCGTAGATAAGTGCGAACCCTGTTTCTACCTATCGCCACAAATCAGATGCCGGTTATGGCCATAATGAGGTTTATGAGATGGCAGCTAACTCCTCTGAACAAAATCGCCTAGAGCAATTAAGAGAAACGGCCGGCGCAGGGCCGGTGCTGATTCTGACCCATGCAAATCCCGATCCGGATGCGCTGGCTTCCGGTAAGGCTCTGGCGACCTTGCTCCAATCAGCCTGGAACGTCCCCAGTCAACTTTTATACCAGGGGTTGGTCTTACGGGCGGAAAATCGCGCCTTACTCAACCTGTTAACACCCGAGTGGCAATACGGCAGTATGCCGGCTGATTTGAGTGGTTATTCGGCCGTCGCCCTGGTAGACACGCAGCCGGGAGCGGGAAATAACCGGCTGCCAGAAAATATCATCCCCCAGATAGTGATTGACCACCACCACCCGCTGCGTGACGCTCTGATCCCTGTGCCCTTCGCGGATGTGCAGCCTGAAAAAGGGGCCGCCGTCACCTTGCTGGCCACCTATTTGGAAGCTGCAGGTATTGACATCGATTCAGATCTGGCAACGGCCATGTTCTATGGCCTCAAGACGGATACGCGGGGCCTGTCACGGGGCACGACTGCGGCCGATATTTCCCTTTACCTGGGTCTCTTAGAGCAGATCGACCACAGCAAGCTCGTTCAGATAGAGCAAGCCGGACTGCCTCAGGAATATTTTCAAGCCTTCAGTCGTGGATTACAGGCTGCCAGAATTCATGAGCATTCAATCGTTGCTAACCTGGGCTTTGTACATTATCCGGATCTGCCGGCGGAAATGGCCGATCTGCTGATCCGCATGGATAAAGCCCGGGCCGTGCTTTGCCTGGGTATCCACGATCAGAAGCTTTATCTCTCCATCCGCACAAAACCCATGAGTAGAGATGCCGGCTTGTTGGTTCAGGAGATCGTCATCCCCCCTGGAAAGGCGGGTGGTCATGGCACGATGGCCGGAGGGCAGATAGCCTTAGCCGGCCAGGATGCCGGCCGTCTGGAAAATGAGATCATAGGCCGTTTTTTGCAGCTGATGGGAGAAAAGGGCGCGGGCGAAAGTTTAAGTTAGAAGGGCGGCTTCCATCTACGGCGTATCGCTCCCATTCTCTTGGAGCTGATTCAATACGCGGTGTATTTCTGATAACGCTTCGTTTTGGGCGTTGAGTTGTTCCAGAATAGTCCTTATTTCCTCTTCGGCTTTCTGATTCACTAAAAAATCATAGTGCGCTTCCAGCCGGTCACGCGAAGCCTGCCGGTTTTGGCTCATCATGATGATCGGCGCCGTGAAGGCTGCTTCCATAGACAGGAAGAGGTTCATCAGAATAAAAGGATAGGGGTCCCAGTGGTTAACCCAGGCCGTGATATTTAAGATGACCCATATCACCAGAAAAATGCTTTGGGAAATGATAAAATGCCAGGAACCGACGACCTTTGCTATCCAATCTGAGGCCCGTTCGCCGACAGATGCCTGTTCCTCCAAAATGTCATTGACATTTCGCACGGATAGGTGATCTTGAAGATTCAGCTTCGGGAAATTTAATCGTTTCATGACCTTGTTTTTTAACTCGATTTTAGATGACAGGGGATAAAGCTTATAAATTTATGCTTCAGCCGGGACTTTGATGATCATCAGATTCCCTTCCCGTTCCAATTCAGCCACGAAATCATCAAATTCATCGATCTTAAAGACATTCCGGCCGGGACTGCGTGTCGGACGGCCGATGATCATCATCTCGGCATGCGTCTCGTTGACATAGCGAATCAATTCATCATGAATACTGCCCTCGGGTAAGACATAGTCTACCTGCTCAACGCCGCGTCGCGTGGCGCGGTCGGCCAGGATCAACATGGTGAATGTGGCCATCTCATTGAGTTCGCGGTAGACGACGCTCAGTGGGCCGATGATGGCATATTCCAGGAACTCGGCATCCAGGATATGCAGAAAGGTGAGCTGGGCCTGGTAGGCCAGGGCTAAATCAATCGCCCGGCTTACCGTATCCCTGCTTTCCGGCCCACCGCGGACCGCGCAGACAATGTGCTTGGGTTTCATTTCATTCATATCATATTAGCTGGTCAGCATTTCAGCATTTCAGCTGGGCAGCAGTAGAAAGCGGATTAGCAGCCAGATTGTTGCCAACCCCACAGTAATCAGCAAGGCCGGAAAGCCTTTGCGGAAAAAGTAAGCATAGGTGATCGGGAAACCGGCGCGATCGGCGATGCCTGCCGTAACCATATTGGCTGAAGCGCCAATCAAGGAACCGTTGCCGCCCATAGCTGAACCAACTGATAAGCAGAAAAATAATGCTTTGTTGCTCGCGCCGGGGATGGTCGCCGTTAGAAATGCCACGACGGGCAGCATCGCCGCTGTAAAAGGGATATTGGCGATGACGGTGGAGAGGAGCGCGCTCAACCAGATCACGGCCAGCATGGCCAATAGCAGGTTGTCGCCCACCGCCTGACCGATAAGCTCGGCGATGAAGCTGATCAGTCCGACCTCCTGAACTGCACCGACGATGATGAATAGGGCGATAAAAAAGACCAGCGTGGTCCAGTCTACGGCCTCGATCATTTCATCGATATTCGGCCGTATCCAGATTAGCAAGGCCGTGGCGCCGATGATCGCCGTCACCGCCGGGATAAGGTGAATATGTTCGCCAAAAACGAAGAGGAAGAGCATTCCCGCCCCAACCCAGGCGGCTTTGCGCAGATGTTCAGGTTCGGTAATCTGTGCCCTTTCGGCCAACTTATCTAAAAGTACGTCTGAAGTCCCGTGACCGCCGTCGGTTGAAAGGTCCTCCCGGTACACCAGCAGAGAGTAAATAATCAGTCCCAGAAGAGCCATTAGTACACCGGGTGTCAGATTGATCAGGAAGTCAGTGAATGTGATATGGGCATAGGATCCGATCAGGATATTTGTCGGGGTCCCGATCAGAGTGCTGATGCCAACCACGTTGGATGCAAATACCTCTGGAATAATGAGTGCCAGTGGCATGATGCCCAGGGCCAGGGCGATTTGAACGCTAATCGGGGTCATCAGGAGCATGGTGGTCACGTTGTCTAGAAAGGCGGAGGCAATGCCGGTAATAAGCATTAAGATGATCACGAGCAGCCAGGTCCGTCCTCCCGAGGTGCGATAGGCCATGAAAGCCATCCATTGGAAAATGCCGGTTCTCTCAACCACGGCAATGACCATCATCATGCCCATGATCAAAAAGATGACGTTCCAGTCCACGTAGGCAAGCGCCCCTTGAAAATAGAAGATAAACAGGCCGTTGTTGATCGGTTCGCCCAGGTAGCTGACACCGAGCACGACAGCCATGCCCAATAAAGCGGCCAGGGTGTTATGAAGGGTTCCGGTAGCGATGAGTACCAGTACGCCCACGAATACGAGCGTGGCGATCCAGAACGCAGGGGTGACTTTACGCGCAAGAACTACTTCGGGGACTCCCACAGGCTGTCCGAGGTGCAAAGTTTGAATGGCTTCTTTTCCCAGTTCGATGTCCGTTTCGTGAAAATGCGGCCGTTCGATGTGCATAATAATTTGGTCAGGAACAGGCCTGTCCAGATTCATGGCGTAGCGGCCGTCAGGCTGGGTGATGCCTTCAGCAAGCGTCTCGTTTGTCGCCCCGTCGATGAGGGTTACCAGCGCGTTCTTAACCGGCAGGTTCTGCCGATCGACAATCGTGCCGGTTACGAGAAAGACCATTTCTGAACGGCCGTCCGGCTGCGATTCCTGGGCCAGGGCGGTTCCGTGGGTGAAGGAGATGATTAAGCCGGCCAGCAAGACCAGTAAGACCGCGGCCAGAGTGGCGTAGGCTCGGCCGCTCATCTTTCGTATCCTTCAAGCAGAATTACATCGGTGCCGGATTCCGCTTTGACCAGCTCGACGAATAATCTCAGCCGGGCATTGGTGAAGACGTTTGCCTCTTCATCATCCAACTGCGGCCGTCCCAGGACCAGATAATCCGCGCTCAATTCCTGACACAGCTTGACGATTTCCTCGCCGACGTTGCCATGCCTGACTACGGTTTCGGCCGTTATTCCTTGATCCGCTGCCCTCCGTTGTGCTGCCAGCAGGATGAACTCCCCCATCTGCTCCATCTCTTGATTGATGGTGTGCGTGCGCGTGCTCAGCGTATGCGCCAGGAAATCAAGATTGACGATGTACAGAAAATAGAGGGGTAGGCCCGTTTCCCCGGCCAGAGAAATTGCTTTGTCTATGGTCGGCTGGCTGTGAGGCCCCCCACGGATGGCGCATACTACTCCACTCATAATAACCCATCCTTATTGCAGAGAAACTTGTCTCTCAAAAACTGACCAATTCAATCCATTAACAAGACCAAACGTTCCTGCACCCGTCTGTACCATAATCATTATATGTAAAAATTCGCAAAAGTTGAACTGGCCAAGTGCCCGGCATCGCAGTTGATGATGGTTAAACCCGGTTGTTTGGTACGCATCGCCGCCAGGGCCCGGGGTGTGCGGTAGCTTATGCTATTGCAGTGTAAGACTTTGAAAATCCGTGTTTTCTGTGTCCTTTTTCAAACCGTGGCGTAAGCATCTGTGACGAGGACGATTCTGCCTGCATACCGGCCGCTTTCGAGCAGTTCGTGCGCACGAGCGGATTCAACTAGGGGGACGCGATCGGAAACGATAGGATTGATTTCACCTGCAGCAAGCAGGTCCAGGAGTTTGGCCAGCGTCGCCTGGAACCATTCATTGTCCTTCCCCAGATCAGGGGTCATGAGCAGTTTTTTGCCGTCAGGCAGGATCTTAAGCAAGCTTACGGTCAGCAGAGTGATGGGGATGACACGGACACCGTCTTTCTTAGCCGAGGCAACACCGAACCATACCAACCGGCCGCCTTTACTCAGGGCTTGATTTGAGCGCCAGAGCTGCCTCGCACCGCCGATGGGATCGAAAACAACATCCACGCCATCGCCCGTTAGCGCGTGAATACGCGCCACAACGTCTTCCGTGCGGTAATCAATGGGCGTGGCTCCGAGGGCAGATACAATGCCATGCTTGGGCGCGGAGGCCGTGCCCAACATCTCCAGCCCGGCCAGTCTGCCCAATTCGAGCAGGGCCGTGCCAACGCCGCCGGCCGCGCCTTGAACGAGAATGCGTTCGCCGGCCTGCACGCGGGCTACTTCATGCATGGCCATGTAGGCGGTCAGGTAATTGGCTACCAGGCAGACGGCCTGGGCGGGATCGACGCCGTCGGGCATGGGCACGACTTCGCTGGCGGGCAGGCAGATATACTCTGTATAGCCGCCTAGGCCGTTAAAACAGAAGGTTGCTCCGGCGACCTTTTGTCCCGGCTCGACGCTTGTGACGCCATCGCCCAGCTTGTCAACTACGCCGACAGCATCCGTACCCAGGGTGAAAGGCACCTTTGGCGTCCCAGGGACCGCTCCCGTGCTGCGGAACATGAGATCGTAGGCGGAAACACCAGCGGCCAGAACCTTGATCCGCACTTCGCCGGTCTTGGGTTCGGGCAGCTCTTCTTCGATCATCTGCAAGACGTCCGGGCCACCATGCTCCGTCACGACGACGCGATGATTCTTTGCTGCGGTTATCGTTACTTTCGTGGTCATTGTTTGCATTCCTGGATACCTTGCCATTTTTGCTTCATTCGTAATTCAATCAGCGTTAGCTTAAGTCGGCTACCGGCACACCCACGTCGCTTCTATCTTCATGAGTGGGCTCAAGGGCAGCGGGATTGAAGCCCTTCACGATCAGCCACAGCGCAAGCACCATTTCGTTTACGGCAATGGGCAGGGCATAAACAAGCTCTTTTATCCCGGCCGGAAATCCGCTCAACAGTTCCAGTATTTCCGCTACTGTGCCGGCCATCAACATGATAGCGGCAATCAATCCCCAGGCCGAAATCCAGCGCGGAACCAGCATTGATTGGTAGAGTACCCAGTAGAGCATCAAAGCGCCCACCGTGAAAAAGAGAACATAAAAGAAGAAGTTCCAGTCGTTCCAGGATAGAACAGCTCTGCCTGCGTTTTGAAAATAGGCAGCATTCGCTCCCCCGTCATTTAAATAGCCCTGACTGATGCTGATCAGCGAGAGTGTGTTAATCTGTACCAGGACAAAGAGCACTGCCTCGAGAAATCTGAATCCAAAATAGCCCAGGGCTAATGGTTCATTGTGTTTTCTTAGGATGGAGAAGAGGAATACGGGAATGAGCGGTATCGCCAGGACACAGGCGAACTCAAGCAGGATGCCGAAAACGGCCGTCATTCTGTTTGGATAGGCAGTCTCCAGGTAATCGGGAGAAAGTAAAATTGGTTCGTAGAAAGCTTTGCCGACAAAAAGAAACAGGGTGGCAATGATGAACAATACACCTACAATAATTGCGGTTTTTCTGCTGCTATCCATTTTCAATGCTCCTTGATTAGAAATGGTCAACCCTACAGTTATAGGATAGCCACTAAGCGGTATTAGTGTCATACCACGAAGGTGTGATTCGAGGGCTATATTACCTGGCGTGAATTCTGAAAACGCCCGTTTTATCCTCTAACGATTTCAACCCCCAGTTGTTCTGATAGGTGATCTGCTGCCGAAGAGTTTTTACAATTCACCAAATTTCCCAAGATTTTTTCCCATAAAAACCGGGAATTACGCCCTATGTCCCCCTCCTGCTGCGTGCTACAGTGTTGGCATCAAGTTTATTCACCAAGGAGATTCTTAAGATGAACAATACAAATTTGGCTCGTAGAGCAGGTATGGCCGGCATAGCCGGAGCGGTCCTATGGATTATTGGGATCATTTGGGAGTATGGGTTGGGGCTGCAGCCGCCTGGCGAAGGGCCGATGTTCGTCGCCAACCAACTGTTGTTCTTAATGGCCATGGCGGGCATTGCTGTTGGTTACCTAGGTGTCCTCTGGGGAAACGGCATCAGCGGCCTTTTCGGCAAAATCAGCACTGGTATGGTGGCGCTGGGTTATCTGCTGTTGATTGTAGTTAGCTTTTTGCAGCTTTTTCTCACCAATGAAGAAAGCCCGATCTTCATCCTCTTCCCCATCGGTGGCTTGTTGATGGCCTTCGGAGTGCTGATGACCGGTATCGGAGTGGCGCGGGCCGGCAGTTGGAGCGGCTGGCAGCGCTGGATGCCCCTGGTATACGCGATATTCTTCTGGCTGGTGCTTCAAATTCCTCTGATAACTGGCGTTACGCCTGATGGGCCGGGAATGGCTGCGGAGATTCTATGGGGAATCGGGTTGTTCCTGGTTGCCCTGGCCACGTATACAGCGACCGCGCGGAAAACGGCCGTCGAACTCCAGGGTGCGTGAATCTAAGGATTCAGCTATAAATTACCTGATTATAGTGGCGATATAATATAGTATGAATAGAAACTGGGTTTTTATAAAACAGAGTCTGCGAAAAAATAATGGATTCTAAAAACCCAGTTTCGGATAATATCTTGGTCGCAAATCACGTCGCACAAGAACGATCTGAGAAGTTAAGGCGCAGCGCCATACTGGCCTGGCTGCCGGCTGTTTTATGCCTGGTTGGAT
>JBJYWP010000102.1:0-4957 GCA_046259485.1 Promineifilaceae bacterium (SeqCode) | reverse complement strand
CCATCCTGCGCTATCATCTGTTTGAGATTGACCTCATCATCCGCAAAACGGCCGTGTATGCCGCGATAAGTATTGTCCTGGGTCTGGTCTACTTCGGCAGCGTCATCCTCCTGCAAACCCTCTTCGGCGAATTCCTGGGCGAGCAGTCAACCGTCATTCTCGTTGTCTCCACCTTACTCATTGCCGCGCTGTTTTCCCCGGTACGCCGCTGGGTGCAGAACGCGATCGACCGCCGCTTTTACCGCAGCAAATATGACGCGCAGCAGGTGTTAAATCGTTTTGCGCAGGTCGCGCGGCAGGAAACCGATTTGGATAATTTGTCCGCCGAACTGCTCAGCGTTTTATACGAGACCTTTCAACCCCAGTCGGTGGGATTATGGACAGCGCCCCCCGGGCATGATCCTTCTCAGGCGGAATAACAAATCCGAAATCCCAAATCCGAAATCGCCCTTACCATTCACTTAACTGCCAGATTTCCGGCTGCCAATCTCCCGCCTCACGGCCGATCTCGGCCATGATCGTGATTCCCGCTTTGAGGTGTTCCATGGCTGCTTCTTCGTTGCCGCACTTGTGGTGCAGGTCGGCCAGATTATTCTGCAAAGCCGCCTCCCAATGGCGTTCGCCATAATGGCGGCAGATCTGCAAGGCTTGCTCAAAGAGGGCGAAGGCCCCCTCGTAATCGCCGCTGTCGACCCTGGCCAGGGCCAGATTGTTAGCGGCCGTGATTTCTAAACTGATCAGGCCTTCCCGGCGCGCTGTCTCCAGACTCTGTGACAGATACGTGACGGCGGCGCGGAGGTGCCCATCATGGCGCTCCAGAATACCCTGGGTATTGTTAAGCTGCGTAAGAGAAACCGGGGACTGCGCTAACGGCCGAGCTTTCTCAAGCAGCTCCTGGGCTTTCAGGCTGCTGCCGGAGCGATAGGCCGTCGACCCCCAATCGATGTAAATGCGAGCTAACTCATCGGTCAGGGCCAGGTTGATAGCCGCCGATTCCGCCTGCTGAAAGTGGGTTTCGGCCGCGCTCCAGTCACCACGCCGGTAATAGACCTGGGCGATCTTGTGTTCCAGGGCGGAGAGCTGCTGCGGCGGGCAGAAAGTAGCCGCGCGTTCGAGGTGGTTCAAAGCAGCCGTATACTGGCCCAAACGCACGTGTAAATCACCGGATATTTCGTGTAGGTAACACTTATCAGGGTAGCCCAGGGCCAAAGCCGTCAGGTAATGTTCCAATGCTTCGCGGTTGGCGAACAAGCCGCGCGCATATTCCCCAGCCTGGAAGAAGTAAGCGGCGGCTTTTTGATCCAGTCCGGCCTGCTGGTAGTGGCGTGCGATGCGCGCGGCAAACTCCGAAGGCGTATTTTCTGAGACCCCGAGTTCGATGGCCAGGATTTTAGCCACGCGGCGGTGCAGGAGCCGCTTGCGGGCCAGGCTCATATCGTCGATGACCAGATCGCGCAGCTTGTGATGGGAAAAATCGTAGCCCAGCTCGGGCTCCTGTTCCACGAGCAGGTGGTGCGCCAGGGCCGCTTCCAGGGCGTCAATTGTCTCTTCGGCGCTGCGGCCGCTGGCCGAATGCAGAAGCGGAAAGCCGCAGGGACGGCCGATCACGGCCGCCGTTTGCAATATCTGCCGTTCCGTTTCCCGTACCGCCGCCAGTCGCGATTCAAAAAGATCGCGCACCGTGGCCGGCATAGCCCACTGCGCAGCGGCGGATTGGTCTTGTGGCGAGGTCAGCAGGTAAGCGGTGACCAGAAAGGGCAGCCCTTCCGTCTCGGCAAACAGGCGGGCGCTGAAGTCTCCCTTTTGCTGCGACTCTTGCAGGTCGATCAGATAGCTGTCAACCATTTTGGCCACCATTTGCGAATCCAGGCGTTCCAGGGCGATCATGGCCCCGCTGCCGGTTCGTCGCGTTTCAGCCAACAGTTGGGGCAGGGGGCTGCCGTCTGTCAGATCGCCGCTGCGCCAGCAGATGAGCAGGTGATACGGCCGACCCTGCCAGCGGCGGCTCAGGTAGGCCAGCAAATCCAGGGAAGCGCTGTCGGCCCACTGCACGTCATCCAGCCACAGAATGCCCGGCTGTTTGCCGGACAGCAGGGCGCCGAGCACCCGGCCGATCCCTTCGTAGAACCGCCCCGGAGCGCCGGGCCAATCGAGCGGCGGCGGCGCGGGCAGTTCGGGAAAATCGACGGACAATTCCGGCAGCAGGCGCGCTGCTTCGGCCAGGGTCGCCGGTGGGAGCGCCGCCAGGCGTTGGCCGGCATCGGCTTTGCGCAGTCCATCGCGAATGGCCTGGACGAAAGGCGCGAAGGTCAACTGGCTTTCGCCGGGGTAGCTGCGGGCGTGCAGTTGGGCGGCGTCTTTCTGCCCGGCCAGAAATCTTTCTGCCAGACAGGTCTTGCCGATGCCTGCTTCCCCGCTCAGGATCAGCAACCGGCCGTCTTGTCCCGCCCCCTGATAGAAATCGCCCATCAAAGCGAGTTCCACCTCACGCCCGACAAACGGCAGGGTCCCCGTCGGGTGAGCATCATCCACCGGGGGCGTTTCTTCCTCCTGTGCGGGTGGAGGCGCTTTAATCTGCGGCGCCTGCAGGCCGTCCTGCAGCACCAGTTCGTACAGGGCGGTTGTTTCTTCCAGCGGGGCAACGCCTAATTCTTCTTGCAGAATGCGCACACAGTCGCGGTATTGTTTGAGTGCGGCCGTACGCTGCCCGGTCCAGGCATAGAGGCGGATCAATTGGCGGTGCGCCTCCTCGCGCAGGGGGTCCAGTTGGAGCCATTTTTGCGCCAGGAGAATAGCATCTGTGAATGCCCCACTCACTTCTTTTTCCTGAATAAGATGTTCTAAGAGGTAGCCGAATTCGCGCCGCAGATATTCCGCTTCTTGAAGCTGCCAATCGTCAAACGGCTGGCTGTCGCGCAGGGAGAAGCCTTCCATGAAGTCATCCCGGTACAGGGCGACAGCTTCCTCCGCCTGATCTAAACAGCCCTCGCAGAGACCCTGCGTGTGTTCGTGGTCCTTCACCAGCGCCAACGCTTCCTGGAAAGCCAGAACATCGCACCAGACGTTATTGGAATTAACACCCAGCGCGTCACGGCTGATGACCAGCGCTTTACTGCCGGTGGTGGCTTTTAAATCAGATAAGGAACGGCGCAGCGCCGCCTTAGCCCGCCTTTCATCCGACTCCGGCCACAAGAAAGCAGCCAGTAAATCGCGCGTGAGGCGTTCGCCGGACAGCGCTAACCGCGCCAGCAGGGCCGTCGCCTTGCGAGTCTCCGGGGTGACCACCACGCCATCCTGCTCGATGCGCGGGGGTCCAAGAAAAAATAGCTTCAATTCACTCATGTTTAATCCGAAAGCTTGCACCAGATTTGGAATTCAGATAATACTACTATATTCTCAGAAAGGCATCCAGGTTCATGCATTCTTCTTATTTTTGTAACGTTTAGCAGACGTTCGGATGCTATTATGCGGGTTGAGTATGGATGATAACCAAAAAGCCATTGCCGCCTGGATACTATTTGCCCTGATGACGCTCGGCGCTGTGACCCAGGCGCTTTATAGCCTGGCCACAAGGGGCAGTGAAGCAACATGGACAGATGCTGTCTCAACTGTTCTCTGGTCTGTGAGTCCGCTTATCTTTGGCCTGGTCGGCGCGCTCATTATTTCACGTCGGCCGGACAACATAATCGGCCTGCTGCTCATGCTGCCCGCCCTGGTCTTTGCCGTACCGGTCGAAACGATTCTGGGCCGCTATCATACGGGCCCTACCAACCCTTCCGCGCTTCTGCTCACCATAACCTGGTTTGGCGAATGGGGCTGGTTGCTGCTGGTCATGCCCGTGCTCTTCATCTTAGTCTTGTTTCCTACCGGAAAACCGCTGACCCCGCGCTGGCGCTGGCTGATCGTTCTCGGCCTGGGCATGAGCCTCGTCTTCATCCTCTTTGCCACTTTCGCCAGTGAACTGGGACCGGTCAGTGGGGACTATATATGGCGGGTCCCCAACCCCATTGGTTTTATTCCTTCAGATTCATTTGATACCTATTTACTGGGACCCTGGTTTGTTCTCCTACCGTTGTTTACCATCGGCTGCGCCGCCGCGCTCTTTGTACGCTACTACCGCGCCGGGGTAGTGGAACGCGAGCAGATTAAATGGTTGTTCTACGCCGGTCTTCTATTTGCGGCCGTTTATGTCCCAACCTTCGTTCCGCTGCCGCTGCCCGAGTCTCTCTCAAATTTCCTCTTCATACCTGCCCTGCTGGCTTTTCCCATCGCCATCGGCATCGCCATTCTGCGCTATCGCCTCTTTGATATCGACATCATCTTCCGTAAGACGCTGCTCTATGGTCTGCTCACGGCCGTCTTGGTGGCTGTCTATTTTGGTATGGTTTTGGTCACGCAGTACGCCTTCGTCGCCCTGACCGGTGATGAAAGCCCGATTGCCGTTGTGCTCAGTACGCTGGTCATCGCCGCCCTGTTTAACCCACTGCGCAAACGCCTGCAGGCATTTATCGACCGCCGCTTTTATCGCAGCAGCTATGACGCGGAGCAAACACTGGAACAGTTTGCGCGAACGGTGCGCGATGAAGTGGATCTGGAGCAGATCAGCGGCGCCTTGATGGCGTCGATTAAGGAAACGATGCAGCCGCAAATGGCCGTTTTGTGGCTTCGGAGCGCCGAAAATAATGAGTGATAAACAAAAAGCCGCCGCCGCCTGGATTCTATTTGGCCTGATTCTCACCAGCGCCATTGCGCAGTTGATTTACAACCTGGCACCCCAGACCGGCGAAGCGGCTCTGATTGAAACAGGTTCAAATATCGCCTGGGCTCTTGGTCCGGTTGTCTTCGGATTGGTTGGCGCGTTAATTATTTCGCGGCAGCCGCGCAATGTGATCGGGTTGCTGCTGATGCTGCCCGCGTTGGTTTTTGCCCTTTCCCCTGAAAATTATTTTACTGCCCG
>JBJYWP010000101.1:0-3246 GCA_046259485.1 Promineifilaceae bacterium (SeqCode) | reverse complement strand
CCCAATCGCTCGATGGAAGTGATGTACTATAACGAAACCTGGATGAACGAACTGGGCTTCAGCGAACCGCCGACGACGCCGGATGAGTTCCGCGAGATCGCCTGCGCCGCGGCCGAGGCCAACGGTGACGGCACCGGCGGATTTATCATCGATACCGGCGCCTCCTCGGTTGCTGCATGGACCTTCGCTTTTGGCGGTGACGTCCTCGCGGAAGACGGCACGAGCTATGTTTACAACAGCCCGGCTACCGTGGAAGCAATGGAATTCCTGAGGGATATGATGAATGATGGCTGCGCCTACCTCTTCACCGAAGGCTTCCCCAATCCGGAATTCGCCGCGCGGCGGGCCATGTTTACGATGGGCTCCAGCTCGGGTATGCCCTTCTACGCTTCCGACGTGGCCAACGCGGCCGAAGAGGCAGGCCGAGATGAAGACGCCTGGAACGTGATGGCTATCCCGCACACGACGCCTGAACCGGTACAGAACATCTACGGCGGCGACGTCATGGTTACGGCAACCACGCCGGAGCAAGAACTGGCAGCCTGGATCTTCACCAAGTACTACACCTCCCCTGAGGTGATGGCTGAATGGGTGCGGATCAGCAATTACTTCCCCACCCGCGAATCGACGAACGAGTTCCTGGGCGATTACGTGAGTGAGAATCCGCAGTGGGCGACCGCGCTTTCTTTGCTGCCCTTTAGCTATTACGAGCCGCAGCTGATCTCCTACCAGGCGGTGCGCGACCAGGCAGAGCAGGCGTTTAACGCCGTCTTGCAAGGTGCGGATGCGCAGGCGACGCTGGACGAGCTGACGCAAACGGCCAACGATCTGCAGGCAGAGTTGATGTCAGAGATTCAATAGTCCTTGAAACCAGACCGGCGCGGCAACGGCCGTTTCCGGTAGGCTTCTGAGGCATATGCAAAAAACGGGCCGGCGATTCTACACCGGCCCGTTTTATTATTGCTGCTGCTGTTGGTCAATGTTACGAAAGTGCTGATTGTCTAACCTGGCTTATTTGAAAGAGCGCCGGCCACCTTATTAAACCGACTCGACGTGACCCATTTCCGGGCCGCTGAAACGCAAATCACAAAACGTATCGGCGAAGGCCATCATCGCCTCCTGCTCAGGGGAATCCCTGGTATAGAGCAAATCAACGATCACGCCCGAACCTTTATTGGCGTGGGACAAGACCCAGTCCGTCATCGCCGCCAGTTGTAGGAGCGGCGTCAAGGGAGTCAACAAAATAAGCCGTTTGATCAACGCCTTATTCAATCCTGCCGGGGGCACATCCTGAATGATCAGGCAGTCTACTTTGTTTGCCTCAAATTTGCGCCACTGGTCCTGCCATTCATCCAAACCTGCATACCTATCGATGACTTCCACGCACCGCCCCTGGTCTTCGAGATGATTTACCAGTAATTTCGTCCACATACTTTCATAGTCGAAAATTATACAGCGCGCACCCTCGCCTGCTTTTGACACCAGCCGGGTGACCATCTCCAGTTTTGCCTGCGCCATTTGAGCGACAGCCTCACGCTGCTCTCGTAGAGCAAACAGCTCGGCCGCCTTATGATCGACATAGCGAGCCAGAACCTGCAGCAAAGAAAACCAAAAATCATTGCTGTTTTGCAGTTCTGGATACTTATTTCTAACCTCACTGTGCAAAGTTAAGAACTTTTTATTATACCGGTCGTAAAGTTCCTGTTCGTCCTCGTTTAGCTCTACTTCTTGCCTGAGGACATCAAATGGGAACATCCAGTTGTCTTGTTCAGCGTCGGCAAAAGAATAGGAAGCGACTGTCTGCTGTTCGAAGAACACATCCAGCATACGGCTGCCAACGGCCGAGGCGTGCCCACTCGGCAGGCGGCTAAAGCCGATAAACTGGTCGCATTCAAACAGCAGCATGGCGATATCCACGGGGTCTAAGAGGTCACAGCCATCCACCAGAGCCGTGATATTTTTCCCGGCATGTTTGAAACGGGCTACATGACTGGCCAGGCGCCGCTCCAACTGGTCGTGGTGATAGATAACGACCCTGACCGGACCGGTGCGCGTGATTGAATCCGGCCCAAATATAACAATTGAGCCGTTCGGAAGAGCGCAGCGGCGGTTAAGTTCTCCCGCCCACCATACGGCCGATTCCTTATCGGGCACAAAAAGAAAGACCACGCGGCTCTTATTTCCTGTCAGGATAGGAATCAGGTGCGCGCTTAAGGCTATGCGTATCTCCAACGGCGCTATTGCTAGAATGGCGCGGTGGCGCTCTGAACGAATCCGCGCGTACAGGCTGCGCACAACTCCATCGATTATGGTCTGCGGATCAGCAGGTGGATGCTGTACGGTTCTTTCCGGCTTAACAGACTTTCCGGCTTTCTTGCCGGCCCCATTCTTCTTGATAACGCTGTTCCACCATATCATATTTTCCAGCTGTTTGCGGGTCGACATAGCCACGTCATACTCGCTTGGACTGATCACCTTCAAATTCGGATGAACAGCGTCTGCTATAATCCCCATCTCTTGATCGCGGGTGACGATGATGCAAAGGCAGTCGGGGTTTTCGTACAGCTTTTCAACGGCAAAGATGATCTGCTGGTGATCAACATTCGTCGAATCAAGAGGAGACGGGATATTCTGCGGGACACGGCCGAACTTTAACGAAACGCCTTCGTTCAGCGGATATCCCCCATTCATGGCTCGGGATGAAAAGACCATCAATTTATCGCGAGTGGCTTCTGCAAGCCTGGCTAACCTCTGGTCATCGCTGCGCGCCAAAATGGCCAGTTCATCTAACACCGAGTCCAGTATATAGATTGTTCCTGATGCCATGCCCTGGTTGATGTCCCCGAACTCGGCCTCAATACCCAATAAAATATTTGTATCAATAATAACGATTGTGGATTCTTGTGCTGTTTCCATTATTGGATCCTCCTAACTATGCACGAGAAAAACAATAAGCTCCGTTAGCCACCGACACTGGCTGCAAGCTAATGCTGCAACTGATTTATTACGAACGTGCTTAAGAGCTGCTAACTTAGCGTCTTCCCTTTTCTGATTTTGATAAAAAAACAGCGGCCGGGTAACCTTTCACGATTACCCGGCCGCCCTTTTAAATGAATACTGCTGTCTGTAACAAACGAAGTTGTATTCGATACTATGCCATGCTAATTGCGATGATCTTTCCCCGCGCGTGTTCGTTTTCGTAGGCGCGGAAGACCAACCCCAAACGATCTTAAACCCGGCGGGTTA
>JBJYWP010000100.1:0-29982 GCA_046259485.1 Promineifilaceae bacterium (SeqCode) | reverse complement strand
GTCTTGCGCGCCAGATCGGCGTCGCGGTATTCGTCTACATATTTCATAACGAAGGCTTCATACTGAAGGTTGAATTTGGCCTGGACCGGCTCCCGGTTCCGGTCCGATCTCTTCTTCAAGATCGGCCAGCTCATTCAAGATTTCCAGTGTCGCCATTGCTTCTTCTTCACTCAATTGGCTGATAGCAAAGCCAACATGGATCACGGTATAGTCGCCCACTTCGATTTCCGGCACATAGGCCAGGCACGCTTCGCGCACCACGCCACCGAAATCGATCTTGCCCATCTTCAGCCCTTCAATATCATAAATTTCAATAACTTTTCCCGGTACACCTAAGCACATAGGATTTACCTCATATAAGCATTTCAGCTAGTCAGCTTGTCAGCTGACTAGCTGATTAGCTGACCAACTCTCTTTTGTAACCACTCCGTCCAGACTTCCACCCCTTCCCCCGTCTTGCAAGACATTGGGAAGAAAGTGACGTTTGGGTTTAAGACCTCGATACCCTGGCGGAAATATGCCTCGTCAAAATCAATATATGGCAGCAAATCGGTTTTATTCAAGATTAGGGCATCAATGCCGCGGTAGATATTGGGGTATTTATAGGGTTTGTCATCTCCTTCAGGTACGCTGGCAACCACGACGTTGAAGTGTGTACCGAGGGTGAAAGAAGCGGGACAAATTAAATTGCCCACGTTTTCGACAATCAATAAATCTAATTCGTCCAGCGGCAGCGCCGGCAGCGCTTTGGCCAGCATGACGGCATCCAGGTGACATTGGCCACCGGTATTGATCTGCACCGCCGGCATCCCGGCCGTGATCACCTTGTCGGCGTCAATCGTCACCGCGGCCGTATCTCCTTCTACGACACCTAACTGCAGCTTATCTTGCAGTGCTTCAATAGTTCGCAGGATGACACTCGTCTTGCCCGCGCCGGGTGAAGCCATGATGTTCACACCTAAAACACCCGCGTCATCCAGCAGCTGGCGATTCTGTGCCGCCAGGCTGTCATTAGCGCTCAAAATTTCTTGTACAACAGGTACGGTAGTAGTCATAATTAATCTTCAAACCTTATTCAGCCGTCAGCTGACAGCTGACAGCTCTTCCACCTCAATGCTCTCCAGTCGAAACTCATCTCCACCAGCGACACGCACACGGAAACTTCCGCACTCGGGACACGCTTCCAGCCCGCGCGACAGGGTATAGGTATGCCCGCAGTCAACGCAGACCATCTGCGCGGGGATGCGTTCGAAATTTAACACCGCTCCTTCGCAAAGCGTGCCCTTGCTGATAATGTCCCAGTAGAACTGCACCGAGTCATCGACAATTGAAGATAACTGGCCAATCACCAGGTTTAAAGCCGTCACATGCGCCGCCCCGCCGCGTTCAGCGTACTCCACGGCGATATCTAAAATACTTTGCGTAATGGCCATTTCATGCATAGTGCTAGTGTAGGACGATGGATTTCTATTGCCAAGCTTGCTAACTTATTCAAGCATTATCCAATCTTACTAATTTTAAGGGCGGATTAACCTCTGTCCCAGTGCTATTTATCACTAATATCCCTGCCGGTTGTCATGGATCGCCTTATGATCCAGCTGCGGAACAGCCCCCATTGGCATCGCCGACCTTGACAGCCAGGTCATCAGTGAGATCCTTGATTTCTAACAGCAGCGTCCCTTCCTGATCCGTGCGAACCTCTTCGAGCGAATCGATTTCCCCTGTGTAGGTATTCCACCATTCAACGGTGCAGGCTGCATCTGGGGCGAAGCCGGAAATGGCTACCATTCCCGAAAGCGGCGTGATCAGGAAGCCGCCGGTGACGTATTTCCAGGTATGGCCGCGGTTCTGAATCCAGGCATGCGCACGGCCGTTAACAAGATCCTTTTGCCCAACCACGCGCAGATCCGGGTTGGATACGTTGGCAGCGAGATCTTGATAATGGCCATTTGAAAGAGGAATATCCCCCAAAAAATCCATAAAAATGCGGTGATGGTATTGGTGATCGAACTGCGGGGGATTAAAGATATGTTCCCTATAATACCAATACACTTCGTACAGGGCGCCGGGATCAAGTCCGGCCCAGACAAAGTTATGGTACCAGATTCCCCCCAAATCATTTTGAATCCCTAAACCATCGTAGGCTCCGGCGTCTTCTTCAGCGGGCACCATCCCCGCCTCGCCACGCATCACCGGATAAGGAAGGTCCCAACCGCCCCATTCCTGCGCGTGCCATAGGTGATAATAAGCAGCATCGGCTTCAAAAAGGAGTTTATCTTCCAGGCTGGCGGGGCTGGTAGAAATATAGGCATGGCCATCCGCATAATCTACATTCGGGTATCGCGGGTTGCCCCAAAAGCCATTGTCATCCTCGGGCTTTGTAGCGGGAAAACTATGCCAGAAGGAAGTGGTAACCAGATGGGCATTAGGATGGTCAAGCGAGCATTCGACGTCATCGCTCCTTTCCACTTCCACGCCAAAGACCCGGCAGTGCATCGCTTTGCCCAGCTCATCGGCCGTTTGCCAATGCTCTATGGAGTACGGATCTCCTTCATTTGTAAACTCCCAGGAGTGGATAGCAGTCGAATGACCCCAACGAGCTTGCAAATAGCGGTAATAAGCTTCTTGCAGCCAGCGGGTCTTATTCAATGTTCGTGCATTTTGCGGGCAAATTTCAACTCCGCTGTCCTCTGCGGAACAGCCATAAACACCTGGGTCCCGGCCATCCGTTGAATTGTTATCAGGTTCATCATCCAGAACAAACGAACCATCATCATCGATTTTGTAATAAACATTGTCATTTTTATCCAGGATAACCAGCTTAATGGCAATGTCGTTCTCTTCGGCCAGATTAATCACTTCGTCCATGGCCTGGGCGGCCGTGTCCGGAAAATAGAGGCCGTACTGCATGGAATATTCATCGATAATTTCAGGGCCGGAAATATCGGTGCAAGCAGCGCCATCCAGGCATTCCTTAAGAGAGACAGAGAGAATATTTGCTTTGGCGCGCGTTGCCAGATCGGCCGTGCCGTCATGAACCGCGCCCGAGCCATCCGCATTCTCCGCGCTTTGCACGTTTTCCAGAGAAACATAGACCCGGGGGAGAAAATTGTAATCTCCTGAATACCAGATACCTTCTAGCGTTTCCCATTCACCACCGGTATTTAATCCATAATCGGTAAAGGCCAGAGCCTGTTCAATGCCGTCCGGTTCAGCGCAGTTATCATGCCAGTAGGGGCTGATCTTGGCCACAATGCCGTGCGCTTCCCCGGAGACGCGCGGTTCCTCGGAAATATGATCGGCGGCGTAGGTCACCTGCAGTTTATAATAAGTGTCGTTTTTCACCGCTTCAGAATCTTCGTACCGCTTAAAAACACAGGCACCAAACCAGCCGCTATTCCCCTCTTCATAATCCAGCTGCCAGCTCATTACCGGGTATTCACCAATCTTATCGGTTGGTAAAATCGCTACTCTGGGCAGGTAGCCAATATAGCCGGGTGCGTCACCACCCAGGATTTGCCACATCGGCCAGGCGGCTCCGGGGAAATTGCTAAACCATTGGCGGATTAGTTTGACATTATTCTGACGCAGGGATTCAAAAATTGGTTGATTATCGAGAATAGGGTTTTCCAGGCTTACATTGATTTGCTCACCCTGAGAAACAAAAACTTCGCCGGAATCGTACTCGAAATAACGGAAATCGCTGGGACTGACCTTGATAAAGCCCTTGCTATCTGAGTCATCAACCTTGAAGGAATACGCCGCCGACTGCGCACTGCCGCCGGCGTATTTGGCGGTTAGATAATAAGACCAGGTGCCGGCTTCATGCGGCGCAAATCGCACCTTCCAAACTTTTTCGCCGGTGGGGTAATACCATACTTGCGGTGAATGTTCTGAGCTCCAATGTTCCTTCGGCACGCCCGCATTATCGTCGTACTGCTGATAAATAAAAGCCGGCTGCTGAAACATCTCCCCAGAAGGCGAAGTAAAAACCGCGTCAACACTAATGCCGTTTTGCATTGGATTCGTGGGTTCTAAACCCGGTGGGGGATCAGGATCGTAGGGAAGCTGCGGGTTTATGCGCGAACTCACGTTGGCATTTGCCGGATCGAGCGCAACATCAAATGTAATCTCAAACTTACTGTATTTAGCGGTGGTGCCGCTGTCCGAAATATTCAAAATTTCCGGCCCAGGACCAACGGCCGTGCTTGCTTCCAAGCCTGCTTCGGTATTCACACTCTCAGGGGTTCGGGTAACAGCATCAGGCACCGTGTTTTGATCTGGTTTGTTATCTGTCCTGGCAATCGCGTCTTCAGTAGCGGCGCTTTGTGTAACTGTCGGGGCAAGGCTGGGCACATCACTGCACGCTGTTCCAAATACACTGAAAACGATAAACAAAAATACAAAAAAAAGACACAAAAATCGATTGGACACAAAAGTAGTATAATGCCCTGCGAAAGCACGGCAAGTGCTTCGATGGAGTTGCTCATTCTATCACCTTTGCTTAGGATCAAATAGTTCATGCCGCAGTTGCGGTCGCAGTTAAGTCATGCAAAAAGAATTCAAAGACCTCAAAGGCTCCTCGTCGTGGCCGCGCAATAATTACCTAGATCATGTTTTTTTGCTGGCTGCTGTTTTTTTGCTAATCGCCCTACCACGATGGGTGATCGTGGCGCAAACAGCCACGGCAGATGAAACCAAGTGGGTAGCTCGTGCCTCTAACTTCTATAGCGCATTGCGCGAGGGTAATTTAGCAGATACCTACCAGAGCGAACATCCTGGCGTTACTACGATGTGGGCCGGAACATTGGGCCTTAATTTTCTTTTTTCAGGAAATTCGTTTGAAGCTCCCGGCCAGTTAACGCCCTATGAACTCGATCAATTTTTGATTAGCCAGGGCTACACCCCCTTACAAGCATTGGTTGCCGGCCGACGGGTGATGGTACTCTTCAACACCCTGGTCTTAACCCTGATCTTTGTTTACACGCGCTGTTTGTTGGATTTACCAACTGCGCTGCTAACGGTAGTTTTCTCTGCCCTTTCTCCTTTCTTCATCGCCCACACGCAACTCATGCATCTTGACGGCCTTGCCGGCTCTTTGATGGTTCTCTCCCCGCTGGCATTTCTCGCTTATATGAATCACAGAAAATGGCCCGATCTGATGCTTTCCGGAGCTACCGCGGGGTTGGCCTGGCTGACCAAGCTACCCGCAATATCTCTCGCTCCTATCCTCTTGGTTATTGCCCTACTTTCAATGTGGCAAACCCGAGATGCCGCAGGCTGGCACACCGGCTTACAGAAAACAGGCGCTTATTTGATAGTCTGGGGAATCATTGCCATATTCACTTTTATCCTTCTTTGGCCGGCAATGTGGGTTACGCCTCTACAAACCCTGAGCCGCATTTTTCAAGAAGCTTTGGGCTATGCTGGAGGGGGACATGGTGATCCTGTTTATTTCAACAGCACCATTTTCGACGACGGCCGTATTCCGGCCCGCGTATTTACTTTCTATCCCATCACCTACCTCTGGCGCAGTACGCCCGTTGTTCTATTTGGCCTGGCTCTGGTAATTCCAGGCTT
This sequence comes from Promineifilaceae bacterium (SeqCode), assembly GCA_046259485.1. Lineage (GTDB taxonomy): Bacteria > Chloroflexota > Anaerolineae > Promineifilales > Promineifilaceae > JAACFF01. The sequence goes on along the minus strand of JBJYWP010000100.1, from coordinate 24,402 downwards.
GTGGAAGCACTGGTCGCCGCTCGATCGCCAAATAGGACGACAAACGATTTTTTCGCTCCTCCTATATAGCCTGCTCTTTGCCCTTTTCATGAATCTGGGCGACAAGAAATTTGACCGCTACCTGATTCCCATCTATCCAGCGCTGCATCTCGTTTCCGCTGCCGGCTGGACGGCCTTAATCCGGCGGTTGAGTAATCAGTTTTCAGTTTTCAATTTTCCGTTTTCAGTTTTCAGTTTACTTCTCTTCTTTTTTCTTACCGGCTGGCAGTTATTTTCCTTATGGAGCGTCTTTCCCTATCCCCTAAGCACCTACAATCCACTCTTGGGCGGCAGCAAACGCGCCCCGCAGGTTATGCAGATCGGTTGGGGAGAAGGACTGGATGAAGCGGGGCGCTATTTAAACCAGAAAGCAGGCGCCGAGACCATGACTGTCGCCAGCTGGTACCGGTCCGTCCTCGCCTATCATTTCAACGGCAATACCATCTCCATCAATGCGCAATTGACTCCGGATGAAGAAGCAGCCATTCAATCGGCCGATTATGTTGTCCTCTACATCCACCAATGGCAGCGTGATGTACCGCCCGAATTACTCGATAAATTCGCAGCTCGCGTTCCCGAACACACGATCGAGATCAACGGGCTGGAATACGCGCGCATTTATAACCTGCGCGACTAAACTATTAGGCCGTTTTTGATAACCATGTCAATCGGATTATGGCCAAAATAATAAGCGATGTGGCGATAATCCCCTTCTTTGAGAATGAGCAAATCCGCCTGCTTGCCCACTTCAATCGATCCCACCCGGCTGCCCAGACCGACAGCATGGGCCGCGTTGATGGTAGCCGCGTTTAAGGCCTCCGAGGGCAGCATTTTCTGGTAACGGCAGGCCGCGGCCATGACAAAAGGCATGGATAGACAGGGTGCTGACCCAGGGTTAAAGTCCGTGGCCAGGGCGACAACTGCCCCGTCGTCTAACATCGACCGCGCATCGGCATAATGGTTGAGACCGAGGTTGAAATTAACGGCCGGCAGCGGTGTAGCTATTGTATCGGACGCGGCCAGGATTTTTATCTCGTCAGGCGAGCTGTAGTCAAGATGATCAGCCGAAACTGCTCCTAGCTCCACGGCCATAGACAAACCACCAAGGGCATTGAACTGGTCGACGTGAATCTTGGCCTGCATCCCGGCTTCGATGCCCGCCGACAAGATACGTCTTGATTGGTCGACAGTAAATGCATGATCTTCACAGAAGACGTCAATGAAGAAAGGCGTTTCTTGGGCTGCAAAATGGGAATTTTGATACCACTCGGCGGCGGCAGGAACCATTTCTTGCACTACCAGGTCTACATAGCCTTCAGCGTTGCCCCCGAACTCGGGTGGGACGGTATGCGCGCCAAGGAACGTGGGCACGATATCGCAGGGATGTTCCTGATCCAACCGGGCGATAACTTCCAACATCTTCAATTCCGTGTCTAGATCAAGACCGTAACCCGTCTTAATTTCCACCGTCGTACTGCCCAAGGCCAGCATCTCATCCAGGCGCCGGGCGGCCAAAGCCACCAGTTCGTCCACCGAGGCGGCGCGCGTGTGGCGCATGGTGCTGAGGATGCCGCCACCGGCAGCCATGATCTCCATGTAAGTGGCACCTTTGATACGCAGCTCGAATTCATGGGCGCGATCGCCCGCGAAAACGGTATGTGTATGCGGATCAACAAATCCGGGGCAGACCGCTTTCCCCGCGGCATCGATTATTGCGGCCGGTTGGAACCGCGCCTGCAATTCGGCCGAACTGCCGACGGCCGTAATCACGCCGCCGTCGATCGCCACCGCGCCATTCTCCATCAGGCCTGATGGTATCAGGTTCAGATTCTGCATAGCCGCGCCGCGCTTCGGCCCATTTCCGGCACAGGTCACGACCTGCGCTGCGTTTAAAATAAGTAAATCGATTTCGGACATGGAGTTATTAGCTAGTCAGCATTTCAGCATTTCAGTCAGTCAGCCACCTGCCACCTGCCACCTGCCACATGCCACATGCCGGCTGACCGCTGACGACTATTTCATCATCGGAATCTTAATACCACGTTCTTTGGCTACTTCCACGGCGCGTTCGTAACCGGCGTCTACGTGGCGGGCGACGCCCAGCCCTGGGTCTACTGTGAGGACGCGCTGCAAGCGCTTGGCTGCCTCCGGCGTGCCGTCAGCTACAATGACCTGTCCGGCATGCAGGCTGTAACCAATACCTACGCCGCCGCCATGGTGGAAGCTGACCCATGTCGCTCCGCTGGCCGTATTGATCAGGGCATTGAGGATCGCCCAATCGGCAATGGCGTCGGAGCCATCCTTCATACCTTCTGTCTCGCGGTTGGGGCTGGCCACGGAGCCGCTGTCCAGGTGATCACGGCCGATCACAATCGGCGCCTTGACCTTACCTTCAGCCACCAGTTCATTAAACTTCAAACCCGCTTTGGCGCGCTCGCCATAACCCAGCCAGCAGATACGCGCCGGCAGTCCCTGGAAGGCTATGTCACGCTGGGCCATCCTGATCCAGCGCGCCAGGTGTTCATCCTCGGGAAACAGTTCCAAAATCGCCTCATCCGTAACATAGATATCTTCGGGATCGCCGGAAAGAGCCACCCAACGGAAAGGGCCTTTCCCTTCACAAAACAGCGGCCGGATGTAAGCAGGCACGAAGCCGGGATAATCAAAAGCATTTTTCAGACCATTATCGTAAGCGCGTTGGCGTAGATTGTTGCCATAGTCGAAAACGACAGCCCCCTTCTCCTGCCAATCAAGCAGCGTCTGCACATGCGTCGTCATCGAGTCGTATACCCTTTGCAAATAGGCCGCTTCGTCACTTTGGCGTAGGGCCGCCGCTTCGCTGATTGACAGGCCGGCGGGAATATAACCGTAAAGCGGATCATGGGCTGAGGTCTGGTCGGTGACTACGTCCGGCACCACATCAAGCGCTGCCAGGCGCGGCAAAATCTCCGCGGCATTGCCCACCAGGGCTACCGACTTCGGCGCTTGTGCCGCCAGCGCCTCCTCGACCCAGGTCATCGCCTCTTCCAGGTCCGTGGTCACGGCATCCACCTGCCGCAGTTCCAGACGCCGGTCGGCGCGCCATTGGTCCACCTCCACGAAGAGTCCCACGCCGCCGTTCATGGTCACCGCCAGCGGCTGCGCGCCGCCCATTTCCCCTAAACCGGCCGAGACCACAAACTTGCCGGCCAGGCTGGGCCAACCCTCCTCCTGCGCCAGGGAACCAAAAGTCTCATAGGTGCCCTGCAAAATGCCCTGCGTGCCGATATAGATCCAGCTTCCGGCCGTCATCTGGCCGTACATGATCAAGCCTTCCTGTTCCCACTTATCAAAATTCTCCTGCGTAGCCCAGGCGGGCACGATATTGGAGTTTGCCAACAGGACGCGCGGGGCATCGGTATGCGTGCGGAATACGGCTACCGGTTTACCTGACTGCACGAGCAGCGTCTCATCTGGTTCAAGGTTGCGCAGCGACTCCAGAATAGCCTCAAATGCCTCCCAATTCCGTGCCGCTCTGCCGCGGCCGCCGTAAACGATGAGGTTATCAGGATCAAAGGCGACCATGGGATCTAGATTATTCTGGATCATGCGATAAGGCGCTTCGATCAACCAGTTTTTACAGGTAAGTTCCGTGCCTGTCGGGGCGTGTACTTCTCTAGCCATCATTCCTCCGGTTCAATAGATCAAGACAGTGGGCTATTTAGTGGTCAATAAATAGTATATCACCAACATGCGAAACCCGGTTTTTATCACATAACCTTAGCCATTCAATGAACCGCAAAACCTGGTTTCTAATTCCAACTATCCGGCTACCGTTCCTGCGTTAGAAAGCGTAGAATACGCATAATCTACGGATACTATTTTCACTGAAATGCCCGCGCAATCGCGCGAATGGGAGTTTTTTAATATGAATGATGTCGTTATTGTTGATGCAGTACGCAGTCCCGTCGGCCGTGCCGGTGGTGCGCTAGCCTCGATACGGCCGGATGATTTGCTTTCCTATATCTTGGAAGGCTTGATCGAGCGAACGGGGCTCGATCCGGCGCTGGTCGAAGATGTCTACGCCGGGGCCAGCAACCAGGCCGGTGAAGATAATCGCGATGTGGCACGTATGGCCTTGCTGTTGGCCGGTTTCCCGAAGGAAGTTCCGGGAGTGACGGTTAACCGTCTCTGCTCCTCCGGCCTGGAAGCCGTTAACCAGGCAGCCAAGGCGATCATCGCCGGTGAAGGAGATATTTTCATCGGCGGCGGCGTGGAGAGCATGAGCCGTGCACCTTGGGTCATGCCCAAGCCTGAACGCGCCTATCCGGTAGGCAATCCTAAGGTCTTCGACACGATGCTTGGCTGGCGTTTCGAAAACCCGCGCATGGATGCCCTATACCCAATCATCAGCCTTGGTGAAACGGCCGAAAACATCGCCGATGAAATGGCCATCAGCCGCGAAGATCAGGATGCCTTCGCCCTGGAAAGCCAGCGGCGTGCCGTGGCTGCGCTCAATGAAGGCAAGTTTAAAGATGAAATTTGGCCCATCTCCGTGCCCCAGCGCAAAAGGGATCCAATCATCGTGGACACGGACGAACACCCGCGCTATCGCGTGGAGGACGGAGAATACATCCTTGACACGAGCATGGAACAGATGGCCAGGCTGCGCCCCGTCTTTCGTCAGGGAGGCACGGTTACGGCCGGTAATGCCAGCGGTCTCAATGACGGCGCGGCGGCGCTGCTGTTGATGAGCGCCGGCAAAGCAGATGAACTAGGCATGAAACCAATGGCTCGCTGGCTGGGTTCGGCCGTTGCCGGCGTCGATCCCGGCGTCATGGGCTACGGTCCTATCCCATCTACCAACAAATTGCTGAAGCGTCTGGGGCTAACGCTCAAAGATATTGGTCTGATCGAGCTGAACGAAGCCTTTGCCGCGCAGTCGCTCGGTGTCATGCGCACCCTGAACATGCGTCCCGAGATCACCAATGTTAATGGCGGCGCGATCGCTCTGGGACATCCCACGGGCTGTTCCGGCGCGCGCATCCTGACGACTCTTCTGCACGAGATGAAGCGCTGCGCACCTGAGGAAAAACGGCCGTATTACGGCCTGGCCACCCTCTGCGTCGGCGTCGGCCAGGGAGTCAGTACAATCGTAGAGTGGATCGATTAATAGAGATAAAAACTTAAATCTTTATCTCTACACTCTCCCATCAGCGGAACTAGGGACGGCCGTCCGGCGTCTTTAAGAGTGAAAGTCAATCGGAGGAAACTGATGAAAATCCTCACCACACTCTTAATAGCACTGCTTCTAACCGCCTGCACCGGGACTTCAAGCAACGAACCGCAAGCGGTGACAGCTGACTCCACCCCTCCCATGGACGAAGCGATCTTGCACGACGCGCAGTCTTATGTCGATGAGATGGGTATTACACTGGATGAGGCGCTGGCACGCCTAGAAATTCAGAGTGATGATGCTATCGGCACGCTGCAAACGCAGCTCCAACAAAGCGAACCCGGCACCTTTGCCGGCTTATGGCTGCAGCATCAACCACAATTTCGGGTTGTGGTCGCCTTTACCGGTAACGGTCAGGAGACAATCGCAAAATATGTGTCGCCGGACAATCCGCTGTCTACATTGATCGAGGTCCGCCCGGCACAGTACACCTACGCGCAGCTTCAAGCCGATCAGGAAGAAGTGGTGCGCTATCTGGAAACGATTGGTCTGCCCGCTAGTGTGAGTATTATGGTGATGGAAAACCGGGTTGTGTTAGATGTCTCCGACCAGGCGGCGTTTGCAGCGGCGTTGGCCGAAGCGGGCCTCAGTCTACCTGACAGCGTAGTCGTCAATGCTGTTTACGCGCCGCCGGACGACCCACCGCCGGACATCACACCCGTGCCCGGCGTCTTCATGCCCCAGCTAAAGCAGCGCGATGTTGTTTTTATGGAGGCGCTGATCGTCGGCAAGCTGGTTGTGGAAGATGGCTGCCTGCGCGTTCGCAGTGAGAACGACTCTCATCTGGTCATCTGGCAGGCTGATTATTTTCTAACAGGCAACCACAACACATTAGAGATTCTGGATGAGACAGGCGCGGCCGTCGCCCGTATAGGCGATATGATTTACCTTGGCGGGGGTGAACAGAACGCTGTTGACGACAACGACCTGCGTAAGCCGGTTCCGGAGACTTGCGATGGCCCGTACTGGCGCATGGGGGAGTTGCTGCCGGATGCGTATATTCCACATATTGTGGCTGATTTGCCGGTCGCGACATCAAGCACGGACGGCTGGCCGCGGGTTGCCATTCCCGAAACCGGTTTAACGATTACCTATCCCGATGGCTGGTTTGTCCACGATGCGAGCAAGGCCATGCAAATCACCCCCAACGCCCAACCGACCTGGTCTTCGTTTTTTGATCCGGACGAACTGCATGGCGGACCGACCTTTGATCTCCTGTACAATCTTAATCGACAGGTGGGTTCAACGCCGGCGGCCGAGATCGAAAACATCATTGGTTATTATGGCAGCGAACTGGAACCGCTGCGGCCGCCGGAATCGCCGGCGAATCATCCTGAAGCAATCGTAGGAGTATATCGTTTTACGAACGACGAAGAGCAGATGGCCTTACTGGTCGGCGCTGTTCCTAATCCGGCAGCAGATGCACCGCAATCGGTCATCGCCATGAGTTCGGTGGTAGAGATCCGCGATCGACCGCAATTTCAGCCGCTGTTCGAAGCCGTTTTAGGCAGCATCCAGGCGGGCAGCCTGCCCAGCTCCTAAAGCGCGCAAGATCCGTCCTATTCCTTGCTCATATTCATGGGCATTTCGCCCGGCTCAACCACAACGGCCGTGACTGCGATATCCCCGGCATTAGCGAATTTCAAAGCAACATCCAGGCTGGAACCCGCTTCCAATGGCGCCTCTTTGCCGATGCACATCACGTGCAGGCCGCCCTTCTTTAATTCGACCGTTTCACCGGCGGGGATAGGAATCTGTCCCCCCTCAACCGGACGCATGACCATGACATCATTCTCCATGATCATGTCATGCAGCTCAATCGCCACGCAACCATCAAACTCGGCGCCGATAAGGGCATCATCCATATCCGTGCCATTGTGAATCTCCATCCACAATGAGCCTGTATCAGAGGGCAAGGTCATATTAGCCTGCACATTGCTGACGGTTACCGTCCCTGATTCACCGGCCGCCGGTTCCGAACCGCCCGTCCCACAGGCGGCTAAAAGCCCTACTAGAACCAGTACCCATGCGCCGCGAAAAACTCGTTTCACTGCCCTTCACTCCTTTATTTGTGCGCCGCGTTTCTAAACAGGTGACTTGCCTAAGCACCGCGGAACACCGCATGCTAGTAATTGTGATCAATTACATATTCTAACAATACCGGTTTGCAGGTCAAAAATTGAAAATCTATCAGTGGTGGTGAAAGTGGTGGGCCTGCGACAGGGAATCCTGCGCCTCAGAGAAGTTCATCACCTGGCCGCCAAAGCCCTGCTGGAAGGCTGCAGCATCCGCCTTACTCGCAAAGGCCAGCACGCTTGGCTGGCAGCAGACGGATATACGGCTGTCCAGGACGTAATACGCCTGGCGCACGTTGGTGATGCGCTCGTAAATAAAATCTCGCAGCAAGGCGGTGGCGATATCCTGCCGATTATTTAGCAAAAGCAGCCCGCAGTGTGGGCAGCAGGCAAGCAAGGTCGTTTTATCTTCAGTTGTGATGACGAACTGCATCCGCGATTTAACCGGCATCTGACAAACCGTGCATGCTTCCGCGGTAATGATTTGTGGATCGGGCAGTCTGGCTCCACCATGAACTTTTTCCAACAAACCCATTTCAGCCAGGGTATGCAGATCGCGATGGATGGTCATTTGGGAAACCTTAAGCCGTTCGGCCAGATCGTCAATGCGCAAGACCTGATCTTCCTTCAACCATTGCAATATTTGGTCTCGACGTTCACTGGGGATAATACTCATAAATCAACTCTCCCGATAACCATACCTTCATTGTATGCTAATAGGCCCAAAGCAGACAATTGAATCAATAATTTCCCCTGCCCGGTCGATCTTAGAATAATTGATTGAGCAAAGGCACAATATTAATCAACGGGTGATCGTACGGATGAATGGAATGAATTATTTTCAAAGCTGGTCTAACATCTACCAACCGGCAGTTAACTTCAATCTTGCACTCGGTTCCCTCGCTTATTTGACCGATCTCGCCGGCAAACGGTTCCGCTCCCGGCAGTGGCCGCCAATACCCTTTAACGGCCGTGATGGAAAAGCAGTTATCATAGTTTCCAACTCGACTCACCCCAATGGCACTCAGTGCATCACGAATCGGAATGACAAATGTTTCCGGTACAAATATCTCTAGTTTCACAAATTCAACTTGATCGATCATAAACTCTATTTCTCTTGAAAGAATTGCTAAATTATGCTGCAGCAAACAACATAGCGTTATTTGAAAGATAGACCTATTCGTAGAATAAGCCTATTTAAAGAATAGGCTTATTCATGCCTCAGGGCGGCAACGGGATCAAGCCTGGCCGCACGTGCGGCCGGGTACAAACCGGCCAGGACGCCAATTAAAGCCGCAAAAACCAGCGATCCAATCGCCAACCATAATGGAACGACAGAAAGATCTCCCACCCCGGTGACCCCTTCGTTGATCAAATAACGATGCGCGCCCCAGTCAACAATACGTCCCAAAATAGTGCCAAAAATTAAACCGAAAACGCCGCCAATCAGGCCGATGAGCGCCGCCTCCATAGTGAAAAGCGAGCGAATTTCAGCTCCGGAAGCACCTAGGGCTTTGAGCACGCCAATCTCACGCGTGCGCTCATAGATAGCCATCATCATCGTATTCGCCACGCCCAGGGCCGCTACAAGCAAGGCCAGTGCGCCTACAGAGCCCAGTAGCGCTTGCAAGAGGGAAAGAACCTGGTTGGCCACATTGAGCACGGCTTCCAGCGATTGTGTCTGCAAGTCCAGCTCTTCTATCTGCGTGATGACGCCTGGCACGGCCGATAGATCAGCCGCGCGCACGGTCAGCATATCATATCCCTCTGTCTGCAGGATATCAGGATCGCCAAACCACCACGCTTTCATCGCTTCGCGTTCCGGTAAACCGAGATCGAGCGTGCGGCTGCCAAAACTATCGCGCACGCCAATTATAGTCGAAGGAAACGTCTCCATCTCGCCGCGTGGTAGACGCAGGATTAAGGATACCGGCCGGTCAATCAAGTCCTCATAAGTTTGGCCTGATTCCAAAATGCGGTCAGCCAATCCGGAAGTCAGGATTACGCCCGGCGCAGCCGCAGATGTAAAATCGTTCCCGGCCGCCATGCCGATGCCCCCGGCAAATTGAAAATTACGCTCGCCAAAATTATCCGAAACGCGCACCGGCACTTCCCACTCTCCGGCCGCCAGGGAGATGTCCATTCCCTGTGGCAAACGCAGAGATGGGGTTACTTCTACGACCTGATCCATGGCGCTGATGCGGGCCACCATTTCCGGCGTCAGCGGCGCCTCTGGCTGTAGATCGGCAAAGGGATCAAAATTATCTCCCTCACTCAAACGGGGCGTGACAAAGATATTTTCCAGGCCGATCGTCTCAAAATTACGCTGTACCTCACGCTGTACACCCACGCCGAAAGAAACCATAGCCACCAGGGTTACAATGCCGATGAGTACACCCGCGGCCGTAAGCAGATTACGTACCGGCCGCCGCCCAAGATTGCGCACGGCCGTCTGTGCCATATCAGCAAATCCGATGCGGCGGTCCGCTGGTATTGAAGCGCTTTTTGTAGGGGCGGTTCGCGAAGCACCCTTGCTTTGGCTGCTCTCTTCTATACTTTCCAGGCTGCCATCTCGCAAATGGACGATGCGATCGGCGTAAGCAGCCACTTCCGCATCATGGGTTACGACAATCAGGGTCAACCCTTGCTCTGCATTAAGCTCTTGCAGAAGGGCCATCACTTCAGCGCCGATCTTTGAATCTAGGTTTCCAGTCGGTTCGTCGGCCAGAATGAGCGTAGGCTCGTGCACCAGAGCGCGGGCGACGGCCGTACGCTGCTGCTCTCCACCGGATAGCTCTGCCGGGTAATGATCCAGGCGGTGCCCGAGACCAACGCGCTCCAATAACTGCTCCGCGCGAGCACACCGCTCCTCTTTACCGACCCCGGTCAACATCAAGGGCAAAGCGACATTCTCCACGGCCGTCAGCCGCGGCAGGAGATTAAAGCTCTGGAAAATAAAGCCCACTTTATGACGGCGGTGCCTGGTGCGTTCATCCGCGCCAGCCGTATGAAGGGGAACCCCGTCAACCCACAACTCACCCGCCGTAGGATGATCCAGCCCACCAATAAGGTTCAAAAGCGTTGACTTTCCCGAGCCGGATGGCCCTACCAAAGCCACAAACTCCCCTTCCTCAATTGCCAGATCGATACCCTTCAGAGCTTCTACGACCAAATCTCCACGCTGGAAGCTGCGCTTCAGACAAGCCATTTGGATCATCATCAGCTCGGACGATTGTCTATTTTCCGCTTGGGTTTCTGCTCTTTGGACATTTTCTGTCAAAGCGATTGAATGCGTTTCTGTCATGAGTTTTATGACAAAAAACCTCGCAGTTCTACTCGACCCGCGAGGTTTTTAATCATTAAATAAAATGAGTTTCTTAGTTCAGTGACTCGGCGATCGCCAGCGCTTCATCGGGCGTCAAATCACCTCCAATCCAGAAAGTCACATCGCCTTCTGACCACGTGAGCAGCGTTCGCCGGCCATCCTCATTACTGAAAAGCGTGCCTTCTGCACCACGAACCGCTACAAGCTCACCGTCTACGGCTGGGGTTTCCGCTGCCCCGGCCGCCCCTTGGGCGATGGTGAAACTTGCGCCATCCGCCAGGCGGTAGCGCTGTACTACAGCTCCTCGTACTTCGTTGGTGCCTGCCAGGCGCGCCTCAGCCGGCAACTCTGCCGGCGAAAGAACCGCAAAGTCCACCATACCGGCCACTTCTTCGGTCGTTAAGGGCTCTGGTGGTTCTATATCGACCAGGCGAACAACTTCGGCGCCTTCCGGAATCTCAAAAGTAAAGATAACTTCTGGAAGCGTCTCGTCCAACTCAAGCGAGTTCACAGTCACCTTGGCGGATCCGACTGCACCGCCTGTGTACTCGGCTGCTATGGGAGCGTAATCACTGGTCCGCAGCCAGATGTACAGCAAACCACCATTGGCCCGAAACTCCTCTGGCATCTGCTCTGGGATGGGCACCAGGCGCAATTTTTCGGCGGCCGTTCCTGCCACATCTTCGCTGCCATTCCGTTCGGCCGTAAAGTATTCCAGCAGCTTATCTACTGCTTCCTCAGCCGTTTGCGGCATCTCTTCTTCGGTGTAATACGGCCGTTCAAAATCACCTTTATCGAAATCTTCTCCCTGCCCGGCGTGTTCAGCTATCTTCGCCTTCAATTCTTCACGTGTCCCGACATAGACCGTATTCTCGGACGGTCTCCAAATCCAGACCTGGCTGCCGTCAGCGACGGCAATCATGCCTTCTGCTTCAGGTTTACTGGACTCAAGCACCTGAACGCGAAAAGCCGGTTCGCCATCAGGACCGGCATTACGCTGGCCCCAAACCTCGACAATACCGCCGGCACTCTCATCGGGCATCGTCATCTGCAATTCAACGACAGCATGTCCCGTTTGCGCATCAGCCATCAGGCGCGCCGCTTGGTGCAGCATATCGTCAGCATTAGCGCGAGCTATCACCACCACAGCCCCAAGAGCTAAAACAGCAAGAATAATGCCCAAGGGTAAAATGTATCGATTTCGCTTCATAGATTTGCTCCTTCACACACAGCTTCACTGTGTTCAGATTCATTATGGCATAGAAACACTTACCTCGTAAATATCTCTAAGGTTTATCGGGCTTTCAGATTCCCTATTGCCATGCCGCGGCGCGCATGCTATGCTTTTATATGATAAGTGCTCTTATACTTCGTGCCGATCAGTTCGTTATAGATCAATAGAAAAGGGGAAGAGCGTGGCAAATCCCAAAAGATGGCCAATCGGTTTGCAAACTTCAACTACGGGGAGACCCCAGGGTATAGGGGAGGTTATCCAGGATCTCACGCGCAACCATATCGCCTTCTTTTCAGCCGCGACAGATTCTTTTTCGATTCTGACTGATTTACAAAACGCGCGCAAAGAAAACCCGGAGGTGCCGCACACGGGTAATTTTACGCCGACGGGTTATATTGATTTAGGCGGGGGTGAACAATATCACCTCAGCGTTCCTGAATATGGCCAACCCCACAGCGAGAAGATGGCCAGGAAACACTGGGATATGGTCGAAGCACGTGTGCCCATCAAACGTGATGGTGATACCGAATCGCCCATCGATTGGGATAATCCCTGTATCTGGATATCGACCTGGAACGAGGTCCGCGAATATGTCGGCTGGTACAAGAAAGGGGATCCGAAAGAAGAGCCCGAACAGCCCGTAATCGGCTACGAGGGCAATGCCGATTTAATCGGTTGGCAAGCCTATGAAATCGGCCGAGAAGCGGTTAAGCGCGGCTATCGCTGGGCGGCTTTCGGTTTTTCGGGCGGAAGCCCGGAAGAGGGTTTTTGGGAAGCACCAGGCGTCCTGGCCTATTTAAAGCTGTGCCACGAAAACCCCGAACAACTGGGTATCGCCCTGCATGAATATTCTTTTACAGATACGATTCTCAACCGGCCTGATCATATCGGCCGTTTCAAACAGCTCCATGAGACCTGTGATAGACACAACCTGCGCCACCCGGTCATTCAATTTAAGGAATTCGGCTGGCGTGACATTGAAATCCCGAGCAGTAAAAGAGTGGCCATAGCTGAACTCATTGAAGTCGCCCAGATGTACATGGAGCATCCCAATATCCACGGCGCAGCGATCTGGACCGTTCAGAAATGGCAGGGCAGCGGCATTCGCCACAAAGTCGGTGCTTTAATTCCCTATTTGCGCGATGCCGCTCTAGAGCATGCTCAGGAAATAGGAGAAATGAAGACTATCTCAGAGTCTCCTGATATTCAGCCCCAACGGCCGGACACACGGGAGCCTGGAAGTTCACCCATCATAATACACCCGCGAAAAGAGGTCGGTTTTGTCACCGCCTCGGCGGGACTCAATTTGCGTTCAGAACCCAGCACCACCCGCGGCGCGGCGAGCGTCATCGGGCTGCTGCTGCAAGGTACCGAAGTTGAAATCCTGGAGCAGCTTGCCGGCTGGCACCGCATTAGGACCGGCAGCCAGGAGGGCTACGTCTCGGCCGATTACATCTCCCTCCATACCCCGCAGTCTTCAACAGGTTCCACGCCGGGATCCGCCACCTTAGAGAGTATTGAGATCGTTGATACTAAAGCCAAAGCGACTGTAACAATAAGTATTCAAATCGAGATTAAAATTGGTGGTGCGTCGAACAACGTATCCATTAACATGAAAAGTTAGTCAGCCGGTCAGCCGGTCAGCTGGTTAGCTGGTTAGCTGAAATGCTGACTCGCTGAAAACCTGAACCACGGAGAAATAATGATCAAATTATCCGTTCCCTATCGCTCACAATGGGCCGATGATGCCGTCAACCACAATGCCGACTGCGGCCCGACCTGCGTGGCCATGATTCTGAACTACCGTGGCGTGCCAATGACTCCGGACGGTGTTTACGACTTCATCGACGAGCCCAAAGGGCCTGAGGATTACACCACTTTCTCCGAGTTAATTCTGGCTGCGCGCGCCAATGGCGTAAAATTAAACTGGCGCCAATATGATAATCGCCAAGAAGCTTTTGCCAATTTGCGCGCTAACCTCGACGCCGGCAATCCGGCTATCGTCCTGGTCAAATACCTGCCCTGGAAATCAGTGCTGGGTAATGAGTTCGATTTCGGCCATTTCGTAGTCGCCGTTGGGTATGATGACGCCGCTTCGCTAACGCCGGGAGCTTCCCTGCCGGGGGCTGCTGACGATACCGGCCACATCTTTATGCACGATCCATTGTTTGGCTTATGGGTAACGGCCGAAAAAGGCGCGCAGATTGCCATGCCCGACGATCTCTTCGCCGCCGGTTGGGGCAGCGCCGCGGAAGATTCAAATCCCAACTGGACCTTGGCTTATAATGGTGATGTCGTTGAAGTAGGAAGTGCCCCGGTCATAAAACCAGAGCCAATCCCGAAGCCAATACCGAAACCAACTCCGACCCAACCCACTCCAACCGAGCCTGGGAAAACAATGGAGGATATCAACCGCCGCATTCGCGCCCTGGCCGCTTACCGCTGGGCCGAGCCGCCCAACTTCGACGATCCGAGCAGCGTAAAAATCTGGTTCGATCACCTGGGAGATTTCGGCCTCCAGTATGACGAAGTTATTGTCCAGTCGGGTGATTCCTTATCCGGTCTGGCAATCAGTTACTATGGCGAATTCAATCGTTGGCCGGCGATCAAAGCTTATAACAACTTGCAGCGCAACAATCTTTGGCTAGGGGAAACAATCCTTATCCCGCGCCTGGGTCAAAGCGAGGCCCACAAGGACCCGGCGCTGCCCCACGACACGGCCGATTTTTCCGGGGCCCTGGAGTCGATCGACAGCCCCGAGCAGGAATCACAGGATTACAACAAGCTTGTAGGGGGAAGCTCCAAGGGAATAGGCTATGTCGACTTAGCAGATGCGTAGCCCATTTAGCGATTGATCGTTTCGCTGACAATCAGCCCGTCGGACAAAGTAACTGTACGCGGCACGCGGCCGGCAAGCTCGCTGTCGTGCGTGACCATGAGAATCGTTTTTCCCTCGGCGACGAGGGACTCGAATAACTGGAAGACAGATTCGGCCGTGCGCGAATCGAGGTTGCCCGTCGGTTCATCGGCCACGAGGATAGGCGGATCATTGGCCAGCGCGCGGGCAATAGCCGCGCGCTGCTGCTCACCACCGGAAATGGAAGTGGGGAACTTGTGAGCGTCTTCGACGATATCCATTTGCTCCAGCAAGAACATAGCGCGATCAAGCCGCTCCCCTTCTTCATACATACCAGCCAGGTCCATGGGGATCATCACATTCTCGACCACCGTTAAGGTCGGCAGCAGCTGAAAAAACTGGAAAACGATACCCAGATTGCGCCCGCGCCATTCCGCCATCTGCCCTTCATCAAGCTGGCGGATGGGCGTCTGAGCGACAATGACCTGCCCTTCTGTCGGGTGATCGATGCCCGTGAACATGTTAATCAAGGTCGATTTGCCGCTGCCGGATTTGCCCACCACAGCCACAAATTCCCCCTTATCCACCTTCAGGTCAATGCCTTTTAATGCCAGGAAGGGACCAGCATCAGTCTTATAAGCCTTCTTAATATTGCGCAGGTCAATGATGCCTGACGCCGCTTTGCTTGCGGAAGAAATTGGATTCTGGATATCGTGTGTCGCCCATTCGCTAACCGCATGCGGGACCTGGGGATCGGAATAAAGGCCGGGCTCAATTCCCGAATCCCCATTCACACGCATCCTAATCCTGTCCAACACATTCATCTTTACATCCATTCTATCGTTATCTCTTAAAAATTGGGTCGCTCATCCGGCCGCATGCCCATCTGTTTTTTGTTCTCTATGTTTTCTGTTCCTTATGTTTTTTGTTTTCAGTTAACTATCTGCCCATCGGCGATACGCACAACCCGGTTCACACGGGAAGCAAGTTCGCGATCGTGCGTGGTCATCAGGATCGTGGTTCCAGTGTCAACCAGATTCTGAAAAACTTGGAAGACCTCGTTGGCCGTTTTTGAATCCAGACTGCCCGTCGGCTCGTCGGCTGCCAGGAAGGCTGGGTCATTGGCCAGGGCGCGGGCAATAGCCACGCGCTGTCGCTGCCCACCGGAAACGGCCGAAGGCAGCTTCTCCGCCTGTTCGGCTATTCCCACCTGGTCGAGCAAATACAGCGCCCGCTCGTACTGCTGTCTGGGAGATTCATAAAGGTTGGCAAAGTCCATGGGCAGCATCACATTCTGGGCGCAGGTCAGCATGGGCAGCAGTTGGAAAGATTGAAAAATGACGCCTACATTACTGCCCCGCCACTTGGCAAGCTGCATTTCATTCATGTCATGCACTGCCCGCCGGTCAATACAAATTGTTCCCGCCGTCGGGTGGCTAATGCCTGTTACCATGTTAATCAGCGTTGACTTCCCCGCGCCTGACTTGCCTACTACAGCCACAAATTCACCGCGATCGATCTGCAAATCGATATCCTTCAAGGCTAGAAAATCACCGGCCGGGGTTTTATAAGCCTTCTCCACCCCACGCAAATCAATAAGCAGGCCATTTTGTACGGCAGTTTCCTGTAGGGGCGCATCGCGATGCGCCCCTACAATATTCTTAAACTTTAACCTATTCATACGCCAGTACCTCGCGAATCGTCAGGCGCACCGCGTCGCGGGCCGGTCCCATGCTGGCGGCGAAGGCAATGACCATCAGGGCAAAGAACCATACAATAGCCCAGATCATCGAATACCGATAAATCAATGGCACATTCAACAGGGCCAACCCCACCTCTTCACTTAAGAAAGCACTGATCGGCAGCGACAAACCCAGGCCGATCAACCAGCTCAAAAGGCCGATGACGATGCCCTCGGCCAGCACAATCTGGCGCACGGAGAGATTCGAAGCGCCGATCGCCCGCAGCACCCCAATTTCACGGATGCGCTCCATGATGTTGATACTCATAGTCGTCGTCAGTCCCAGTCCGCCTACCGCGGCAAGAAGCAAAGCCATCAAGATCAAAACAGCGACAACGATGGTGAACATCAATTTATTCTGAGTGTTGATCTGCTGCGCCGTGCGCGTGCTGCTCACCTCAAAACCAGCATCTTGATAAAACCGGAATAACTGCTTACGCAGCTTATCTTGCCCGGGCGTATCTAGCCCATCGGCGACGATCTGCACCTGATTGGCCATGCCTGGTGTACGCGTGATATAGGCATAGTCGCCATAATTCATATACATGGCCGGCCCCTGCGAATCGGTGCGTAAGATGCCGGCCACGCGGCGGTCCACTTCTCGCCCTTCAATATCCATGCGTATTATTTGCCCGATCTCGATGTCCGGCTCCTTATCCAGCAGGTCGGAATTGATCACCACGGCCTGGTCATCACCCCCGGCCAGCCAATCTCCCCGTTCCAGCTGCGGGTCGATGATAATGGAAGGCGAAGGGACGGCATAAACGCGGAAAGCATTGCTCTCCGTGTCATCCGCCCGTACCCGCGTGCCCACGTCCATCGACCAGCTCTCCACGTCGGTCACGCCCGGCACTTCCATTGCCACCCGCTCCAGAACCTCTATCCGATAGGGTTGGGCCATTCCCAGCGAAACATCATACTGGGAATGACGTAGAAAACTCTCAAGGGTCGCATTCACCGAGCCGTGAACGCTCATGACAGAAATGAACAGCGCCGTGCCGATGATCAGGACCAGCACGGTTTGAATCAGCCGCCCTTTGTGGCGCAGCGTGTTACGAATGGCCAGAAGATATGGCCGCTGCAAGGGACGAATACGCTGGACCAGGCTCAATAGGCGTTCGGAAAGTGCCTTGTTATCCATGCTAGCCTGCATTCCCGTATCACTCAGCGCCCTGCGCGTGGTGATGCGCGTCCCATTGAGGACCGGCAGCAGCCCGGCTAAAAGAGGCAGGGCCAGGCCCATCACAATCTGCGCAGCTATCAATGCCGGCGAAACCATGAGGCTTTCCGGCTGGGTATTCAAAAGATCATTGACAACTTCGACCATCAGCGCCTGAGCCGTCACGACAGAAAGGGGAATACCAATGATCACGGCAATCAACCCGTAGGCCATCACCGTCAGGAAATACATGCCCATAATCTGCCAGCGGCTGGCGCCGATCAGTTTCATGACCCCAATCTGCTGCACCTGCTGCGTGATCAAGGCCGAGATAGCATTGACAACCAGGAAACCAGAGAGAAGGAAGATAATCAAGCCGAAGGTGGATAGAATAAAGATAATCGTATCGATGATCGATTCCTGTGCTCCTTCGGGCGTGATAGTCGAACTTAAAACCGGATGCCCATCACGCTCAACCTGATCCTCCACTTCTTTCAAAACGGCACGAATTTCCCCTTCTCCCTCAATACCTTCGTCTACGCG
This sequence comes from Promineifilaceae bacterium (SeqCode), assembly GCA_046259485.1. Classification (GTDB taxonomy): domain Bacteria; phylum Chloroflexota; class Anaerolineae; order Promineifilales; family Promineifilaceae; genus JAACFF01. The sequence continues at coordinate 6,214 of JBJYWP010000100.1, read as the reverse complement.
TATACGCAGCTCGGTAAATTGGTCGCCATAGCCCAGGCGGCGCATCGTTTCCGGTGTGACGTAACCCGTACCCACGTTTAGTATTTCGGGGCTGAAATGCTGTGCATCATAAGCGGTTCCGACGATGGTCAGTTGCTTTTTCCTCCCGTCCGGCCGTTCAAGATAGAGCGTATCGCCAATAGCGACATCCAGATAATCCAGGGCCAGCCGTTCCAGCAGGATCTCATGCGTGCCCGGCGGCCAGGCGCCGGCAACCGGCGTCACCCGATCTACGGTCATATTCTCAAAATCAGGTACGGCCGTAATCAGTAAATCTTTGCGCAGCCCATCGGCGTCGTAGGCATAGACATCAGTTGTTTGCCGCCCTTCGGCAGCGCTCACCCCTTCCAATTTCGCCACTCGTTCCGCCAGGTCTTCGGTAAAAGGCATGGTGTACACTGTCGCCGACGAGACTAAGGCTTCCTCTACATCACTGCCATGCTCACGGATCAGCAAATTCTGGGCATCGACGATCACGCCCACAGCGTACACACCCACGGCGATCGCCAAAGCGACCACGAGCGTGCGCCCGCGGTTGCCCCATAAATCGCTAAAGACTTTGTACCAACGTGTGCGGATCATGTTTATTCATCAGCCTGTCAGCACTTCAGTTCTTCAGCTGACCAGCTGACTAGCTGATCACCTGACTAGCTAACCACCTGACCACCTAATTTGCTGACACGCTTAGTTATGACCTATAATAGGTCATAAATTCCGGTTAACTATGCAGCAGGACGCCGGGAAAGTCAAGCTTTTCCGAATTTTTACTCATATGGTATTTCGTTGGATCGATCCTAAATGAAATTTAGGCATGAACAAAGAAGATAAACGAGTTAGGCGCACGCGCAAAGCGCTGGCAAAAGCCTTGATCGCTCTGACCATCGAACAAGGGTACGAAAAGGTGACAATTCAAGAAATCACCGATCGCGCCGGGGTTGGCTATCGAACCTTCTTTCGCCACTATGCCGACAAAGATGCGCTGCTGTTCGACGTGCTGCAAACGACTCTCGCCGAGCTCCGGCCGATGATTATTACCCAAGATTTTGTCGGCAAAGAGGGCTACCGGCCGTTACCGGCGCAAAACGGCCATATTATCTTCAAATACATTGCCGGCAACAGCGATCTTTATCGCGTGCTCCTCAGCAGCGGTAGCGTCGCCCTGGAGCCGCTAAAAGCATATGCCTATCGTGAAGCGATCACGACTCTAGAACAGGTACCCGATTTACCCATTCCCCCGTCCATTCTGGCCCAGCACATGGTCGCCACGATCTTTTCCCTTCTACAGTGGTGGCTGGAAAACAATATGCCCTACCCACCCGAAGAAATAGCCGCCTACCTGGAGCAGCTGTTAGCCATCCCCGCCGCATGAATTATTCAGCCGTGACAGACAGCCCAGTATCAATCACTTCAATGATCTTATCAACATCATAGATACAGCCTCGCCATACGCCGCCGCTGGCACGTTGGAGCGCCGCCCAGAGCCGCGTATCATCAGGTAAGTGAGGATGCGCCTGTAAATTTGGATGCATTGGCCTCTCGGCGAGCAGTGCCGCTGCATCCGCAGTAGAAAGGACTTGATCGGCTGTGCCCACAAAGTTGATTGAACCGCTTAAATTGTTTCGATCAATAACAATCTCGATCATGTCCCCATCGCTAAGTTTTCCAATGGGCCCTCCTGCTAGCGCTTCCGGTCCAATATGCCCGACACAAGCGCCGGTAGAAACCCCGGAAAAGCGCGCATCTGTCAACAAGGGTATTGTTTTGCCCCAGGGGAGGAATTTCAAAGCCGATGTCAGCTGATAAGTCTCCTCCATGCCTGTCCCCGAAGGCCCACCACCAATGAGCACGATCACGTCGCCCTGCCGAATAGGTTCCTGAGCTGTACCTTTAACAGCTTTCATGGCCTCGCTCTCACTAAGAAAGACGCGAGCCGGCCCACGATGATGAAAAACACCCTTTTCATCAACCACAGATGTGTCGATCGCCGTCGCCTTGATAACCGAACCTTCCGGAGCAATGTTCCCGGTGGGAAAGACGACGGTACTGCTGAGACCGGCTCGTCGCGCTGCATCGGCGCTCATGATAACCTGGTCCGGATCGACATTTCCCGAATCTCGCAGCAGCTTTTTGAGCGCTGCGCGGCGCTCGCTTTGCTCCCACCAATCCAGCACCGCTCCTAATTTCTCACCGCTGGCGGTGAGGATATTCAGGTTCAAAAGGTTCAGCTCACGCAGATGAAGCATCACCTCCGGTACGCCGCCGGCCATAAACACCTGTATCGTTGGGTGGTTTTGTGGACCATTTGGCAAAGAATCAACTATCCGCGGCGTTTGCTTGTTGACATGAATCCAATCGTCTACATCGGGAAGTGCTAATCCGGCAGCATAAGCAATGGCCGGAATATGGAGAAGGAGGTTTGTCGAGCCGCCAAAAGCTGCGTGAACTAACATGGCATTCTCTAACGCCTGGGGAGTCAAAATAGTTGACGTAAATATGTTTAATGCCTTTAAGCGCAGAAGTGCCAGGGCTGAGCGATGAGCCATATCCAACCAGATCGCTTCACCCGATGGGCAGAGCGCACTGTGAGGCAAAGCCAGGCCGAAGGCCTCAGCAACCACTTGAGAAGTAGCCGCTGTTCCAAGAAACTGGCAGCCACCCCCGGGTGAGCCGCAAGCACGGCAGCCCATTGAGGCCGCATAATCAAGGTCTATCATGTCATGTGCGAAGCGGACGCCAATTGTTTGCGCTGTCCCCGCATCTTCAGCGTCAACAGCTGGCAAGGTAACGCCTCCGGGTACAATAATGCCTGGAAGGTCGCCGCATCCGGCCAGGGCCTGCATCATCGCCGGAAGTCCTTTATCGCAGGTAGCAACGCCCATGACGCCCTGTCGTTGGGGAAGAGAACGTATAAGCCGCCGCATTATCATCGCCGCATCATTCCGGTAAGGCAAACTGTCGAACATGCCCTCCGTACCCTGTGTACGGCCGTCACAAGGGTCACTGCAATAAACGGAAAAAGGCAGCACTCCTTGATCCTTCAATGTTTTAGCAGCCTGCCTGACCAATAACTCAATTTCCCAATGACCGGTGTGGTAACCCAGGGCAAGAGGGGAACCATCTGCATCGCGCAGCCCACCATGGGTGCTGATGATCAGATATTGATCACGGCCGACTTCAGCGGGGTCCCAACCCATCCCAGCATTCTGAGTCATGCCGAACAAATTGCCGCTGGGCTCATGAATAAGCATTTCTTCCGTGATTGGTAGCTTTCCTGATGGTCCTGTGCCTGCTAAACGTGTTCCACCAAACTGGTGTTCCATCCCCAGCACAGCTTCAAGGGACGGAAGGGAAGATTGAGATTGCTTCATGCATGCCTCCTATCTAGCTGCCTATAGATTAAATCCCATACCGGCATTTTGCAAGCGCTTGCGCATTTTCATTGACACGCACTATAAAATCAAGTAGACTGTAATTGCAAGCGCTTGCAGAATTTTGTAGCTAAGGGAGAAATGAGCCGAAAAAGAACCTCTACAGACGTAACGATATTTGATGTAGCTGAGGAAGCAGGTGTCTCCTATTCCACCGTCTCGCGCGTCGTCAATAACAAAGCTTATGTGAAACCTACAACCCGTGAAAAAGTACTGAAGGCGATGGACCGCCTCGGCTACCGGGCAAATATTCAGGCTCGCAGTCTCGCCGGAGGGCATTCCTCAGTGATTGGGCTCCTGGTTGTCGACCTGGCGACGCAATACGTAGGGGAGCTTGTGCGTGGTATTGATGAAGTACTGGCCGCCAATAAATACGAGCTGATGCTCTACACCACCCATCGCCGCGTCACAAAAGAGGCGGACTACGTTAACATGATGGCCCGCGGCTTTGCCGATGGCCTGATCATTGTCCTTCCGCGCAAACCGGAAGCATATTTAATGAGCCTTCGCGAACGACAGTTCCCATACGTATTACTCGATCAATTTGGTGTGGATGACTCTGATTTGTCGGTTATTGCCGAGAATTTTCGCGGCGCCTACAAAGCTACTCAGCATCTTATCCAGTTAGGGCACCAGCGGATCGGCATGATTACCGGCTGGATGGATATGGCCAGTGCCCGCCAGCGCCTGGACGGTTACCATGCGGCCTTGAACGACCATGGCATCCTCCCTGACCCGCAGCTGATCTACGAGGGAAATTTTACCCAGCTGTGCGGTCGTCAGGGGGCTGATTATTTACTTGAATTATCTTCCCCTCCGACGGCCTTTTTTGCATCCAATGACGATTCGGCCGTGGGCGTCATGGAAGCCGCACGTGCCCGGGGCCTGATAGTACCCGCTGATTTATCCGTTGTTGGCTTCGACGATATCCCCCTGGCCAAAGTGTTGAGCCCACGGTTGACAACAGTAAAGCAGCCTTTGACCGAGATGGGGAATGTCGCCGCGCAGCTGCTGCTGGATCTGATTCAAGATCCAGATGAAGTCCAGCAGAGCATTGTCCTCCCTACCGAGCTGGTGATCAGAGAATCGACCGCCAGGCTCGCGTGCGATGGTATCGTGCGTGATGATATCACGTGGGAAATTGAAAATGGATTCTGATATTGATCATCATGGCTTGAACAACCCCAGGTCTACTGGATGCTCTGTTTTGAGCGAGGAGGTGCATTTGAGCAGAACTTCTTATTTTGCTGTCACCGATTGAAAAATATCCCACTAATGAATGAGGAGAACAAATGAAAAAAATCATAATTGCAATAACACTATTGGCTGCGCTGCTGGTTCTCGTCGCCTGCGCACCCCAAACCGTGGAGGTTACCCGTGTTGTAACCGAAGAAAAGGAAGTAGAAGTCACGCGCGTTGTCACCGAAACGGTCGTCGAGGAAGGCCAAGAAGTAGAGGTTACCCGCGTTGTTACGGAAACAGTTGTTGAAGAGGTTGTTGTTGAAGTTCCGGCCGAAGAAGCGGTAGAACCCCTAGATGCAGCCCCTGTTCTCGGCGAACTCCCTAGAAATGAAACATTGATCAGCGATATTCTAACCGGGCGCGTTGGTTCCCCAAGCAACTTCAACGAGTGGGTTGGCTGGAAGTGGCGCGACCGCGGCATGCAAAACTTGGCCAATGAGCCTTTATGGTCCGTTGATTTCGCCACGGGCGAAATCATCAATGGTCTGGCAGCCGGCGACCCCATCTACAATGAAGACTTCACTGAGGTAACAATTCCGCTCCGCGAAGGTGTCACCTGGGATGATGGCGAACCATTTACCTCAGCTGATGTCGTATTTACGATTGAGACGCTTGTCGCCAATGAGGGTCTCAATGCACACGGCTACTTCGTGGATAATGTCGCCAGTGTTTCCGCACCTGATGATTACACGGTTGTTGTAGAGCTTTTACAACCGAACTCTCGCTTCCATACCACATTCCTCGATCGCTGGGGCAGCACTTGGATTATGCCTAAGCACATTTTCGAGAATGTTGAAGACATCGTCACTTTTGAATTCGACCCATTTGTAGGCACCGGTCCCTATAAACTGCACAGCTATGATGAAGGGGGCTTCTGGACTATCTGGGAAAAGCGGGAAGACTGGGAAAACAGCCCGACCGGCATCCTTTATGGCGAGCCGGGCCCCAAGTACATCGTCTTTCAGTACTTCGCTAACGAGGGCGCCAAGATTTTGGCTCAATTAACACACGAAGCCGATGCTGTCAATCTTTCAGCCGATGGTCTGAAGGCGATCTTAGCTCAATCTGATTCTTCTAGAGCATATCAGCTTGAATACCCCTGGGTCGTAAATAACGACCCTGCCATTACCGGTATCGCTTTCAATACCACGATACCACCATACGACAACCCAGATGTGCGCTGGGCGCTTTTGCTGGCAATAGATATTGCCGATTACATGGGCATAGCAGTCGACGGTTCCGGTGCTGTAAGTCCAGTACATATACCATCTCTTGGATCCTACCCTGAAGACTTTATCGCTCCAATGGAAGAGTGGTTGTCTGAATTCGAACTGGATCTGGGTAATGGGGAGACATTCAAGCCTTACGATACCGATGCACCGCAGCGTATAGTAGAATATGCTCGGGAAAGAGGCTACGCCGTACCTGAGGATCAAGCCGCTCAAGACAAGGCCTTTGGTCTGGGATGGTATAAATATGCGCCCGAGGCTGCTGAAAAGTTGCTC